>JANWWJ010000027.1 GCA_025056305.1 Chitinophagales bacterium | reverse complement strand
GCAGCGGCGGCCGCCGCCGCCCAAATGCTTGCCGCCTTTCGCTATTTCCACTTCCGCCTCCATACTTCTTTAGTGGCCCGCCTCGCTACCTACACCGTCGGTTGTATTATGGTCTTCCTACTTCTTTACCACACTCATGTGCATTTTCTTGTAGCATTGCCTTCAGGCGGTCTCCTTTGTCTGACCCTCGGCTACGCCCTACGCCTGTTGCAACCGGCCGACTGGTGGCCCTTGAGTCGCTCTGCCTAAGTGGCTCGAAACACGATGTTGTCCGAATCCAGGCCTGAAGCCTTCAACCAAGCCGAAATGTCTTGAATCGCTTCCAAGTTGCCCTCACGACTGACGGCATACGGAGCATAGCCCATGTTGCGCAACAGCGCTTCTGCTTGCAGATATTGCGGTTGCAAGTCGGTTGCCACATGAAACTCCAGAATCACCTCTGGCCGTCTGCTTTGAAGCAGCAAAAGTCCCCCGGCAATGACCTCGGATTCCAAGCCTTCCACATCTACCTTGATTAGGGTAGGAAGCACGCCATATTGCTTGCAGAGCGTGGTCAGCGTCATGCAAGAAACCTGACGCTGCGCCATCCGAGCTTTCTTGAGCCATGGTTTGCCCTGATAGCGCCCTGATTGAGCTGAATTGTATTCTGAATAGCGTGTATCAAACTCAACAAAAGAACAGCTGCCGTCGCAACCGCCGCTCACTACCTGTACGGCACGAGCCTGAGGATATGGCTGCAAATTCTTTTTCAAGATCGCAAACGCCTCTTCAGCGGGTTCAACAGCCAGGACGCGAATGCCTGTCCCGTTTGCGATACGATGACAGGCCAGAAGCGAGTAAAATCCGTAATGCGCACCAACATCTACGAATACGTCAGAAGTCGTTAGCCGGTGTAGTAAATAACGTATTAGTTTTTTTTCTGATTCATGTGTTAGGCCACCCGTCAGGAAAATGGATGCTCCTGCCGGCAGACTTACGGCCATGGGCGCCCCAAAAAAAGTGCGACAACGCACCACCATGCCTTGACGCAAAACAGGATAGACCACCTTGTCATACATTTGAAAAAGCACATACGTGAAGGGCCGACGTCGCAGGCGCGTCCATCGGTTTCCCTCAGCTAAAGCAAGCCATTCTCCATAATATTTGTATGGATCTTCAGTCTGATGCATAGAAGAAAACCTGGAGAACAAACATATGGATTTGAAGCGCTGCTCAGCCTCTATCCACGCACCGGAATAATATTTCCTATTTTCGCCGCCACATGCAAAGCGAGCGAATGAATTCATGGAACTTGATAGATTTTGTAAAAATTGTATGGAAATGGCGCAAGCCTATTGCTCTCGTCGTGGGCTTGGCCGCATTGGGCAGCGTGATCTTGACCGACCCGCGCATCATGCCGCCTAAATACCGATCCTCCACTTTGTTTTACCCTTTAAATCCGAACCTGGCCAGCAGCGGTGCTCTGTTTGGCGGGACCGGCGATTATCTATTCGGTGGCACTGCCGACATCGACCGAGTCATGTCCGTAGCCAATTCCGTTCCATTAAAAATGTACATCGTAGAAAAATTCAACTTATATGAACATTATAGAATCGATACTACGAAAACGAATTATCCCACCTATACGGTAATCAAAAAGTTAGACGCCCATTACCAAGTGGAAAAAACACCCAAGGGTGCCATTCAGATCAGTGTGGAAGACCGTGACCGCTACCGTGCTGCCGAAATGGCCAATGCCATCGTAGAACGGATCGATCAAATCAACCGCGAGCTCATAAATGAGAACAAAAAGAAAATTTTAGAAATCTACCGTCGCAAGATGGAGGACAAAGAAATAGTCGTGCAACAATTGACAGACAGCATATTTGCGCTCAAGTCGGCCTATGGCCTTTACACCGACATCGAAGATTTGGCCCATCAGGAACGTAAGCTACAGGGCCCGAAGGGTCCGGAAGTGGATGCTGCCATGGAACGGGTAAAAGTGCTGGAAGAGAAGAAAAAAGGAGCGGTGCGTGAACTCAACAACAGCATTACACAATACGAGCAACATTTGGCCACCATAGATGCCGATATTCCTACAATTCTGGTTTTAGAAAAAGCTTTTCCCGCCGAACGCAAATCGAAACCAATCCGTTGGCTCATTCTGGTAGCCACCGTGTTGCTTTCGTTTACGGTCATGGCAGTTACCGCCGTTGTTATAGAGCGCTATGCTGAGTTTCGGAAAATTTTTACCGCTTGATGCCCGCCGGATCTCCGCCAGCAAATAAGGTATTGTTTTTTGCAATGGCGGCCGTCCTGCTTGCCACGTTATTCGCTGCCATACTCACGGAACAATATCTGTGGCTGTTGGTCGCCCCCTTGTTTTTGTTTGTTTACATCAGCATTAACGATATACGTTTTGTCTATTTGTTGTTGTGGATGGTTTTGCCCTTAAGTACTGAAGTAGAACTGCCCTACGGATTTTCCACAGATTTTCCAAGTGAACTCCTGATTGGAGGGCTGATGCTGCTGTTTTTACCCTTGGTGCTCTCACGCCCACAGGTGCTGTCCCAAGAATTTCTGAAGCATCCGGTCATTACGCTGCTGCTGCTGCATTACCTCTGGATCTGGATCAGCACCTTATTTTCCCAACAGTGGCTTTATTCGGTTAAGTTCTCTCTGGCTAAAACATGGTACATCATCACATTTGTTTTTGTCACGGCGCTGATGCTTCGCGACCGCGAAGATTTTCGTAAAGCCTTTACCCTATACCTGGTTCCTCTGCTCTTTACGATTGTTTACACGCTGGTGCGCCATGCGCAGAGCGGTTTTGCTTTCGCCACCGTCAACGACCCGATGGTACCCTTCTATCGCAACCATGTGGCCTATGCCTGCGTATTGGCTCAAAGCCTGCCTCTTGCGCTGTGGTTGGCTGGAACGCATCCTTTCTTGAAGCGCCACCGCCTCATAGCTGCGGGCATTGTGCTTCTGATCGGTACAGGAATAGCTTTTGCTTACACACGATCTGCCTGGTTAGCGGTGTTGCTGGCTGTTATAAGCATACCGTTGTTGCGACGAGGCCTGTTGCCCTGGGCCGTGGCAGGCGCCTTTCTTCTTGCATTACTTTTTTTCTTATTCATGGCGATAAAAAGCCGCTACCTGGATTATCAGCCAGACTTCGAGACCACCGTCTATCATCCCGAACTGGCAGACCATCTGCAAGCTACCTTGCAGGGACGTGACGTATCCAGCGCCGAACGCATCTATCGCTGGGTGGCGGCTTTACACATGTGGCTGGACCAGCCCATTACCGGTTTCGGTCCCGGCAACTTTTATTCTTTTTATAAAAAATACACGGTAAGTGGTTTCCGCACTTGGGTCAGCGACAATCCTGAGCGGTCGTCGGTCCACAACTATTTTTTACTGCTGCTCACCGAACAAGGGCTGGTAGGCCTTATCCTTTTTGTTGCTCTCACTTTAGTATTGTTCTTTACAGCCCAGAGAACCTATTTGCAAAGCACCAATCCTGACGACCGACGCTACGTGATGGCGCTTACTGCATCATTGCTGATTATCTACGTCAACAACTCGCTCAGCGATCTTATTGAAACCGACAAAATCGGGTCATTTTACTTTATCATCACTGCTTTATTGGTGATGCAGGATCTGCACAACCGGAGGCAGCTGCATGCTCAATAAAACCTACAGGTTAGCAAACTGATGTCATCGGTAGTGGGGCGCTGTTTTTTGAATTGAATCAAAGCATCTACCAGCTTTTTGTTAAAGGCCGCTGGTTCAAGGTTGTGATGTTGCTGAAGAAAGGCACTTAACCGCTCGACGTCAAAAAACGGCTGCTCCTGGTCCATCACGTCGACCAAGCCGTCTGTATAACAAACAACCATAAACTCGCCCGGCAGCGACATACGGTGCACATGAACATAAGGCAGCCGCTCAAACATGCCCAAGATGGTACAGCCTTCAGACAGTAACTTGATTGACCCATTATGATATAGCAAAGGCGGGTTATGACCGGCATTGACGTATTCAAATTCACGGCGTTGCCGGTTAAAGCGAGCGAGAAACAAGGTGATGAATTTTTCTCCCTTAGTGATCTCATTTACCCGCTCATTCAATAAAGCCGCCAAACGATCCAAGGACCGCTCATGCTCGGCGAAGATGCGTACGCTGGCTTGAAAGTTAGCCATCAAGAGGGCAGCCACCACACCTTTGCCGCTGATGTCGCCGATGCAGAAAAAGAATTCATGGTCGTTGAGCTCGATAAAATCGTAATAATCGCCGCCCACCTCTTGATGCGGCAAGTAAATACCGGAGGCCGAA
This sequence comes from Chitinophagales bacterium, assembly GCA_025056305.1. Taxonomy (GTDB): domain Bacteria; phylum Bacteroidota; class Bacteroidia; order Chitinophagales; family UBA10324; genus JANWXQ01. Next base: position 213,845 of record JANWWJ010000027.1, on the reverse strand, counting down.
ACCCGGTGATCGTTGGGCAGTTTCCCCGGAATAAGCATGGTCTGCATCTGCCCGGCCATCTCCAGCTCAGCCTTGAAAAAACGCTGCCGCATTTGAGCACGAAAAAGCTTCTTGTTTTCAATAGCCACCGCTACTATGCTGGACAACGTTTGAATGTATGTAATTGCCTCATCAGACAGGTCCACCTCGGGCCGTGCCACTTGAACAAAGGTGAACGCTAAAGGCATTTCTTTATGAAACACGGGCACCACCAAGTCGAAATGTTTGGCCAGTTCATGATCATGGCGCTTGAAGAGGGTAACCTGTCGCAGCGAAGGCAAATGCGACATGATGAGCTCCTCCGCCTGTTGCCGGCTCAAACCCACGGCATTGGAACACATCCAGCCGGTGTGTTGGATGAAGAGAGCCAATTTGGTGACACCAAGGTTTCGCAACAGCAACGTCTCGTAGAGCTTTAGCAGGCCCCGTGCCGAAACATTGTTGTTAATGGCTTGCGTGACCTGAAGCAGTGAGCTGAGTTGCTTTTCCTGATGCTCCAGCCGCTGCCTCAACTGTTCGATGAGTGATGCTTCCGTCATTTCCTGCTGTTATGCGCAAGAAGCCCCTCCCGCGTCGCTACAAAAAATGACTTTCGCAACATGTCCTCATCAAGGCCTTCGATAGGCTCCGGGATACCTTTTTGCGGCACAAACTGAACTACCCAACCCTTTTTAATCAATGAAATCAATGCTTTATGTACCTCGTCGGCAGGCCATTGCAACTCTGCAACTAGCTCATCAAACGAAGTGATAAAATAAAGACTGTCCAAAACAGCCCTTTCTTTTTTCGTCGGTGAGGAAACCCTCAGCTTATTGGCCTTCCTTTCCATGTTATTGATTTTTTCCAGGCCGTCAGGCCGACCCACATGACCAGCACCCCATGCAGCAGCTCTCCTATCAAAAATAATCGCAACAGCCGCCACTGACCAGCAAAACGCGTGACCTGGGTAAGGAATGTTACATCCAAAATCCATTTGGTGACCCCTGCCAACAAAAAGACGAATAAATGCTCTTGCGTCCACATCAGGCCAGCGGCAGCTATGAACAAGAAGAGGTTAAATACAAGAACCGTTGCCGCCATCAGCACCAATGGAATGTTTCGAACCGCATCCAGCTTTGAAGCCCAGCGCCGCCGCTGCTCTAACACTTCAGTCCAAGAATTCGCCACTCCCGTAATGACCTCGGCCGCCTTGTCTCTGCAAAAGACCACTCGCCCGCCACTGTTTTTGAATAGGGCATGCAGCAGAAAAACATCGTCACCAGAAGCTCGGTGCAGATTTGAAGTATAGCCACCGGCCTCAAGAAAAGCCCGCCGTGAAAACAGCATGTTGGCCCCATTGCAAATGGTGGGCATACCCATGGCCAACGTAGCTCCACCTATTCCCATGAGCCCAAGATTATCCAGTGCAATAAGCTGTTGCATCAACGAGCCATCATGCGAAAAATTGACCGGTCCACACACCATGACAGCCTGACGTGCCTGCTGGCAACACATCAGCGTGGACAGCCAGTGCGGACCTACCCTGCAGTCTGCATCAACACGGGCGATCCATTCGCCCCGGGCCTGTTGTACAGCCACCTGTATGGCCATCTTCTTAAAGCTGCCTTTGAAGTGCACCACATCGACGTAGTCTTCAAGCTGCAACAGCCGAACCCGCTCACCTATGTACGGCAACACCGCTGCTGCCGTGTTGTCGGTGGAACAATCGTTTACGACAATGATTTCCGTACACGCTTTGGGGTAACGCTGTTTGCTTAAGTCACTCAACAGGGCCCCAATGTGGGCTTCTTCATTCCGAGCCACAATAACCACGCTTACCTGCTTCTCAGGCAGACGGGAAGAGCCTGAACATCCCCGTAAGGAACTCCAGCCAAATATGAATAGTAGAAAAAAAAATACATAAAGCACTAATGCCACTCCCAAAACGATGCTAAAGGCTAATGAAACCATAGGCGCAGCTCTCTTATGATTTCCTCGTCGGGCACGCGATGGCCACAGGCAAGCATATGCAGCTCGGCATGGGGTAGCCGACCTACGATGCGCCGGATCCGGTTTCGGTGCAACACTCGATCGTATTTTCCGATCAAGACTTTCAATGACATGAACTGTCTTGCTAGGGAATTCGCCAGCTGCCCTTCAGTGACGTTCAAGGCGCTCAAGCACATCCAGGTTTGATATACTTTCCTGCGCTTTGGAGCCGTGTCAGCATTTTGCTGCAGGATGCGATAGCGTGAGCTGGAAAGCAAGCCTAGCTTACGAAAGAGCGAAGCCAGAAAAAAAACCAAAGCAGGCTGTTCGATAAAATGACGGAAGAGATACCGGCCCCATTTCGGATACACCGCTACGTTATACCAGGTATGCTGCACCAGGCCATCAGGTGCTACAAGCATCAGGCCATCGAAGCGACCGCAGTGTATTGCAGCTGCTAAGGCCAGGCGTGCACCAATGCTGTAACCCAACACAAAAAGCCGATTCGGCCTGCAGTGCTCTTTTATCTGTTGCAGAAGCCTGCACAATTGCGCTGGCTGGAGCACTTCATCTTCGGGCCACTGGCTGATTCCGTGAAAAGGCAGATCAATGGCTGCTATCTTACAGAAGCCATGTAAGGCATCGGCCAATGCTTGGAACCGACTACTGCTTTCCCCAAAGCCATGAAAGCCAACCACCAGATCGGGCCCCGCTCCCAGGATTACCGTGTGTATGCGCCCTGGCCCGAGCTCTATGTGAAAGGATTCCACAACGCCGCAAAGTTGCATGTGGTGTTTTTAGTGAGGCTTTATTCATCTTTTGGCGTCCTGCAGAAACCGTCGGGCATCATCATTAGTGCGGTGCAGGTAAAATTTGAGGTGTGGTAAGTTTAAAATTTTCTCTATGCAAAAGTGCTTTAGCTATTTGCTCAAGCAATGTTGACCTCCCCCTGGTCCGCCAATAGCGATCAGCTAAAGCTCGACAGGCAGCAAAAGTGCCTGCTCAATCTTTGACCCGCTCTACGTATTCGCCTGTGCGGGTATCCACTTTCACGTAAATACCCGATTCTACAAACATGGGCACCAGGATCTCTGCCCCCGTTTCCAGGGTGGCCTTTTTCATTGGATTGTTTGCAGTATCCCCTTTGACGGCCGGTTCAGCATACGTTACTTTTAACACTACGTGCAAGGGCAGCTCACAGCTTAAAGCACGATCGGTTTCTGCATCAAAGACGATTTCCACCTCCTGCCCTTCTTTGAGGAATTCTTTGCCATCTACCATGTCTGCATCAAGCGTGACCTGTTCAAACGTGTTTTGATCCATAAAATGATAGCCCGCTTCGTCGCTGTATAAGAATTGATACTTCCGACGCTGAACGGTAACTAAATCTATTTCTTCACCACTGTTAAATGTCTGGTCAATGATTTTGCCGGTAGTAAGCGATTTTAGGCGAGTGCGCACAAATGCACCCCCTTTACCTGGTTTTACGTGCTGGAAATCGAGTACCAGATAGACATCGTTTCTGAATTTCAGCGCAACGCCTTTTTTGATATCTACAGTAGTTGCCATACTTCAAAATTTAACCGAGTTCTCCATGCTCTATCGGGAGTTATAGGCCCATTTCATGTAAATGGCCCCCCACGTAAACCCTCCCCCGAAAGCACATAAAATCAGGTTATCTCCAACATGCAGCTTTCGCTCCCACTCCCACAGGCATAAAGGAATCGTGCCATTGGTGGTGTTGCCATACCGTTCAATGTTGATCATGACCTTGTGTTCTGGCAATCCCATTTTTAAACGAGTAGCATCGATGATGCGCTTGTTGGCTTGGTGTGGTACCAAATAAGCAATGTCGTCAGGAGTTAACCCGTTTTTGGTCATGATCTCATAGCCCACGTCGGCCATACGCGACACCGCAAACTTGTAAACGGCCTGCCCTTCCTGATAGACATAATGCAACCGCTTCTCTACAGTTTCATGGCTGGCGGGTAATACCGATCCGCCTGCTTTTTGATGCAGATGCACTCGGCCGGATCCGTCGGCGTACATGATGGAATCCAAGATGCCCAAACCGTGGGTATTGGGCTCCAGCAGTACGGCTCCGCCGCCATCTCCAAACAACACACAGGTAGTACGATCGGTGTAGTCGATGATGGATGACATCTTATCGGCACCGACAACGATGATTCGCCGATGAGCCCCGGATTCGATCATGCGAGCTGCCGTAGCCAAAGCATACAGGAATCCCGAACAAGCGGCATTAAGATCATAACCCCAGGCATGCTTCAAGCCTACCTCATCACAAATGATGTTGGCTGTAGCCGGAAATTGCATATCCGGCGTGGTAGTGGCACAGATGAGCAGCTCAATGCTATCGGGATTGGTATTGGTTTTCTTCAGCAGGCCGCGTACAGCATTCACTCCAATCACAGAAGTTCCTTTGCCTTCTCCTTTCAAAAGGCGCCGCTCGCGAATACCCGTACGTGTTACGATCCATTCATCGGTGGTGTCCACCATTTTTTCCAAATCGGCATTGGAAAGAATGGCTTCGGGCACCCATCCATGAACTCCGGTGATGGCGGCAGTGATTTTAGCCATTCAAAGGATCTGCAGAAAAAACGGCCGCTAAGATAACAAGCTACCCCAACTCGGCTGCTTGGAAATTGAGAAACGCTTCGCGGAAGCGCTCCACCAACCGCGATTCTACGATATCGCGCGTAAGCAATATCATGTTTCGGAAAGCCTTGGCATTTGAAATACCATGCGCCACAACAACCGGTGCGTTGACTCCCAAAATGCCGGTACCTCCGTAGTTTTCATAATTAAAACGATCCCAATATGGGTCTGTAATTCCTCTACGCTTGACCATATCATAAATGCTTTCACCAAATTTTAATATGATATTGCCGACAAAACCATCACACACCATCACATCGGCAAGATTGCTGAAAATGTGGCGGCCCTCGATATTGCCGATAAAATGCAATTGCCGACTTGCCCGCATCAACTCGGCGGTTTCTTTGACCAGTTGATTGCCTTTCCCTTCTTCTTCACCGATGCTGACCAAAGCGACCCGAGGCTGTTCGATGTGATAGACGTAGCGAGCGTAGAGCGAGCCCAAGATGCCGAACTGCAGCAACATTTCGGGCCGGCAGTCCACATTGGCACCTACATCCAACAAAATGCCCAGATGATCATTATCGCGAGGCACTACGGTGGTTAAGGCAGGCCGCAAAACCCCGTTTATTGTTCGCACCGAATACATGGCCCCCACCAACATGGCACCGGTGTTGCCGGCACCGGCAAAAGCATCGATAGTTCCTTCCCTGAGCTGTTGAAAGCCGACAGCAATGCTCGATTTAGGCTTTTGTTGCAAAGCCCGCGTCGGGGCTTCAGCCATGGTGATGACCTCCTCGCAATGGACCAATGAAACACGGCGGCCATCAATTTGGAATTGCTCGAGCAGCGGCTCTATCTTGGGAGCTTGGCCAAAAAGCACCAATTGAGCTTGCTCGGGCAGCTCACTTAAAGCCAAAGCCACGCCATGCACGCACTCTTGCGGTGCGTAGTCGCCACCCATGGCGTCAATACCAATTCTGAGGCTGGGCATGAGCACGAAGTTGAATTATGCCGCCCGAAGCTTTCAGGAAGTCTTGCCTAAGATCTTTTTTCCCCGATAATAAAGTTCGCCTTCGAAATAATGGGCACGGTGGCGCACATGTGTCATTCCGGTCGTCGGATCTACCGACAGGGTAGGCATGGTGAGCTTGTCGTGGGTGCGGCGCTTGCGTTGCCGCGATTTAGAATGGCGTCGTTTTGGATTAGGCATCTTTAGTGGATTTTAATGTTTTTGAGCTCTGCCCAGCGGGCGTCGGCACGCACAGGCTCAGCTGTGTGCAGGCGCGCCAGCACCTCAGGATCACACGCCCGCGGTTCAGGAAGCTGATCACAGCTCGCACGATACTCCAACAAACACAGCGTTAAAAAATCATATATGTGTTGTGCCACAGAAAGGTGGGTGTCGCTGCGGCGTATGTATATGACATCGGCGTCGCCATCATCTTCATCGTCCTCAACATCGGCCTCAAATTTGACCACCACCTGGCGCTCGAACGACACAGGCATTTCCAGCAAAGCATGGCATCGGTAGCAATGCTGCTCGATGGTTCCGGACATGTGAAATTTTAAAAGAAAAAAAGACGGCTGTTTTTCAAAATCCATATGAACACGCACATCTGCGTTTTCAATAATTGAGTTGGGAAATTGGTCGAAAAATGCCTTGGTGATCCGAAAATCAAAATGGCTTACCCCCTGCGGTAAGCCTACAAAGGCAATGTCGTAGTCGCGTAACCCGTGCATGAGGACAGCCCAACAAGTCGGCAAAGGTAAACAACAAGCCCTTAAGTGCCTCAATTATCTGGCAAGGGCTGCGCTGCACCATCGTTGATGACGATGCTTCGTCCTATACTTGCAGCCTTCTTTTACTTATGACCTACAAGCCTTGCGAAGAATTGCGCTTACCCTCGCTTTACTCCGATTATCTGAAACGACAAGTCATTGCTGATGTGCTGGTTCCGCCTGCTTATGCCAAGAGCCGTAGGCGTTACCCGTTGTTATTGCTCAACGACGGACAAGACCTTGGCCGTCTTCGCTTGAAAGCCACTTTAAGCAGACTATTTCAAAAGCAACAAATCCATGAATTGATTGTTGTGGCTGTGCATGCCGGCGACCGGTTGCAGGAATACGGCATTACGGGCCATCCCGACTATCAGCGGCGAGGATCGCGTGCCCGCCAATATGCCCAATTCATATCGCGTGAATTGCTGCCCTTTTTGGATCAGACGTTCCGGCTGGATCTGGAAACTGCCGTCAACGGCGTTGCAGGTTGTTCGTTAGGCGGCTTGTCGGCCTTGGACCTGGCCTGGCAGTTCCCGCAATGGTTTCGCTGCGTCGGCGTCTTCAGCGGTTCCTTATGGTGGCGCAGCCGCCCGTACGGACCTAATTTTGATGAAAACCGCCATCGCATAGCGCATTTGATGATACGCAACAGTACGCAGCGCCCGGGCCTGCGCTTCTGGTTTCAGGCCGGAACTCACGACGAAACCGCCGACCGCAACAACAACGGCATCATCGATGCTATTGACGACACCTTAGATCTTATTACCGAACTCGTGCACAAAGGCTATCGCCCTTTCCGTGATGTCACCTATTGCGAAGTACTTCAGGGCCGCCATCATCCCTCAACATGGGCTAAGGTCATGCCTTGCTTTCTGCAATGGGGTTGGGGCCTTAAACCCCGGTCGTGCTGCTGAATTAGCTGTGTTTTACGAATGCTTTCGCTTGCGGCGTGATAGCTCGTCACGTACCAATATGGCTTGTTCGTAGTCTTCCTTCTCCAGCAATTTTTGAAGCATACGATTTAACTCTTCTGAACTGTATTTGGACAAATCTTTAATCTTCATCGATTCGGCTGAAGGAGGCTCTGGTGCAGGCTTTTCAGACTCCTCTTCTTCTTGCAGTTCTTCCATGATGATGCCGGCACTGTCTAACACAAATTCATAAGTGTATATGGGACAGTCAAAACGAACAGCCAGCGCCAGGGCATCGCTGGTGCGGCTGTCGATCTCAATGATTTGATTGCGGTATTTGCAGACCAATTGCGCATAAAAAATACCGTCAAGCAAATTGTTGATGATAACTTCTTTAAGTTCAATATTAAATGTCTGACATATGTTTTTCATTAAATCATGGGTCAAAGGCCGTGTGGGCTTCATATTTTCCAAGGCCACGGCGATAGCCTGCGCTTCAAAACCTCCGATGACGATAGGCAGCCGCCGCAGTCCCCCCACTTCACTGAGCAAAACGGCGTAGGAATGGGCTTGGGAAATGCTGTGGGTGATGCTTACAATCTGCAATTCAATCTTGCGCATGGCTACCCTCCCTTAACGAAAGTATAAACTTTCCCGCATGCACCAAAAGGTATTCACCTCAGGAAAAAGTTAGCTCTCCCGACTTAAACCGTTTAAAGGCCCGTGTTAATGCCGGCACGATCTCAAAGGCATCTCCCACGATCCCGTAATCGGCCGCTTTGAAAAAAGGAGCTTCAGGGTCTTTGTTGATGACTACGATGACCTTGCTGCCGTTGACGCCAGCCAGATGTTGAATAGCCCCCGATATGCCGATGGCAATGTACAGGTTGGGGCGTATCGTCAAGCCTGTCTGTCCGACGTGCTCCTCATGGGGCCTCCAGTGTACATCGGCGACAGGTCGGGAGCAGGCGGTAGCGGCTCCCAGCACTTCAGCCAACTCTTCAATCATGCCCCAGTTCTCAGGCCCCTTCAACCCCCTTCCGCCTGACACCACAATTTCGGCATCGGACAAAATCACCTTACCTGAGCTCTTGCGGATACCCTTGATCTTGATCTTCCAATCACTTGCAGTAACTCCACTTTCAAATAGTTCTACGGCCACATCAGTTGAGGCCCGCTGGGGCGCTACTGCATTCGGCAAGACCGCTATAATCTTCACAGGAGTACGTAAAGCAACGGTGGCTATGGCTTTACCTCCAAATACGTTTTTCTTGATTCGAAACTCTTGACCCACAAACTCCGGCAGCTGTATCGCGCCGGTAACCAATCCGGCGTTCAGTTGAGCAGCCAGCAGCGGAGCAAGCGCACGTCCGTTGTACGTGAGCGAGAGGACGATAACACTGGCCTGCGTTGCTTCAGCGGCTGTGCGAAGGGCTTTAGCAAATGGCTGAGGATCAAAATGCCGAAACAATTCATTACGGTCCCACAACACATGGCTGGCGCCGTAGTCGCCAAGTTGCTTAATGGAACTTTCGCTTAATTCATGATCCAAGCACAGCACATGCAGAGGCAACCCCAAGCTGGCGGCTACCCGCTGTCCGTAGCTCACGGACTCAAAAGCAGGCTTACGGAAATTGCCTTCTGCTGTTTCTGCAAAAACCAGCACGCTCATACTTGCATTAAAATTTTTTAAATCACTTTTGCCTCCACATGCAACAAGCGCACCAGCTCTTCGGGTTGGTCAGGGCTGATGAGCTTTACCCCTTGCTTGGCTTTAGGCAACTCAAAGGCAATCATAGGCGCCAAAGCCTCGGCCGGCTCAGCAGCACGCACGGTGAGCGGTTTTGTTCGTGCAGCCATAATGCCACGCATGTTCGGGATGCGCTGCTCGGCCATTCCCTTGGCACAACTAACCACCACGGGCAACGGAACTTCAATCTCTTCCTTTCCGCCGGAGATGTCACGTTCCAACACCGCAGTACTGCCGGCAAGCTCTAATCGCGAAGCCAACGACACGAAAGGCCATTCGAGCAGGCCGGCAATCATGCCTCCTACCTGAGAGCCATTGTAGTCAATGGTTTCTTTACCTACCAACACCAAATCGTGAGGGTCTTGACGCAAAAAAGCGGCTATCTGTACGGCCACAAAGTAAGCATCCGGTGGCTCGGCGTCGATGCGAATAGCGCGGTCGCCACCGATGGCTAATGCTTTGCGCAAAATGGCATCACCCTCGGCACCGCCAACATGCAGTAAGGTGACTGCCGCTCCCTGCGACTCTTGAAGCTCCACTGCGCGAACTAAGGCGTACCACTCGTCGTAAGGGTTGATGATGAATTGAACCTTATCCGCATCAAAGCGGGTATTGTTGTCGGTAAAAGCGACGCGGCTTGTGGTGTCAGGAGTTCTGCTGATGCATACCAGAATCTTCATGCCTGTTGCCTTTAGAAGTAAGTGATTGCAACTTAGCGGAGGCTAAAGTAGTATAAACTGAAGTGGATGCCACCACCCGCGTCAAACTGCTGCTGCAGCTGTTGCAGGAAAAGCCTCAAGATGCTTTCCTACTGTACGCATTAGCTCTGGAATACAAGCAGATGGGTGACGGGCAAACAGCCCGCGATTACTTTGTACGACTGAAACATTTGCATCCCGACTATCTCGGCCTTTATTACCACTTGGGCAACCTATACCAACAGATGGGTATGGTTGAAGAAGCGCGGCATACGTATCGCGAAGGCATTAGTCGCTGCACCCCTTCTGATGAGCGTACCAGGCAGGAATTGATACAGGCATTGAACCAGTTGGAGGAGGAAACAGAATGAGTTAATTACGGTTGTTTAAGCACGGTGAACTCGCCTTTGCTGAGCAAGCGATCGTGCTCGTCGTAAACGTAGATGCGATAGCGGCCTTCATCATAGAACCAGACTTGTTTGTCAGCAGTTTTGCGTGCACTTACCGGACTTTTCACCGTAGCATGGTACTGCTCTTTGTTGCCTGAAACCCGATAAATGTCAAAGCTTACTTCAGTTGCCTGAGCCGATGCCGGCAATGCAAAGAAGATGTTGATTGCACCGCCATCGGAGGCCACCACAAATGTCGACGGATTTTCGCCTCTGGCTTGCTCACCGGCAGAAAAGCTCAGGCCTTGTGCGAAGGCAGGAGCTGCGCAAGTCCATAAAAGAATAAATACTCCATTTCGTCGCATGGCCTTATTGCTTAGGTAAAATTAGCAACGTAAAACAAGGCCATATGTTTCATCCGATGTACAGAATGTGTGCGGACTACTACACCTGGGGTTCCAACTTAGGTGCAGCCTGTACGCCATCCGATTTGGCAGAAACCACGGCTGCGCGTGAAGCCAACCAATCGCGCAAAGCCTCCTGCACCCGGAAAGGGGGCAGGTCATTGCGCACATAAGGATTGTCCTGCTGCGCGGTTATATGCCGGGCCTTGACATTGTCGCGCCATTGCAGCTCGAAATATTGAATCAACTCGTCGCGTATGGCAGAATCAAGTATGGGCATAGCCATTTCAACGCGCCCATCCAGATTGCGGATCATCCAGTCGGCAGAGGTTAAATAAACTTCAGGATCGCCACCGTTCCAGAAGATCATCAGGCGTGAGTGCTCCAGGAAACGGTCCACCAGGCTGCGTATCTCCAGATGAGCGCTAACCCGCTGCGATACGGGTGCAAACGAACATGCGCCGCGCACCATAAGGCGCATCTTTACTCCAGCTAAAGCGGCTTCGTGCAACAGGTCAATCATTTGCTTGTCGGCAAGGTTGTTCAGCTTCAGATTGATGGCTGCCGGCTTTCCTTTTTGCGCATGTGCGATTTCTCTGCGAATAAGCTGCTCAATGCGGCTGCGCATGGTCAGCGGCGACAACAGCAGGTATTTATAGGTGGGAACCTTATAAGTGTTCACAAAAAAGGTGAACATCTGATCGAGCTCATGGGTGATCCGCTTGTCGCTGGTAAACAGGCAGTGATCGGTATAAATCTGGGCTGTAGTTTCATTGAAGTTGCCCGTAGATATGTTTGCGTACCATTTGGTTTCGCGATGCTCTTTGCGTTTGATCAAGCATACCTTACAATGCACCTTTAGGCCCTGGATGCCGAATAGAACTGTAGCGCCTTCTTCGCGAAGCCGATCGCTCCAATAAATATTGTGCTCTTCGTCAAAGCGGGCCTGCAATTCCATGACCACAACGACCTTTTTTCCATTGCGCACAGCATTGATCAAGGCATTGGCCACCTTTGAATTCTTGGCCAGTCGATAAAGCGTGATTTTGATTTCCTGAACCTTGGGGTCAATAGCTGCCTCGCGAAGGAAGTCTATGAAATAATCAAATGAATGATAAGGATAATGCAATAAAACATCTTTTTGGTCCAAAACCTGAAAAATGCTGCGGTTGGGTTGCAGATCCGGATGTGGCACCGGCTGCATGGGCGGATACCGCAAATGATGCTTGCCTAGCGTTGGAAAATGAATGAAGTCCTTGAAGTTATGATATCGAGCACCGGCCACCAGATTTTCGCTGTCCTTTTTGAGTTTCATACGTTCTAAAAAATAATTGAGCATCCCTGCGTCAATAGTGGCATCGTAGATAAACCGAACCGGACGGCCACGTCGCCGCTGCTTCAGCCCCTTTTCCAGCTTTTCAATCATGGTGGCGTTGAAATCATCGTGCAAGTCTATTTCGGCATCCCGCGTAAGCTTGACAGTCCAGGCCTGATACGTATCGTGCGGAAAGATGTAGAAGATATCGGCTAAGCAGTAGCGAATGACATCGTCCAGCAAGATCACATATGCATTTTCGTCATGAGAAGGCAAGACCAAAAAACGCGAAACCACATCGGTGGGAATTTCGATAAGGGCATAACGGCTTTTGTGCTGACGCTGACTGTCGCTTAGTAAAACAGCTAAATAGATGGAATGGTCGCGTAAGTAAGGAAATTCCTCAATCTTATCAACCATCAATGGCACAAGTGCAGCTCGAACATGGGCATGAAAATAGTTCCGTACGAAACGTCCCTGTTCCTCGGTGAGCTGCTTTTCGTTGATGATGTGAATTTTCTCTTCTTCCAGCTCGTGCTGGATGCCTGCGTAAATGGTGTTGAACTGGTTTTGCAACCGGATAACCTGGTCGAAAATCTCGGTCAAGATGCGCTTAGGAGATTCCCCGAAAGGAAGGCGCGCCTGCTTCCCCAACTGTTTCATCCGCTTGAGGGTAGCAACACGCACACGGAAAAACTCGTCCAGGTTTGAGGAAAAAATTCCCAAAAAGCGCAGGCGCTCTAACAAAGGCACCTGAGGGTCAGCCGCTTCCTGCAGCACCCGCGCGTTAAACGACAGCCAACTCAACTCCCGGTTTATGTATTTCACCGGCCCGCAATTGAGCTACGAAAGTAACAAACCCACAGGTGTAGGTTGTGCACGTCAGACGGTTTCATTGTTATTTTGTAAAAGCATGTCGGATCGGTTACTGCAGCGGTTTAGTCCCTATCTTAAAGAGGGGGAAACTATTTTATGGTTGGGTGGACCCAAACAAGGCTTTTTTCTCCGCGATGCCGACATCATCCTCATCCCGTTCAGCATCATTTTAGTGGGCTTTTCCGCCATCATTGATTACATCATCATCACTTACCGAGCACCCGTAAGCTACCAAATCATCGGCCTAATGTTTGCAGGAGCCGGAATCTACATGGCCGGCATTCGCTTTGTACGCGATTATTTCCGGCGCAAATACACGTGCTATTGCATTACCAACCGAAGGGTACTCAAACTCTCAGGCCGACGCAGCAAACTCTTTACCCTACCCTTGCGCAATATCTCGCACCTTGATAAGAATGAAGAAAAAGACGGCAGTGGTTTTATCTTTTTCGGTAATACCAATCCGCTCTGGCCATGGCTTTTCGGCAAGTTTTATTTTACCTCCCATCCATTGCCCGGGCTCGAACTGATTCCCGAAGTAGATAAAGTTTATCAGCTGTTGCGTCGGCAAATCAATACTGAAATAGCCTCTCCACTTCGGGAAGAAGCTGAACAGCTACAGCGGCAGGCAGCAAATTAAGTTGACCAGAGATCAGCTGCTTAGGCCTACCTCATGGCCCTGCCTATTGAATTTTTCGACCGACAAAAAATCTCAGCGCATCCGTAACAATGCTCACCTTACAGAAGCATTGGCGCCAGCAACTGAGCCTCCCCTGCAAAGGTTTTTCTGCCGGTTATGCTCGTACCTTGGGGATGATCCCCATTAACCTTCTGAAGCAGGGATGGGAAAATAGCGCCAGACGTCCTCGTCGGGGTTATCGGTTTGGATCTGGTCGAGGCGATTGTAACGGCGCATGTCCACCCACCGATGCCCCTCCCCGAATAAAGAGTAACGCCGCTGCTTGAGCATTTCGTTGATCAGGCTTTCCGGATCGGAAGGCCCGGAATAAGGCGCCAAGCCTGCTGCCACCCGAATAATGTTCAAATCTGCAATAGCCCCACTCAGATCGCCTAAATGAATTTTTGCTTCGGCCGACAGTAAGATGAGTTCTTCATTTCGGATGATGGCAATATCATCATCAAGCGAACTCCACAAGGCCACATCGTAATTTGAAGAGAACTGGCCCGATACCGCCGGTTCACTACGCGGGGCAACCTTATTTAGTCTCAGATCACCGGGTTCAGCATCGGCTACCCAGGAATTTACTGCCACGCGTGCATTTGAAGGCAAGTTGGGCAAGGAAATGTACATGCTGTTGGGGCGATCGCCACTTGCGGTGGAAAATGCCACGTAAGCCCCAAGCGTCAAAGAGCCGGAAGGATTGAGGAAAGAAACAGCCAAGCTGTTGAGCACTTCATTCCAGTCCTGCTGGTACGCAGCCACCCGTGCCCGTAATGCCCTGTTGAATTGACCAAAAGTTGCCGGTGTGTTGAAAGATGCGAAGCCCGTTGAAAGCGGAAACAGAAAACTGTTGCCGGCGTTGTTTAGATCATCGTAAGCTTCATCCAATAAAGCGGCGATGAAATCGAGTGCCTCATCGTAGCTTACCAGAGGGCCTAAATTGTCGGGATCTTCCACGTCAACGCGGATGCAACCGTCCGGATTGTCGTAAGTTAAGTTAGATAACCACAGCATTTGAAGGGCTTGCATGGTTTTGGCAAAGCCCAAATAGCCCCGTTTCTGCTCATCGTTGATCGGCGCCGAAGTATTGGCTACGGCATGCCGCAAAACCCAGGCATTGCGGATTACCTGATATCCGGCAGCCCAAGGCCGCGTGATGTAAAACGTATTGTTATCCAGCACTGCTGAGCCGGCACCGGGAATGTCGGCCGTAAAGCGAGGGTCAGCACTGGAGAACCGATAAAAATCACGGCCAATGATGGCATGATCGTCAAGATAAATATCTAGATCGTTGCGCTGACCATGGAGAATTCCGGCCACCAGGTTGTTGAGCTCACTGATGGTGGCATTTGCCTCGATGCCGTCCACGCTTGGCGCATTCAGGTCAACCTGTTCCTCAATGGTGCAGGAATTTAAACCCACGAACACGGCCAACACGATCATCCACAAGCTGCGGCTGTTGTTTTGCTGCGCTTTCATGACATTAAAGATTTTTTTATTTTAAAAACTGACATTCAATGACACCAGAAACGATTTAGAGGAAGGATACGGGTTCACCTCTACCCCACTGGCCAATCCATTGCCCGTAAAATTGGATACCTCCGGATCGTAACTATTGTACTTAAAGAAGTTCAGCAGGTTTCGGGCCGAAATGCCTATTTGAGCGGAACGTACCAGGTTGCTTGTCCACGCACCGATTTGCTCTCCTGTTAACGTGTAGAACAAGCCGACCTCTCTCAACCGCACATAGCTTGCATCTTCTACAAACGGCGCAGCACTCACGCCCAGCTGGCTGATTCGGTAAGGTCCATTCGGAAGGATCCCTTCCGGATCCAGTGTGAAATCATCGTAGTCGTGCGAAGTGCCCCCTAAATCGGTGAGCAACTGGGTAAGATTGATATTGTCCCCTCCTTTTTTCCAATGGATCAAAAAAGTGAGGCTCCAATTCTTGTAGCGCAGATCCTCATAGAACGACATTTGGAAGTCTGGCTCAAAGTCCCCATACACGACATATTCATCACCGGGTTCTATAAGATCGGGATCGCCGATCCCTACGATCTGCGTTGCACTGCGATTGGTATCGATGTAGAAAGTGCCTAAAGTGGCTCCAAAAGCACTGGTAACAAAAGCAGGCACATTGAGTTCGGTAATCTCTGACCGGTTTTTCCACCAACTGATGCTGCTAAACCAGCTTAAGTTCTCGGTTCTGACCAAGTCAGCCGACAAAGTGATCTCCCACCCTCGGTTTTCCAGAGTACCTCCGTTGACGATCTTGGTCGTATATCCCGAAGAGGGAGGCACTGCAGCGGTAAAAATGAGGTCTTTTGATACCTTTCGATACCGGGTCAACTCCAATACGGCGCGATCTTGCACAACCCCTATGTCAACACCTAACTCTAACTCCTGTTGTCGCTCCGGCTGAATAGCAGTATTGCCCCTTTGATTATTTACCAAAGATCCGGCTAAGCCATCAATGATGACGCCGTTGAGATTGGTGAAAATGGCATTGGGCGGCGGAAAATTGCTGGATTCACCATAGGCTATCCGGGGCTTCAGGGTACTAAATGGATCTAATCCGTCCACAAAACGGGTAAGATTCACCGCCAACGATGCCTTGGGGTACCAGTACAATAGATTCGGATCTGCATTGTTTGACGATTTATCAGCCCGAACGCCCAATGTGGCAATCACCTTGTCATCCCAGTTAATTTCTTCCTGGATAAATCCACCGAGGTCCAGTTGTTGCGAGCGGAATTGAAAAGTGCTGATGGAGCCCGCCTGATTGACGTTGGTTTGGGAACCAATGAGCTGGGTTGCGGTAACGATGATCGTATTGCGCTTAAAACTTTCACGCGTAAGTCCGCCCTGGGTGCGGAACGTAAATGAAGGGGTGTAATACGTATGCACCAATATGGCCGACTGGTTGTTGGTAAAGTTGGGTGTGGTGCCTTGTATTGACGCTCCGTTTGTACCATTTCCGTCTTTTTGGAATTGCAATTCTCTGGGGAAAATGGCTCGCGTCAGCAGCGTATAACTGTCAAACCCACCTTGCAACAGCAACTTCAAGGATTGTACGTCGGTATTGATAATTTTTGCCGTAATGGTACCCCCCATAATGATGCGATCCACCGACTCGTTGTTGGTGATCAGATCGCGCGTTTGCAAAAAGTTAGACGGTGCATATGGATTGTTTGGATACGAACCATCGGGCAAGGGGTGTAATTCAGCCCAGGGCGGCGTGGATGATAAGGCAATACTCATGGTAGTTCCTGTATTGTCGTTGTTGAAGTAACCCCGATCGGCACTGGCTTTGATATAATTACTGGAAAGCCGAACTTCCAAGGCTTCAGAGATTTCATGGTCCACATTAAGGCGTAAGGCGGTTTTGGTGTAACCGGTGTTTAATACGATACCTTCCTCATTTCGATGGGAACCACTGGCATAAAAGGCGGTACGTTCATTGCCTCCCATTACCGACAAACGCGAATCTGAGATCAGCCCTTTGTTGCCATAAAGTTCCATTTCGTAGTCATAGAGTTTGCCGGCGGCCTGTGCGTCCAGAAACTTTTGAATTTCTGCAGAACCGGCGCCGTAGAAGTCAGCCACCTTTTGGGTATCCCATTGGCGCATCCCCAGAGGGTTAAGAATTTGTTGAAAGCCCAATGACTGGCTGAAGCGCACCCGCGGTGCATCGGGTGAACTGCTGCCCCTTTTAGTAGTGACAATCACAACTCCACCCGCTGCCCGAGCTCCATAAATAGCTGCTGCCGAAGGGCCTTTGAGAATCTCTACCGTTTGAAAATCGCCGGCATCCAGGTCCGCAATCCGGTTGGCGGCATTGTCCTGATCGAACTGGCGAGGACTTCCTCGAGCAGCTGCCTGTGATACCACATTAAGGCCAGGAGGAATTATGGAATTGTCCACATAAACACCGTCGATAATAAACAACGGTTGAGTGGCAGAGTTGATCGAGGTGATTCCCCGCATTCTGATATTGATACCCCCTCCCGGCGCTCCTGAGTTCTGGCTAATCTGCACGCCAGGGAACTTGCCCTGCAGTGCGCCGTCAAAAGTGGAGGGGGGTACAATGCCTGTCAGCTGCTTGGCATCGATCTGGGCTACCGCATTGGCCGCATTGCTGCGTTTGACCGTGGTGGCCAAACCACTGATAATCACCTCTTCCAACACACTGCTCGATTCGACCATTACGACCTCCAGTCGCCTGTTATCGCTGGATACGGTTTTTTCAACTGTCGCAAAACCGACATAACTAAACACCAGCGTGGCTGTTGTTCCCGGTATGTTCAGGCGAAACTGGCCGTCTTCGTCGGTGGTGGTACCAATGTTGGTCCCTTTTACGGCCACTGTGACCCCGGTCAATGGATCTCCCGCCTGGGTGGTAACGCTACCGCTTACCTCGAACTGAGCCTGTGCCCGCCATACCGTAAGCAACATCGTCATAGTAAACCATGCCCAGAACCACATTTTTGCTTTCATAGCCCAGAGTTTTAGATTCTTTTAAGTTCGCTATTCAAGGCATGCAGTTGTAGGCTGCATGCATAAAGTGTTAGACTTATCTTTTCACGAAAAGGTTGCTCCATCATGTCTGGTCTTAAGCACAATTTTTCCACAAAGGCTGTTTCCAAGCTCGTTGTGCGCGTTTACGGAATTTGCATTCACGAAGACCAATGGGTTCTATTGGCCGATGAACAGATAGGAAACTTTCAAGTAACCAAATTTCCCGGCGGCGGCCTGATGACAGGAGAAGGCATAGCCGACTGCCTGCGCAGAGAATGGCTTGAGGAAACAGGCACTGCAGTGAAATCATTCACTCATTTGTACACTACTGATTTTTTCGTACAATCGGCTTTCGACCCTTCCGCACAAGTAATATGCGTCTATTATATAGTCACTTTTGAAGGGCATCTAACCGCAATAAGAAGTGACGTGCCAAGGTTTTCTGGCCGAGACGGAAAAACCCTGCGTTGGCATCCTCTACCTCACCTGAAGCCACCCCTGTTCCATTTCAAGACCGATCAAGTGGCCTGCTCCATCTTTCTCCAGAAATTCCGAGAATAATTTTTGTTTGAAATTGTTTTTATGTAAATTAGGTTTTCTAAAAGAGGGGATTCCTGATTTAGATATTATTAAAAAACTCATCATTATGCATGCTGTAAACTCTCATTCAAGGGGGCTGGCTATAGCTTATTCTGCCGCTACAACGGTGATTTTTCTACTTCACGTCAAGTTTCTTGCTGCTCAGCAGCCCCCCATTATTCAATGGCAATATAGCCTGGGAGGGTCAAAACAGGATGAAATCAGGGGCGGAGCCGTTTGCCCTGACGGCGGCTTCATTGTGGTGGGTAGCTCTCAATCGTCGGACTACGACATTCCCGCCAATAAAGGGGGGACAGACTACATGATTGCGCGGTTCTCTGCTAACGGAACACTGAAGTGGGTTAAGACGTACGGCGGAACCCGTGGCGAGACGGCCCGCTGCGTCGAGCCAACTATCGACGGTGGCTTTGTAGTGGGGGGCTATTCCCAATCGCAAAATAATGATGTAGGAAGCCATAACGGTTATTTTGATATCTGGATACTCAAACTCGACTCTTCTGGTAATATTTTAATGAAAAAAACTTATGGCGGCAGCGGCTTTGACAATTGTTATCGCATCATTCCAAGTGGGAACTACTACTACCTCACGGGGTTTACGGAAAGCATGGATGGATTAGGGGCGGGCAACCATGGGGGTCGCGACATCGTCGTAGCAAAAATTGACGCCGTTGGTACGGTGGTCTGGAAAAAAGTTTTCGGCGGCAGCCTCAACGAAGAAGCTTCCTGTATCTTGGAAACCAGCTCAGGCAATTTACTTGTGGTGGGCTATGCCCAATCCACCGATGGTGACCTTACTCTGAGCCATGGCATGAGCGATTATTGGATCCTCATGCTGGATACTTTAGGCAACCTGATCTGGCAAAAAACGTTTGGCGGAAATTTAGATGATGCTGCCCGCTGGGTCATCGAGCCGGAACCGAACCGCTTCGTGATCTGCGGAGTGTCCAGTTCTACCGAAGGACAAAAATCCCAGGCATTAGGAGTTAATGACTTCTGGATCATTAAAATTGACCATCAGGGCAATTTAATCTGGGAAACCTCCGTGGGTGGATTAAGTTATGATTATGCCTATCACATCAGCAAAACCTTCGACGGGAAATATTTGGTGAGTGGACAAACCTATTCATCGAACGGCACGATGGTCGATTACCGTGGTGCAGGAGACTTTGGCATAGCGCTTCTAGACACCAACGGCGCAGTGATCTGGGGTAAAGCCATGGGCGGAAGTAAATTGGATGAAGCACGCTGGGCACAGCAGATTAATGCAGAATCCATCATCATCGCCGGGTTTTCCAACTCCTTCGATCATGATGTTGCTGTAAACAAAGGAAGCCTCGATGGCTGGATTACTCGTGCCTGCTTGAATCCGCTGGCGTATTTCCCGGATCAAGACGGCGATGGGTTTGGCAATCCCAATCTGCCCTTAGTCTCCTGTGCACCACCTTCCGGCTATGTTGTTGCCAACTCCGATTGTAACGATAACGATGCCGCCATTCACCCCTTCGCATCAGAATGGTGC
This sequence comes from Chitinophagales bacterium, assembly GCA_025056305.1. GTDB lineage: Bacteria > Bacteroidota > Bacteroidia > Chitinophagales > UBA10324 > JANWXQ01. Next base: position 193,778 of record JANWWJ010000027.1, on the reverse strand, counting down.
GACGGTTTGGATAACGACTGCAACGGAATTTTAGATGATGTTTCACTCACCACAGAAATTGAAGTCGACGGCAGCACGACTTTTTGTTCCGATCAGTCAAGGACCTTGACGCTCAGTAACACCTACAATTTCTCGAGCTGTCAATGGTATGTTGATGACCAGCCGCTACCCGGGTCTAACAATTTTGAGTTGACCATTTCGGCAAGTGGAACCTACCACGCTGTTTTGTCCAACGAGTTTTGTCAACTTTCCAGTAATCACGTAACCCTGCAGGCTTTGCCAATTCCTTCGGCAGTGATTCAACAGAATTCGCCAATCAATTCATGTGAAGGGAAAAAAGTCACGTTGCAAGCCATCTCGTGTACGGGCTGCAGCTACCAATGGTTAAAAGATGGCGTCGAAATAAGCGGTGCCACTGCGGCTTCCTACACATATCAAGATGACATTTCGGCATCATTTGCAGTACGGGTAACAGCTGAAAACGGATGTTCGGCTACCTCGCCCGCAGTGTCGGTCTTAAAACATCCCAAGCCGGAAGCCGTCATTACTCCCCAAGGTTCGCTGGACATCTGCTTCCAAGGGAGCGTATTGTTGCAGGCCAGCCAGGCTCCTGGCAACAAATACAAATGGTACAAAGACAACGTGAAAATCAGCGGTGCTACGCAGAATTCTTATCTTGTCACGGCCGTTGGATCCTATAAAGTAAAAATCACTTCTTCGGCAAAATGTTCTAAAACCTCCGAGCCGGTCGTGGTATTCAGTTCCTGCCGCAGCTCTTTTACCTCACCCCCTGAGGTATGGCTGTATCCCAACCCCTCTGATGGCCGGTGTCAAGTTGTGTTTGCCGACACAAATCACCCCTTGGTTCTGGAAGCACGTATTTTGAATGCTACGGGAAAAATTGTTGCGCATTTGATGCTCCAGCCTACTGCGGATGGCCACTTTGAGCTGACTTTCCCTGAATCCCTATCGGATGGCCTTTATGTTGTACTGCTCGGTACTTCCGAGTATTGCCTTGCTTATCCACACATGCTGCTTCGCTAAGGCTGACGGCGGTCGTCGTGACGTATTTTTGAATTGACCTTTTGTACTTAGGCATGCGCAGGCTTCTGATGTTGGGTGTCAGCGTGGGTGCGGCATCTGCAGCAATGAGTCAAACGCCGACCAATCAGGATTGTTTGGGAGCCATACCTATCTGCAGCCCTGTTTACGTGACTTCCAGTGCAACCTTTGGAACCGGCAACTATCCGGCCGAGCATCCGCCGGTAACGTGTCTGGTACCTGGCGAATACAACAGTCTATGGTTCATTTTCACGGTTATTGCTTCCGGCAATCTTGCGTTTGAAATCGTGCCTGTCAATCCCACAGCCGATTACGACTGGGCTCTATATAACCTCACAAATGCCACCTGTGCCGACATAAAGACCAACAGTTCGCTTTCGGTGAGCTGTAACTCATCTCAGTATGGCTATACGGGCATCAGTGCTACCGGGGTCGGAAACTGGAATGGACCGGGACCGACTAATGCATTTAATTATCTCTACCCGGTAACTGCCGGTGAAACATATGTATTAAATGTAAATAATTGGAGTGGAACACTTGGAGGTTATACCATCAACTTCAGCAATAGTACGGCCACCATTTTCGATTCGGTCAAACCCAATCTGTCCAGTGTAGCTCCACTCACCTGCGGTGCAGATGAGCTCACATTTTCCTTTTCGGAAAAAGTTCTTTGCAATAGCGTTTCGGCGGCCGATTTCCAGCTTACCGGCCCCGGCGGTACTCATGTAATCACTTCGGTAACGGGAGCTGCATGTACGGTAGGCGGCACTCAGGAAGTAACCTTCACTGCTTCGGTAACCCCTCCCCTTCAGATTGGGGGCACCTATTATTTGTCGCTCACTGCAGCAGCAGGAAGCGTAGAAGACCTATGCGGCAACCTTGCCGACACCGTTACCCTTGCCTTTGTCCTCAACGGCGTAAACATCACGGTGGATTCCATCGTTCAGCCCTATTGCGGGGGGAACAACGGTGCAATTTTTACATCGCTGGCTTCCGGTACTCCGCCATTGTCGTTTACGCTAAACGGAAGCCCTGCTCCGTCAGGAACCTTCGTCGGTCTTAACGGAGGCACCTTCGTTATTCAAGTAAGCGATGCAAGCGGTTGTACCGACACGGCACAGGTAACCTTATTGCCACCAACCGGGGCTGTAGAAGCTCAATTATTGCACAGTACACTTGCTCTCTGTGCCGACAGTTGCGACGCCTCTGTGTTGGTCGGTGCCAGCGGAGGTGTTCCTCCGTACACCTTCTTTTGGTCATCGGGCGCATCAACAGCCGGGATTGCCCAATTATGCGCCGGCAGCTATACCGTTACGGTAACGGATTTAATGGGTTGTGTCGATTCATTGCAAGTCAGTATCGGCGAGCCCCCACCGCTAATCGTTCAATTGGACAGTATCCGACATATTTCCTGCGCCGGCTCATGGGATGGTTACCTTGCCATGAAAGTCAGCGGTGGTACTCCCCCATATTTCTATTATTGGCTTCCTTACGGAGGTAATTCAAAAATTGCCGATCAGTTAAATGCAAATACATACACTTTTCAAGTTAAAGATGCCAACGGTTGCTTAAGCACCTATACCATAACCCTGAATGAGCCCCCGCCTCTGCAGATTGCCAATCCCGGCGAGCAGTGGGCCTGCCTCAGCGATAAGCTGCAGTTAGAAGCCAGCGTTAGCGGAGGCACGCCCCCATATGCTGTTGTTTGGGCCGACGGAAGCATTCAACCGTCTTATTCCATCACTGTTACCGGCGATACGTCTTTTACTGCACAGGCTATCGACGCAAACGGCTGCATTTCTCCTGTTCAGACGTTTACAATAAAAGCTATTTGGCCTCCAACCATAGATCTCGGATCTGATACCACATTATGCTTAGGCCAAACGCTCGAATATTCTTTTTACCACCCAAATGCAAGCTACCTGTGGCAAGATGGCACCACCACTGGCGATTATACGATCCGCGAACCGGGGATGTACTGGCTCCAGGCCATGAACAGCTGCTTCACCATCGCCGACACGATCAACATTACGATGCATGACTGCTCTGCATGCCTGATTGTGCCCGATGCTTTTACACCTAACGGCGACGGAATAAACGATGTCTTTCTTCCTATTACACCCTGTACACTCACCCATTACCGATTTTCCATATTTAATCGTTGGGGAACCCTGGTGTTTTACACCGAAAATCCAAACCAGGGTTGGGACGGTCAAGTTCAGCACCTGCCCGCAGAAATGGGTACTTATGTTTGGGTATCCGAATACTCTGGAAGCGTCCTGAACCAAACGGTACAAAGGCAGCAAAAAGGTTATGTGGTGCTGATTCGTTAAGATGTTTTGGTGATGCAGTATTCAATTCACGATGGGTAACGCCCACATACGCGCTTGAAGTCCGGTCATCGACACCAGCTGTTCAATTTGAGCGAACACAGAATAGGCAGAGCCTAACTTTCTTCGCAAGCTAAAGGCTTCTCGCTTCTGTGCCAAGTTTTCGATCAAACGCAACACGTCGCGATCAATTTCAGGATACTGCGTAACGCGATATTCTTTCACCTGCGCCAACGAGGCAGCTAAATGAATAGCATCAGGTAAGGTGCCCAAACTGTCAATCAGTCCGTGCTTTAAGGCTTGGCGCCCTGTCCATACACGACCTTGCCCGACTGAATCAACTTGATTTAGGGGAAGCCGGCGCCCTTCGGAAACAACGGTGAGAAAGGTGCGATATACAGAATCTACTATTTGTTGCATGATCAGCTTCTCGTCTTCACGAAGCGGACGAGATGCATCTCCAAAATCTGAATATTTTCCCGTGTTGACTCGATCAAACGTAATACCCAGTTTATCCTTGAAGAGCTTCTCCGTGTTGGGAAATACGCCAAAAACGCCGATGCTTCCGGTCAACGTGGAAGGCATGGCCATGATGCGAGAGCCATAAGCCGCTATGTAATAGCCGCCACTGCCTGCCACATCACCCATGGATACAACCACCGGTTTTTTCTCGGCAGTAATGCGCACCTCCCGAGCAATAACGTCGCTGGCCAAAGCGCTTCCGCCGCCTGAGTTGATTCGAAACACAATAGCCTTGATCCTGCTGTCTTCGCGCAGCTTTCGCAGCAGATCAGCATAGCGGGCTGAGCCAATGCTGGTGCGGGTACCTCGACCGTCCACGATGTCCCCTTGTGCAAACAACAAAGCCACTCGCGTTGTGGTCACCGGCTGATTTTGTTCCGCCACGCTTACATAGTCCGTTAGAGATACAAGAGGCAGTGCCACAGAATCGGGAAGTCGCAGAAGCTGTCGCAAGTGAGCGCGCACCTGATCGTCAAACATCAAACTATCGACCAATCCAAATCGGACGGCCAGAGTTGGGGTACGCGCACTGAAATGCTGGCTTATGCTGTCGAGCTCTGAAACCGAGAGGCCCCTGCTTGTGCTGATGCCCTGAAGCATGCCTGAATACAAATCATCGAGCAGCCACCGCGTCATCTCCTCATTAGCGGCACTCATGCTGTCAAGCCGGAAAGGTTCACTGGCAGTCTTGTACCTTCCTGCATAGAACACCTGAGGCTCCACACCCAGTTTTTCCAGCAGCCGCCGAAAAAACAGGTATTGAACACTGATGCCATTGAACTCCAACGCTCCCCGTGGATTAATAAATACCTGATCAGCTACACTGCTCAGATAGTATCCTTTTTCTGTATATATCTCAGAATATGCAATAACAAACTTGCCGGATGAACGGAACTGTTCCAAAGCCTGTCGCAATTGTTCAACCGTAGCCATCCCTGCGCCAACGAAGCCGCAATTCAGGTAGATCCCCTTAATCCGCTCATCTTGTTGCGCGTGGCTGATGGCTGAAATGATGTCATACAATCCTACCGTTACACGCGGTTCAAGGCCCGACCAAGAGAACTCGGCGATGGGATCATAATGCGTCTGTTCCGGAATCTCGTAATTCAGATTTAGATGCAAGATGCTTGCATCTTTTATTGATACAGGCTTTTCTATGGACAACGTGGCTACAAGAGCAGAAAATAAGAGCAACACAAACAGCACCAGCATGACAAAGCCGGTAACAAACGCCAGCAAGGCTGCTGAAAACATTCGCCAAAAACCCATATTTTATGTATTTGCATCAAAAATACTGAATGAACTGACGGTGCCCGGCCCTGCTAACTTTACCTCGTGCTATACCAGCATATCGTGGTGGAAGGCAACATTGGCGCAGGCAAAACAGCTCTGGCGCAGCGCCTGGCCGCCGACCTCAACGCCCGCCTCGTCCTTGAGCAGTTTTCAAACAATCCTTTTTTACCGCTGTTTTATGAGAATCCCAAGCGTTATGCTTTTGCCGTAGAGCTGTTCTTCCTTGCCGAACGGTATCAGCAGCTTAAAGAAACGGCCTTGCAGCCCGATTTGTTTCAAACCACACTCATCGCCGACTATCTGTTTGCAAAATCAGCCTTGTTCGCTTCGGTCAATCTACAGGGTGATGAACTTCGCCTGTTTCAACGTCTTTCCGGCTTGCTTCAGTCTGCCTTACCCGAGCCTCAGCTGGTTCTTTATCTGCATGCACCCGTAGAAAAACTCTTGCACCAAATCCGCCAACGCGGAAGAACTTTTGAGCAAAAAATCAGCCCTGACTATCTGTTGCAGCTTCAAGACCGGTACTTTGATTTTTTTCGTACGTGCAGCCGCTTTCCTGTTCTGATCATTGACACTACCAATCTGGATTTTGTGTCGCAGGAAAAAGATTATCAAAGCATTTTAGAATTGCTGTACCACAAGCATGCCAATGGAATGCAATGGATTAGCTTTACCTTGTCTGCGTCGTAAACTCACATGAGTGCTTTTGAAGTCAAAACCCAGGTCAGACGTATTGCAGCAGCTGAGTACAACCTTTTGCCGCTGTTGGCGAAAAAGCGAACAGAAGAAAACCTGCAATTTTTTCGCTATCTGCAGCGCATTCCGGCCACCAAATTGGATGAACTGGCCATGCCTGTGGCGAGCCGCAATATTGAGGCAATCGACTGTACCCAATGTGCCAACTGCTGTAAGACCCTTGAGCCCGGTCTTCACGAGCATGAGATCGCCGTCCTAGCCAAGCACAGTGGCATGGACAGCCAAACGTTTCAAGCCCAACACATTCATCGCGAAGCCGACACCGGCATATGGTTCCTGCGCCCAATGCCATGCTTGTTTCTGCGTCAGAACCGCTGTACGATTTATGAAGTGCGGCCGGAATGCTGCCGAGACTATCCACATCTCTTGCGCCAGGGGCTCAAATTTCGCTTGCGCAGTGTGCTGCGCAACTACACTATTTGTCCGATTGTTTTCAATACCCTGGAAGAATTAAAGATGGTAACCGGATTTTTTCAGCAATCCGAGGATCAAAAAGGGTGAAGCCTGCTGCCTCACCCTCCTCCGCATTAAAAAGCAGGCTCACGATTTATTCGGTTGGGCAAAAATGCGCACGCATCGTAGCCTGCTGCGATGACAAAAATCAGTATTACTGAAAATTGTTCCCAGCGTTCTCGATTAACGAATTAGCGTGACGTTGCCGCGTTCAATGCCACTGCGCTGCTCACCGTGCAATGAGCCGGCCCATTCGATATAGTAAACATAACTTCCCGCTTCACAAGGCACTCCATCACAGTAGCCATCCCAGCCATGTTGCAGGTTGTGGGTTTCATAAATCATCTTGCCCCAACGGTTGTAAATACGCATGAAAAAAGCTGTAATATTATAGCCTATGGGCTCAAACTCATCATTGATGCCATCGCCGTTGGGTGTAAAGGCATTTGGGACAAATAGTGCCGTCGGACATTGCAGCTGAACCTTGAACGTATCTCGCATGCGACACGTGTGTTCATTGGTTACCTCAAGCCAATAAATACCCGGCTGTGTGATGTTGGTATAATTCACTTTGCTGCCGGTGCTCCATTCGTAACCGATGTAGCCTGAGGGCGCTAACAACAGCAACACCTGTCCCGTGCAAATGAGTGTATCATCCACCAAATGAGCAGGTGGCTGAGCATAATAATCGATAATTTCAATGGTGTCACTCGTTATGCAGCCATTGAAATCTTCCACCACGACCCAGTAAACACCCGGTTGATCAACATAGATGGTTTGGGTTTGAGCTCCAGTGTTCCATTGATATTGTGGAAAAATACCTGCATTCAGAAGAACGGTGTCTCCAATGCACAGCAACGTATCGTTGCCAAGGCTTAGCTGCGGCGTGGGATAGTAGAAAATGCGATATACAGCCGTGTCGACACAACCCAGCGCGTCGATGGCGGTAACCTTATATGTGCCCGAATCTGTTGCTGCATAGACTTGACCTTGAGTGCCATCCTGCCATATATAGGTGCTATAACCTGAAGGGCAGACGATGTCCACCGGTTCTCCCGGACATACGGTGGTATCACCGGTGGCAATAGAAAAAGAGCCGGTGGGGAAGTGGTGCACATCGTATGTGGCAAAGCCTTCGCATCCTACCGAATCTGTTATGGTTACTGAAAAAGTTCCGGCAGAAGTAGTCAAATAGGTAGCTGAAGTTGAACCATCTTGCCACAAGTAAGCCGTGTGCCAGGAGCCGGGATCAATGGTGACCGGCTGTCCGGGACAAACCGTGGTATCGCCCGTGCCGATGGTGAAAGTATAGGATGGCGCAGCTGTTATTTGGACAGTGTCCCAACTCAAGCATCCGGCAGAGTCTTCTACTTCCACGTGATAAAGGCCGGGCCCGACAGCAGCGAACGTCGTGTCTGTTGAGCCGTCTTGCCATAAAAAGGAACTGAAGCCGACACCGGGGTCAAGGGTTACTACTTCGAGGGGACACGCCGTCAGGTCAGGACCCAAGTTAGCCGAGACGGCCGGAGCCGGAAGCGTATGCTTGGGATAATTGTAAATAACTCCTCCAGCGCTGCCGGCAGTAGCGCCGTAGTTGGTATTGAAGCAAGAAGTTGTTGGACCTAAAGCCAAGCCTGCAGCCCCTCCGGCAACAGAGTAACTGATGTTGGGGTTCAGCGCGGTACCTGAAATCCAGATGACACCACCGCCTCCGCCACCGCCCGGTCCGGTACAATCGGCTATGATCCCATCATTGAAGGTAGAACCGCCGTCACCGCCTTCGGCAGAGATGAACAACGGTCCATCAATGTAGTCAACATTCAAACATACCACACCCCCACCGCCTCCGCCGCCGGCTCCTTCATTTACGGTTAAGCCCGTTACGTCACCACCATCGGCCCTTATCACATGACCGTTAGGCACAATCTTTTTTGCTGCAATAATCACGATACCCCCACCTGCGCCTCCGCCATAAATGGTACCGTTGTTGTTTCCCTGACCATTGCCGCCAGCCCCTCCCAGAAAGATGCGCCCAAGCGTATAGTTCAAAGCTTGCCCTCCGATCCCCTGAATGGTGGTTCCACAACTATTGTCTTCCCATCCTCCATTGCCACCGGCTCCGAAGTTTGCCCCACCGCCTCCGCCGCTGTTTGCGCGGTTACTTCCTCCGCCTCCGTTGGCAATCTTGCCCCGGCCCCCACTTTGTGCATTACTAACGTAATCAGCTATGGCTTCTCCTTTCTTGCCAGAATTGCAACCTGAGGGGTTTACGAAATAATTAGTGTTGTTGCATACCAATGTGCCGTTGGCACAGGGTGCAACCACACTAAAGCCGGAGCGAGAAACATCGATGTCGGCATTCATGATCACAGCCCCACCGCTTTCGAAAACCAAAATCCCTCCTGTACCCGTGGCATCATTCCAAGGCTGACACTTCAAAGTGTCGGTGATCACCATTTCACAGAAATAGGGCACCGTGACCACCTGAACCTTTCCTGAGCCGGGTGTGTAGCTTTTGGTCAAAGGGGCCGTAAGCGTGAGGGTCGTGGGTGTAACAGCAGAGACGTATGCAAATTCAAAGTTTCCACAGTTGTTGTAGTTCGTCACGTCGCCATACGACGAATTGTTTTGAGAATAAATAGAAGCTCCCTTCATTTGAATGATCAATACCTTGCCTCCTGGGGAAAAACCTACCGTACTGGACACGGTCAGCGTGGTTCCGGCAATTGCCGTTACCGAGGCGTAGCTGTTGATGATGCCAGAAACAGCACATGCCCTGTCAAAGAGAAGCAAAAAGATGGGAAGCCAACTAACCCAAAGGATCAAGGGACGCATGGCCATCTGAAGTTAGTAATGTGCAAAAAAACAGCTTTGATTTCATTCATGAAAAGGCTTTAATCTTAATAAAACGTTTTGTGGAAAAACCCGCTCTTCGGGCTTGCACAGTCAGCAAAGTCCCTTTACCTTCAACGGGAAACAAAAACCTCGCCTATGAGTAACATGCTCCCTTTCATTGGCCGTGTCATTTTTGCCTTGGCTATGGCTTACTTTGGTATAGGTCATTTTACCAATGGTCAAAACATGACAGGCTACTTGCCGGCTTCGATGAGTAGCGTCGCATTACCGCTTATCTACATCAGCGGTGCAGGTTTGCTGCTGGCCGCCGTGAGTTTTATCATCAATAAGTGGATGCGCCTGGCTGCTATACTGCTCGCTTTGTTTTTGGTTCTGACTGTTATTATCGTCCACATGCCCGGGCTTTCTTCTGAAGATCAGGCTGCTAAAATGAGCTCGATGATTGCCATCGTAAAAGACCTCGCATTGGCCGGCGCCGCTTTGGTCATTAGTGGTGACGCAAAAGATTAGCTGTTTTTATTTGCTTTGGCGGGCAGGCTGGAAATGAACGAGCGTCTTGGTTAACACGCTGCCCTCTTCGGCAAAGCAGTGGCCTAACCTCCAGTAAACAGGGCCTATCGCTTTTTGCAAAATCATGTCGCCGCCGCATGCATCGCTGATGCGGTAGCAGCTTGAGCCCTTTTGCCCGAATCGGCCGGGGCAAGAGTCCAACAGCTCTGACGTACGTTGGATGACCACATCTCCACCAAAAGCATAGTTAAATACCGACTTTGGCGCACCAGCAACAAAGTAAACTGTGGGTAACCGATAGCCTCCCCGTTGAAAGACGATCTGAAATAAGGTATCGTTGCGCCACATCAGCTCGCGACCATCGCTGAGTATGTAAGTAGGCAATTTCTCAAATGCACCCTGCTTCACAACCCGAACCGTATCCATGAATACATCGGTCAACTGCCCCTGCTGCCAAACACTATCTACGTACACCCATTCATGGCTCAGCGCTAACGGAAAGTAGCTGGCAACTTCCGTTGTCGATGAGCCGCAGCGCTGGGCAAAGCTTAAGGCCATAAACAAAAAACACACCCCCAACTGCTGAAATATCATCTCTCAATCTATGACGCAAAGTACATTTAGCACCAGCATTTGTCCAAAAAAAATGCCGCAACCCGTTTTGCGTCTTCGAAACAAAAAATTGTCGCGCATACGCAGCGGACATCCTTGGATATACGACAATGAATTGGATGCCGATACCTTCAAAGAACTCGAACCCGGCACAACGGTCACCGTAGTCGATCATCAAAATCGATTCATAGGCCAGGGATATGTAAACCCCCGGTCAAAAATCACCGTTCGCCTGTTGACCCGGGACAGCGATGCCGTAATCGACATTCCATTTTTTCGCCAACAAATAATAAAAAGTTTAAACTATCGAAAACGTATTGGTTACAGCGGCAGTTTCCGACTTATCCATTCCGAAGGCGATGACCTTCCCGGCCTCACGGTTGACTGTTTTGAGGACGTTTTTGTCATACAAACATTGACAGCCGGCATGGATCGATGGAAAGCAGCAATCGGCCATATCCTGCACGAGCTATTTCGGCCGCGCGGCATTTACGAACGCAACGAAGCCCCCGTGCGTGCGCTCGAAGGCTTGCCTCTTCAGTCCGGTTTTCTGTTCGACCCTTTTGACACGTTGGTAAAAATTCAGCTGCCCGATGCTTCTTTCTATGTCGACGTAGCTCAGGGCCAAAAAACCGGATTTTACCTCGATCAACGCGAAAACCGGCTGGCACTCAAACATCTGGCCCACGAAGCCGATGTGCTGGATTGTTTTTGTCATACCGGTGCCTTCAGCATCTATGCCGCACGCTACGGTGCCCGTCACGTCTTGGCCTGTGACACTTCGGCTGAAGCGCTGACATTGGCTCGTAGCAATGCTGCCCTGAACCAGTGTGCCGATCGCATCACGTTTTTGGAAAAAAATGCATTTGACTTGTTGCCTGAGCTGGTGGCACAGAAGCAGCGCTTCGATTTGATCGTATTGGACCCGCCGGCATTTACCAAAAGCCGCCAGGGCATTGCTCCGGCAATATCCGGCTATCGCGAAATCAATTTGCGAGCGTTCAAACTGTTGCGGCCCGGAGGCTTTCTGTTTACCTTCTCCTGCTCCCACTTTATAGATGAACCACTTTTTCGCAAAACCGTCGCAGAGGCCGCTGCCGATGCCGGCTGCCAAGTACGTCAGCTGCAAGTGCTGCAGCAAGCTAAAGACCACCCTGTCTGCTGGTATATTCCTGAAACCTTCTACCTGAAAGGATTGATTTTGCAGGTATTGTAAGGCACACGAGTACTTCCGGTGCTTTTCTGCAGTGAATACCTATATTTGCCGTCCGTTTTTTACCGTCCTGGCAACATCCTAAAATTTCTAATCCATACCCAATGCGTGGCAAAGGTTTAGTCATCTTCTTTTCGCTTGCTCTCATTATCATCACCCTTTATCAGTTGTCGTTCAACATAGTGACACGGCGCGTCGAAAGGCAGGCGCGTCAATTTGCCGAACAATCCGTCCTGAAAGGCATTCCTATAGGGCAGGCCAACGACAGCCTAGTGGCTTTAGTTCGTCAAAAAGAACAATATTTTCTGGATTCAATATCTAATAAAAACATCTATAACATCGGAATTGCCCGGTTCACTTATCAGGAATGCAAAGATCAGCAGCTTAACCTTGGGCTCGATCTGCAAGGCGGTATGAATGTAATCCTGGAGGTTGCCTTAGATGAACTGATCTTATCGTTGGCGGAATACAGCACGGATGAAACCTTCCGAAAAGCGCTTGCACTGGCTCGCCAGAAGCGAACCGAACAGCCCCAAGCAGAATTTGTGACCTTGTTTGCACAGGCATGGAATGAAGTAGATCCGAATGCACGCATGGCATCGGTATTTGCCACGCGCAACAATCAGGAATTTGTAAAGCTTACCTCCACGAATGAAGAGGTCATTGCCTTTTTAAGACAGGAAGCGGAATCGGCTTTCAGCCGAACGTTTAACATCATTCGTTCCCGAATTGACAATTTCGGGGTCACCCAGCCCAGCATTACTGCCCAGCCAGGAACCGGCCGCATCATTGTGGAGCTGCCCGGTGTAAGCAATCCAGCCCGCGTGCGCAAACTGCTTCAGGCCACAGCCGTGTTGGAGTTTTGGGAAACCTATGACAACCGCGTGTTTTACAACTATATGGTGGCTGCCAACAACGTGCTGCGCAACCGCTTAGCGCCTGCCGACACGGCAGCAGAACCCCAGAGCCCAACCGAAGCAGAACAAAATCCGTTGCTCAGTGCCGGCGACACAGCCGTTGCTGACACTGCCCGTAAAGAAACCGATGTGTTTGCCGCTGCCGACACGTCCTTAGCTGTTGCTGAAGAAGATGAAGCGGCCGATCGTGCCCGTTTTCGCCGTGAAAATCCTTTGTTTGCCATCCTTCAAGTGCCCTTTTATGTAGATGAAACGGACAATTCCCAGAAAATAGCGCCGGGGCCGGTTGTCGGATGGGTAGATGGAAAAGACACAGCGCAGGTCAACCGCTATTTGAGCCTAGACTTCGTCCGCGCTGTTTTTCCGCGCGATGTACGATTTGCATGGAGCGCAAAACCTATGGATGAAAACAGTAATATATTCATGCTCTATGCATTACAAAAACAAAAAGGCACGGACCGTGCTCCCATCGAAGGAGATAAGATCATCTCTGCGCGACAAGATGTGGACCAGAACGGAAACCCTGAAGTGACCATGATCATGAATAGCGAGGGGGCACGCATTTGGAAAAGTCTTACGGCCAAGCAGATCGGCAAATACGGAAAAAACGAGCGGGGTGAAGATCAAAACGGAGCCATAGCCATCGTGCTGGACAATTTGGTTTACTCAGCACCCACCGTCATCAGTGAAATTCCCAGCGGGCGCAGCTCCATCAGCGGCGGCTTTACCATTGAAGAAGCCCAGGATCTGGCCAACATCCTGCAGGCGGGCAAGCTGCCGGCACCGGCACGCATCATCGCTGAGTCGGTTGTAGGGCCCTCGTTGGGACAGGAATCCATTCGTGCCGGTCTGCGCTCCGTAATACTGGCCTTCATAGCGACGCTGCTCTTTATGGTGCTTTATTACAACACCTCAGGCATCGTGGCCAACATCGCCTTGTTCTTCAATCTGGTTTTCATTCTTGGCGTGCTGGCCTCTCTGGGCGCTACGCTCACCTTGCCCGGTATTGCCGGAATCGTGCTCACCATGGGTATGGCCGTAGATGCCAACATCCTCATTCATGAACGCATTAAGGAAGAGTTGCGGAAAGGGAAAAATCTGGTCAAAGCCATTCACGATGGGCACGTCAATTCGTACAGCGCCGTCTTCGACACCCACCTCACCGTGCTGATCACGGGTTTGATTTTGGCCTACTTCGGTTTGGGCCCTGTTTTAGGCTATGCTACTACGCTCAACATAGGCGTCATTATGACCCTGTTTACGGCAGTGTTTATGGCTCAGCTGATCTTTCACTGGTGGGTAAAAGACGGCTCGCGCCCAATCCACTTTACAACGTTTTTGAGTAAGATTGATCTGTCACGATTCAACATACAATTTGTCGCCAAGCGTAAGTATGCCTACATCATCAGCTCGGTTCTGGCCGTGGTGGGGCTGGTGTCTATTTTTTCCAAGGGCTTTGAGTACGGTGTTGATTTTACGGGAGGCCGATCTTTTGTCATCAAGTTCGACCAGCGGGTTTCTGCCGATGATGTACGAGCAGCACTGACTCAGAAGTTTGACGGAGCAACCCCTCAGGTTAAGACCTATGGCACCGACGATAAGCTTAAAATCACCACACAATATCTAATTAACGAATCATCGCCGGCAACAGATAGCATTGTGAATGCGCGGCTTTATGAAGGGTTGCTGCCATTTTACAAGCAGCCGGTCAGCTACGATCAATTCCTTAGCCAATTCCAGCTAAGCTCACAGGTGGTAGGGCCCAGCATTTCTACTGATATCCTGAACCACGCGTACATGGCCGTCACCTTTGCTCTCATCGGCATATTTCTGTACATCCTGTTCCGTTTCCGCAAATGGCAATTTGCCCTGGGGGCAATCATTGCTCTTATCCACGATGTGCTCATGGTCATGGGAGCGTATTCATTGCTTTCAGGTATCGTACCGTTCACCCTGGAAATTGATGAAGCTTTTGTGGCAGCTATGCTGACGGTAATCGGGTACTCTGTTGCCGACACGGTCATTGTCTTTGACCGCATTCGCGAATTTTTGCGTGAGCACCCGCACGCCGAAATGAAGAAGACTATAAATGATGCCATTAATCACACGCTCAATCGCACGCTCATCACCAGCGTAACTATCATTTTGGTGTTGTTGGTGTTGTTCTTATTTGGCGGCGACGCCATACGTGGCTTCTCATTCGCCTTGCTGATGGGTGTTTGCGTGGGAACGTATTCTTCTATTTACGTAGCCACCCCCATCGTCATTGACCTGGCTACCAAGAAAAAGATTGAGCCCGCAACGGGTCGCAAACCCTTAGTTGCTAAAGCCTAAGTGGAAGGGCGTTTAGGTGCGATAGAGGACTCGACGAACAGCGCGAATAACCTTTTCCGGATTGGGGAGATATTCCTGCACCAAGGTTGGAGCATAGCTCATCGACGTATCGGCCGAGACGACACGAGCAATAGGTGCATCCAGGTAATCGAAAGCCCTCTTTTGCACTTGGTAAGCAATTTCTGCCGAAACGTTACCAAACGGCCACGCTTCTTCTACAACCACCAACCGATTGGTCTTCTTCACCGAAGTAACGATCGTTTCAAAATCTGCAGGGCGAATGGTTCTGAGATCGATGACTTCGGCCTCTATGCCATCCTGAGCGAGTTGCTCGGCAGCGGCTAATGCCACCTTCATCATTTTGTTGAAGGAGACGATGGTCACGTCTTTGCCCGGGCGCTTAATATCGGCTACACCGATGGGGATCAAATACTCTTCCTCAGGCACTTCACCCACATCGCCGTACATGAGCTCGCTTTCAAAAAAACATACCGGATCATCATCGCGGATGGCGCTTTTGAGCAATCCTTTGGCATCGTAGGGATTGGATACAGAAATCACTTTGAGCCCAGGCACATTGGCCATCCACGATTCAAAGCTTTGCGAATGTTGTGCAGCCAATTGGCCTGCCGAACCTGAAGGCCCCCGAAATACAATGGGGATGGGGAATTGCCCGCCGCTCATGCTCAGCATCTTAGCCGCCGAATTGACGATTTGATCGAAAGCCAGAACAGCAAAATTCCAGGTCATGAATTCCACTATGGGGCGCAAGCCGTTCATGGCCGCACCGATGCCGATGCCGGCAAAACCTAATTCGGATATCGGTGTATCGATCACACGCTTGGGCCCGAATTCCGCCAACATCCCTTGACTGACTTTGTAGGCTCCATCGTATTCGGCTACTTCTTCCCCCATTAAAAACACGCGCTCATCACGGCGCATTTCTTCTACCATTGCTTCCCGCAAAGCCTGACGGAACGATATTTTTCTCATGCCCATAACGCACCCACTGTCGGTAAAGATAAGCAGTATGTTTGGGGTCGCTTCAAACAGCCGCAACGTCAAAATTGTCAACGCATCTCAAGTGTTCAAGTAAAATCATTGTAGTTCGGCTTCCTCCTCAGCTAAAATCAGTTAGTTCAACCGGAATTTTTGACAAATTAGAAACCCTTTTGCTTTCAGACACCGTCTCTTGTCATCACATCATCGAAATACCGGATGATCGGTAAGTTTTATAACCACAATTACACCTGGCAAAACACGATGAAGTTTCAACCTATGTTTTTCAGAGCCGGTCATCAGAAGTACCAGCGTCAAAAACAAATCCAGATTTAACATATAGTAGGGATCGAAGGTGCTTTAGGATACCGACCAAACTTTTCTGAAAAAATCAATGAAACCAAAAAAATTTAAACAAGACAATGAAAACCTAAGGCAGCTCAATTGCAGAAGCCAGCGGGCGAAAATAGAGCTCGTTCGCAAAGCAAAAGACTTAGCAGAGCACACATTTCACCCGTCAAGGGATCAGGATGCTTCGCTATCGTTTATGAAAGTGTTATTTTCATGCTCCAGCGTCAGTGCTGCCTGAATCCACGCATCAAGAGCAGCCGCCCTACCTGACGCTGATTGCCCACCTGCAACACGACGAAATAAACACCGTTGGGCAGGTGATCCGCAGGATGCCACCACCTCAGGTGTTTGCCGGCAGCGACTGCCTGGTGCTGAGTGAAAAGATGGGCAAGCCGACCGTCACTATGAAAAATGGCAAGCGTTACCGTAGCAGCTTTGTTTACAAAAAATTCTATACGTACAGGGCCGAATGCCGCTAACGTGGGAACAATCTTGAGCGAAACAGGTTCATGCTGGGCGGCGGCCATGCCTACGGCAGGCAAAGCATCAATGCCGCTGATGCGCCATAAGCCTCCCGACACTGCACCCGCCCAGATCGTTTGTCCACTAGGGTCGTTGGGATCAATCATAATGGTCCGGGTGCGCCCGCCTACATCCAGAGGGCCGTGTTCAGTCCACTGCAGCGCATAATCCGGACCCTGCAACGGAAGTTTAGCCATGTATAGGCCGCGGCCGTAGGTCGTGGCTAACATGGTCAGATCCGAAGTTCTAAGTACCAGCTGAGTGACCCGAACGTTGGCAAGGCCATGGTTACAGGGCAGCCAGATGGTTTGATCACCCTTGAGTTCATTGGTATAAAACACACCCAATTCAGTACCGATGTAACAGACCTTTTTGTTAAGCGGATGCAATTGAATCCAGAACACAGGCAAATCCGGCAAATCCCCATCGTGAGCTACCCATAGAGGTGTGTCCGCCTTGGCATTATGAGTTTCCCAAATGTTTTTGATACCATAGTTAGTGTAAGCGACCAGCACATGATTGACATCGTCAGGGTCAACAAAAATGTGGTTGCAGTAAACAGCCGATGTAGCCGTACCACTGGGCAACTGCTCTTTCGGATCACAGTTGCGGTAACTACTGGCAGCGTTACTCGTGTCGGCCCGCTCAAGCCGGTAAATGTTTCCACCCAAAGCCCTGCCGACATAAACCGTGTGCGGTTCATTGTAGGAAACACCTATGGCGCTCTGGGCAACCATAGGCTTGGAGGCCTGCACCCATTGGTCGGCCGTGGCTGTTGAGGCATTGCTCAGCCGCCACAGTCCTCGATCACTGACCTGATATAAGATTTCCTGATTAGCTGGATCTAAGGCTATAGGATTGATGAACAACAACTCGTGGTTTTGCAACAACAGGTTGGTCAGTGTATCCGGCTGCTCGTTCCACCCGCCCTGCGTGTAGCGAAACACGCCGTTGCTGTTTTTTGTGGTGAACATCACATCAGGATTTTTTTGATTTATGGCACAGTAACCTCCATCCCAATTGGTCAGCCAGTGAACGGGGGCAATGCCGGGCATCCATACCATGTTGCTGCCGTTATCCTGTGTTCCTCCAATGGCCGTTTGATGACCCGCAGCCGGGTGAAGTGCGCCGGCATAAAACTGGGTTACCCGATATCCGTAATTACGCTCGTAGATGTGGGGCAGCGAATCTTGAAAGTTGTCACATTTCCATACGCCCCCATCATTACCAAAGTAAACGGTGTCCCGGTTTCGAAAAACTATGGCATGCTGATCCACATGTACGTACTGATAGCCTGTGGAGTCGCGCTTGCCATGGCTGAGGCGTTGCCAAGTAAAACCTCCATCACGAGAGCGCCACAAATGAATCCCTCCGCCCACAACATGGTTTTCATCACCCGGGTCCACTGCAAGCACGAGGTTGTACCAGGCTTGAAAACGCGCAAACGCCGTGTCGATGCCGCCCGGTAGGGGCAACTTAATCCACGATGCACCTTTGTCGACAGACTTATACATTCCTTGAATAGCATATGTAGTGGTATTGCAAGCCACCGCATAGATCACGTTATCGTTAGAGGGCGCTGTAGCCAGTTCAATACGGTAGATGCCCGATTGGGGAAAGCCACCGGTAATTTTTACCCAGGTTCCGGAGTCGCCTGTCTCTGAGTAGTAAATGCTACCGGTAACAAAAATGCCGGTAGCGGCAAACAGGTTTCCATTCTTCGTAATTTCTACATCGCATACGCCCTTGTTCAAAGAGCCCGGAGGGTTAAGGACCCGTTGCCAGGTCAAGCCTCCGTCTGTTGACCGTTGCAAGCCACCGTACAAGGTAGCTACGTACACATGACCCGAAACGGGATGCACGTCAATATCCTGGCAATAGCTAAAGGCCGGTGTGGCTGTTGAGGAAAGGTGATGCCACGTCGAACCCCCATCGGTAGATTTCCATACACCCATACCTGCGACCATGCCTAATCCATACCATCCTTCTCCCGTGCAGAAATAGAATGTTTGGGTATTGTTAGGGTCATAAACCATTTTGGTTATGGCTAGTGTGGGGAAAAAATCATTGATGAGTTGCCATTCTGCAGTGCGCATAGCTGTTTGGGCTTGAAAGGGTCCTGCAGGTAGCTTTCCTTGCTGCACCAATTGCTGGTAGGCATGCCATTTACCTAAGGGCGGAACCTGACCTGTGTTGGGATCAGCCAGTCGGGCTAACTCCCACCTTACCTTTTGGAATGGCTCCGTTTGGCCCTCTGATTCCTTGATTGCTTTCTTGAGCTCTGATTCATGTGATAAATAAAAAACTCCAATAGCCACAGCCGCGCCAACTGTCGCTGCCCACAGCAGGCTTCTGAATTTCATATGTCGAATTTAAGCCAGCGCTCCTTGGCTCGTATCCCTGGCCGCTAACTGATTTTGCTGCGTAGGGGATGCCTCAGTCCTTGCCACCGATGCAATTCAGCACGAATTGAGCCAACGATGATTGGTGACTCTACAATAATGGGAATTTTGTTTTCGTCATCGGTGACCCATACCACCATTTGTTCTCCTCCTTTGAAAATGGTGCCCTTTATGAGCAATGGGCGAAACTTGATACAGTTGAAGGTGCCCTTCCGGCTTTTGATCAACTCCTTACCCAAGTAACGGATGTAAACGTGATAGAGGGAATCATCCAGAAACAGTTTGATGGGAATGGTGTCGTTTATCTGGTATTTGTTAAAATCAATATTTCGGGCGAAATAAATAGCAGACAGCACATCGTGGGTGCACGGAGGGATCTGTTGCTCGCGCTTGAGCGAAATGGCTTTACCTTCAGCATGATTAAATGAAACATTTTCATAAATCGTATAACCTCCCTCATATACGTTGCGGATAAATTTCAACGGGAGGAGGGTTTCTTGATCCACGAATGTTTCATAAGTATCCCGCACTTTGAAAAACCAATCATAAGTTTTATAGGTGGCTCCATAACCTATGATGTGGTACACCTGACGGTCGCCATAGACCGAATTGTTGACCGTGAAACTGACCTCCCCGGCATTGAGCCACAGTGCATTCCAATGATATGCCACCCGGTACACCAATACTTCCCCGGGCTCAAAAGCAGTGTTTATCTGCCTGCAGTCAGTGGTGCGGCCGTTTTGTTGATGCCCGCTCCACGATAGGAGTAATACCGCCATCGAAATCAATACCGCGAACAAACTCTGCATGTGTTCAGTTACTGCCAAAGCGAAAGTAAAAAACGTACCAAACCGTAAGAATCAGATCCATCAGTTATGATTTTGTACACTTTTTCTTTATGCAATCAATAGCTGTGCATAATTGTTTAACGTGGCGAATAGCCACTCCCTACTTTTGAACCCACGTCGGTATATGGCGCAGAGCAGGCGAATACTTGGCATCGACCCGGGTACCAGCCAAATGGGTTATGCCGTGATTGAAAGCGTGGGCAGTTCTGTCCACATCCTGGGTTTAGATATCCTGAGGCTGCACCGGCGCCAATCTCATTTCGCACGTCTGTCAGCCATTCATGAAACGCTCAAGAGCATTTGCCATGCCTACAAACCAGCCGAGGTAGCAGTAGAAGCCCCTTTTTTCGGTAAGAACGTACAAAGCTTGTTAAAGCTGGGTCGGGCCCAAGGGGTGGCTATAACGGTTGCCCTTTCCGAGGGATTGCCCGTTTTTGAGTATGCACCTCGAAAAATAAAGCAGTCCATAACTGGCAACGGAAATGCAAGCAAACAGCAGTTGGCGCGAACGTTGGCGCAATTGCTGCATTTCGACAGTGGCGCGCTGCCTTTAGATGCTACCGACGCTTTGGGTGTGGCTTTATGCCATCTGCTCCAGCGCCCCCTGACAGTTTCCTTTCGTCAAAGCAAAAATTGGAAGGACTTTATCTCCAAGCACCCGGAGCGCCTCATCCTTCCTTGAGGGAGAACTGTTCTGCAATCGCCAAGGCCAGTGTCTTCATTTCTTCCTCACTGAGACGCACGCGCGGCCGGCTGAAGTTTATATCCTCCACATGCTGTAAGGGAATCAGGTGCACATGCGCATGGGGTACTTCTAGGCCCACAACAGCCACGCCAATACGTTGACAAGGAACAACGGCTTTAATTGCAGCAGCTACGCGTTTGCAAAACACAAATAAAGCTTGCAGCGTTTCATCATCGAGATCAAAGAGGTAATCCACTTCTTTTTTGGGAATAGCCAGAACATGCCCCCGGGTCAGTGGATGGATATCCAGAAAGGCAAGGCAGCATTCATCTTCGGCTACAATATGAGCCGGAATTTCCCGGCGCACGATACGTGTAAATACACTGGGCATCAGATCGACGTTGAAGTAATTCCTATTTCCAAAACCTCCAATCGGATGATCCCGGCCGGTGCAGCTATCTCTGCAATTTCTCCCACGGTCTTGCCAATCAGACCTTTGCCTATAGGCGAAGCAATGGAAATCTTACCCTGCTTCACGTCTGCCTCCGATTCCGATACAAGCATAAAAACGCTGACCTGATTTGTTTTCAGATTGCGCACTTTGACACTGGATAACAACATGACTCGGCTACCATCCATTCGCGAGGCATCGATTACCCTAGCATGCATCAGGGTTTGTTCCAGCTGTGCAATTCGATATTCCAGAAGGCTTTGGGCTTCCTTGGCTGCATGATATTCAGCATTTTCCGATAAGTCCCCTTTTTCGCGTGCTTCCTGAATGGCACGAGCGATTTCGGCACGCCCTCGCGTGCGCAGATCCTGCAGCTCACTTTTGATCTTTTCCAATCCTTCCTGCGTTAAATAAACCGTTTCAGCCATAACCTGTTCGTTTTTAGGGAAAACAAAAAGGAAACGCTGAGTGCCCCCAAAGCGTTTCCCTGTTGTGCTGAGCAAAATTACAAAACGATGCGGATGCCTGCCGAATGCGTACCCTCAAACGGATCGCTTGCGCGGTAAGAGTAATCTATACCTAAACGCGGGCCGCCTTTCTTCAGCGGAACCAAAAAACTTGCGCCGGCCGACAAGCCCGTCAGTGCAGTGACCCGCAGGCTGGGATCAGTGAGGTTTTTCTGATAATTATAACCGGCACGCAGCATTACCGTCTGCCGGAATGCATATTCCAGCCCCCCTCCGATTTGATCCTGAGAAAAAGAGTTGGAGGTAAAGTTTCCTGCAACCGTGAGCACATGCAGCTCAGGCATTTGTTTATTTAGTGGCAATGCATATGAAATTCCTATATTCATCAACGAAGGCAATTCAAACCCTTGTGACCGCTGCTCTAACGTCATGGTATAATCCTGAGATTCGGGAGGGAAGCCACGGAACGACAAACCATCGCCCCCGAAAGTCATGCGTGTACCGATGTTTCGCAGGGCAATGCCAAACTTTATGCGATCGGGATCATGGCGTGGGCCGGTGACATACTGAATCCCCGCATCTATGCATGCCCCAAATGCCGACACGTCAGAAATGGCTTCCGATATGCCCCGAATCACAAAACCTCCGTAAATGCTGTTGGAGAATTCCTTGGCGTAAGCCACGGCCAGATTGATGAATTGCGGACTGTACGTGCCTAAACCTCCTTCCGGCAGACTGGTGGTAGTAATGGGAATGTCTCCGAAATCGACACTCATAACTGAAGCACCAATGACGCCTCCGCGGGCACCCAGCGATTGCCCAAAGCCAAATGTGTTGATTCGAATACCTGTGCCCACGAGCCATTCCGTATGCGAGAACACCAGCTCGGTCTTACGTACAAAAGCCAGCCCTGCAACATTATGATTGAGGGCTTCCACCCCTGTTACGCATGAAGTGTTTACGCCATCCCAACCTGAGCTCGATGACCATGGATTGATCAGCAGCTCGGAAGCACCGGCCTCTCCCTGACGATCCCGATTTCCGGAATACACTTGGGCTGCCAACATCAGCGCTAACGAAACAGTCAAAAACTTTTTCATGGTTGGAACAAATGTTTAATAGTTGGTCAAATCTGTAGGACGCAACACGCCAAACCATTTAAGCGTTTTTTCGCCAATACCTGGCGCATTTATATGAATGATGTAAAGACCACTGGCAATGGGAATGCCCGCATCGTTTTTCAAATCCCAATCCAATGATGTGATGGTAGGATCGTCGCGTTCAAATCGCCGGACCTGCGTGCCGTTCAAAGCGTAAATAGTGATCGTGCACTTAGGCGGCAAATTGGTAATCTTTACCCGGTTGTCCACCTGACTGACTTCATAGGCAGAGTAGGCGTAATACGGATTAGGCACAACGCGGATGAGGTCCAAGGCGCTCTGAGCTGTCGGCAGGTCACCACGCACCGCCGCCAAGTTGGCCGTGCTAAATTGATAGCGAGGCATGCCATTGTTTGTAACATCATCAGTGAAATACTGCTTATAGGGCTTGGCTACCCGAATGCGCAAAGTGGTTTCCGTTGGAATGAAGCCTTCGGAAATGGGCAAGAACTCGTAGCCGCTGGCCAACATCGGTATCCCAACCCAGCAAATGGTTTTCATTACGTTTCGCCTGTCGGTCGTTGCACCGGTTTTCAATAGATTATAAAAGTTGGCACATCCGTCATATCGGGTACGGGAAACATAGACAAAATGCTTACCTCCGGCCCAGATTTCAAACACCGGAGAGAAAAGGCCACTTGTGGGGTTCCACCACATGTCCCGTCCGTTTTGACTGACCAGCCACGAATCCTCTCCGAAGAAAACGTTGAGCCGCTCCCCTGTTTCCGGATTAATTGCATAACCCGGGAACCAAGACATGCCGGTTTCTCCCGCAATAGGGTTGCCATCAATATCACGGCTTTGGCCAGCACGAAGGTCAAATTTCTTTTTGCCCCCTTCGGCCAGCACCGCTTCATTTTGTAATTCGATTACTACGCAACGCGACCATTTGGAGCGGTCTGGCGTAAAAACAAGATCTATGCTGATGAGGCTGTCCAAGGGATTCAGCGTGCTGCTGGTGTGCGACACGTCATTCCACGCCGGCGACAATGGCTTGGTGGCATCGTTTGCGGCCAGTCGATACGGTGCCCATGTGCCGTTGATAATGTTAGCAAAATGTTTATTTGGATCAATACCAATGTAATCCGGATATTCAGAGTTTGGCGCATTGGAACTGCCGGCACGAATCCAGTTTAAGGGCGTTTCTCCGTCCTGATCTTGAACACCGGACAGCCACATTTTTTGCGGATCCGCATAGGTGAGGCTCGATTCCAGATAACCAAAAGTCTCGTCTCCCGGTACAGTGTTGGTGTTGCCCGGGTTTCGGGATTGCAAAATGTAAACAGATAATCCCCAGTCAGGAATTAATTGTTCGTTGCCATAGTTGATGGTTGTATCGGAGTAAACCACCTCACCCGTATTAAGATTTTTTATATACCATCGTGTGGTCGCTGCATTTAACAATTTATTGGCGCCAATGGGATTGGCATCCACCAGCGCCAGTTCAAATGTGGCATTGGGCACGACTTTGGGATTGTACACTTTAATGTTGACCGGCCCCTTTCCTCCCTGGTAGGTTAGGCGGTAACTCCGATGGTTCGGACTGTTCAAAATATCCTGAACCGACTCAGGAGTAAGATCCACAACCAGTCGGCCGTGCCCTGCCCCCTCTAAACGAGTGATGACCGGCCCGTCGCCGTACGAGGCATTCAACACCAAGCCTCCGGATTCTGGTGCCGTAAGGTGTGGTATGGCCGAATAAATCTTAATGTTTTTACGACCTTCCAGATAAGGCTGATTTTGAAATACGCTGGTGATGCTGATGATGTTGCCCTCGTCATCAAAAATCGTGTCATTGACCTTAAAGTAATTATAAGCATAGCTTACAATACTGAAGTAATAGGTTTTGTTATTGATCAGTCGTGGGTCGCCGGTTGCAAAGGCATCGTTGATCACTCTAACCGTGTGCGAAATACCTTGATCGGCCCCGTCAACCATCAGCACCGGCACGTTGGGTACCTGATCTTGCCCTGGCACGTCCAAGTTTACGTCGTAAACGTAGTTAACAATTTTACCTACTCCGTTTTTTACATCGCATTGAAAAATCAGCCGCGCTTTCGATGGGTCATCATAGTCCTGAACACTCACATCGCCATTGACCAATTGATAAAGTTTGTAGCCTTCGAAGCGATACAGCGAATCCGGTGAATTCAACGCTTTTATAGCAGGATCTGCTATGGAAAAATTCTCAATGTCTTTAGTGTTGACGATGGAAATGATGAGCTCACGGTCTAACTCCACAATTTCCAAGTCTGGTGCAGGGGGACCGTCCTTTAACTGGAAGCAATTGTCAAAGAGGGCTTGAGCTTTTTCATCCGCCTGTTTGAGCAACTTGTATGGCGGACAGGGATAAGTACCTATGGGTGGTCTTACCCATACCACACCGACGACGATTTCATTGCTGGCGCCCGGATCCAAACGGAACGGCCCGGAATTCTGCATGGTGCGTCGGTCTGCTGGAGGGTTGTTGGCAGCGCATTCCGACCACCCGTTCGGGTCGCTTGGGTCGTCAGGAAATACATAGTTGGTTTTAACTGTGCCTCCATAAGCGTTCCCACCGTAGGTAAATGGCGTACCGTCTTTCCATGTGCCGGAAAGATAGCCGTAATAATCGCTGGCATCTTCCGGATTACCTATCTGAGAGAAGTCGTTGTTGTAATACAAAAATGAACTAAGGCCGAGGCGAACACCGTTTTCGTCAAAAGGCCCCTGGAAATAATCCACTCCCAGGTAAGGAGGTTGATTGCCATAGTTGAGGGCACAACTTTGGGCATCCACGGCATTGGCATTGTACACAATGCCAAGACCGGTTTCGATGTCACAACCAATGTAGTCGTCGGTATAGCAACCCAGGTCAGGATCTACCCATTGACCCATAAAGCAGCTGTCTAAGGGAATGGTGGCTTTATTGTAAAGACGGTATTTGTAAAAAGTCATATCATTGACTTCGTCGTTGGTTTTAAAGGCAAAGGCCAACGCCTGTATTTCCATTCCGATGTTGATAGCCCCCGTCTCGGTATGAATGTTTCCGTTGTCATTATAAACCCACCAAATCATTTGATCGGCATATGTTTTTTTCTGACAGGTTTCATCAATAACGGGGTAATCGCCGCCAGTAGGATCGTAATAGCCATTACCGTCGTAATCCTCAAAGGGGGCCATGTTGCGGTTACCTACCTGAGGGAAGTATGGATTGCCATAGGCCGGCCAGTTCAAAACTCCTTTGGGAATCTGATTGGGCGATATGTTGCCCCCGGTGGCTTCAAACAGCTGCAAAAAGGAATCAATTTCTGAACCCAACACTTCAAAGTGCTTGTCCCACAGATTACAGATGGTTGCATCTATGACACCGTTTTCATCCAAAGGGCCGGGGAAGTAGTCGTTTCCACTTTGCCTATAAGTAGCGGCGGCAACTTTGAGCTGATTCTGAGCATCAATGCCTCCGATCCAAACTGCGCCGGCAAAAAGACTGCTGGGATTTTCCGGTTGTCCGGGCAGGCTTTTGGGCACCTCATATTTTGCATTGTTGACCAGATCCCACCACATGTCGCCTCCGTTATGGATACGAGCGCGGATATTGTTGATGTCAAGGTCAATAGATGAGGTGGCTGGCGCACAGTCGCCTGCATGCAGCTTGGGCGATGTACTCAACTTACCCCCACCCGGCGGCTTTCCGATGTTTTCCCGCGCAAAGCTTGCCGCTGCACTCATCACGAAAGCCATTAACGTCAAACCAATTCGGCTCATGGTCTTGGGTTTACTATTATTTTGTTTTGTTTTATTTCAAAAAATGAGTTAAAAATTAAAAATTGCCCCCAGCTGCAGCCTGCGCGCCAGGCTGTAATGGAAGGGCCGATTTTGTTTGATGTCATAAAGCAACTCAAATGTTTCCGGATTGATTTGAGCTGCCACCGCTTGCTGCCCCGTAGCCGACGACAGATAGCCGTCGTCATCAGGGTTTCCGGTGAAAGCATAGACTGTGAGCACATTGGCTGTGTTGAACAGATTCTGCGCCAGCAAGTAGATGTTCAAGTAGAGATCCTTTGTTTGCGATACGCGGAAGTCTTTATCCAGTTTGGCATCCACCTTAAACGACCAGGGCAGGCGCGAACCGTTCACGCTGCCATCCAGAGAAGTCTGCGTGGCTACCCCAAATAGAGCTGTAGGCGTCGGGCTGGTCTGTTTGGAATAGGGCGTACCCGAGCCGGCCCTCAAAATGACGTTCAAGCCCGTGTTGGCCAGATATGGAATTCCGGCTTTGCCCCAGGTAGGACCGTTGTAGTTGCGTCCTTCACCAAAACGGTAATCTACAGCAATGGCAATGTTGTGCCGTTGGTCGTAGCTGAACGGTACAATGGTGCGCAGATTGGGTAAGCCGGATCCCACCAACCGAATACCGCTGGTTGCACTGGAACCCGTTCCAGCAGCAAACTGAAGCGTGTAGTTGGCATCGAGCTTTACGTTTCGAATGCGACGCAACTCATAAGTAAAGGCAAGCGACTTTACCGTACCAAAGTCGGTATTGGTGTAGGTGATGTAATCCAATGGATAAGCATAGGCAATGTTTGCCACCTGAATCAAATCTTTCAGCTCGCGATACGTACCAGAAATGGTTAAGGCCGAGGTATTCCCCAACGCCTGCTTGAAGCCAACCTGGTAGTCGATGGTCTTTTCAGGTTTTAAATCGGGATTAGCAAATACGGTCCCCTGCAGTTGACGGAAGAAGTAGTATTGAAACATGGTAGCTAATGCCACGCTCCGGGAATCCGTACCCGATGGCCGCTGCGTCAACACGTCGTAATGCGCAAAAAACAGTGCTTCATCGCTAATGGGGAAAGAAAACGCTATTCGTGGCATAACGGTGATCTGCGGCGTGTAATCTTTAAAGGAAGCTGGCGTCAACTCTAAGGAATTCAGATCGTTATTGACCAGGTAGGGCGATATCAAGCCCGTGGTGGTGGCTTGTGCAATTACCTTAGGATCGTTGATTTCCGTGCCTTGTGCATTATACCAGGTGTCGCCGACGCGATAACCCGTGATGGTAGTGGGTTGCTGAATGTCATCAACATAAACATAGGCATTAGAAGGAATGTTCGAGGGATGCGGTCCTAAATCGGTGACTTCAGCAACGGTGCGGATGGGATAGAGCGAATATTTGTCTTTAAGCACAAATTGGTTGTTGTCGAAACGGTCCACCCGCACACCGATGTTGAAGACCAGATCACGAAAGTTAAAGCGATCCTGAACGTAGGCAGCGGCATAGTTGGGACGGTAAGCTGGCTGGTTGCGGGTTAAATTGCCGTTGGCATCACGCTGCGAGAAATAATCTTCCAGACTGGGCTGTGACTTGAGTACATTACCCAGGTAATCATAACCATAGGCAAAATAGTAGTTAGACCCGTTGTTGAGCAGCTCGTCAGGGCTGAACAAATCCAACGATAACAAGCTCGGATCAATGGCATCAATGTCTATGAAATCCAGCCCACTGGGGTTGAGCCCTAATCGTTGACGCAACGATTTGTCAAAATAGGCTTGTTCACTGGCTAAAAACAATCGGTCATAGTTAACCGTATCCAGATAAACGCCAAATTCGTCGTAAACAGGGCGTGGATTTTTCGTATCTAAATTTTGAATATGACTGTTGGTAAGCTGGCGGGCCAAGCCCCACAGTCCAACCGGAAACACAATGTATCGGCGATCCACCCTTTGTTCATATTCAAATCCGAATTCAACGGCATGCTTTCCTTTCTCCCCTTTTCCTCGACGCATGATATCTACCGAAGCATTCAAGGCAACGTGGTACTGGTCGTTATTGCGCAAACCGAAAGAACTGGTCGGATAGCCTGTGTTAAGAAACATGGAATAGACCGTCATGGTGCTTACCGGCAGCGAGCCATTGAGAATACCTCCCCCATTGGCAATATCGTAAATGCTCCGGTAATATCCCGTTGGCCCCGGCGCCAACTCAAAATATTTGGTCGTATAGTTCGACAACAAGGGATTTAGGGTCCCCGGCGTGTATTTTACGAGGGTGTCCAGATAGCCAAACAATAACCATCCGGTCAAGTTGGTGGCACTGTCTTTTCCATAGAAATAAACCGGCCGCCTCAAGGTTTCAAAGCGACCCACATAGCCATAGTTGAAGGCATTAAACTCGTGTTCCGGATCTCCCAATCGCTCGTATTCCTTAGTGTAGTCAAACTGCAAAGAATAATAGGCATTCTGAAAGATAGATTCTTTGTCCCGTTCGAGGGAGGTGGGAAAACGTTGCGTAAAACGAACAAAGCCACGATAGACATTGGCGTTGAAATACTCATTCGCCGTCTCCACGGCGAACAATAAGCTGTTGTAGTCCCAATTAATAGACCTTCCAATACTGAAATTGGAACCCAACGTTAGGTTCATATAATCCGAGAGCTGAAAATCAAGTTTACCAGCGAAGCGATATGAGTTGCTGGCATTGTTGGGCAGATACTTCTGCGTGAACAAATCTTCTTTAGTGATAAACGCTGAAGTAGGTACAAAACCCGATCCTGTAGGTGAGGGTGTCAGCGGATTTTCCTGAAGATATTTCAACACCTCCGGTTTGACCTGATAAATAGGTATGGCACGCGCACTGGCATCCCGATAGTGCTCCCATTCACCACTTACAAAAAATCCCATTCTCGAACGGGCCGAATCTGTGCCCTTATAACGAGTGAAAAGAGGCCCCGATAAGTTGAAGCTTGCCAGGTTGTATCCGAATGCATCTAAGAATTGGGAAGTCACATATTCAATTCCTCCGTGATATTGCTGCGAGGGTCCTCGAGTGGTTATGGTGACCAAGCCCCCCAGCATATCGCCGTATTTAGCGGGAAGGCCACCGGTGATCACACTCAATTGCTCAATTGAGGATTGAGGCAGGTTGACCGAACCTCGCATCTTGATGCCATCGACAAAGTATTGGGTGGCATTGGAACGAGCCCCTGCAATGTTCAGCCCTTGATTGTCATCTCGTTGAAAAACCCCGGCCGTTAGGCTGGCCGTATTGTTGGTGTTGCGCGTGGCTAAGTGCATGATTTCCGTCTTGTCAAAAGTGCTGCCGGTGGCCGTTTTTCCAGGGTCAATCAGTCGGTCGGTAACCACCTTGACTTCGGGCAATAATGTTGCACTGGCTTTCATGGGCACGTCCTGGAATGCAATCTGCTCAGCGATAACCTTTACTCCGGATAAGATCACCGGCTGGTATCCCAGGTATTGGACCCGCAGGTCGTACGTACCCGGCACAATAGGCTTAATGGTGTAACGGCCGTCATCATCTGTTTGACCCACATAGCGTTGCAAGCCTTGCTGTTCCAGCACCACAGCTGCAAAAGGAATACCCTCGCCGGTGGCTTCATCGTAAACCCTACCTTGAAGTTCACCGGTTTGCGCCCACACGTGGCCGCAGGCCATCACCAGCCCTGCCAGTAAAAAGATCTTTTTCATGTTCCAGGTTGAGTTTGTGAAAATTCGGCCTCTGGCAAATATAGCCGCCGATTTGAGTTTGTTACCCAACTGTTAAAATTTTGCCTTGAAGTTATCAAACTTTTGGTTGCCTGTTTAGCTGTTCTCTTCGATGTCGCGTAATCAATACAACTGATTTTTTTTAATGTATTACCTGCCTGCATCTCCGTTCGCAATTCCAGTTCTATTACAAGCACGTCTGTTTCATCGGACACGTCTGGCTTGTTTGGGCATCCCTTGCCTAATGCCTTTCAAAGCCTGCCGCTTCAAGTGCTTCGGCAAAGGCCAGCCACTGCTCTACACTCAGTTGCTCCGGACGCAATTTCAACCGTTCATCATTGCGGGGAAAGGCAGCAGGAAGCAGTTCGCGCAGGCTGTTGCCCAGTTGCTTGCGCCGTTGTCCAAAGGCAGCGCGCAACACTTTGCGTAAGAGCTGCTCCGGAAAAGAGAGCTGAGGTTCACGACGCCGCATCCGCACCACCGCAGAATAAACTTTGGGCGGCGGAATGAAACATTGGGGACCGACCTCAAATAAGTATTCCACTTGATACGTGGCCTGTACCAGCACCGATAGAATGCCATAATCCTTGTTCCCTGAGGGCGCCGTAAGCCGCCGCGCCATTTCCCGCTGAAACATGCCCACCACCAAAGGAATGAGATGGCGTTGCTCAAAGATGCGAAGCACAATTTGAGATGAAATGTTGTAAGGAAAATTGCCTACAAGGGCTATGGGTTTGTTGAAGATTTTGTTCAGCTCCAATTTTAAAAAGTCGCCCTCCACAAGCTGTGGCGCCAGCTGTGGGAAGCGATCCCGCAGCAATGAAATCATGCGCCGATCTACTTCTATGGCCCAGAGCTCTAAGCCGGCTTCCAACAAAAGGCCTGTCAAAGCTCCCCCGCCGGGTCCGAGCTCCACAACCGTACCTCCGGGCAAATGCTCCTTCAATGCCTTGACGATCTTAACCGCTATGTTGCGGTCTGCCAGAAAATGCTGTCCTAACGATTTCCGCGCTACAGGTACCCTCAAACTATTACCCTTTTTTGATTAAAGCCTTAGACTTTTCCTTAGCTTTGGCCCTTCCAAATACGTAAATTATTCCATGAAGATTAATACCGCTGCTCGTGTTGCAAGAAACCAATCGCCCATCTACATCATTGACGATATAAATCAAGTGCCTCAGCTGCCCATCCCCGATGACGAACGCGAAATAGCTATAGCCCATCTGAAGAAAGAGCTAAAAGAGGTGGTGCTTCCTGAAACCAATAGACTGATCAGCATCATTCTTGTGGACAAAAAAAAAGAAGACTACAAAACAGCTGAGAACCTCCGAAAAAGCGGCTACAATCTTCTTTCGGCCTTAAATCGTTCTAAGTT
Organism: Chitinophagales bacterium; assembly: GCA_025056305.1. Classification (GTDB taxonomy): domain Bacteria; phylum Bacteroidota; class Bacteroidia; order Chitinophagales; family UBA10324; genus JANWXQ01. Next base: position 162,175 of record JANWWJ010000027.1, on the reverse strand, counting down.
TAGCTCGGTATTTATCGAAAACCGATCGCAGATTTCCAACGCAGCCTTATCGGTTGCTGAAGGAATGGCCCTCGGCAACTATCAATTCCTTCGGTTTAAAAAAGACAGAGAAAAAGAAGCCAACAGCCTAAAAGAAATCACCTTGCATGCTGCCCAATGCAATTCAAAAGAGGTAGAAACCCTTCAGGCAGTTGTCGACAGCGTTTATTTGGTGCGCGACCTGGTTAATTTGCCCGTCAACTACCTCAATGCCGTCGGACTGGCTCAGGAAATTGTTAAAGTTGGTAAACAGGCAGGGTTTCGCACGGAAGTGTTTTCCAAATCCAAAATCGAAGCCCTCAAAATGGGTGGCTTGTTAGCCGTAAATCAAGGCAGTGTTGATCCACCCTCCTTCTCCATCATGGAATATCAACCGCGAAAAGCAGTCAACAAACAGCCGATCGTGTTGGTAGGAAAAGGAATTGTTTATGATACCGGTGGCCTAAGCCTGAAGCCCACTCCAAACAGTATGGATTACATGAAGTGCGATATGGCCGGTGCCGCCGTGGTACTGGGCGTCATCTCTTGTGCCGCCCGAACCAAACTCCCTGTTCATCTCATTGGCTTGGTACCAGCTACCGACAACCGGCCCGGTTTCAATGCCTTTGCTCCCGGCGACATCATCACCATGCACAATCAGATGACCGTTGAAATGCTTAACAGCGATGCCGAAGGCCGCATGATTTTGGGCGATGCACTCAGCTTCGCCCGTCAATACAAGCCGGAACTGCTCATCGACATAGCCACCCTCACAGGTGCTGCTCACCGTGCCTTGGGCGACCAAGCCTTTGCCCTCATGCGTACCGCCAGCGATGAGGTGATGGCCCTCATGCATAAGGCCAGCCAAGATACTTATGAACGCTTTGTGGAATTTCCCTTATGGGAAGAATATGGCGAATGGCTTAAAAGTGATATTGCCGACATCAAAAACGTAGGTGGAGTCAATGCCGGCATGATCACGGCAGGGAAATTTCTCGAGAAATTTATCGACTACCCATGGGTGCACATGGACATTGCCGGCGTGGCTTTTCTCTCCTCCGCTTCCTCTTATCGAGGCAAACACGCCAGTGGCATTGGGGTACGCTTCTTGTATCGCTTCCTGCAACTGAGGGCCGCACAACCATCCTGAGCTGTTTAGAAAAAATTTAAGAAATTGTAATGTAAATTCTTTCCCCCATCATCCCTTTTTTCAGCGAGTACAGCTCAAAAGGGCTTTACGACAAATCGTCTTTCCGGTCGGTTCTGTCATACAAATCAGAAATCCTTTTCTTTCCGTGCGGGGAAGCTGCACCGTATGCCATGCACCAAGCAAACGTGCTTGTGCAACGAATAAGCCCGAAAGATCATAAACACGCAGTAGCATCCCCGAGGCATTCGGCCCCTGCACGGCTACAGCACAGCCACAGGTGTAAAGCCGAATAGCACTTAAATCAGATCCCATACCCTCGACGTATTGCGGCCATTCGTACTCATGGGCCCCCAGGTCCGGTGCTCCATAAGTGATGCGTTCCTTTTTACCATGGGGATGCACATACTCGTATTGAGGCAGCAGCACCATTCCATTGCTGGCCGTGCCCGGATCAATGCCGGCATCAATAGCCGGCGACCCTCCGGTCAAACGATAGTCGTATGCGAGCGGATCGGCAAAGCCGGCACTGCTCAGACTGGCTACTTTCCAATTGTGTGAACTATCAATTACGGCTGCATATCCAACGATCAGGGTTCCACCACCTACGAACATGTTGTTGTAAATTTTCAAAAGCGAGCTTCCGCTTTGAATGTGCACAAATGTTCCGCTGTTTTTATCATTGATGAAAGTGTTGTTAATAAGGTAAAGTTCATGTGGCACGGGGGCAGTCATCCCTTCCAGTCCGTAGCCAAGCATACCCGAGTTAGTAGCATTGATGCCCTGCTGAAAAATGTTGCCGATCAACAGCGCCATGCCGGCGTTGGGCAAATCGATTTCCCTGCTGGCATTCCCATCCTCATTGCTGAACCGGTTGTATAAAATAAAATTCACATGAGCCCGCGACTTTAACTCGTGTCCTACCACGGCATGATGTACGTAATTATATCTGAAAATTAAAGTATCGATTTGATTAATATAGCAATTGTGCGCATAGCCATTGACATGACCATTGTAGCCAAACTCACAGTATTCAATCACTATGGTACTGGGGCTGACTGAGGCCGCCAGAATTCCGGTTTCGTTGTGATGAAAAGAGCAGTAGCGCACCGTTAGGTTCTTTCCTTCCGCCCGAATACCCCCGCCGTTTTTATCAGTGCTGGTACATTCAGAAAATTCAATGTATTCTACCGTTACATTGTTCCCGCCGATCACCCATATGGCTTTGTTTCCGTAGCTCAGTCCTCCCGATTGTAAGTGCGCCATTCCACCTACGCCGCGCAGCAAAAGGTTGTTTTTCCCCCAGTAGGCTACATCTCCCCAATAGACTCCCGCGTCGATCGATATGGTGTCTCCATCCTGAACCAATGCCGCTACCTGGCTGGGCATGCTGTACATCTTGTTTGGCCCTACCAACCATTCGGTTGCCTGGCACGGCAACACCCAAGCGGCAAGTATGCCCGCTAACAACCAGTTCAATTGCTGCTGAACAGCATCGAGGCGCATCTGTTTTTTTTCTCTAAGTTCTGGATTCCATCCATTTTAAAATTTACCCATCAACTTTTTTACCGAGTAAGAATAAATTGAATGAACCGGAATTACTGGTGGAATTCTTGATAAGTGCCTTTCGGAACTCTATGCGCTGAATAATCTGAAGGCACGTGCTGATCGTCAGAAAGACGCAGTGCTGTTTGTTTTGTTATAATCTTTGCCGCTAAGCGCGGAAAAATAATTTATGAGTTCGGCACGAAAACCCGTCATTGGCTTAACCCTCGGCGATGTAAACGGCATCGGCTTGGAAGTGATGCTGAAAACATTTTCGGATGGGCGGATGTTGGAATGGTGTACGCCTGTGCTCTATGGCTCTACCCGTCTGATTAACTACCAACGCAAGCAACTGAATTTGCCCCAGTTCAATTATTTCCAAACCCCCTCGGCCAATCGCATCCAACCCGGCATCTTCAACGTGGTAAAACTTTGGGAAGAAGAAATACCAGTGCAGCCAGGTAAACCATCACCGGAAATAGGGGCCTATGCACTCAGGTCTTTGAAAGCCGCAGTGGCTGATGTGCAAGCAAAACTTTTGGATGCTTTGGTTACCACACCGGTCAACAAACACACCATTCATACCGATGCCGAACCCTTTTCAGGGCATACGGATTTCCTCGCTGCTGTTGCCGGCGTTACCGATTATTGCATGTTGATGTGCGGCCCGGCGCTTCGCATGGCTCTGGCCACCACCCACGTGCCATTGCAGGCCGTCAGTAGTCGCTTAAATGTGCCCATGCTGGTCAACAAATTAAGAATAATTAAAGAAAGTTTAATCAAAGATTTCGGTATTGAAAAGCCGCGTATTGCGGTGCTGGGCCTCAACCCCCATGCCGGCGATGGAGGCATTATAGGCACCGAAGATCAGGAGATCATTGCGCCGGCCGTTCGCCAGGCAAATGAAAAAAACATACTTGCCTTTGGCCCCTACTCGGCCGATGGTTTCTTTGGTGCGGCTCACCACCGCTCTTTCGATGCAGTGCTGGCCATGTATCACGACCAGGGGCTCATCCCTTTTAAGCTGCTGTGTTTCGATTCGGGGGTGAATTACACGGCAGGCCTTCCTTTTGTGCGCACCGCACCCGACCATGGAGTAGGTTATGACATTGCCGGAAAAAACAAAGCCCATGAAGGCTCTTTTCGCCAGGCAGTTTTTTTAGCCCTCGACATTTTACGCCAACGCCGTCAATTTCAGGAAATGAACGCTAACCCCCTAGCGCGCAGTACCCTGGCCAAAGAAAGCTAAGCTGCTTTGCAGTTACCTACGGCCTCACGGCTATTTTTGCCCAGTGAGCTTACGCACCTTAAATCTGGTAAAAAGCTATCGTCGCCGGCAAGTAGTCAATCATGTTTCGATTGAATTAAACCAAGGCGAGATTGTAGGACTGTTAGGTCCCAATGGTGCAGGGAAAACCACCACTTTTTACATGATGGTGGGCTTGGTGCGCCCTGATGAAGGTCACATTTTCATCGATCAAACCGACATCACGCATCTCCCTATGTATCGGCGCGCGCGACTTGGACTGGGTTACCTCCCGCAAGAAGCCTCCGTGTTTCGAAAGCTTACCGTGGAGCAAAACATTGCTGCCGTCTTGGAATTTACACCCCTCACTTATGCTGAACAACGACAAAGGCTCAACCAACTCCTCGAAGAATTTGGTATCATGCACGTCCGCCACACACGCGCCGACCTGGTCTCAGGCGGAGAACGACGCCGCACCGAAATCGCACGTGCACTGGCCGTCAATCCCCGTTTCATCTTGCTGGATGAGCCCTTCGCCGGCATTGACCCAATAGCCGTAGAGGACATTCAAACCATCGTTGCCCGACTCAAGTTTAAAAACATCGGCATCCTGATTACTGATCACAACGTGCAGGAAACTCTGTCAATTACCGACCGCGCTTATTTACTCTTTGAAGGCCGTATCCTCAAACAAGGAACGGCCGAAGAGCTGGCCTCCGACGAGCAAGTGCGCAAGGTTTATCTGGGTCGTAATTTTGAGTTGAGAAAAAAGAACATCAACGTGTAAATTGTTTCCCACAGCGATTGCACCCTCTGTGTTCACAGTGCCTTTTCCTTTATTGAAACCTCTTGATCCTTTGGTGCAATGCTTTTTACGGCAGCGGCTTCCCCGCATCTGCCGATGGATAGACTATCCCTTAGATGCCCAACTGGCTACCTTTTGGAAATTGTTGAAAACCGCAGCCCGCACCGAATGGGGCAAAACGTATGACATAAAATCTATCCGACATCCCGATCAATTCCGCCAGCGCATTCCTGTTCAAAGCTACGAGGCCCTCAGACCCTTCATACAGCGAATGATGCAAGGTGAGCCAAACGTCCTATGGCCTTCATCAATTCATTGGTTTGCCAAGTCATCAGGCACAACTTCTGGGCGCAGCAAATACATTCCGATCAGCAAAGAAAGTCTTTACTTAAACCACTATCGCGGCAGCATGGACGTGTTGGCCTGTTACTGCGCAGCAGTTCCCAATACGCGATTGTTTCGGGGTAAGGGCATTATTGTTGGAGGTTCTCACCACCCCGTCGAAAACCGCAGCATCCGCACCGGTGACCTCTCGGCCGTGCTCATGCAAAACATGAGTTTTTTTGCGCAGAGTTACCGAACGCCCGCTCTTTCGGTGGCCCTCATGGAACAGTGGGAAAAAAAGGTGGAGTTGATGGCCCGACTTACACTCCGAGAAGACGTCACCAACCTGTCTGGCGTTCCCTCATGGACCTTGTTGCTACTGAAAAAAGTTCTGGAGCTTGCACAGACCAATGATCTGCACGCCGTTTGGCCTCATTTGGAGCTTTACATTCACGGTGGCGTTTCCTTAGAACCATACCGCTCCTCATTCACCTCATTTGTGCCTTCAGGAACACTGCGCTTTATGGAGGTTTACAATGCCAGCGAGGGGTTTTTTGCTTTTTCGTTTGCCCCCGGCGATACCGACCTGCTGCTTCATCTCGATTGTGGCATTTATTATGAATTCATTCCCGAAGAAGAATTCGAAAACGAGCATCCGCGCACTTGTTTGCTTCACGAAGTGGAATGCAACAAACTTTACGCATTGGTGGTTACCACCCCCGGCGGCTTATGGCGATACAACACAACCGATACCGTGCGTTTCAGCTCCCTTCGGCCGTACAAAATACAGCTCAGCGGTCGCATAAAATTTTTTATCAATGTTTTTGGTGAAGAAGTCATTCAGGAAAATGCCGAACAGGCCTTGCGCGTGGCATGTGAGGCAACCGGTGCCATAGCCCATGAATATACCGTCGCACCTGTTTTCTTGACCACCCGCCAGCGCGGCTGTCACGAATGGCTCATCGAATTTGAACGCCATCCCGACGATTTAGAACGATTTACCTCAGTATTGGATCAAACCCTGCGCCGCCTCAACTCCGACTACGATGCCAAACGACAACAGGATTTGGCCCTCACCAAACCGGTTGTACGAGCCGTCCCCAAACACACTTTCTACAATTGGCTCAAAGCCAAAAACAAGCTGGGCGGCCAACACAAGGTTCCCCGCCTCAGCAACGATCGCCAAATCGTGGAAGAAATTCTTAGCCAGCTCGCCCAAGCTTGATCCCACGCTCTGGCTTTGCCACGACACCTGCACAGCTTTCTTAAATTGCCCCCATGCATCAGCTCATCCGTAAGCAACTGTTGCCGTTGCACATCACTGAAGCCTGGGAATTTTTTTCTTCTCCGCTCAACCTTCAACGGATTACACCTCCGGACATGCGTTTCAAAATCCTTACCTCATTTGGCCCAAACGACCGCATATATCCCGGCCTGATCATTGATTACACCGTTAGTCCGCTGTGGCACATCCCACTGCACTGGCAAACACTCATCAGCGACGTGCAAGAACCGATCCTTTTCGTGGACTTCCAGCAGCGCGGGCCATTTCGTTATTGGCGTCACGAACATCATTTCGAGGAACATACCGGGAAAACTTTAATGACCGATATCGTGCATTGGTCCTTATACGGCGGATGGTTTGGTCTTTGGATCAACAAATACATCGTTGAGCCACGGATAAAGCAGATTTTTAATTACCGCTCTGAACGATTGAAACAGCTTTTTGGACCTGCCGACCAGACCGACCTCCCGCAAACAGGGCCAATGTAAAGCACACCCTTTGGCCTGATTTTTCTATGTTTTTTTCTTCTCGTTTGCAATCTTTAGCATTCAAATCTTTCGCCTATGCTACGACTTTTACTCATCGGCTTTTTGCTTTCCTCCGCAATTGAGGGAGTAGCCCAAATCACCATCACCGGGCAAGTCACCGACTCCAAAGGCCAAGCTTTGGTGGGTGTTACTGTCACCGAGAAAGGAACGATTAACGGGACATTCACAGATGCCTCAGGCCGCTTTAGCCTGCGCGTGGTGAAATTGCCGGTAACCCTTGCTTTTAGCTATATAGGCTTTGCTACTACCGAAAAATTCATCACCTCACCAGAGGCCGTTGCAGTCGTCCTTCAAGAAGCGACCACCGAACTCACCGGTATAGAGGTGGTGGGCTCCCGAGCCATGAACCGCTCAATCACCGAAAGCCTGGTACCCATCGACTACATAGACGTTAGCCGCATCAGCGACGAACAAGGTCAGATGGATGTAAATCAATTGCTGCATTATCTGGCTCCGAGCTTTAACGCTAACCGACAAAGTGGTGCAGATGGCTCAGACCATATTGATCCCGCTACGTTACGCGGCCTTGGTCCCGACCAAACTCTGGTACTCATCAACGGAAAACGGCGCCATCAGTCGTCTCTGATTAATATTTACGGAACCCGCGGTCGGGGCAACACAGGTACCGACCTTAATGCCATCCCGGTAAGCGCAATCGATCATATTGAGATTTTGCGCGATGGCGCTTCTGCCCAATATGGCTCGGACGCCATTGCCGGCGTCATCAACGTTGTTCTCAAACGCAACACCAACGAATTCACCGGCAATATTGGCGGATCGCTTAACCGAGCCAAATATCGCTTCGACGATAAAACGTTCGATGGACCATCGTTGTTGCTGGGTGCCAATCAAGGCTGGGATCTTGGAAAAAACGGCGGCTTTGTCAATGTGACCACTGAATACCTCTTCCGCGGTCATACCAACCGCGCAAATACGCTTGACATTTTTCCCAACAGCCCCGACGTGCGCAACCAATTTGGTCAAGCTCAAACTTCCGATTTTGCCGTCATGGTAAACAGCGAAGTACCGGTGTCGGATCAGGCAACTGTATACTCGTTTGGAGGCTTCAACTTTCGCACCACCGATGCCTATGCCTTCACCCGCTCTCCCGAAAGCGAGCGCAATGTACTCAGCATCTATCCCAACGGATTTGACCCGATCATTTCCTCCAAAATCACAGACCGTGCCCTTACGGTCGGCATCAAAGGCATGGTCGGAAAATGGAAAGCTGATCTGTCTAACACCTACGGATCCAATCGGTTTCATTTTTATGGAAAAAACACCGTCAATGCATCTTTGGAAGGTGCCTCACCGACGCAATTTGACGACGGCGGCACCTTTTTTGCCGTGAACACTTCCTCGCTGGCCTTTACCCGGTATTTCGATCACATCATCAAAGGGCTCAATGTAGCTTATGGCCTTGATTATCGTATAGAAAATTACCAAATATTTGCTGGCGAAGAAGCCAGTTGGAAGACTTATGGCCCTGTGATCTTTCGGATCGATTCCGTTTTCGACGAATACGGGGTCTTCGTAGGTTTAGATACCATCTATCGGCCCGGCGGGGCACAGGGCTTCCCCGGCTTCCGGCCTGATAATGAAGTGAACCAATACCGTACCAACATCGCGGGCTATGTGGATGTGGAAGTACGCCTCACCGATGCTTTGATAGCCAGCGCCGCAGCCCGTATGGAAAATTATAGTGATTTTGGTAATACTTTGAATGGAAAGCTTGCTCTTCGGTATGCCCTCGGCAAAGCATTGGCTTTACGCGGCTCGGTGAGCACCGGCTTCCGAGCTCCATCGTTGGCCCAGATTTATTATAACCAGATTTTCACCAACGTTCAAAGCGGAGTCATCTTCGATGCGCTCATTGCCAACAACGTCAGTCCGGTAACCCGTGCTTTGGGCATTCCTGCCCTCAAGGAAGAAAAAGCCACTAACGCCAGCCTGGGCCTGGTCCTGAACCCTACAGGGGGCCTCTCAGCAACCATTGACGGTTATTGGGTGCGCGTCCGCGATCGCATCGTGCTTACCGGCAACTTCGACAACAGCGATCCCGTCATCGGGCCCATCCTCGATGAGCTCAATGTTGTGGCCGCTCAGTTCTTCACCAACGCCGTAAATACCACCAACATAGGCGTTGACGTCATCGTCAACTATGCGCGATACTGGAGCGATAACCGAGTGAACATAGCCCTGGCCGGCAATTTTAACCAACTTACGATCGACAGCATTTACACGAATGAATTGCTTGCCGGTAAGGAAGACAGCTATTTCGGGCCACGCGAACAGCAGTTTCTCATTTATTCGGCACCCCCCATCAAGATGAACCTTACGCTGGGTTATGGTTTTCGCCAATGGGATGCAGAACTGCGCATCAACCACTGGGGTAAAGTAGAGTTTGTGGACTATAGCGGAAACTACTATACATGGCAGCCTAAACAGACGATTGACCTTTCTTTGGGTTACGATCTGAGCCGCAACATCCGCTTGTCGCTAGGCGCAGTTAATCTGACCAACGTTTATCCCAAAGCCACCAGCGAAACGGTCGATGCAGAAACTGGTTATGATCCTTACGAAACCGAAACAGGCGGAGCTTGGGATGCCGTGCAAATGGGTTTTGACGGCACGCTGTTGTTTGCCAAGCTGGGCCTACGCTTCTAATCGAGATTATGGTACCCGACCGTGCCAACCAGCCCCGTCTTTAGGCGGGGCTGGTTCTTTCTGACTACCTTCGTAAACAATTCATCACCGATGGGCGAAATTCTTTTCATCCTTTTAACCTTATACTTTCTCTACCGTTCTTATGCGGCCATGCAGAAAGCCGCGCGTAAAGAAGCTGAAGAGCGGCGGCGCCGCAATGAAGAAATCGGTCGTCGCTTAGCCGAACAACAACGCACCCCTACGTTGTCCCGCTCTGAGCCTTTGCCAACGGCCCCAGAGCCGACCAGCGCCCCAACCCTTGACGATATTTTGAGGGAATTGCTGGGCGAAGAAGAGCGACCAGCTCCCCCAAGGCCCCGTTCCAAAAAGCCTCGACCCGCACCTGCAGAAGTAACACCTGCCACGCGTCCTGAACCGAAAAAAACAGAACCTTTTCTTACAACCGACTTTCATCCCGAATTGAAACCAGAGCCGACCAAGCTTTTGGATGTGCCCGCTCCCGAAACGGCAGAAACTCTTTTGCAGCCCACCCCTACACCCATTGCTGCATTAAAAGCCACGCGTCCCCGTTATGCTTTCAACTTACGTCAGGCGATCATCGCCAAAACAATTCTGGACCGCCCTGAGTGGTAAAGCATGGTGCTGCTAAAATCCTATGCTATCTTTGCGATGCGTGGTCCGGTAGTTTAGTTGGTTAGAATGCCGCCCTGTCACGGCGGAGGTCGGGGGTTCGAGTCCCCTCCGGACCGCCACAAAGAAGAAAACGGCGCCCTTGGCGCCGTTTTCCTTTTTCAAAAAAATTCTTTAGCCTTTTGTTTAATGAAAAAATCCGGCGACATTTCTCCACCTGGACAATCCGTGGGGCTGAGAGGCTGTTAATCTTCCACGCTGATGTAATTGACGCCACCAATGGCCAAAACGTCTTCCTCCTCTTGGGGGTAGCGAAAGAAAAAATACTGCTCCTTTTTACCGTCTGCATAGGTTAAGATCAGCTGATTGTTCTTGACCTCGTACAATCCATAGCGCATATCTTGATTTGAGGCAGCTACGCCTACTCCCGCAGGAGGTGGCGGCGGTGCGATGGCGCCTGGTGCTTGGGTGCTGGACATGGGTGACCCTTTAGATGTGGCAACAAACCCTGACCAACCGTACACCGAAAATCTTCCGTCTTTGGAAAAAACAAAGATGGTTTCCGCACTCACATTGCCGCTGGCTGCAGCAGAATTCAGGTTGACAAAAGCCTTACGCCGGTAGGCACCCTGAAGTCGCGTGCCGTTTTCTGAAGCGATCTTCCGGAACACAGTAGGCCCGCTTTGTCCGCTGTAAACTGCTCCCAGGGTAATCTGAGCCGCATCCAACGATAACGCAACGGATTGATTTTTCCAGGTGAACTGCAGCTGACCACTTTTTTCCTCATAGCTAACACAATCTCCTTGTTTGCTGCATGCTGCATGAAAATCAAACTCGTGTGGATTTTCCGGCGGATAACCGAAATAAACCTTTCCATTATCCAATATAGTCCAAAAAGTATTGAAATTTTTATATGTATATCCATACGTATAGGTATTGGGAACCATCTGCAAAATGTTGGCCACGTACATCGCTCTTATACGACTTTTACCCGAAGCCGCAGGTTCCCTTGCCGATGGTGCAGGTGAAGCCTCCGTTGTCGGCTTAGTTGCCGCTGCTGTTTCTTCCGTACGAATCATCTGATACGTAGTCCATACGTCGGCCTTCAAACACGAAGCAACAAAGGCATTTAAATCTGCCTGATATTTCTTCATCACGGATTCATTACCGGTCACTACAGCAAGCACGCCCCATTTTTCTGAACCCGGAAAAGCCAAATACATTCTTCTCGCCAAGCCTTTAGTAGTTTGCACATCCATGACTGCAGCCAGCATGGGCTCTGAACTGCACGTTGAATGCAGTTCAGCTACCTTACTGAAATATTTCAATTGCTCGTCGGTGCGGATACGACCACGCAGATATTGCTCAAAATCCTTTTTACGATCTCTTGCCTGCGTCTTAAACGGACTGATTATGGCTACAGCTAAAACCTTGCTGTCCTCTGCGTTAGGTGGGAAAAAGTACTTATCCGTACCTACCATCTTCTCTGTCCATCCCGCCGGTTTTGTGTATTCGACATGATTGGAAACCGTCTGACAGAATGTCCTTAGTCCAATAATGATGAATGCAACAGCCAAAACATTTCGGGCAATAAACAAAGAGCCATAATTCACGACTTTTTCCATGGCAACAAAATGACTTTTTCAGTTAAGCATGACGAATTTATCACGTTTTCGAAAAGTTTGACGGTTAACCTTTGAAGATCGTTTCGTTTGAGCATGGCTACAAGAGCTGGCTGAACGTATTTTGGAATGATGCATTCCAGCAAAATTTGACGTGTCATGAATAATGCTTTTCCTTCAGATGGGTGACCAGAGCTTTAGGCAAACGCAGTTTACCGATCCATTCGCGATACTTCGTGCATAACCGCCCCCGGACCGCACCTGAGATTGTTAGCCTGCTGGGCTGCGATATGTCGCCCGGCTTTATTCTTTGCTTACGGACTTGTTTCAACATAATCCGCTCAACCACATCAGCAAACGTTTTTAATGTGTCAGCTCCGACGGATGCTATTGATTTGTAGATAGCGACCTAACAGAATGCGGCCAGATCGTCGTAATTCCTTTTAGCATTTTTTTCCATGAATGATATTATCCATCAGATCACCTACCGACCAGAAACAATCCGTCTGTAGCTTACACCAATGATTCGAAAATCCCTGATCAACGGCATTTTTAACGCATCTTTAATTGTAGTCTCCGAAAGCCGGGCAACTGATCAAATGTTAATTCTTTTGGGATATGTTCTATTTCCCATTGGAAAAGCTGGTCACACATTGGTATCTATTATTTATTCTCTAATCATCTCATACCGCCGAAATGTAACGGTAAGTAGCCGGGTGGTCCGCTTAACACTTCTATCGCGCTGATTCTGCTGACAGCTGGCGACTTGACTCCGAAAATCCGTTTCTAAATCATCATCCCATAATAGAATAGATTCCGAAATGCACGCTATGCGTAACTTGACTTTGGGCCGTTTGCACTCACAACACCGGAAAATCAGCAACAGGCTTCTCTATCATAACGGAAATGCCAGGCCATGAGTTGGGTAAAAAGAAAAATAGTATAAATAATCTTTCTATCATTCTAAGCGATTCTTCTAAAAAGGAAAATAATGGCTAGCGACAATTAAGCTAAACAAGAAGTTTTTACAAAAGACAAAACTTTTTTGAGAATGAATTTACCCCCTCAATTTTCAAAATCTAAGGCTTTTTCATGCCCACAGAAAAACGCACTTCACCGAGGCACAAAACCAAAATGTCATGTCATTCTAAAAAAAATTCGGTCTGCCCAAATGGCTTATAAACCATGAGTGAATTTGATAATCATTCCTAATTCGTCTCACGGTTGAGGGGCTAAACTTGAGGAAATAAGCACGAGTCATTAGGCATGGATTCATGCCTGAGCTTGCGGATAGAATCCTATCCGATCTGACGCAACAGTAATCTACGGTCAGCGTAAGGAGCCCAAATGCACCAACATCCTCTAAAAGGAAAAATGTAATCCTACTGTTACCGGATAAAGCTTTGGTTCAAGTTCTTTTTGGAACAGCGGCGACAGGCAGTAAGTGCCGAATAAGGAAACATCGCCATATCCTAAACTTGCCGACACTCCATAGCGGACGGGATTAAGATTAAAGCTGTCATGCACCTTTGACCGCTCACCCGCACTGTTCCTGATTTTTGTTCTGGAGCCAATGAGATAGGAACCAAATCCACCCACGCCAAAGTTGAGCCGCTGCTTGCCAACCGGGGGTGTTTTGAATACAACCATGAGGGGAATGCCAAGGTAATCGGTAGATAGCTTGTTCTTTTGCAGGGTCGTTTCCGCCGAGGCAAAAGCCACCGAGTCAATATGCGGAATCAGGACATCGCTTCCCCCAAATTTATATGAATTAAATTCACCATATATGCCATACCGCAAATAAATGGGTCGAGCGAGCCGAAGCTGTTGGCTTACTAAATGCACATGTACACCTACCGATGCCCCGGGTAACGGTTCCATGGCCCGGTAATTATCCGGCAATCGGAACTGCCAGGCCGACGTGATGTAATTGTTAAAACCCACGCTGAAATTCAGCCATTGAGTGCGTACGCGAGGATCCTTTTTCTCTTTGTCCTGCTTGGGATCATATTCATTATGGTAGTAACTTGCTTTGAACTCCCCTTCCTCAGAATCATCCTCATTGCTCGATTTCATTGTTTTCTTACTGGAACGTATCAATATAGCATTATTTCCTTTAAGGATGATCTGCTCAGCGCCATTTTCTTCATTTCGTATGATGAACTCCACAGGCTCAATGACCAAAAATTCCAGAGGACCCAACTTGATGAAGGTAGTGTCTTTATTCCAAGATTCCACACGCCCTCGAGGCCACGCGCGATACGGACGATCTCTGTACGGCCACTGGGGAAATTCCAAAATGAAGGAATCGACATGCAAGGAATCTGATAGTTTCCACTTGACCCTAATCTCATCCAAGCGCCTAAACAACGAATCCCACCGTGGCCTCGACCATTGCCGCCATGCCGTGTCGTGCCATCGGAAATATGTCCAATCCTCTTGTTCCGATAGATATTGGTCAAGCGACTGCTGCAACTGATCCAGTTGTTCTTGCATTTTCTGCATGGCCTGTTCGAACCTTTTTAGCTGTTGCTCCATGCGTGCATATGGATCCGGTGTTTGGGCTGCCAGCGGTCGAACAGACACCAGCCCAGCTAATAGCGCAATGGCGAAAGCTTGTCGGATAGTCACGACTTTCATGTTTTTTATTAATGTTGTTTTGAAAACTCAACCGTCGTTGGTGGCTCAAGTCTAAACGTGTGGTGGACCTCAATCGGTCCGAGCGCCAGCATGATGCGAACGGCAGGCGAGGACACATCGCTGTTGCTGCTGCGAATTTCTCCAGCCATTTCTTTCCGACCCGACAGCGTCAACAGCACAGCCGTGAGGTTTTTCACCGGCTGGATCCAACTGCGCCCGGCATAAACCCTCAATCCTTTTGCATGCAGGCCTTCTTCTTTTCTTTGAGCTACCGCCTCAAGGTATGTTTGCTCGACAGTTAAGCTAATGGGCCTTACCTGCAGCGGTAAGATTTCATTATTTATCTTTTCTTCATATTTAAAATATTCTTCAGATACTGCTTGATGAACGGTTTGTTCAGCAACAAAGTACGGCTGTTGTCGTTCCAAGGGTAGGCCACGGTCTGATAATAGCGGTTGCGGCTCCTGCGCCGGCAGCACTTCGAGCGTCACTATTTCTTCCTGACTTGCCCGCACAGTAGGCCGGCTGCGATCAGTTGATTCATCGGATACTACGGCCGCTTGCGGGGCTAGCGCTTCTATGGGCTGTTGCTGGTGATGAAGCAACCAGGCCAACCATATCACCCCGGCCGCTGCTGCCGTCCGAATCCATAGTGGAATGGTTTTGGTCCGGCTTCGATACAAGAGGTGCTTCGCGGAAAAAGTCACCGATTCATCTGGCTTAAGTTTGGTGTATTGGTACCACTCCAGCTGCCGGCGTACCGACGGACAAGCTGCCAGAAATTCCTCGAGCGCCTTGCGGTGCGCTGAGGCCAACCTCCGCTCTAAGGCCAGCTGGTAATACAAATCACAGTTTACTTCGGTAACCGCCTTTTTAAGCCGTTGCTTGCCGGGCATGGTAATGTGTTCATCAACCATCAATCGTAACGCTTCAGGCGGACAATTCGCTAAAACTTCCGGATTTTCTTCCAAAAAACGCCATAACTGTTGCAACTGGTTTGCATCCAACATTCCATTGCTGGCCTGCATTAAAAATTTATCTATGTTTTCTCGATGCGGAGGCATGTTTAAACCACATGATGCAGTGAAACCAGAAAATCTTTGAGCTTTTTGCGGGCGCGGAATAAATACACCTTTACTTGTGCTTCTGACAACCCGGTGATGGCAGCTATTTCATCGTAGCGATACCCTTCATAATCGCGCAACAACACCAGTGCTTTTTGTACCGGCGAAAGGCGCGCCAATGCTACATCGAGGGCTTCGCGAAGACCCAGGGGCTGCTCCCTTGCCGTTAGTTCCAAATCGTCAGTAAGTTCAACTACCTGAGTCTGTTCAAAACTTTTCAGCAACAGACGATAGGCTACCTGGAACAAATACGATCGGCTTCGCTGAAATTCTACCCGCTCGTGATTGCGCCAAAGAATTTCAAAGCTGGATTGCACAATATCCTTTGCCTCGGCTACACGGCCTAAGTGTTTGAGGACAAACCGATAAATCCTGTCGGCATACAAGTCAACGCACTGGTTGTACTGATCGGCCGTCATTCTTTGCTTTTTGAGCGATCTCAAGCAGAGAAGGCCACCCTTTTGCCGCTGCCAGCAGTAAGAGGCTGGCAGGCAGCAAAAAGTTACACGTCCGGCAAATTTTTTTTGAAAAGGGGATTATTCGGCGACGACCTCAAAGACCACCTCGACCTCCACGTCTTTGTGGAGGGCAACTTGAGCTTTGTATTCGCCCAGCATCAGAATATCATCGGGGATGGTAATCTTCTTGCGGTCTATCACCACTCCGGCTTGTTTTTTAATGGCCTGAGCCAATTGTATGGTGGTGATCTTACCGAAAATACGGCCTGAGGTTCCGGTTTTTGCGCCGATGGTAAAACGGGTAGATTTCAAGGTTTCCACCACGCGCGCCAGCTCACGCAGCAATTTTTCTTCGCGTCGCTTTTCCTGACGCTGCCGCTCAGCCAAGAGCTTGCGTTGCGTTTCATCGGCGACCACGGCCAGCTTCCGTGGGATTAAATAATTCCGAGCAAAGCCTGGTCGCACTTGTACAATGTCATTTTCCTTACCCAGCTTTTCTACGTCTTGCAACAGGATAACTTCCATGGCTACTTAAGCAAATCGGTGACATAAGGAAGCAATGCCAATTGACGTGCACGCTTGATGGCTTGCGCCACTTTACGTTGATACTTGGCTGAGTTACCGGTAATACGCCGCGGTAAAATTTTTCCTTGTTCGTTAACAAAGTTGAGCAGAAACTCCGGCTCCTTATAATCGATATACTTAATGTTATATTTACGAAAACGGCAATATTTCTTCGGGCGCTTGACGACTTTCTGCGCAACCAAATACTTGATTTCTGTGGATGCCTGTTTACTCATGAGCAGAAGTGGTTACTATTGAAGATGCAGGGTTTGTGGAAGGAGTTGCGTCTTGGGTTTTCTTTTTGCCTACCAAGCCTTTGCGCCGTTTTTCATTATATTCTATCCCATATTTGTCCAATGCCGTGGTAAGCCAACGCAAGATGTTTTCATTTCGCTTATATTCCGTTTCCAGCTTCTGGACCACGTGACCGGGACCTTGAAATTCGATGATCACGTAAATGCCGTTTGATTTTCCGTCGATCTGATAGGCCAGTTGGCGCAAGCCCCAATACCGCTCTTCTACAATGGTGCATTCATGGTCGGTGAGCAGTTTTTTCAACTTTGCCGTTTCGCGACGCACATCATCGTCGGCCAGCAACGGCGAAAAGATGATTACCGTTTCGTAATGCTTGGCTGATTGCGCCATCCCGAATTTTTTAAGGGACGGCAAAGATAGGTCTTCATGGGAAAAAAGAAAAATAGGCCACCGAGCGGCCGCACGGGCCTTTTGCGGCACATACGCCTCACTACTTCCTGTATTTATCGTGGCTTCAAAAACTTTAGCCTTCGGTTGGGTTTCAGAAGTATGGTAGCAGCAACTGCGAGCCTATACTTTTTCATTTCGAGGCATAGCGCACAAATGCTGTGCATAACTTTCAGGGTTAGGCCAACCCACGGCAGGTGAACTTTGTAGCTTTGAAAAACGCTTGATTAGTTCGTCATTCAATGGGAAAAGTCATAGCGATTGCAAATCAAAAAGGAGGAGTAGGCAAAACCACCACGGCGATCAATCTGGCTGCTTCCTTTGCTGTTTTAGAATACCAGACCTTGCTCGTTGACGCTGACCCCCAGGCCAATGCCACCTCAGGGCTTGGTGTTGACCCTCGGCAAGTGGAACTCAGCATTTATGAATGTATGGTCGGTGACCAGCCGGTACAACAGGCAATCCGACAGACGCAAACCCCCCATCTGGACCTCGTGCCCTCACATCTAGACTTGGTTGGTGCCGAAATTGAGCTGATAAACCACCCGAGCCGTGAGCGCATCATGCGCAGCGTTTTGGAGCAAGTGCGTCAGCAATACGATTACCTCATTATTGACTGCTCGCCCTCCCTGGGCCTGATCACCGTAAACGCGCTTACGGCTGCCGACTCTGTACTCATTCCGGTTCAATGTGAATATTTTGCACTGGAGGGCTTAGGCAAGTTGCTGAATACAATAAAAATTGTCCAGAACCGTCTCAATCCCTCGCTGACCATCGAAGGCATTCTGCTCACCATGTACGACAGCCGTTTACGCCTGTCAAATCAGGTGGTGGAAGAGGTAAAAAAGCATTTTGGCGATTTAGCCTTTGACACCATCATTCATCGAAACACCCGATTGGGCGAAGCCCCCAGCTTTGGCAAGAGCGTAATCATGTACGACGCTGAAAGCAAGGGTGCGGTGAATTATTTGAACCTGGCCCGTGAAATCATAGAGCGCAACAACGGCACGTACCGTTCGTCCTCAACCTTGGTTGCCGCCGCACATGACGAATAAAAAACATGATTTGGGACAGGGCATCCGTGCTCTACTCCAAAATATGACTCCGACGGCCGAGGGAGATCCTTCGTTGTTGAGCACGTCGATGCAAGTACCGCTGGAAGCTATCGAGATCAACCCCTTTCAACCCCGCCATGACTTCGATCCTCAGGCCCTGGAAGAGCTGGCTCGGTCCATCCGCATGCACGGCATCATCCAGCCCATCACCGTGCGTCGGCTTGGCCCGCGCAAGTATCAGCTTATATCCGGGGAACGTCGCTTGCGGGCGGCTCGGCTTGCCGGCTTGCGTGAAATTCCATGCTTTGTCCGCACCGCCAACGATGAGCAAATGTTGGAAATGGCCCTGATCGAAAACACCCATCGTGAAAACCTTAATGCAATAGAAATCGCTATTAACTATAAGCGGCTGATCGATGAGTGCAACTTGAAACCGGAAGAATTGGCCGAGCGGGTTGGCCGCGACCGCACCACAGTAGTCAACTTTCTGCGGCTGCTCAAACTCCCGCCAGAAATTCAACAAGCCATCCGCCAACGTATTATTTCCATGGCTCATGCGCGGGCCTTGATCAATGTGGAAGACCCTGTCGTACAATTGCGCCTATTTCGCGACATTGTCCAACGCCAGCTGTCGGTGCGGCAAACCGAAGCACTGGTGCGCCAACTAAACCGACCTCAGCAACGGCGGACGTCTAAACCCTCTTTACCCCCAGCATACAAGCAAATTCAGAATCGGCTTGCTTCTCACCTGGCTACCCGTGTTTCCATTAAAAAGAAAGGCTCGGGACGCGGAGAGATCTCCATCGAATTTTACTCCGATGACGATTTGCAACGGCTACTGGAGCTGTTGCTGCCGTAACCACTGCGCCTGCATCTTTACCTAACTTTGGCGGCCATGGCGTATGTGGCCCTTGTTGCCCTGTTTCTGTTTTTCAGTCCCACCAAGCTAAAGGGACAGCAGCAACCACCTGCGCATTCACCATTAAAAGCGGGGATTGCTTCGGCGATCCTTCCCGGTGCCGGTCAGCTGTACAATCAGAAATATTGGAAAGTACCCTTGATCTATACGGCATTGGCGACCTCGGCTTTTTTTATTTACTACAACGGAAACATCTTCTTTTCGGTGCGAAAAAATTTAAACGCCCGCGTCAGAGGGGATTCGGTTCCACAGCCCCAATTCATAAACGTAAATAATATTTTCTCCCAAACTACTGTCGATCTAAATCAGTTTTCTTATAATGAATTGATTCAGATTCAAGAAGATTACCGCAAATACTTTACTCTCTCGTGCATTGCCATGGGTGCGACCTACTTGTTGAACATCTTGGATGCTGTGGTGGATGCCCACCTTTTCGAATTCGATGTAAGTGATGATTTATCCGTTCGCACGTTACCAGTTCTGTATGCCAGCAGACATCCTGGCTCCCCTTTTACAGCCGAAATCAACATAACCTTACGCCTTCCGTGAAGTTGGTTCTTTTTGGTTATGGACGCATGGGGCAATTGGTGGCACAAGAGGCCCTGAGTACCGGCCATGAGGTACGCCTAATCGTCCGACGCATCAATCGCGACACCATTACAGCAGATCAGTTGCGACAGGCCGATGTTGCTCTTGATTTCACTTCGCCCGATGCTGTTTTATCCAATGTGTTGTTGTGCTTCGAGGCGCAACTGCCAGTCGTAGTAGGTACTACCGGTTGGTACGACGCCCTCGATCACGTCAGGGATGCATGCCTTCGCATGAACGGCAGCCTTCTCTACGGCAGTAACTTCAGCACGGGAATGAATATTGTATTTCGGGTCAATCAGTATCTGGCACGGTTGATGCGCGAACAGACTTCCTTTGCTCCTTCTATTGAAGAAATTCATCATCAACACAAAAAAGATGCACCGAGCGGCACTGCCATCACCTTAGCAGAAGACCTCATCGCTGCCAGTGGTTTGCGCACCAGCTGGGCTCCATCCGATCGGGCAACAGCTCATCAGTTGCCCATCAGTTCGATCCGCGAATCCGACCACATCGGCGAACATACGGTAACTTATGCATCGGAGGGAGAAATCATTCGCCTGCAACACCGGGCTTTGTCGCGCCGCATCTTTGCCCAAGGGGCTTTGTCGGCAGCTCAATGGCTGCACGGACGCAAAGGCTTCTACAGCTTCTCTGATATGTTTTCTTTGCATTAGTTAACCTCATCTGCTGATGGGTACGGTAACGCCAAAAGCCGAATTGAAGAAGAAAGCTTCTAAACGCAAGAAGTCAAAGTTGCGCGAATGGCTCGAAGCCATTGTGTTTGCCGTTGTGGTTGCCGTAATTATCCGCACCTTCCTGTTTGAAGCCTACACAATACCTACCCCATCTATGGAAAAAACCCTGCTGGTGGGTGATTTTTTGTTTGTAAGCAAGCTCCATTATGGCGCTCGAATCCCCATGACACCCCTGAGTTTCCCTCTTGCCCATAACACCCTGCCGCTGATCGGAGGCAAAAGCTACGTGACGTGGATCCAGCTGCCCTACATGCGCCTCCCGGGCTTTCAGCCCATCCGCAACAACGACATTGTGGTTTTTAATTGGCCCGCCGACATACCGGAACGACCCGTAGATAAGAAAGATAATTATATAAAAAGATGCGTTGCTGTAGCAGGCGACACCTTCTTGATGGTTAACGGGGAAATCTTTGTCAACGGGGAAAAAGTGCCTGAGTTCCAGGGCGCCATGCTGGACTATTTCGTCACCACCGATGGTCCACCCATCAATCTAAAAACCTTGGAACGCTTAGGTATTGACCCTGGTGTGCCCATGAATCGCCCCGGCATGTTTTATTTTTTCTTAACGCAGGCGCAAGCCGAAGCCTTGCGAAAATTGCCGAATGTTAAATCTGTCACTCCTAATTTGCAGCAACGGCATGACACCCAACCGTTGGGAGATCAGATTTTTCCTTACGACCCTCAGAATTTTCCGTTCAACCTGGACAACTACGGGCCCATCGTCATTCCCAAGGCAGGTCAGACCGTCACGTTAAGCCTCAATAATCTTGCCTTGTACCAGCAAATCATCACCCGCTACGAAGGGCATTCCCTCGATTTTGATCGAAAGACCGGCAAAATCATTATTGACGGCAAAGAAACCAACCAATATACCTTTCGCATGAACTACTATTGGATGATGGGGGACAACCGACATAACTCGCTGGACTCCCGCTATTGGGGGTTTGTACCGGAAGACCATATTGTGGGCAAAGCCTGGTTTATTTGGATGAGCTGGAATAAACACGGCAACTTTCTGAACAAGATTCGTTGGACCCGTTTGTTCAGTGCCATTCACAAAAAGTCTGATGCCTAAGCACCATGGCCGTGAGACACCAGCCAAGCGATCATGTATAAAAAGGCTTTGAATCTTGAAGAAAAATAACATATGTTAAAAAAAACTTATATTGATTATGAGGCCACCGGCTATTTTAAAGGAGTGGTCATCGATTACTTACGTGGACATTCGTTTCTTAAAAATTTTTATACGTATCCCCCTCTTCCCGATTCTATATCGGCCCTGGCGGCCCTGCGCAGCCAACAGCCCTATGACCGCCAAACGCTGATAACTGCCTTAAGCCAACAACACCAACGGCTTTGGGCTGAAGTTTCATTGCCGGCCGTGCAGCAAAGCATTGCTTCGCTTGCAGATCCGCGCACCGTTACCATTACGACCGCCCATCAGCCGGCCCTATTTCTGGGACCCCTCTTCGTGATCTACAAAACGGTTTCGACCATCCGCCTAGCCGCATACATGAACAGCGTGGGCGACGGATTTCGCTACGTCCCCGTCTTCTGGCTAGGCTCTGAAGATCACGATAAACAAGAGCTCAATCACATTCATTTGTTTGGGCGCACATTGACGTGGAACACCGCCCAGGAAGGTGCTTTTGGCCGCATGTCTACCTCTTCGCTGCGTCCCTGGATTCAGGAGATCAAGAACATGCTGGGCAGTAGCCCCGCAGCTGGGGAATTGGGTCAGGCGTTAGACCAGGCCTACCTTCGCGAGCGAACCATCGCAGCCGCCACGCGTCGCCTTTTGTATTATCTCTTCGGACATACCGGCCTCATCGTCATTGATGGCGATGATGCATTACTCAAAAGAAAATTTGTTCCCATCATGGAACGGGAACTAACCGACCAACTTATCTTCCGCATCCTGGGACAGGCTAACGAAAAATTTTCCATTCATTACACGCCCCAAATTGTAGCCCGCGAAATCAATCTGTTTTATTTGAGTGAGTCATCCCGCCAACGCATCACCCGTGAGGGCGTTTATTATCGAATCGGTGACGGAGGCGATATGCTCACCAAAGAGCAAATGCAGGAGCTGGTCCACAGCCAGCCTCAAAATTTTTCACCCAATGTTGCCCTCCGCGCCGTGTATCAGGAACATGTGCTACCAGATGCTGCCATTGTTGGAGGAGGGTCGGAAGTGACTTATTGGCTTCAATTATCAGTGGTGTTTCGCGAGCTTCAGGTGCCGCCTCCTGTTCTCATGTTGCGCAATTCCCTGCTGTGGATAGATCCAGTCAATGCCGAACGACTACAAAAAGCACGCATCAGTGAAGAGGATCTTTTCCTATCTGCCGAAGAAATGGTAAAAAAGTATTTAAAGCATCAGCTCGGTGACACCTTGTCGCTGCAGCCACAAATTGCTGCGTTGAATGCTGTTTTTGATCAAGCACTTCAGCAGGTCATGGAATGGGATCCTTCGCTCCGCGCATCCTTGGAGGCCGATCGTGTGCGCACCGTCAAGATATTTGAGCAATTAGAAGATCGGCTGCGCCGGGCTGCCAAACGAAAAGAAGAAGCTGCTGTACAGTTGATCTATACGCTTAAAGAAAAACTGTTCCCCATGGGAAGGTTACAAGAACGTCATGAAAATTTCATGAACATATACAGTCGGTTGGGGCCTCGCTTTATCGAAACGCTGCTTCAGGAAATGGACCCGCTGGATTACCGTTTTCTGATCCTGACGGAACTTAACGAATCAGCGTAATGTTTCCTTTGCGACGTCCGGCAGTTGTCACTCCGTGCAACTCACCCATAAAATCAGCAACGTACACATACACGCCTACCTCACAGGGCACGCCGCTGCACTGACCATCCCATCCCCGATCAAGCTGATCGGTAACAAAAACCAGCTCTCCCCATCGGTTAAAAATCATCATATGAAATCTTTTTATATTATATCCAATGAGGCGGTAAACGTCGTTAACGCCATCGGAGTTAGGGGTAAAAGCGTTGGGAAACCAGATATCTGTCGGGCATTCAGAATCAACTTGAAAAGTATCTCTGTTTCGACAGCCGTGCTCATTGGTTACCTCAACCCAATACCAACCCGGTTCGTTAATCGAAACAGCAGCTTCCGTGGCCCCTGAATTCCATAAATAGGTGGCAAAGTGCAGCGGGGCCGACAGTTGTAAGCCTACGGGAGGGCATACCACCGTATCGCGCATGAAATCGTCGGGGGGTAATGCATAGAGGGAAAGAAGTTGAATCGTATCTCGTTGGACGCAACCGTTCGTGTCCACTACTGTGACCCAATAAGCTCCCGGTTTGTAAACGGCAATAGCGGAATCTGTCGACTGCGTGTTCCACAAGTATGAGGCATAAGTTCCTGCAAACAATAGGACGGTGTCGTTTTGACAGATAGAAAAATCATCTCCCAGATTTAGCGAAACAAGTGCATGGTGTGACACCAGCACCGAATCATAGCTCATGCAACCCAGGCTGTCGGTCACCACAACCCAATACCAGCCGGGCAAATCTGCAATCACACTGCTGTCTGATGAACCCGTATTCCATTGGTAGGTATTCGCATTGGTCCCGGCAATCAACGTAACCTCTTCGCCAGGACAAACAATGGTATCGTGTAAATAGTTTACCGAAACTGCAGGAAATGCCGACAAGATGACGGTATCGGAAGAAACACAGCCGCTGCTATCGGTAACTTTGACAGAATAGGTTCCGGGAGCTGTGGCCGTCAATGTTGATTGGGTGCTGCCGTCGTTCCATTCATAAGCTGCGAAAGAGTTACCTGCATCTAAAACGATTTGTTGGCCCGGACATAGGGTGGTATCGCCAATTAAGTTTACTTGCTTGGCAGGCTGGATGCTTATTGCAGAAAAATTGTAGAGCACAGCGCCATCGCCGCCTGCAGAGGCTCCCCAACTGGTGTTGAAGCACACACTCAAGGGGTTTAGTACCAGTCCGGGTTGTCCTCCACCAAACAAGGTTGTTACGCCTGGAGGGGTTGTGGCCCCACTAAGCCAAATAACGCCACCCCCACCACCTCCGCCCGGACCATGACATTGCCCGACAAAAATGTTGTTGAACGTATCTCCTCCTTTGCCTCCAGAAACGTCAAGCGTCACAGGCCCTGAGATTTCCTGAGCAGCCAGGACCACCACTCCACCTGCTCCACCACCCCCAGCGGATTCGTCGTTCGTAATGCCGGCCACATCAAGGCCCCTAGACCGAATGCCGAAACCATTGCCTTTCAGGGTATCACAAAACAACAGGATGATTCCGCCTCCATGGGCACCGGGGTATTGTATTTGCATGTTGTCATTAAAGCCTGTGCCTCCGGCACCACCCATAAAAATTTTTCCTAATGTATAATCCAACGCCTGGCCCCCAATACCTTGAATGGTGGTGAAACAGAGGTTGTATTCATACCCTCCCAATCCTCCCTGGCCGAAGTTTGAACCGCCTCCTCCCCCGCAATTACCGGGATTCCCCCCGCCACCGCCGTTAGCGATTTTTCCTCTTCCCCCTGAATACATATTATTGCTTACCAGATATATTCCTTCCCCTTTTTTGCCCCCACTGCAATTAACATTGTTCAAATAGTAATTGGTGTTGTTACACCCCCACCCTCCTACGCACGTAGGACCACCGCGAAACCCTTTGCCGCTTACGTCCACGTCGGCCTGAAGCTCCAGAGATCCATAGCAGATCACTGCCAGAACTCCTCCGGTACTACCATCCCACGGCTTGCAGGTTAGCGTATCCACCACCGTAGCGTTACAATACGTGGGCACGCGAATCAATTGTACAGAGGCATTTACATCGTAGCTGTGGCTCAAGGGCGCACTGAGCACTACATCAGAACCATTTATGCTCGCCACCTGCCCTAATTCAAAATTGCCTGCCGAATTGTAGGCTGTAATGTCTCCAAAAGAAGCGTTATTGCTGGTGTTGATACTTACGCCCTGCATTTGGATCAGCAAAACATAGTCACCGGGTGCAAACAGGGCCGGCTGGCTAACAGTCAGGGTATTTCCTGCTATGCCCAACACTTTTGCGTAAGTATTAACAATGCCACTGATTGCCTGGGCACGCAAGGCATGCGCGCCTCCTACCGTAGTTGCAACAACGAGGAGAAAAAACCGAAAAGCGGCTGTCACCTATGGGCTTTAGGTGACACGAATTTAAAGTGTATTAAGAAACAATCCCGGGACTTAAGGTGCCGGATCAACAGAAGCTTGTTCCGTTTTAAAAATAAACTGGCCGATGACTTGTTCCAGCTTAGCCGCCGGCAATACTCCAGAATGCCTCCACAACACCTGGCCGTTTCGAAAAAGCATAAGCGTAGGCACCGCCTGTATGTGGTAGGCAGAGGCGACAAGAGGACTTTGATCGATATCTACTTTCAGGATGCGGGCCTTATCTCCTATACGTTGTTTGAGATCTTCTAAAATTGGCTTCATGAGTTTGCAAGGGCCGCACCATTCGGCATAGAAATCTACTAAGGTCAATTGATCCCCTCGGATGATTTCAGAAAAAGTTTGACCCATAGGATTTTATTTAATTTCTTCAAATGCTATTTCCTTTTCTTTATGTTCTGGAGTTTGCTTTTTTGTGGAACAATGATCGCTCCTGCAAGAGGCTGCGGCGCATCTCCACCCAAAAAGACCCATCAACCCAAACACAATACCCAGGAACACCCCTACCCACTCCTGCTGCATCCAAGCCCGGATAGCCACTCCCAAGCCCAACACCAGATAAATTGCGCGCACCCAGCTCCACCCCTGCCGCATCCGATCACCTAGTTCTTTAATCCAGGTATGCTTCATACATCCAAGCCATCTTTTCCTGATCCCGGATGGCATCGCTCAACAGGGCAGCAGTGCCTTCATCGCCAATCTCATGTGCAAGAGCCAATAGCTTTCGCTCGCGCTCCAGCAATTGAATGAGATCATCGCGCACGGCTTGCACCACATCATCCGATTTACTGATGTTTTTTCGGCTTTTGATGTGGGCTTTTTCCAAAAAATCTTCAAAACTGTGCAACGGCACGGCTTCTAGTGCCTTGATGCGCTCCGCTACCTCATCTGCTTTTTCGGCCAGGTACTGATACATCTGCTCCAACCGGGCGTGTAATTCAAAAAACTTTTTCCCCTTGATGTTCCAATGCATGCCTCTTGCGTTTTGATAAAATATCGCAAGATCAGCTAATAATTCGTTCAGCCCCTCAACTAATTTCTGCGCTCCCTGCTTTTCAATCGGAATAATTTTCATTATCTATCCTTTTTATTATTCCCTCCTCAAAACAAATGCCGTAAGAAAAAATGACCACTTTCACCGCTTCCCTTTTGGAACAAAAGTCACCTTGCTACCTTTTGCAAGCCCCTCCTGCCCGGCTTGATGCGCTCCCCTCCTTATCTTTAATCGCAGAGGTTCCGAAGGGCATTACAAAAAAGCCCTATTGTTCCTTTTTGTTTTTACCGGTATGGATGCCGAAAGGCAAATACAACGGACAAGATCCTACCAAACTGGTCAACACAAACACTCCTGCGAGAATCAGAAGAAGTAACCCTACCGTGCCTGTGATCACTTTTTGAACGTACAAGACGGCGATAATTGCAGCAATCAAAAGACGGATGATGCGATCAGCAGCTCCCATGTTCTTTTTGAGCATCATAAGCCAGTTAAGTTTTTTCAAATATAACCATCAAAGGCACCGTTTGACGTAACAAATGTCACGTTGAAATACCGCCGCCTCGATGATGTATTGCTTTAGCTTTTCAGAAGTGCACTTTACAAAGCAGCATAGACTTGTCGTGTCAAAATGCGCATACACATTAGGCTGATGTGCCCTCGATGCTGAACCCCATCCGGCCTCCAGCGATTGTTCGGAGCGATCGAACCGGCCGAAAAAGGTTCCTTGCTAACAACCTATTCAAAAACGACATCCAGGCAAAGACCCCGCAGTTCATGCACCAGAACACTGAACGACTCGGGTATACCTGGCTTGGGCAGGTTTTCTCCCTTCACAATCATTTCATAAGTCTTCGACCTACCTGTAATGTCGTCTGATTTTACGGTTAGCAGCTCCTGAAGAATGTGAGCAGCCCCATAGGCTTCCAGCGCCCATACTTCCATTTCCCCAAAACGTTGACCTCCGAACTGGGCCTTGCCGCCTAACGGTTGCTGCGTGATCAACGAATAAGGTCCAATGCTGCGGGCATGCATCTTATCATCTACCATGTGGTGCAGCTTCATCATGTAGATGACGCCTACGGTGGCTGGTTGGTGGAAGCGCTCACCGGTTTCGCCATCATACAAGTAGGTGATACCCAGTTTCGGGAGCTTAGCTTTATCCAGCCATTCCTGAATTTCATCTATGGTTGCTCCGTCGAAGATGGGAGTGCTGAATCGTACCCCCAGCTTTTCACCTGCCCATCCCAGAACGGTTTCATAAATCTGTCCTAGGTTCATGCGGCTGGGTACCCCCAGGGGATTAAGTACAATATCCACAGGGGTGCCATCTTCCAAAAACGGCATGTCTTCGACTCGGACAATGCGGGCGACAATGCCTTTGTTGCCGTGGCGGCCGGCCAGTTTGTCTCCGACCTTGAGTTTGCGCTTTTTGGCAATATAAACTTTCGCCAGCTTGAGCACGCCAGACGGCAATTCATCCCCTATGGATATATTAAATTTTTCTCTCTTATATCGCCCAACTTCTTCGTTGTATTTGATGTTGTAGTTATGCAATAGCTTTTTGATCAAATCATTGGTGTGCTCGTCTTTGGTCCAGTTGGCCGGATCCACTTCCTGGTAGTTAACGTCAGCAAGCACTTTGGCTGTAAAGCGGGTTCCTTTGGGAATGACGATTTCCTTGTACACGTTTTGCACGCCGTTGCTTTGCTTGTCGCGCAACAGCTTCATCAGTTTTTCAAGCAATACATCCTTTAAGGCCGCAACGTTTTTCGCGTGCTCTTTTTCGAGTTTTTCCAAAGCCACCTTTTCGCGGGCTTTAGAGTTTTTGTCTTTTCTGGCGCGGCTAAACAGTTTTTTATCAATGACCACTCCTTCGGTGGAAGGCGGGGCTTTCAGCGAGGCATCTTTGACGTCACCGGCTTTGTCTCCAAAGATGGCACGCAATAGTTTTTCTTCAGGCGTGGGATCCGTTTCTCCGCGCGGCGTGATTTTTCCGATCAGAATATCCCCTTCCACCACGTGAGCGCCTACACGGATGATGCCATTGTCGTCTAGATTGCGGGTGGCCTCTTCACTCACATTCGGAATGTCGGCAGTGAGTTCTTCTTCACCCAGTTTGGTATCTCGTACCTCCAGTTCGTATTCTTCGATGTGGATGGATGTAAATACATCATCACGAACCAAACGTTCGCTGACCACGATGGCATCTTCAAAGTTGTAGCCTTTCCAAGGCATGAAGGCCACTTTAAGGTTTTGCCCCAGCGCCAACTCACCGTTTTCCGTAGCGTACCCCTCACACAGAATTTGACCGGGTTTGACCCGATCGCCCTTTTTTACGATGGGCTTTAGATTAATACAAGAGTTCTGATTGGTCTTCTTAAACTTAGTGAGCTTATAAACGCGCCGTGAGCCTTCAAAGCTTACCAGTGCTTCTTCCTCGCTTTGCTCATAATTGATGATGATTTCGTCGGCATCAACATATTCCACGACGCCATGACCTTCTGCATTAAGCAACAGTCGGGAGTCTACGGCCACTTTGTGTTCCAGGCCTGTTCCGACAATAGGGGCCTGCGGCCTCAACAAGGGGACGGCTTGCCGCTGCATGTTCGAACCCATCAGCGCTCGGTTGGCATCGTCGTGTTCCAAGAATGGAATCAACGAGGCACTGACGCCCACAATTTGGTTGGGAGCAACGTCGATAAAATCCACTTGCTTGGGATCCACTATCGGAAAGTCGCCGTGCTGACGACTCTTGACGCGGTCGATCTCAAACTCCCCTTTGCTGTTGATGGGGACGTTAGCCTGGGCAATGATGGAGGTATCTTCTTCGTCAGCTGTTAAATAGATGGGCCGGCCTTTGAGGTCCACCTTGCCTTCTTGCACCCTCAAATATGGGGTTTCAATAAAGCCCATGTCGTTGATTTTGGCATGAACGCATAAGGTAGAGATAAGCCCGATGTTTGGGCCTTCTGGCGTCTCAATGGTACACAAGCGCCCGTAATGCGAATAATGTACGTCGCGAACTTCAAAGCCTGCTCGCTCGCGGCTCAGACCACCCGGACCCAATGCCGAAATTCGACGTTTGTGCGTAATCTCAGCCAGAGGATTGGTTTGATCCAGGAATTGGCTTAACTGTGAGGTGCCAAAGAAAGAATTGATAACCGAGGAAAGAGTTCGGGCGTTAATCAAGTCGACCGGTGTAAAAACTTCGTTGTCCCGAACGTTCATGCGCTCGCGAATCGTGCGGGCCATGCGGGCCAAACCCACGCTGAACTGCGCCGACAACTGCTCGCCTACGGTACGGACTCTGCGGTTCGATAAGTGATCGATATCGTCCACTTCGGCCTTTTCATTGATGAGCAGCACCAAATATTTTATTATGGCCACTATATCCTCTTTGGTCAAGACCTTGGTGGTGATGTCGACCTTCGTACCCAACTTTTGGTTGATTTTATACCGGCCTACTTCACCCAGATCGTATCGCTTGTCCGAGAAAAACAGCTTTTCGATGATGCCGCGGGCTGTTTCATCATCCGGCGCATCAGCACCGCGTAATTGTCGGTAGATATAATGAACAGCTTCCAGCTCATTGTTGGACGTGTCCTTTTGCAACGTGTTGTAAATAATGCTGTAATCCAGATCCTGCCCTTCCCGTTGCAATACGACCGTATCTACATGAGTGGCCAAAATCTGTTCGATATTTTCTTCATCCAGCACCGTATCTCGTTCCAGAACCACTTCGTTACGGGTGATGGTGACAACTTCTCCTGTATCATCATCGACGAAATCTTCTGTCCAACTCCTCAGGACACGGGCTGCCAACTTGCGACCGATATGTTTCTTCAATACCTCACGGCGAGCACTCACCTCTTCACTTAAATCAAACAATTCCAATATCTGCTTGTCCGTTTCCCAACCTATAGCCCGAAGCAAGGTCGTTACCGGAAACTTTTTCTTACGGTCGATATAGGCATACATCACATTATTGATATCGGTAGCGAACTCCATCCACGCCCCTTTGAATGGAATGACACGAGCTGAATAAATGCGCGTGCCGTTGGGATGAATCGATTGACCGAAGAAAACGCCCGGCGACCGATGCAACTGCGATACCACGACCCGTTCAGCACCATTGATAATAAAAGTGCCTTTCGGCGTCATGTAAGGAATATTGCCCAAAAAAACATCCTGTACGATGGTTTGGAAGTCAACGTGCTCAGGATCGTTGCACGAAAGCCGCAACTTGGCTTTCAACGGAACACTGTAGGTTAAACCGCGCTCAATACATTCTTCAATGGTGTAGCGCGGGGGATCAACGTAATAATCTAAAAATTCTAATGTGAAAATATTGCGGGCATCACTAATGGGGAAGTTTTCCTGAAAAACGCGATATAGCCCCTCGTAACTCCTTTTATCCGGAGTGGTTTCGAGTTGAAAGAAATCTTTAAATGACTGTAGCTGGACAGCAAGCAAATCCGGATAGTCCAGCTTAATGCGGGTTTTGCTGAAGCTAATTCTTTCTTTAGTCTTCACTGCAGCATGTGTTTTGATGAAAGGCAAAAGAGATAAGGTTCCCTTTGTGGGACAAAGGGAACCTTTTTCGCTTTAAGGGTCTTTTGGTTATTTGATCTCAACTTCTGCTCCGACCTCAGTAAGTTTTGCTTTGATGGACTCCGCCTCATCCTTGCTTACACCTTCTTTTATCGGTTTGGGAGCCCCATCGACAAGGTCCTTTGCTTCTTTCAGACCAAGGCCGGTAAGTTCTTTAACTACTTTGACCACCTGGAGTTTCTGAGCACCACCGCTTTTTAAGATTACGTCGAAGGTGGTTTTCTGTTCTGCTGCCGGAGCAGCACCTCCCGCTGCAGCCCCACCGCTGACGACTACGGGAGCGGCAGCAGCCGGCTCAATACCATATTCCTCTTTCAGAATTCGGGCTAATTCATTGACTTCCTTGACCGTCAAGTTTACCAATTGGTCTGCAAATGCTTTAAGGTCTGCCATAATTGTTGCGTTTTTCAGGTTTAGAATTCAAAAATTTTATGAAGAAGCTCTTTCTTCCAAAGCTTTGAGGATGCCGGCGAGCCTGTCACCGCCCGATTTGAGTGCCTGGACCACGCGATGTATTGGTGACTGCAGCAGCGCCACAATTTCTCCAATCAATTCCTGCTTCGTCTTGAGCGCTGCCAACTGCTCCAGCACGGCGTCACCGATAAAAATTGACTCCTCCACGTAGGCAGCTTTCAAAACCGGCTTCTCATGCGTCTTGCGGAACTCTTTGATCACCTTGGCAGGCAACGAAGCAGACTGAGCAAAAAAGATCGAAGTAGGTCCATGCAAGACATCAAACAAGCCGTCGTAAGATTTTCCGGTAGATTCCAACGACTTACGGATCAACGTGTTTTTGGCTATCCGCAACGTAACGCCATGCTGGTAACAGAGCCGACGTAGCTGATTCATCTCAGAAACGGACAAGTTCGAAGTGTCGGCTAGATAGAAATAAGGAGCCGATTTGAACTGTTCGGTAAGTGATTCGATGATTTTCTGTTTCTCCTCGCGAAGCATGGATTAATTCTGTAACGTTTTGATGTCCACAGGAATACCCGGACTCATGGTGCTGGCCAGGGTTACACTGCGCAAATAGGTCCCCTTGGCTGTAGGTGGTTTCAACTTAATAACCGTTTGAATAAGCTCGTGCGCGTTTTCGTAAATCTTTTCTGGAGAAAACGAAACACGACCTATGGATGCATGAATAATGCCTTGCTTATCAGCCTTAAATGCTATTTTTCCGCCCTTGACTTCCTTTACAGCCTCTGCAACATTGTCGGTAACCGTTCCTGATTTAGGATTAGGCATCAGGTTTCGGGGCCCCAAAATTTTGCCGAGCCGGGCAATCTTAGGCATAACCGACGGGGCAGCAATGATCACATCAACGTCCAGCCACCCTTTCTCGATTTTTTCAATGTACTCCTGCAACCCAACATAATCGGCACCAGCGGCTTTTGCTTCTTCTTCCTTATCCGGATTACATAAAACCAATACCCGTTTGGTTTTTCCGGTGCCATGTGGTAAGGTTACCACACCACGAACAGCTTGATCCGCCTTTCTGGGATCAATACCCAACCGGATATGCACGTCAACGGAAGCATCGAAACGCGCAGTATTGACTTCGCGAACCAAGCTACTGGCCTCTTTCAGGGAGTAGGCCTTTCCGGGCGTAATTTTAGCGATTACCACTTTGCGCTTTTTCGTGAGTTGCACGGCTAAACTGAATCTTTGAACTTGTGGCCTCGGCAGAAAAGGAACGCAAAGGTACAATTTTTGTTCACAAATCCCCGCACTGGAATATTTTTTCCATAAGGTTATCGGACGGGCCTGGATTGGGGCAGCAGGCAATAAGGTCTGATCCGTTGCAATTCTTCCGGCTGAATTCCTTCTAACTGTTCGATTTCCGCAAAGCTTTTAAAAGGACCGTGGTTGGCTCGGTAGTTCACGATCAACTGTGCTATTCTTCGAAAATATGGATGAGAGGCCAATACATCGGCTTCAACGCTATTTAAGTCAAATGACTTAATTTTTTGAGCATCCACCGTAACTAAATCCCAAATGCGCTCCACGGTCTCGGCGGGCATGCCTCTAACCTCGTACAACTGTTCTAAACAATAAAAGCCGCCTAATTGATTGCGCCAGCGAATGATACGCCGGGCCAGCACCGGCCCAATACCGGGCAATTCCACTAATGCAGCAGAATCTGCGCTATTGAGTTCGAGCCTGGAATCCAAAACCGGATGAGCAGGTGCTGCCGTTTCTTTGGCTGAAGAAGGGGATGTAACATGCTCACTTTCTTCAGTGCCGGAAAATAAAGCCGGTCGCTCAGGCAAGTTGATAAATGGCGCCAAGCGCCGATATGCGCTTTCATCGAGCCCGTAGATTTTTCTCAGGTCTTGTCTGAAACGGAATCTCCCGCCGGCTTGGCGATAGCTTATAATATTGCGCACCACGCGTTCCGAAAGGCCCAATTGTTTGAGCATGTGGGCATCGGCTGTGTTCGGATCAAACGGGAATAAATCCAAAGTGTCTTGAGTTAAAACAAGATGGTCTAAAGAAAAATTTCCGTTGGTTCTCGTAATGGAGCTTGAGTCTGGATCAATGTAGCCTAACTGATCTTGACTCTGTGCAGCCTGCAGCATGGCCGTCAACTCTTGCCACTCCTTGGCTCCGGAGGCTTTGTCAAAATTGACCAGGCGGGGTAAAAATGCCAGAAATAAGATTACTCCTAACAGAATGAGAATTCCATTTCTTTCCGCCCTCGAAAAAATAAAATAATCTTTAAGATATTTTTTCCATAACTCCTGCATATGCTCAGGAAGTTTTGATAAAACAAATTGCTTTAGGCGCATCTAAGTTACACAGTATGCTTTTAGGATGCAAGCATACCGGGATAAAGTAAACAGGCCAGCTCACTTAGAATGAGCGCCGTGGCACCCCAAATTTGTTCCCCACTGATGTCGAAATAGGGTGCTGAAATCACAAGGCCGCCGGCCGCAGAAAAAACACCTCTTTTCCGCCTCTGCGGTTGAATCAGATCTGCACATCTTAGGTGTACCACATAGGCTACTTCCTGAGGATTGGGGCGTAGTTCCTGAAGTACTGTGCTGAAAGCAACAACCGGGCATACCACCTGATCGCTTACCGGGATGTAAACGGGAGTCAGCTGGCCGAGCACTTCTATCGCTGAACATTCTATCCCCAACTCTTCCCGAGCTTCGCGCAAGGCGGCAGCCGCAGCACCGGCATCGGTAGGTTCTATTTTTCCCCCCGGAAAACCTACCTGACCGCTATGGGGGCCTGAATCGGCTGTGCGACGTATCAACAAAGTATTTATATCATGCAGGAACGGATAGAGCAAGACAAGCACCGCACTGTGCCGCTTGAAAGCCAGCAGGCGCTTGGCATAATAAGCATCCTTCAGCCGATCAGAAGAAGCCATCAGTGCATGCGCTTTTTTACCTGGAAGTGGCTCCTGCAAGCGAAGTCGTAATGCTTGCATGTGCGCCAAAAAATCTTGTTGCGTGGTCTGCTCCGTAACCAAAGATTTTTAATCTTACTCTACAACCACTAAAAAATAGTTTTTCTTTCCCTTCTGCAGCAACAGGTAACGGTCGCAGAGCAAATGATTGACGCCAATCATGTCGTTGGCAGTAACCGGCGTTTTGTTAACGCTGATCCCCTGACTTTGCAGCAAGCGACGGGCTTCACTGCGCGAAGACAAAAAGCCCGTTTCATCCACAGCTAATTTGATGACGTCCAATCCACGTTCTAATGTCGTTCGGCTCAAGATTCCGTGGGGCAAGGTTTCACGGATCATTTCAAAATCATCGGCCTTCAGTTGGCGAAGCTCATCGGCTAAGCCATGGCCAAACAAGATTGCAGCTGTGTGGGCAGCACGCTTTGCTTCTTGAGCAGAATGGACCCTTGTCGTTAAATCTTTAGCCAAAAACTCCTGAATGATGCGTCGCTCAGGTTGCAGGCGGTGTTGCTGTTCCAGCATTTCGATTTCCTCGCGCGGCAACAAACTAAAAATGCGCAGACAACGGGCAGCTTCTTCGTCGGAAAGGTTGATCCAGAACTGGTAAAAGCGATACGGTGAAGTCAGCCGAGCATCAAGCCAGACGTTACCCTCCTCCGACTTGCCAAATTTTTTCCCATCGGGGCGTGTAAGCAGCGGCGAAGTAAGACCATACAGGTGAGGTCCACCCAGCTTTCGGCTTAGCTCAATGCCTGCCGTGATGTTTCCCCACTGATCAGCACCACCCATTTGCACCGTACACCCATAGTGCTGCGACAGATAATAGAAATCATACGCTTGGAGCAACTGATAACTGAATTCCGTAAACGATAGACCTGAGTCCATGCGAGCTCGTACCGATTCTTTGGACATCATGTAGCTGATGGTCGAATGCTTCCCTACATCACGCAAGAAGTCCAAAAGTTTCATGCTTGACAGCCACGCTTGATTGTTGAGTAACACGGCACCATTTGGAGCATTAGAAAAATCCATAAAGCGACGGAGCTGTGCTTCGATGGCCTTTTGATTGTGCTCTACCGTTTCCCGGTCCAGCAAGGGACGTTCGTCAGATTTGCCTGACGGATCACCGATCAGTGCGGTAGCGCCACCGATGAGTGCTATGGGTTTGTGTCCTGCTCGTTGAAAATGGACCAGCAGCATGATCGGCACCAGATTACCCACGTGTAATGAAGCTGCCGTGGGGTCAAATCCCAAATAGCCACAGCGTGGTTGCCGCAAATGTTCTTCCATACCTGCGCTTATGTCGGCTAATAAGCCCCGCCACCGCAACTCATCTAAAAAATTCATGAGGCGCTTTTGCTGCAAAAGTAGAATGCCAAGCCCACGCCTATTGCACTGCCGTCAACGACATTTCGGGA
Source organism: Chitinophagales bacterium (assembly GCA_025056305.1). Taxonomy (GTDB): domain Bacteria; phylum Bacteroidota; class Bacteroidia; order Chitinophagales; family UBA10324; genus JANWXQ01. Next base: position 125,873 of record JANWWJ010000027.1, on the reverse strand, counting down.
TGGCGTGAAACTTAGGTGCCTCCTAATGACTCATTAGCATATTCGAGAAAATTTGCGCCGCACTTTTGTTGACAAGATCAGCAGAATATTATGCCTTTACGCATAAATAACGGGCGTCCATCTGGTTCCATGTCCAACCTATGCAAAAAATACCTATCTTGCAGCTGAAGCTTTTTCCAAAACCATGAAAAATTTTACTGCATTGGTGGGTGCCGTTTTGTGGTTAACGGCACTGCATGCCCATGAAGGTGTTGACCCCTATGAAAAACGCTATCCCCCCTCGTTGCGTTATGAGCTAAGCCGATCTACACAAAAGGAACTGCAACGCAGTGCCGCCTGGCAACATTTCACGCATACACATCCTAAATGGCGCGCGCACTTTGATCAAATCACCGGTTTACCCCATCGGGCATACGGCGAGGGGATTGCAATGCCCGGTCCCGGCAATGCCGTATTGCGGGCTCAAAACTTTATCGAGAATCATCTCGGTGCCTTCGGTGTGCAGAGAGATAATCTTGTGCTGCGTAGTCATGTGGTCAGTAAGTACCATTATGTGGACTTCTACCAGCAGCACAAGGGATTGGAGGTGTTGACCAGTAGAGTAACCGTGCGGATGACGCACGACTATCGCGTGGTCTTATTCGGCATTGAATATTACCCAGATGTTTCGGTCAACCCCGTTCCTGCTTTAACCCCTTCAGCAGCCGCCGCCGCTGCCGCCGAGGGCTTACCCCAACCCATACAAAACATCACGGTAGCTGATGTATTAAAAATTTTTCCCATGCCTTCAGCGCAACAACAGGGGTTTAACTATCATCTGATTTATACCTGCGAAGTCATTGGAGGAGAAAGCACGCGACCCTATAGGTACTTAACTTATGTCGATGCCCACAACGGCGAAATCTTATATCGCACCAACCGCGTTCGGGGCTTTGAAGCTCAAGTAAACCTAAAAGCGACCGTCTCCATCAACCCTACCGTGCCCACCGAAGTACATAATATGCCCTACGTGCGGATCCGGGTCAATGGTACCGACTATTATACCGATGCCCAAGGAAATGTGACAATCCCGAACATCACTTCTGCTACGTCAGCCACCGTGTACATTCAAGGGCTCTATTCCCGCGTTTACGAAGGAAACAGCACCACGGTGTCTTCTTATACCGTCACACTGAACAGCGGTACCAACAATTTAACCATGGGCTCGGCCATCACCTTGCGTGAAACCAGCGGTTATTTCCACGTCACTAAGATTCATGACCATATGAAAAGCTACTTCCCCACGTTCACGTTACTCGATGATGACCTAATTACTGTTGTGGATGTGAGCGGAAGCTGTAATGCTTTTTACGATGGCAACAGTGTGAACTTCTATGCCCAAAGCACCACGTGCAATGCCATGGCTCTACTTGGTGATGTCGTTTATCACGAATATGGCCATGCGATCAACGATCATTATTATTCAGCATACGGTTACAATTTTCAAAACGGCGCCATGGACGAAGCTTATGCAGATGTATGGGCCATGACCCTGACCGATGTGCCTGAAATTGGCCGCGGCTTTTACAAGAGCACGGACGAAGGCATCAGGGAATATCAAAATTCTATTAAAGTTTATCCTCACGACATCGTTGGTGAGGTTCATGCCGATGGAGAAATTCTTGCCGGCAGTTGGTGGTGGGTTCGGTACAACACCGGCAGCATGCCCTTGATGACCGCATTGTTTACGGAATCTTATAATGGTTTCGCCAACGGCCTTAACGGACAAGAAGGAAAGGTGTTTCGCGAGGTCTTGTTGGATGCTCTTGCCGCCGATGACGACAACGGCAACCTTGCCGACGGAACCCCGAATGATGACGCCATCCTGCATGCATTTGCCCTTCACGGCATCACCTTAATTGGTGATGTGACGCTGGCCCACGTTGAGCCGCTGGCTTTGCTGCAGGGTCAACCCATCGTCATCTCCGCCAACGTCTTTGCCGATTACTCCACCTATGTAGGTGCCGTCAAAGTGCATTACAAAGTGCATGGAACCTCGGCCTTTACCACGGTAACCATGAGCAAAATAACTGGAAGCAAGTATGAAGCACAGCTTCCCCCTCAACCCAAAGGCACTTTGCTGCAGTACTATTTTACGGTGGAAGACATCTTTGGCATGAAAGCGTTTGAAGATCCGCCCGGCGTAGTGGATGATCCGCAAGATGAAAACATTCCTTACTTCCTGCTCGTCGGCTACAAGCTGGTTCATTCAGAAGATTTCGACAATTATGCCGGAGCATGGGTCACAGGTGACCCTGCGGATAAGGCCACCACGGGCAAATGGATTATAGACGAACCTCAGGCCACCTATCAAGTTCCGGGCAATCCTGCCACCATGGTTCAAACAGGCACCGATCACACTACAATCGGAATTAACACCAATGTCTGCGCCGTCACAGCCAACAATGTCAGCCCCAATGATCCCTATAATGCGCAAGATGTAGATAACGGCGCCACCACCCTCTACTCGCCTGTCTTTGACTTGTCCAACTACGTCAATCCAGCCATTTCTTATTACCGGTGGTACACCAACGAGGCCAGTGCCAATCCGCGCAGCGACCACTGGAAAGTTTTCATCACTAACAACGGTTCAACGTGGAAGGTGGTGGAATGGAATGATTACCCGCAGCGCGCCTGGCGCAACTTTACCTTCATTGTTTCCGATTACGTAACGCCCACTGCTACGATTCAATTAAAGTTTGTTGCCGAAGACAGTGTTATTCTGGGCGCTTACCTTGATGGCGGCAGCATCGTGGAAGCAGCCCTTGATGATTTGTACATCTGGGAAGAAACCGACGAAGTAATTGGCACCAATGAGGTCGATTTCGAAAACGTGCGTTGCTATCCCAATCCAGCACGGGAAGTGCTTTACCTGCAAGTCTTTAATGAAAACATCGAAGACCTTAAACTACGGGATGCCTATGGTCAGGTGCTCTGGCAGCAAACGAACATCGGTAGTCACATGCGCCTGCGAATTCCCGTCAACCACTTGCCATCAGGGTCGTATATGCTTCACTGGACTACCGACCGCACCTTTGGCGTGCAAAAGGTCATCGTACAACGCTGACGTTTACTTCAGGTATTTGAAAAAACATGAAGCCAGTATCAGAAACTGAATCCATGAGCTTTGCCTACACCGAAGCAATGCAACACATTGCTTCGGCCACCCGAGATTTTGCGGAACGTTACATCAGACCTTACGTAATGGAATGGGATGAAGCGCAGACATTTCCGCGAGGCCTTTTCCGCCAAATGGGGGAGCAAGGCTTCATGGGCATTTTAGTTCCGGAACAGTACGGCGGGGCAGGCCTGGGGTATCATGAATATATAGTAGTCATCAGCGAATTGGCCAAGGTCTGCGGCGCAATTGCTCTATCGGTAGCTGCACACAACAGCTTGTGTACGGGCCACATTCTTTATTTCGGTTCTGAAGAACAAAAACAGCGCTATTTACCCAAGCTGGCCAGTGGAGCATGGTTGGGCGCCTGGGCATTGACGGAACCCAACACCGGCAGCGATGCCGGCAATATGAAGTTTACGGCTACCCCCGACGGTGATCATTGGATTCTCAACGGCACCAAATGTTGGATCACACACGGCAACTCAGCGGAAGTGTTGGTAATCATTGCACGAACCGGACCTCCGCGCACCCATCAGAACGCCACTGCATTCATTGTAGAGCGGGGCATGCCTGGCCTCATGGCTGGTAAAAAAGAAAACAAACTGGGTATGCGTGCCTCAGAAACCACCGAGGTGATCTGTGATCAGGTTCGCGTGGGACCGCAGCAGGTGATTGGTGCCGTAGGCGACGGTTTTCGTCAAGCCATGGCCGTTTTAGACGGCGGCCGCATCTCAATAGCTGCACTGGCTTTGGGCATAGGTCGCGGTGCCTACGAAGCAGCACGCAGTTATGCTTTACAACGCCACCAGTTTGACCAACCGATAGCTTCCTTTCAAGGCATTGCCTTCAAATTGGCCGATATGTATCTGCAGCTTCAGGCTGCCGAGCTGTTGGCACACAAAGCTGCCGACTTGAAAAACCGAGGGGAAAAGGTTACACTCTATTCTTCTATGGCCAAGTACTACGCCTCGGAAGCCGCAGTTCGTATTGCAACCGAAGCCGTGCAGATTTTTGGAGGTTATGGTTACACAAAAGAATTTCCTGTCGAAAAATATTACCGCGATGCAAAGTTGTGCACCATAGGAGAAGGCACTTCCGAAATCCAAAAACTGGTTATCGCACGCGAACTATTGCGATCATGAGTTGCTTGTACATCTGTTCTTTATAACTTTGCACTCACACCGCGGAGTGGAGCAGCGGCAGCTCGTTGGGCTCATAACCCAAAGGTCGCAGGTTCGAGTCCTGCCTCCGCAACCAAATCCAGAAATCCTTCAGCGTGCTGAAGGATTTTTTTGTTTTACCCCGCATGACTGCTTTTCGTGCCGGCTTTGTAGCCATCATCGGCCTGCCTAATGCCGGCAAATCCACTTTACTGAATGCACTTGTGGGCGAAAAAGTGTCCATCGTATCCCGCCGACCGCAAACCACCCGACACCGCATTTTGGGTATCGTACATCGTGAAACTTTTCAGGTCGCATTTGTTGACACACCGGGCTTACTTCAACCAGCTTATGCTTTGCATGAACATATGATGAAGGCCCTAAAGCATGCCTTGGAAGATGCCGATGCGTTGCTGGTGCTGCTGGATGCCACGCAGCCCATTGGACAATGCCGTCAATTGGCTGAAGTCACCAACTCCGTGAAGTTGCCCCTTGTCGTTGCCATCAATAAAACAGACGTAGCCGACAAGCAAGCAATCTTTTCATTACAAACGGAAGTTTACCGATACTGGCCCCAAGCAGAAGTGGTGCCTATAGCAGCCTTAATACACCATAATCTGGATGTGCTGCTCCAAGATATAGTCCGGCACTTGCCCCAACATGAACCGTACTTTCCCGGCGATCAACTAACCGACCGAACCGAGCGCTTTCGCGCCTCCGAGCTGATACGGGAAGTCATCTTTCAATTATTTCATGAAGAAATTCCCTACAGCACTGAAGTGATCATCACCGATTGGAAAGAGGAAGAACAAAAGCTGCGCATCGCGGCCGAAATTTGGGTGGAGCGCGAGTCTCAAAAAGGTATTGTGTTGGGCCGCGGTGGTTCAGCTATCAAACAGCTGGGCACTCAGGCCCGGCAGCAACTGGAACAACATTATGGCAAACAGGTGGTGCTACTGCTCACCGTAAAAGTGGTGGAGCAATGGCGTAAGAAAAAACCGCTCTTGAAAAAATTAGGCTACAGCCAATGACACCTACCGTTGCCATTATCGGCATGCCAAATGTTGGCAAATCCAGCCTATTCAACCGCATGGTCGGAAGGCGCGAGGCCATCGTGGATGATATTGGCGGAGTAACACGCGACCGCATTTATGGAGAGGTAGAATGGAACGGCAAGACTTTCACCCTCATTGATACAGGAGGCTTTGTGCCCCACAAGGCGCAACCTATGGAACAAGCCGTACGGCAACAGGCAGAAATTGCCATGGACGAAGCCACCCTCATCCTGTTCATGGTTGACGTTACTGCCGGCATCACTGCTGATGTCAAAGAGTTAGCAACCTTGTTGCGGCCGCAAGCTCAAAAAGTATTTTTAGTTGTCAACAAAGTAGATAACCATCAACGCATGCTACAGGGCGCCGAATTTTATGCCCTTGGTTTTCAAGCGGTCTTCTTCATATCTGCAGCCAACGGCCAAGGAACGGGTGACTTGCTGGATGCGATTACGGAACGGCTTCCGGCAGTTGGTCCCCCAACCCCTGCAACCGACTTGCCCATTGTGGCAATTGTAGGGCAACCCAATGTAGGCAAATCTTCGCTGTTGAACGTGCTATTGGGGGAGCATCGCGCTGTGGTAACGGATATTGCCGGTACTACCCGCGACGTTCTTCGCTGCCATTATAAAAAGTTCAATAAAGAATTTATTCTGTTAGACACAGCCGGTTTGCGCAAAAAAAGCAAAGTGTATGATCAACTGGAATTTTATTCCGTCATCAGGGCAATTAAAGCCATAGATGAAGCTGATGTGTGTGTGCTTTTGGTCGATGCACGCCATCCTATGCAAAAGCAAGATTTGCACATTTTAGGACTGATCGAACGCAAGCGTAAGGGAGCCATCATTGCCGTCAATAAGTGGGACCTTATTCCTCATGAAACCAATACCATGAAATATCTTGAAGAAGAAATCAGGCAACGCATTGCTCCTTTCAGCGACATACCGATCGTATTCATTTCTGCCTTGCAGAAACAACGCATTTATAAATTGACAGAACTGATTTTAAGCGTTTACAAAAACCGCCGACGATATGTTGACGATAAGCAGCTTACCGAAACACTACTGAAAGCTACAGCAGAACATCCGCATCCGGCGGTAGGGGGTCGACCCTTGCGTTTTTTCAAGGCTGAGCAATACCGTACTAACCCACCGGCCTTTCGGCTTTTTACCAACCGACCTGATGAAGTTGCCCCTAACTATAGAGGTTGGCTGGAAAAGCGCATTCGAGAAAATTTTGATTTTCAGGGAGTTCCGATTAAAATCACGTTTGCGAAAAAATAGTTTTTCAATAAATTGTTAAAATTCTCAGTTATATTTGCGCCCTCATAATTACCAGCAAACATGAAAAAAACAATTTTAGGGTTGGCAATCCTTGCCACAGTATCATTTGCTTCATGTAAATCCGGTAGCCAGCAAGAAGATCAAGCTGACACCACTGAACTTCAAAAGATGGCTGAAGAAGGCATGGCCGTTGTAGATAGTCTGAAACATGAGGCCGGAAAGATGCTGGACACGGCCAGGGCCATGGTGGATACAGCAATGAAGAAGCACTAAAGTGCTTGCCTAACTACAGAGATATCTGTCCAAGAAGTTTCAGCCGCATTCATTGAATTTGCGGGGCGGTGCTTATTTGTGCAAGGTCAGAGCGGATGAGTTGTCTGGCCCGTTGCACGACAGGGTCGTGCTCATTCATGACGGCGAAATAGGCAGTTGAAGAAAATAGTTCACGAGCCAGATACGCCTTAATCCGTGTGCTGATGTAGGTACGTGATGCTTCTACTTCATTCATTGCCGGGTTAGGCAAGTGCTTTTGGACATACCGCATAAACTGCCTGAAAAGTTCGGGAGAGATCTGGAATTGACGTTGGAAAAGAGTGGCAGATGACCAGCGGTTCAGTTCGCTTTGGTTCTGCTGGTAATAGCTATAGGCAAATTGCGGAATTAGACCGAGCAGCAACACCTGGTTTAGGAAGCTGTTATTCCGCAGCGCACTGTCGTAGGGTACTACTACATCGGGCAAGATGCCGCCGCCTCCGTACACCTTGCGCCCACCGGCAGTACGAAACTCAGGGCTGGCGGCATGAACCGTATCGAAAGAATGTAGAGCTGTATCGTGTACAGCTCCCAGTCGCAAGGGTTTTTGAATACTCCTTCCAGAGGGAGTATAGTAATAGGCCACGGTAAGGCGTAAGGCAGAACCATCACTGAGCCGTATCTGTTCCTGAACAGACCCTTTTCCGAAGGTGCGTCGGCCGACCACAAGACCTCGATCCCAATCCTGAATCGCACCCGCCACAATTTCGCTGGCCGAGGCTGATCCTTCATCAACCAACACAACCAGTTTTCCTTGCTCAAAACCACCTCCTTTCTTGCTGCGATATTCGGTACGCGGATTTTTTCGCCCTTCGGTGTAAACAATGAGCTTATCACCTTCCAAGAATTCGTCGGCTAGTTCTGCGGCCTGCGTCAATAAACCTCCACCATTCTGCCTAAGGTCCAAAATGAGGTGGGCCATCCCTTGTTGCTTCAATTGACGTAAAGCCTCTACAAACTCCCGATGCGTATTTTCACTGAAGCGACTTATACGGATAAAGCCTGTAGCCGAATCGAGCATGTATGCGGCTTCAATGCTGTACATAGGGATTTTGCCCCGCTCGATCGTGACGGCCAAAAGACCTGGTGCACCTGCCCGCCGGATGCCTAATTTCACCTTAGTGCCACGAGGTCCCCGCAACTTTTTCACAACTTCCATTTCGTTGATGCCGGTTCCGGAAAACAACGAATCGTTGACGGTGATGATCTGATCGCCGGCAAGCAGGCCAGCTTTTTCGGCAGGTCCCCCCGCAATCACGCTAATCACCATAACCGTATCGTGCACAAGAAAAAACTCAATGCCAATACCTTCAAACATGCCTTCCATTTCCTCGCGTACGGTGATCAGTTCGGTAGCTGGGATGTAAGTTGAGAAGGGGTCCAATTGCTGCAAGAGGGCTGCTATTGAGTTTTGTCGTAAGGCATCTAAATCAACGGTGTCCACATAGCGTTCGGAGATATACGAAAAAATTTCATCCAAAACATCTGGCTGACCGAGCCGAAATAAATGGCTTGGGGTGTTGGAAAGTAACAAGCCCAGTTGAATGCCCAGGGCCAGTGCTATCGATAATAAAAGCGGAATCCAAACCGCCAATCGTTTGTTCATCGTTAAACCCCAGCAACAAAGAAACAACAGTAACGGCAATGCCTCAGCAGCCCGTACTTTAGCAAAGCCAGCCATGGAACGACTTACCGAGCAGCCCTCGCCTCATCGAAACCTTCATCAGCTTGAGTTAGCAGAGCTGTTGCGGCTCATTAACCAAATGGATCACGAAGTGCCACAGGCTGTAGCTGCAGCCCTGCCTCAGATTGAACAGCTAGCCTCTGCCATGTTGGAAAAGCTGCAAGCCGGCGGACGCATCTTTTATCTGGGCGCAGGTACCAGTGGCCGGCTCGGCATTGTGGATGCCTCGGAATGGCCTCCAACATTTGGGCTTGACCCCAACCCTGCTATAGCATTGATCGCAGGGGGAGATGCAGCCATTCGAAAGGCTCGCGAGTTCGCTGAAGACGATCCCGAGCGGGGCTGGCTCGATTTACAAGAACATAAGGTTAGCCCTGCTGACCTGGTCGTCGGATTGAGTGCTTCCGGCCGAACCCCTTATGTGGTTGGAGCCTTACAGCATTGTCGCCAACATGGTATTACAACCGGTTGCATAACCTGTAACCGACAAACGGAACTTGCTGCACACAGCGATTTTCCGGTTGAGGTCATCACGGGTCCCGAATTCATAGCCGGCAGCACACGCATGAAATGCGGTACCGCTCAGAAGCTAGTGCTGAATATGTTATCAACGGCCGTACTTATTCGCTTGGGCCACGTATGGGATAACCGGATGGTGGACATGCAATTGTCAAATGAAAAACTTATTGACCGTGGAGCACGCCTGCTCATGCAATTGATGGCCTGGGACTATCGCCGCGCCCGACATATTTTACTCCAATACGGCAGTGTGCGTAAAGTCTTAGAAGCGCACCGTAAATTGCCGCAGAAAAACATCGAACAAACCCGTAACTTCATGATTGATAAAGGCGGCTCTGATGCACGACATTGAACCTTATTACAACTGGCGAGATGCTTATACCAGCGAAGCAGATAAGTTGTCGCCCTTTTTCCGCCGTACGTACAACGAATTTTGCTTCACCCATTCCATTTACAACTATTTGATTCACCCGCAATGGGACTATTTTGGCTCCCCAACGTTATATCTGAAAATCTTGTTTGCCGACTACGCCCGGCAGATCTGCATCATTGAACTATTGGGAGAATGGAATGATGCCATCCACAATGACATCATGTTTTTAAAGCGCGAAGTATTGGATGTGCTCTCTGCGAATGGTATTTGCAAATTTGTACTGATCGGAGAAAACGTATTAAACTTTCATGAATCTGATGATTGCTACTATGAGGAATGGTTTGAAGAGGTAAAAGAAACGGGAGGATGGATCGCTTTTATCAACTTCCGCGAACATGTGTTGGCAGAAATGCGCCACGCCGGCATTGATCGATACGTCTGGTGTGGCGAAGCCTTCAACGACATCAACTGGCGGTGTATGCGCCCCTATCACATGATGCGCATGGTGGAAAGCCGCATGCATGCCTTGGAAAGCAATCCGTCTGATCGGCTACACCCATCGCCGTAAGGCATCCACAATCTTTTCTGATGCCCTTCCTTTCCCGTAGGGAGCAGCTTTGACCTTCATTTTTTTGTCCGCCAGTTTCTCGAATACCTTGCGCAAGCGCTTGCGGTCGGCACCCACGACGTAGTTGACGCCCAGTTCTTGCAGCTCCACCCATTCGGTTTCATCGCGCAATGTGATGCAGTACTTTCGGAAGAAAAAGGCCTCTTTTTGCAAACCTCCGCTATCGGTAATTACCAGCCTGCACTTTTTCAGCAGTTGTAACATTTGCAGGTAGCTAACCGGCTCCCACAAGATGAGGGGAAGCGACTGCCCCATAGCCTGGATTCGCTGCCGTGTACGCGGATGAACGGGCATCACCACCTGCATGAGGTGATGGATATCACACAAACCGTCTAATATGTTACGCAAGCGTTCGGGATCTTCCACATTTTCTTCGCGATGCAAGGTACAGAGCACAAAGGCGTCGGGAACGGATGCCGGCAAGGCTACCGGCTGTTGTTGCAAACGGCGCCCATAATACAAAGCTGCATCGTACATCACATCTCCGCTTTTTAGGATGGTGCAGTCAAAATGTTTGAAACCTTCCCGCTTTAGGTTCTTGACCGCCGCCGATGTGGAGCAAAACAGGAAGTCGGAAAGCCGATCCGTGACAATTCGGTTGATCTCCTCAGGCGACGACAGGTTAAAACTGCGCATTCCCGCTTCCACATGGGCCAGCTTCAGACGCAATTTTCTCGCGGCCAGCGCACCCGCCAACGTAGAGTTGGTATCGCCATAAACCAGCACTACGTCGGGACGTTGCTGCATCAGAACTTGTTCCAGGCCTTCCAGCATTCTTCCGGTCATGCTGCCGTGTGAGAGGGAATGAATGCCTAGATTCACATGAGGCAGGGGTAACTCCAATTCTTCAAAGAATACTTTAGACATGTTGTCGTCGAAATGCTGACCGGTATGTACGATGATTTCCTGAATGTCGGCATAACGGTTCATGATGCGGCTTACGGCTGCTGCTTTTATGAATTGAGGCCGCGCCCCTACGATGCTCACCACTTTCATCGGAAAGTTGCTGATAAGGCCGGCAAAGATGCCACGTTTGAGACAGATTAGGAATTAAAAACACCCGAGCTACGTCGCTTTGCTTGCTATTTTGCCGCAATGCGAAAGCAAATGCTTTTCTGGTTCAATGAAGCATTCGGCTATACTGATGCGGTACAGGTGTTTTTTTCTCCCGGGCGTTTCAACATCCTTGGGGAGCACCTGGACTATAACGGCGGGCATGTGTTGCCCGGAGCCATGGAGTTGGGCACCTACATTGCTGCTGCGGCGCGTTCCGATACGCTGCTCAACATCCGTTCACGCCAAATGCAAGATGCCTGTATGGTTGATCTGACAAAGCCTCTGCCTGCGGAAAAAGGATGGTGGCGTTACGTCGCAGGTGCCGTGGTGACCATATGTCAGCAAGCACGAAAGTTTCAAGGGCTTGACCTGTTGTTGCACAGCACCTTACCAATTGGGGCAGGGCTGTCGTCATCCGCATCCGTCACAGCTGGAACTGCCTATGCTACGGCATATTTCCTGCAACTGCATCCTTCTTGTGCCGAACTGGCGGTATGGAGTAAAAGAGCAGAAAATGAATTTGCCGGAGTTCCCTGCGGTTATCTGGATCCTTTTGCTATATGTTGTGCGCGTCGCGGATATGCCCTGCTGCTGAACTGCAGCTCCTTGCACTATCGATACATACCGGTACATATGCATGCTTACGCATTTATCATTGTGGACTCAGGTACCCGACGGACGTTAGCGGAGGCCCCCTTTAAGCAACGAGCTGAAGAATGCGCTCATGCGAAGAGAATGCTACGTCGTCTGTTACCCATTGAAGAATTAGCAGATGTTACACCGCATCAATTCTACAGCGTGGCTCATTGGATGGTTGATGAGGTAGCCTACCGCAGGGCGCGCCACGTGGTTGGCGAAAATGCACGTGTGTTGACGGCAGCAGAAAGCCTGAATGATGCTACCGCCCATCGGCTGGCAAGGCTGATGCACGCCTCGCACGTTTCCTTACGGGATTACTACGAAGTTTCCACGCCGCAACTGGAACTGCTGGTGGCGATGACCCGAACCGTGCCGGGGTGTCTGGCAACTCGAATTTCTGGAGCAGGATTTGGCGGTTGCGTGCTGAGCCTGATCCGCCGTTCTGCCTATGCGCATTTTATCGACGTGGTTTCCGAAAAGTACCGGAAAGCCTGCGGCTTCGATGCCGCTTTTTACCCTGCCGACTTTTCCGACGGAGTTCGACTGCTAACGGCCGGGGAGTAAGGCATAGATTCGTTCAATGATTTCCACAACCTTCATGCCTTCTAAAGCATTGGTAGTAATGGTGGATGCCCCTTTCAATGTTTCCAATACATTTTCAAAAACGTAATGATGATTGGCTGCGGTGCCCCGATAGCCTCCATATTCGTTCGGAGGATTTGCGGGTGCCAGTTGGGGCATTTCATAATCCTGAATGTGGCAATAGTCAACACGTTCCATGTACTGGCCTCCTACCCGAACACTGCCCTTTTCGGCGATGATGGTCAAACTGCTTTCCATATTCCGGTCCCAAACAGCCGTAGAATAACAGAAACAACCCATGCCGCCACGCTGGAAATGAAAGGTGATTATGCCACTGTCATCGTCAAATTCCGTAGAGTGGCGATGATTGAAGTTTTCGAAGCGGGCTTGAATCCGGTCAATGTCCCCGAACAGCCAATACATCATATCTACAAAATGACTAAACTGCGTAAAGAGGGGACCTCCGTCCAAGGACTTCGTTCCTTTCCAGCTTCGGGCTGTGCGATGGGCGGGTTGGTAATAACGATCGTCCCGATTCCAGAAACAATTGATTTGAACCAGGTAAATGGAACCCAGACGGTTTTCGGTGATGATCTGTTTTAACCATTGAGCCGGAGGGCTGTATCGGTTTTGCATGACGCAAAACACCTTTCGGCCTACCTGCAAGGCTCGGTGAATGATCTGCTCGCAATCAGCCTTTGTTAAGGCCATCGGCTTTTCAATAACCACGTGCCGGCCCGAATCCAGCGCTTGCAAGGCCAGAGCAGCATGGCTGCCGTTGGGCGTGGCAATACAGATAACGTCAGCCTCGGGATGGGCTTCTAAAAGCTGTTTTGCACTGAGATAAAAAGGCACACGAAATGCGGAAGTAAGTTCTTCCTGGAGTGATTCATCGATGTCAGCAATGGCCACCAGCCGCGCTTCAGGCAATGACTGAATGATCTGGGCGTGGCGACGACCCATGTAACCCATGCCGATGACAGCAAAGCCAACCGGAAACTTCATCGGCGCTAATATGCATTCTTTTCGCCACGCAACATGTTTAGAATCGTCAGCAAGATAATTTTTATATCCATCCAGAAATTCCAGTTCTCAATATAGAATACATCAGCTTCTACTCGTTTTTGCATGTCTTCAATGTTGGCGGTTTCTCCTCGAAATCCTCGTACTTGTGCTAACCCCGTAATGCCCGGCTTGGCCAGGTGGCGGCTCATATAGCGCTCCATCATACTTCTATACATCTCATTCAGTTTAATCGGATGCGGTCGTGGACCGACGACACTCATGTCTCCGAGAAGCACGTTGAAGAACTGAGGCAATTCATCAATGTTATACTTACGCAGAAAGCGCCCCACGCGGGTAACGCGCGGATCCTCGCGCGTGGCTTGCCGGTATTCATCATCTCTTTCGGTAACGGTCATGGTCCTGAACTTGAAACAGCGAAAAGTTTCGTAGTTGCGTCCGGAACGGTTTTGAATGTAAAACACCGGACCTTTCGAGTCCAGTTTTATGAGCAGGGCAACCAGCGGAATCAGCCACCAGAGTACCAGGGCAAAAACCAACAAAGAAAAAATAATATCAAATGAGCGTTTAAGCATGCGATTATAGATATTGGCCAAGGGCTCCTGTTGCAGCGAGATAACCGGATAAAAGCCGTAAAAGTCAACCCGGATATTTCGGTTGTGAAAGGCACTAAAATCGGGCACCAGCTTAAAGCGGATCAAATTGTCTTCGGCAAAACGAAGCCATGAGGTGATCTTCTCCTTTTCGCGCAAAGGCAGAGCACAAAAAATCTGATCAATCTTTTCTTTTAGGGCAAAGGCTTTCGCTTCTTCCAAGGTTCCGCTAACCACGATTCCGTTTTCGGACGGCCTGTCGTCGAAAATCCCCAGCGGCTGATAACCATATCCGCGATAATCACGAAGAATTTCAAATATGTTTTTCCCCATATCATTAGCTCCCAACACGATCACCTTGTATGTGTTATGTCCGGATTCCCGTTCCCTTTTAATCAGATACAGGATCGCTACACGGAACAGAATATCGGAGGCCGCAAAAATGACGTAACCCAAAATGAACAGGAGGCGGTTTACGGCAAAGTCACGTACCAACAAGGTAGTTAGCGAAACCAGCAAGGCATGGAGGATGATGGCCTGTATATGCCGCGACAAGGCGCGCTCGAACTGTTCCATAACCTCGGTAGCATAAATGCGCAGAATAAAAACCACCAGCAGCCAACATGCCACCAAAGCACTGGAAACTTTGAAGAAAAAGACTTCAAAGTTGGGCCGAAAATGGCCCCAAATGATCATGTAAGCAACCAGGAAAGAGCCCAGCAACAACAGCAAGTCGCCAGCTAGACTTAAAAAGGCAAAAGCGCGTAGCTTTTCACGAAACATGGAGCGAGGTCTCCTGAGGCAGCGTCAGCAGTGGTACAAAAGTATTCGATTCCCTTGCTGATAAGCCGGAACCTATCCACACCACGCCTCTGGGTGTTCTGCGCTTCTGCTCTACTGAATTTTGACTACGGTTGCTATGCATTGAGGAGCTGCCCCTATTTTGTTCAGGAACAAAACGTAGGGTGCAGCCGGCAGATCGCTTAAATCCAACTGTAAGGATTGGTAGCCGGCACGCACTGACCACGCTCCTTCCCGGACTTGCCGACCTAAAGCATCTACCAAAGCCAAGCTGAATAATCCCTCTTCAGAGGCATGAAGCTGCAAGGTAATGAAGTTGGTCGCCGGATTCGGATAAACGTGCGCTCCCAAAATCGCTCCGTTTGAACGATCGATCAAGACCACATTGGAGTACTGATAACTTCCGTCTTTGTCCACTTGCTTAAGACGATAGTAATTCAATCCCTGCAGCGGATGATTGTCCACCAAGGAGTATCTGTGCTCCGACTGAGAAAATCCCAACGCCTCAGCGGTTGCGATGAGGCTAAAATTGAAATTGTCAGCGCTGCGTTCTACTTCAAAATAGTCGGCGTTGAATTCAGAAGCTGTCACCCAGTACAAGTAGTTTGCAGGACCCTTGGGGTAGCCATCAAAAGTGAGCAGTTGCACCGGCAAGGGGAAGTAGGTCATTCCTATGCCCAACTGACTGGTGCCGTCGTTAAAAGACTGCAAACCAGTGCGCAGCACATTGTTGCTGGCCACCGTACGCCCCGACGAACCGGGAGGTGCCAGTGAGACACAGCTTGGATTGGGGATCTGCCAACCGCTTGCTGAATTATTGCCTTCGGCTCGCCACAGCAAGGCAAACTGGTTGTCTACCAGGCCAGGGAACGTACTTAGGTTCCAGCCACGAATGGTCATGTTACCGTTGGTGAAACCACCCGAGCCCAGCACACCTCCATTGGCTGGGCGCAGATGCCACTCTCCTGCATTATGCACTTGTTGATAGAACGTGCCACATTCAGACAAAGTCAGCGGACTGGTGCCCACAACACCATTTTCCCATGAGGCCGCAAATCGGGAGATACCGGTAATGTTGGTTGGCGTCACCTGAAGCAATTGGGCTGCCGAGGTGCTTCCCACTGGAAAATCATAAACACTTCCGCTGTTGGTCATATCGCGGTCCAACCGCCCGTTGGGATAGAGAGCCGCAATCCAGCTGTTGGAATACTGAGCGTTGTTGGGAGCCAGAAAGGTTACGGCTGAGGGAGCAATGGTGTTTATGTGTAAAGTGTAGGAATTGGCATAGACCAATCCATCCTGAAAAGTAGCCTGGTTCAACACGACCAAGTTCGAGAGCATGCGAATGCCCGCCGTATTCGGGCTACTGTTGTTAAAGACCACGTTGTAAAAACGGGTATTCGGTCCTGTTATGTTTTGTTGCAGATTGCTCTCAAAGTAAACCGTACCGGTGCTGCTGGCCAATACAGATGAAGTGGCCATGTTATCAGTCCAATTAGCAGTAAACCCCGCAGGGGTGCCGATAATCAAATTACCATCCAGCTCCATACCTGCTGCACCCGCTTCAGCCACATAACCGCCTTCTACGTAAACGGAGACGCCATTCTGGATGGTCAAGTTAGGATCTGCTCCTCCTCCACTCAGAAAGAGCACATCTTGTGCCTGCACTTTACTGACGCTCCAAAAGCAAACGAAGAATAAAAGGTCACGCTTCATGGTTACAATTTTTTGTTTTGGTACAGATAAAATATTTCTAAGCGAAAATAATCAGTTTTCTGCAAAAACGACGATGCCTTTATGATTTTTTTGACAGTTATTCAGGCAATTCTATTGAGAGCATATCGAATGCCAGGCGGATATCAGAGGGCAATTCGGATTCTACTTCGGCATGGAGCCCCATTTGGTGGCTGATGTGGGTAAGATAGGTACGTTCGGCCCGAACCTGACGGGCAATCGAAATAGCTTCTTCTAAAGAAAAATGAGATACATGAGGTTCTTTTCGTAAGGCGTTGATGATGAGGATACGTGAGCCACTTATTTTCTTAAGTTCTCGAGGAGGGATGTGGTTGGCGTCCGTGATATAGGTTAAGTCTCCAATGCGAAAGCCCAACACGGGCATGCCGGCATGTTTTACACGCACAGGCAGGATAGTGAGCTTGCCTATAGAGAACGGCGCGTTATCAATAGTCCGAAATGTGATGCGAGGTAAGCCCGGATAAGTATTACGGGGGTCAAAAGCATAACTGAATTCGCGCCGGATTGCTCGCTGCACGCTCTTGGTTGCGTACAAAGGCATCGGTTTTCCGCTGAAATAATTAAAGGCGCGCACGTCGTCCAGACCGGCTACATGGTCTTTATGGGCGTGGGTAAAAAGGATGGCATCAAGCCGAATCACGCCGGCACGGAGCATTTGCTGGCGGAAATCGGGGCCTGCGTCAATACAGTATTGAACGCCGTCTTCAGTAATGAGCACGGAAGCACGAAGCCGCTGATCGCGGGGGTCGGCAGAGCGACACACCGCACACGTACATCCGATCATGGGTATGCCCTGCGAGGTTCCAGTTCCCAGAAACGTTATTTTCACGCCCCAGGAGTTGTAGCGCGCAGCTGACGAAGGAATGCCCGGGAGGCATCCGAAAGCAAGGTCTCATCTACCGGTACCGTGCTCAGGATTTCCAGCAGCGTATTGATCCGGGCTTCGGTTTCCAAAAAGCGGTTAATGACGATTACCTTTTTATCATGAATAATGCAATACCCCGAGCGGAACGTTCCTTTTTCATATCTAATTTCATAATGCAATTCCCGAAAGAGCTGTTCGAATTTCGTCAAGGAGTTTTGCGTGTAACGAAACATGTGGGCCTGAAACTGCGCTATTAAAACTATAAAAATCGGTACCGTTCGTTTAGGTTTACGGGTTAAAGATAAAACGGCAATGCCACGCACAAGGCTGCTGTTGCACACACCAGGGGTGCTGGGCTTCCTGCTCTCAAGCTTGATTAGCACTGCCCAAGCTACCGATGAAACCCGACTGGGCATTCGCGGGGGTATCGTGTTGGGCATCAATGCTTCGCAAGTGGACGGCGACGACTATGCCGGCTACACCAAGGTGGGCTTAAACGGTGGCTTTTACGGACAGATCCCTTTGGCTCCCAAATTTTTTGTCGCCACCGAAATATTGTACAGCCAGCAAGGAGCGCGCAGCCGAGCACGCTTTGGCATGCCGCTCGAATTCCTCTCCCGCTACGATTATGCCCTGGTGCCTGTGTTGGTGTTCTTTCAAGAAAAGCCGGCCTTCAACTTTGGTTTAGGAGCAGCCTACGGACGACTGGTGCGTCAGCAACGCTTCGCCAATCAGATTGAACAGCCTGCTGCCAGCATTTGTTCCGGGAAACCCGATATAGGCCTCATCAGTTTGGAGTACATCTGCCTGAAGCGACAAAACCTGATGGTTGCAGCGGAAGGAAACTATTTATTTAATGCCAACCTTCAATTGAACGTTCGCTTCATGTACTCGATGTTTCCTATGGGATATTATGGCGCCAGCAATTTCGTGAACCGCGGCATGTATCACAATTTATTGTCTTTCCGCATGCGGTATGTTTTTGGAGGAAGGAATAGATGAGAAAAGCCTTAATACGTACCGTAGTATTTGCGCAGCACCCATTCAGCCGCCAGCAGAAAGAGCAGTACAGCCAGCAGCCAATGTAGGTTGATCAGGGCTTGGGTGCGCGATGTAGTGTAAACGACGGGTTTTGCAAACGGGGCGTTCAGCAGCCATGTTGCCAGCGAATCCAGGTGCGTGGGTGTCGCCATGCGGCCCCCGGTGAGTTCACTGATCTGGTAAAGCAGCCGGTGGTCTGCTTTCAGGTTGGTATATTCTTGTTGCACCGCAGCAATGATGAGGCGACCGGCTGCATGAAAGGTCCGGTTGTTCCATTGTGTGCGTGCTTTCCACGTGTAGGTGCCTACAGGGAAGAAACCTGCATTCAGTGAATAGGCCGTGCCTTCCCGGTTAAACGTCATGGGGTACTCTTGACCCTGCTCATTGATCAATGTCAGAAAAACGTCGGGATCGTTGACGTATTCCCCTGCATCGTTTACCAGTTCAGCGACGAAGTGAACGGGCTCATTTTCGCTGACCACCGTCGTTCGTTGCAGACCTCCGGCCTGCTGAATCCATACCCGAAAAGGCTCTTCCTCGCTTTGAGCAGCCAGATACTGAATCACCGAAGAAAGCCAACCGTCAAACACGTCGTGTTGATGTCGCTGCCGGTATTCCCACAGGCGCCAGCGCCAAAGTCCTTCCCCACACAACACGGCAGTGCGGCCGTGGAGGTCTTCGCGGAACAACATCAGGGGATATGCAGTTGTTACGGTTCCGATTTTTTGCTTAAACAAAATGGTTGTGCCGGCGGCGGGTCGGTAATCGCCAAAGGGAGTTATTAACGGCGGATAAGAGTTTATTTGCTCGCGAAGAGCGTCTGACAGACTGAACAAAGTAAAGGAGGGATTCAGCACGGGAAGGGCATCCGTGATGGTTTGGTTGTGGCCGGCTATGGTGAGCAACGATTGCACCTGATTGAACAGCGATACGGACGTTTGAGCACCTAAGATGAACCATACCGGTTTGCGTAGCCGACGTAATGTTTGTATCACCTCGTTAACGGGCTCACCGGCTGCGGGCAATTGATACAAGATCACCAACACATATTGCTGCCATTGCTGCTGTTGTTGCGGATCTAGCACCACATCCACTTCATAGTTTCTCATGCGTTGTAAGGCATGGCGGAGCGCACCGATGTCAGGATGCGGGGCAGCTGCCAACAATAAGATGCGTTGCTTTTTTTCTAAAACCTCCACGAAAAAATCTCGGGTGTTGTTGACTTGGCTGATTTCACCTCTGACCGTTTGCAGGACCAACCGAAAATGATGGATACCCGAAGTTTGGGCCTTTACGATAAACTGTCGCGTTATTCGAAACTGATTTGCGGCAAATTCCACCGGCTGGCTTGCAATCAATTCTTGACTTTGATCTTTGATCTCATAAAGGGAAAGCACAGATGTTTCGCCGGCACATGCCTGGGCATCGATTTCCGTTTTTACCGGAAAAAAATCGCCTAAATAGACCGTACGGTTTACGGTAACCGAATGGATGGCAGCATCGCGCCGCACTGCTGTATCGCCCAAAGCAACGGTGTACACCGGCATAGCTAAGTTTTTGGCTGTATAAAGCGGATTGCTACCCTGATTGAATATGCCATCGGTAGCTAAAACGATGGCGCCCACATGCTGCCCGCCGAACCGATCGGCAGTCTGTTGCAAAGCCAGCGATATGTTGGTAACCGGTTGTCGAAAAGCAAACGAATTTGCCTCAAAGACAGCACCGCCAAACCCAAAGGTGCGGATCGTGAATTTATCCTGCAATGAACGCTGCAGCCGTCGGACAGACTGGACGTAAGAGGAAGAATCGAAACCCTGGGCGAAAGCTATCGATTGGCTTTCATCTTGCAGAAAAACCAGCAAAGGCTTTTGCCACTGCTTGGTTTGTGTACGCAACAAGGGAGCGGACAGCAAAAACAAAATCAATGCTATGGTACACCAACGAAGCGCTGCCAATAACATCCATACCGGTCTAAACGATTTACCCAGACCGGCAAAGTGCGCATCCCGGTAGTAAAGCCAAACGGTGATCACGCTGGCTGCTGCAGCCAGTACGATGACGTACCACCAAGGCCAGGTAAGCGTGAGCGACACGATGAGCGCTATCAAAAAAACACAACAAACCTACGACGTCGAAAGCGCTCAGGTGTGGAGCCCGCCGCAAACGGAAATGACTTGACCTGAAACGTATGCCGAAAGATCACTGGCCAAGAATACACAAACGCGAGCCACATCGTCCGGGCTGCCATAACGACCCAACGGAATATTTTTAATGTATTGTGCCTTGACTTCTTCATTTAACCCTGCCGTCATATCGGTTTCTATGAAACCCGGAGCTACCACATTGCAGCGGATGTTGCGCGAGCCCAGCTCTTTGGCCAGCGATTTGGTAAAGCCGATCATGCCTGCTTTGGAGGCGGCGTAATTGGTTTGCCCTGCATTGCCGGTTAACCCCACGACACTGCTGACGTTGATGATCGACCCTCCGCGGTTTTTCATCATCGTTCTGACGACTTGCTTGCAAATGTTGAATACGGATTTGAGGTTGGTAGTCAGCACTTCATCCCACTGCTGTTCGCTCATACGTAAAATCAGGTTGTCGCGCGTAATCCCTGCATTATTGACCACCACGTCAAGAATCTGAAATTCTTTTAGCACCTCATCAACGAGTTTTTCGGCCTCGGCATAGGATGACGCATCGGAACGAAAGCCCATAGCTTTGACGCCCTGCTGACGCAGTTCCTTTTCCAAAGCGGCAGCCTTCTCAGCCGAAGCCAGATAGGTAAAAGCCACGTGAGCACCGTGTGCCGCAAATTGTTGGGCAATGGCCTGACCGATACCGCGCGATGCGCCGGTAATTAGGGCGGTTTTTCCTTCAAGGAGTTTCATAAGAATTTTTTTCGTTAAAGCCTTTTAAGCTTTTCAGCCAGGGCGATTCTGCTGCCCTGCATACCCTTGGCGGGCACAAGATAGCAGGCATAACCTTTTTAAGAAACAGAAGCCTTCAGGAAACCCGATGCACCCTTAGGCCGGAAACCTAAACAACGCAAAAGCATAGAAGCCAATCAGGCTGCCGGTACGCGCAATGCAGCAGCCATCAGTTCACCGATTTCGGCGGGATTTTCAGCCACAATCAAGCCACAACTTTTCATGATAGCCATCTTGGCTTCGGCAGTGTCGTCGCGGCCGCCTACGATGGCGCCGGCATGGCCCATACGGCGACCCGGAGGAGCAGTACGGCCAGCAATAAATCCCAGTACAGGCTTGCGGTTGCCATTGGCATGAATCCAGCGTGCAGCTTCTGCCTCCATACTCCCACCAATCTCTCCGATCAGAACAATGCCCGCTGTTTCTGCATCGTTCATGAACAACTCAACAGCTTCACGAATTGATGTGCCGATGATGGGATCTCCTCCGACTCCGATGGCCGTACTGATGCCTAAACCCGCCTGTACTACTTGATCGGCGGCCTCGTACGTGAGCGTCCCTGATTTGGAAACAATACCTATGTTTCCCTTTTTAAAAACAAACCCCGGCATAATGCCCACCTTGGCTTCATCAGGAGTTATGATACCAGGACAATTGGGGCCCACCAATCGGCAGCCTTTCTGCTCCACAAAGGCCCGTGCGCGCAGCATATCTTGCACGGGAATGCCTTCAGTTATGCAAACAATTAAGGCAATGCCGGCATCGGCGGCTTCCATGATGGCATCGGCGGCAAAGGCCGGCGGCACAAAAATGATGGATACGTCGGCGCCGGTGCTGCGCACCCCTTGTTCTACAGTGTTAAACACAGGCAGGTTCAGGTGTTTTTGTCCGCCCTTGCCTGGGGTGACCCCTCCGACGACCTGTGTTCCGTATTCAATCATCTGCGCCGCATGAAAAGTGCCTTCCTGGCCCGTAAATCCCTGAACCAGCACGCGCGAATGCCGATTGACCAAGATGCCCATGAAAAAGGTTTGCTGCTGCCTGGTTAAAGCCTCGCCGTCAAAGATAACAACCGGCCAATGGGAAAACAGTACGTTCAGCCAACTAACTGATCGCGGATCTCACGGAAGTAGCGAGAAGCAAAAACAAATTCGTTGAGGGCTTGGTTATCGGAACGCAATACCGTGTGTTTGTCCCCCTCCCATTCCTTTCTGCCTTTATATAAAAAAATCACATAGTCACCGATGCCGATAACGCTGTTCAGGTCGTGTGTGTTGATGATGGTGGTTATGCGATATTCCAGAGTGATTTCCCGAATCAGCTCATCGATGCGGATGGCCGTTTGGGGATCCAAACCGCTATTGGGTTCATCGCAAAACAAGAAGCGAGGATTCATCACGATGGCGCGCGCGATGCCCACACGCTTTTTCATGCCTCCGCTCAGCTCGCTGGGCATCAATCGGTTGGTGTTTGAAAGATTGACCCGCTCCAGGCACTCATTGACGCGGTGCAGCTTTTCTTTTAACGTCATGTTGGTGAACATGGTCAGGGGAAACATGACGTTTTGCTCTACGTTCATCGAATCAAAAAGTGCTGAGCCCTGAAAGAGCATACCTATTTGCTGACGAATCTTCCGACGCTCGCTCTCGGGTAATGAGACAAAATCCACTACCCCGTCGTACAGGACCTGGCCGGATGAGGGCTGCATGAGGCCTACCATGCATTTCATCAGCACCGTTTTACCCGAGCCGCTGGCTCCGATAATTAAACTGGTGCGTGCCGGCTCGAATCGGGCCGACACATCGCGCAATACCACCTTATCGCCGAAGATTTTGGAAAGGCCACGGACTTCGATCATAACAACATTTGAGCCAGCAGATAATCCCAGAGCAGGATGAGCATGCAGCTGGCCACTACGGCTTGCGTGGCAGAGCGCCCAACCTCTAAAGCTCCTCCCGAAGTGTAGTACCCCAAGTATGAGGCAACTGATGCGATGATAAATCCAAAAGTCGTGGCTTTGATCAATGCAAAAGTGACGGTGAAGGGAATGAAGTACTGTATGGATCCTTGCATGAATTCCTCTGCAGAAAGCACATCGGTGATGACCCCCACGACCAGTCCCATCCAGATTTGCAGAAAGCCACTGATCATAACCAGGAGCGGAACCATGAAGGTGCCTGCTATGATCTTAGGCAGGACCAGAAACGCAGCCGAATTAACGCCCATCATCTCTAAAGCATCGATCTGCTCGGTGATGCGCATGGTACCCAGCTCGGAAGCAATGCTGGATCCAATTTTTCCGGCCAGAATCAAACACGTAACGGTAGGTGCCATTTCAATAATGGCAGTGTTCGTCACGATTGATCCGATAATAGAGCGGGAAAGCAAGGGAGTGGTAAACTGATACGCTGTTTGTACGGTGAGCACTGCTCCCAAAAACAGCGAAAAGATGATGACGATGACTAATGACCCCACACCAATATCCACGCACTGACGCAACGTTTCATTCCAGTAGATAGAGCGCTTACCCAAATGCATGAAGCATTTGCGCAACAACAGCAGATAACGACCGAAATGGTAGAAAAAACGAAATGAAAGCACGACGAGTCAAAGATAACCACGCCTGCATCATGCTCTGAAAAAGCAAAGTAACACCAACAAGCGCCTATCTTAGCCCTTTGGCCTTGTTATGAATGTAGTCATCACCGGTGCGACGCGCGGTATTGGCAGAGCTTTGACAGAAAAATTTGCCGCCGAAGGCAGCAACCTGGCGGTATGTGCCCGTACGGCCGCTGATTTGAGATCTCTGGAAAAAGATCTTAAGGATCGTTATCCCGATTGTGAGTTGTTGGCCCTGCCCTGCGATGTGGGGGAAAAGAAGCAAATAAAAAAGTTTGCTTCAGAGGTGTTGCGGCACCTGAAAGCCGTCGATGTGCTCATCAACAATGCGGGGCTCTTTCTGCCCGGCCAATTACACAAAGAGCGGGAAGGAATTTTTGAACAGCTCATGCGCGTGAACGTTTACGGCCCTTATTATTTGACCCGCCTGCTTTGCAAGAGCATGATTCGCCAGCGGCGCGGCCACATCTTCAACATCTGTTCCACAGCAAGCATTCAAGCCTATCCCAACGGTGGCTCTTACAGCGTTTCCAAATTCGCCCTGTTGGGTATGACGCGCAATCTGCGATTGGAATTAGCGGCATTCAACATCAAGGTAACCGCTGTAATTCCCGGGGCCACCTTAACCAGTTCATGGGAAGGATCACCGCATCCAGCACAGCGCTTCATGAAAGCCCAAGACGTAGCCCAGGCCGTGTGGAATGCCTATGTGTTGAGCAACCAGACCGTAGTAGAAGAAATCGTGCTTCGGCCTTTAGAGGGCGACTTGTAAGCGCCGCGTAATTAAACATTGTCCGACCAGCTGCGCTCTGCAAACCGCAGCCGGTGTGCGGCCACCAGTTCGAGGATTTTTAGGTTAGCTTCTCCTTTCAGCTGGTCGTGTCGGTCAGGGTCAAGCACCGGAATGAAATAAACAATCTTTACAACAATGCCGTACTCGGAAAAGTCGTCAACCGAAATAAAGCAAGGGTACTGACCAAAATGTTCGTGAGTTTCGAAATACCGACGCAGGTCGGCTACCAAGCTTTGCAAAGTTTCCGGCGGACTTTGGAAACTGAGGCGCAGCAATGTGCGTGCACGCCGCCGGTCGCGCTGACTTAGATTATCCACATTGGCCTCAATCATGCGTTTGTTGGGAACCGTGACGAACGTCTGATCGTAGGTACGGATGCGCGTGCTGCGAAAGCCGATAGCTTCAACCGTGCCTTCTACACCGTTGATGTTCACGATGTCGCCGACGCTAAAAGGCTTATCAAAAAAAATCGTAATTGATCCAAACAAATCTTTGATGCTCTCTTGCGCTGCAAAGGCAACAGCCAAGCCCCCAATGCCCAGACCTGCCAGCACCGATGTAATGTTGAGCTTAAAGACCACACCCAGCAGAATAAGAAAGTACAAGAGAAACACGGCAACGCGGGTGATGTCGCGGAAAAAAGGAATAAGCTGCTCTTGTGTTTTCCAACCATGTTGGCGGGCCCGCTCCATCATGACGGTGCTGACAAACCGATTGATGTTGAGCAAGACCTGCAAAAAAGCAGTAAGCACCACCACCCATTTGATCGTGTGAACGATACGAAACAGCGTGGTGCCAAACAGGGTAATGTTCCAGGCTTTAGGAAAATGAAGTTTCTCTACGGCAAAAACCAGTACCAACAGCACGAGCAACCATTGCATAGAATTCAGCACATACACCTGGAAATCGCGGAATCGATTCTCGTCAGATAGCTTTCTGAAAACTGCATAGATGAGCCGGTTGATGCTGGCCGACAGATATTTGTTGACCATCAGGGTTACCATCATTACACCCACGACGATGAGGTAATCGCGCACCGTGTTGTCCAGGATAGTCTGATTCAGATTCATGAGCTGGCTTTGCAGCAAAGTAAGTTATGCGCTCAGGTCAGGTGCGTTGATGCTGCCATGCTGACAATACACAGGCAGATGCGGAAAACGACAGCCAAGGTGGCGGCAGCTCACACCTCTGCGCCGCTACATTTACGCAGACACCCGCTGCAAACATGTTGGAAGATTTTCTTCAGTTGCCTGACGAAAGCATCTACCATGCAGAATACAACTGCTCCCAGTTAGGCGCGCACGTGATTCAGCCCCAAAAGGCCTATGAGCAACTGGAGCAGGTAGAGGTTGCACTTTTGGGCGTTAAAGAAGACCGGGGCTCAAAGCGAAATGCGGGCAGTGCTGCCGCCCCCGACGACATTCGAGCTCAATTGTTTCAGTTGATGCGGCTGGAGCCCTCGCTTCGGGTCGCCGACCTGGGCAACATTCAACCCGGTGCCAGTCTTAAAGACACCTACGTCGCTCTACGTCAGGTTTGCGAAGAACTTCTCGGGCGTCAAATCGTGCCTGTAGTCATTGGTGGCAGTCATGATCTGACGTTTGCCCAATATCATGCCCTTGCTTCGGTCGCTGAATCCGTCCATCTGTGCCTCATCGACAGCAGTTTAGATTTTTTTGACGGAGAAGACCCCATCAACGACGAAAACTTCGTCGGCCGCATCATGGTGTCGGAACCAAGTCATCTGGGCTTGCTTTCATTGATCGGCTATCAAACTCACCTGACCACGCCGGAGTCGTTGGCCGTGCTGGACCGCCTGCATTACGAACATTACCGGCTGGGTAAACTGCGACCCGATATTTCCGAGATGGAACCCGTCTTGCGCACAGCCCATATGGTTAGTATGGACATGTCTGCTATTCGCGTTGGCGATTCTCCGGCTAATTACCTGGCCTCGCCTAATGGATTATTTGGCGAAGAAGCCTGCCAGCTTGCTTACTACGCAGGTCAGAGTAATGCATTGCGCACCTTTGGTTTGTATGGATGCAATCTTTTATATGACCGCAACGAACAGAGTCTGCGCCTGGCTGCCCAGGTCTTGTGGTATTTATTGGAAGGCTTGGCCAACCGCAAAGCAGATTTTCCTGAGGATGGCAGCGACGATTATTTAAAATACACGGTGCACTTCAGCAACCACGCTTATGAGCTGGTTTTCTGGAAAAGCCGGCGCACCGACCGCTGGTGGATGCAGGTCCCTGTAGGCAAGAAGCCTTTCAACAGCCGCAAGTTTGAACTTATTGCCTGTTCCTACAGCGACTACCTGATGGCCGTACGTGAGGAGCTGCCGGACCGTTGGCTGAAGGCCCATGCGCGATTGAGCTGAGCCATTAGCTAACTTGCCGCCGTGTTTTCTTTTCACCTTGATAAGGACTCTTATTTTCGCATTCAACGGGATCATGCCCGCGCTTTTATCATCCCATTCATTGAAAAAGTCCTGAGCGTAACTGCAGGACTACGCGTGCTGGAGGTAGGTTGCGGCGAGGGTGGCGTGTTGGCAGCGTTTTTAGACCGGGGCTGCTATGGCACAGGTGTTGAACTCAGCCCTGCGCGTACCGCCCACGCACAGCGCTTGCTGGCCGACTGTCTTAAATCAGGGCAGGTTGAACTCATTTGTGCCAACATCTACGACGAATCGCTGACCTTAAGTTTTTCCGAGCGCTTTGATCTGATTGTGCTCAAAGACGTTGTTGAACACATTCCCGATCAACGGCGATTGTTGCGGCGCCTCGCCGGCTTTCTTTCAAAAAACGGAATTCTGTTTTTTGGCTTTCCTCCATGGCAAATGCCCTTTGGCGGACATCAGCAGATATGTCAAAATCCGATTTTGGCCCATCTGCCTTACTATCATCTACTGCCTGCTTTTCTCTACCGGGCCTTGTTAAAAGCAGGACAAGAGTCAGAGAACACCATAAAAAATCTGATGGACGTAAAAGCTACCGGTCTGAGCATAGAACAATTCGAGCGCTACGTGCGCGAAGCAGGACTTCAGGTAGCCGCCCGAGAGCTTTTTCTGATAAATCCGATTTATTTATATAAGTTCGGTTGGCAACCCAGGGTGCAGTTTCAATGGCTGAGCAAACTGCCTTACGTGCGCAATTTTTTCACCACTGCTGCTTTTTACGTTGTTTCGAAACCGGCGGTTTGACCACGCTACCTATTTCCAGTCCAGTTCTGTTTGGCGGATCTGAAACCGCCAAGCCAAACGGCCGTCCACCGTTTTACATTCGATGGTTGCTACGCGATCTTTGCGGGGGCCGCTTATCGAAATCTTCACGTAGTTCTGGTCGGTAACACCTTCGGGCACTACCCGATAGGGATGCTCTTGGTCCGGACGGCTTTTTGCACTCTGAGAACTTCCCGAAGTAAGGGCTGAGCTGGTAATGTCGTAGAGAGGATAACCCCCCGGTGGGGTCCAGCGGATCACATCCGAATAATGACGATCGCCCGATAAGAAGACCACCCCTTTAATGCGGTATTTGACGATAAAGTCAATCAATTCATCGAATTCGCGTTTGTAATGACGCACACTTTCGAAGCGGTTATACGGGTCGAGCACCTGTGTGCCGCTTACGATGAACTTAAAGGAAGCTTTGGAGTACAACAGGGCATTTTTGAGCCATTGAAACTGCTGCGGGCCTAAGTAATGCTTATCGGCTGCCAGCGAATCAAGATCTTCTGCCGAACGGTAAAAACGACCGTCTAAAAGAAAAAATTCGCAATCGGAAAAAGTGTAGCGGGTGTAGGTGCCGGGATTTTCGGACTCCCCGTACGTGGGATTGGCGGTAAACTCTTTGAATACTTCAAGGGCAATTTCTTTGAGAACAAAAGAACTGTTGGCATCGTTGGGCCCAAAGTCATGATCATCCCAGATGTAAAGATTCGGCTGAGCGGCCAACAACCTTTGCAGCGCACGCACCTTTCGGGTATGCATATAGCGATAGACGAAACCGCTGCGTGAGGTCCAATCTCCTTCACGTAAATAAATGTTGTCGCCCAACCACAACATCAGCTGTGCCCCTTCGCGAGCCATGCTATCCAGGATCCGAACATCGCGGCCATAGGGCTTCCCCGGCCGATCCGATTCGGGCTCATTGATGTACATGCACGAGCCCATCAAAAATGCAAAAGGCGGCGGATCGGTGCGATGCTCCCATATCGCTTTGGTTTGAAATTGCAACGGATACGGAAAACGCTGTATCTGATTGTTTAACCAAATTTCATAATCATACGTAGTTCCCATTTGAAGAAAAGGTAAAATGAATTTAACGGGTTGGTAAGGATCTTCTCCGCTCAACCGTTGTCTTTGCTGTTTGGCCTGTTGCGGTTGGTCTTTGGGATAATAGCGTAGGGTGACCTCATGGACCTTGTCAGTTACCAAAAGCCATAGGGCTGCTTCACGGTGTTCCACATAACCCAACATGGGTCCGGCAATAAGAAGCGTCGTGTCTTGCGCTGCCACTTGCAGCGCACACCACACCGTTGTCAAAACCCATAACAGGCAGGCCGCCGAGCGGCACACCATGACCCGAAAGAAAAATTTTCTTATCATAAAAAAATGAACTTATCAAAAACTCCCAAACTGCTATGGCGTGTAGATACGCAGCATGGACCCGTGCAAGCTGGTGGCATACCGATACAACGGATAAGTGGCTGGACCAAAGGTGGGATTGCCATAGATGTCAAAATGCGATTGATCGCACGTACATACCACCTCATTGAAAGAAACCTGATACTGCACCACACAAACGTCGTTGGTGCAATATTGAGAAAGGGCATAATAGTTTTGATCCAGCCCCTTGAAAACGATGATGTTGTTGACATAAACGTAGCCGCCCGTAAGGTATAAATCCTGATATTGCGGATCGGTTAAATCAATGTAAAAATCTACGCGCTGCTGCGAATCCACATGCTCGCATTGCCACAGCCCCAACCCCAGCCACACTACAACTAAGACTAAAAGCAGCCGTCTCATGACCGGATTTTTTGTCGTAACGACTGAAAAACTTCGTAGCTATTGCCAGAAGCGGTAACCATAGCCACCAAATGACAGTGGCGATCATCCCATTCGTCGGGTATGACATAATCGCGAAACGACCAATACCATGTTTCTCCTTTCTGTTTATTGCTCCCTATGGCTACCCCCGTGTGAGGGGTGATAAAATCCCGCAATACATCACGGTGGACATAATCTGAAATCAGTTGGACTCCGTCGAGTTGGGCACTCACGATGCTATCCTCAATTATCAGTACCGTCAAGTACACAGGAATATCTACGGATTCCAAGAACCGAACTCCAAGCGTACCTGACAGTTTGCGCGCCGTAGGTTCATAAGTCAGGGAACAGCCCATGGCTACCTGGAGTGGGCGACCCGACTGTTCAGCAACCAACGACGGCCAAAGACTTCGATCTACCAACAATTGCCAATTGCCGGGACTGACTTCATGTTTAACCCGATTGATGGCACCCACTGGCCAATACGAAGGTGGACCCAAATAAGCAGCCAACTCTTCTCCTTCTTCAGTGCGCAAGTCAGGATCACCAGGTAAAGCAGGTCCGGCTAATGGACCTTGATGAATTTCTACAACTTGCAGTTTTCCTGCATAGGTCTGCAACAAATCGTCGGCAATTTTTCTGCCTTTCGGGCAATTCGGGCAACTGGCGCCGGTAAAAAATTCCAGTATAACTATCCTGCTTTGCCCTTCATCGATGGCAACGGTATCCTCAACCGTCTGCTGTTCCTCGAAGTTGATGTACGGACCGATTTCGCTGCAGCCACTCAGCAGCGCTACGAAACCAGCGAGCACGTAACGCATGGGCATTTCGAAATTAAATTAAAAGGCAGTCGTAATGGAACATTTAATTCCGTTGAATGCCGGTTCATAACGGCATACTCCTCCCGAGCAGTTGATGCCGGCAACCTGGCGTGCAAATGCCAAAGCCAGACGGGTAGCCCCGGAGGTATAAGAGACAAAAACATTATAGTAGTGTTCTTTTTTATCTGTTTTCTCCGGATTTGGCCGCACGTTATACATGTCCGAAACACTGAACGACCAGTGGGGCGCTATGTTGTACTCTGCCAGCACGAAGAGGAACGAACCATAATCCTGCTTGGTGTGGAGGTATTGCAGCTCACTGCGCAGGGAGCGTCGGTGGGTTAAGCGACGCGTATATTCCAGAAAGCCCGTGATAGCCGTCTGATCAGGTAAAGGTTCGGATAGATAGACGGTTTGATTGTAAAAAATGCGCTGCCCGCCAAACAAAACATGGTCCAGCTCTGAAATAGTGAAATCTGCCTGGGCATAAAATTCCCTCCACAGTTTCTGCCCATTTAGATCATTAATATGAGAATAATTTATATCAAACACCCAGGGTTCAACGGGCGACCATGTCACATCGGCCTGCCAGGCTTGTTCCCCCAAAAATTGCGTTGCCGGACTGTAACGAGCCGGCAACCGCAACGCATTCTGCCTCGACATCGGAGGTAAGTAATTGAGTACGCCCTGCAGCAACGTCTCCAGCGGAGACACCCGCAACTCAAAATTTTTCGTTCGCTTGAATTGTAGGGTAGCTCCCAAGCCTTGACGGGAAAAGTTCAATGAAGTATAACCTACGGTGCCGGGCACGTTTGTCAAGATGCCCTCTGGACCCATTACGGCCTCTTTGGTTTTGCCGGCCAGTTCTACATACCAGCTCAATGGCCCAACAAGCACAGTGGCGTAAGCAGAGGTTGCATACACATTGTATTTTGGAATAAACCGATCTTCCAAATCATAAGAGTTGATCAATCCGGCCACAACATCCATGGTGCTTTTATCGAGCGTACGGTTCAGAAAGGCCACCCCAGGTTGTATTTGCACCCCTGATCCCAAGCCGACAGTTCCGTCCGCATTAAGCCCCTTGAATACCGGCTCATAGCGGCCAAATCGGTTTTTCTGTTGTCCGGCTATCGCCTTGAGTTGCCAAGAGTCATTGAGTTGATATTTGAGTTGAAGTCCGAACGTGGCGTAATCCAGGCCAAGCCCGCGGTCTTCATAAGCACGGTAGATAATGCCACTTCCAAACTGGTCGTAGAAATAGCCCCCCGTTACTTGTAAGCGATCTATCTGTTTGGTCAAATGAAAATAACCAATGCCGGCACCGGTAAATGCTTGATTGGGATCATGTAGGTTTGAGTTATGAAAAACATCAAGCCGAAGCCGCGCGTCAAAACCCTTAGCAGCTAAGATGAACGTAAGCCAGCCATCCAGGCCGCTGAGCAAATTATCGTACTGAGGCGTGTTGATCGCACCGATGCTGCTGTCGCGCATGAACAATTTTAAGTCCGTTTGTAAGTCGCCGGAAAGTGAGATTTGCGCTGTCGTCCAAATTGGAACACATGTCAGGGCACAGCACATAAGAAGCGCAATCATTCGAAAAAGCGGCATGTGACAAATATAGCCGAGCGCTTTAGCCTTTCAGGGCACGATTTTGGTTTTACTTTTGAAAAGAACTTTTTGCATATGCGCTTTTCTTCTGAACATAAAATCTCGGCTCAAAGGATCTCCCCGCTGTTGATCTGCTGCCTCGTTTTCCTCAAAGCCATGGCGTGGGCGCAAGAAAAAATACTTCCTAACGTTCTCTTAAAAGATTTGCAAGGAAATCAGATTGACGTCAGCAGGCTGGCCGATAGCAACAAGATCGTGGTACTTAACTTTTGGGCCACCTGGTGTGTGCCCTGTAAAAAAGAATTGACCAATATAGCTAAAGTCTATGAGGCATGGAAAGCGCAATACCATATGGAATTGATTGCCATTTCTGTTGACGACGCACGCAATCTGCCCAAGGTTAAACCAACAGTTCAGGGTTCGCGATGGCCCTATCGCGTGTTGCTGGATCCCAATGGTGAGTTAAAAAGACATCTCGGTTTTCAGAATGTTCCCTTCACGGTGATGGCCGAACCCGGAGGACGCATTGTGTATCAACACGCTGGCTATTTAGAAGGCGATGAGATTGAATTGGAGCGGCAGATTAAGGCTTTGCGCACGAGATTAAATGCAGAAAAAAACTAGCCCAGCTCCTTTCCCAGCGATTCAGAAAGTACGCAACAATCCGTCTTGCTATTCCTTACTGAACATGCGCGTCACCAGTTCTCTCTGATGGCTGTAAACGCGCACGAAATACACTCCTTTTTTCAGATCATCAACAGGGACTGCAATGCTGGGATTCCCCGGAACTACTTTAATGGTGCGGAGTTTTTGCCCTACCACACTGTACAATTCAATAGAGGTTACCGTCTTGTTCAAAACGTTTATGTAGAGCACATCTCGGGCAGGGTTCGGGAATAAGACAACTACTTCGTTTCGGACGGAGGGAAGACCGACATCAAGAGCTGAGACCATCACATGCATGGAAGCGTTGACGTTGGCACTGTCAGTGGCATCGTAAGCGTGAACGGTGTATTCGGCATAACCCGGAACACCATTGGGAAAAATGCTCAGTTTCAGGATGCCCTGGGCACCTGCTGCCAAGCCTACATTCATGGTGCTGGTCGAAGGTGCATAACAGTTATTATCGTCACATACCATCGTGTACCAGCCTGACGGCTGCTGATGCACGACGCGCACCCACGTAATTACCCGATCTAGGTTGCTGTTGTTGAACAAGGTGGCATGTGCGTCCACATAGCCAGACACATCAGCCTGAAGGTTGAAATGAGACGGCGTTAAGGTCAATCCTTGTGCATTAACACCCACCCATGCCAACAGAAACAGCGTTATTGTCACAATTCGTTTCATCGTCGAAAGCAATAACCAAAAATAATGCAAAAAAGTTGATAAGCCTTAAGCTATTGCTTTACTAACCGGTACGTGTACGGCTGGTTGCCCTCATGGACAGTGACTAGATACAAACCCTGAGGCAAGGTATGCACCGGTATCGACAACGTCTGGTCTTCTGCGGCCTCCAATTTTTGTTGCTGAACAAACATGAGCTTGCCGGCAACATCCCGAATGGTAACGTGCACCATTGTAGGTTCGGACAGCGACAATTCCAGGAAAACCACATCTGTTGCCGGATTGGGATACAGAGCGTACATAGCCTGTGGTGCCGGACCTGTCTCTGGCTGATTGTTCCGCTGTTGGTCACAGACGAAAATTTTTATGAGATTTCCCTGCTGGCTGATACGGGCTTTGCGAAAGGTGATAAGCCCCTTGCCGTCAGCAGAGGGAGTCCACTTGACCGTACGCGATTGAATTAATACTCCATCCTGCCAGTTTTCCATGCACAGTTTGGTGCCTGGGGCAAGATTTGTGAATTTTTTCAGGCGCCGTGGCGTGATGTCAACAGTGACGTAATCTGGAAGTTGCGGCGGAAACCATGTGCCGTTGTTGAGTTCAAATTGGGTAGTGAAAATTTTTGTCTGCCAGCTTGAGTCGGTCTCTGCAATGCTGCTGTCATCCCAATCCAAAATGCCATTTATGGCACCTATGGTATCTCCATCATAGAATGGTGCTGTCGGGTTGTCGGTATCTCCTGGATTGTTGTTGTGCGAGCAACGCGAAAAAGCCGGAAAGGGCAGGTCCGTTCGGAATCGGAGTAGTAATTCCAGAGGCCGGTCTTTGATGTATTTAACTCCACCCTTGTGTTGGCGTTCATCCCAGAAATAAGCGCCTCCTACACGGTTCTTATTAACAGTGTTGTAGAATTGGATTTTTTCCTCCCAACACGTGACGTTGTCGGCCTTGCCTGAAGTCATAAACACGGGAGGAATGTTGCTGTATTTGTTATCAGCCACCAGATTGTTGAGGTTGGAAAACTCATAAAGCGGATAATTGCCCGTACCAACCAACCGAGGCACATCGCTCATCAAGTTAGCCTGAAGCGTGCCCAGAAATATTTCAGCCCTGTTTCGCGAAGTACCGTTGATGTTCCACTTGCACGTGGGATTGTCATCGGTCAGATACTCTGGGTTAATCTTAGCATTGGTGACATCTACTGCAGAAATCTTATCGGGGTAGAGATAGGCAAGGATCAAGGCTGCAGTACAACCATTAGAGCTGCCAAAGGCGGCAATGCGCGTTGTGTCAATGTCATTCGGGAAGGTACGCAAAAGCCAGTCGTAAGTCCATTTGACGCGCCAGACCGTGTACATCCGATCGACGCCAGAAGTGGGCGGTGGGCTGGTTTGGTTGAGCGTGTATATGTCGAGGTTTTCGTTATAGCCCAGCCATTTGGTGTTTTCTCCGGAAACAGGGTCCCAATTAAAATTAGGCAACACATCTTCCATAGAAATTTTCCACATATTTGCGATGTTGGTGCCGTTGGCATTATCATATGCATTCCCCCCGCCCCCGTAGAAAAAGAATGTCGCCGCGTTCTTGGTGGGGCTCAGGTCGGTGTCTTTGATAAGACCCCAGTTGTGAATCAAGCAGCCTTCATTTCCCATGTAGGGGACGTACGGGGTTTTGACTTTTCCCTGAAACAAGGCATAGCCATCATAGGTTAAACTTGGATTGTTCAGCAACGGAATGCCGGTTACTTGCAGGTATGCACGTATTTGCGCCACCTTTTCGGCTACCGGCATAGTAGTGGCGTTCATTCCCGGAACAATACGCTTGTTCTCCTTCGGTGTACCAAACACCGTACTGTCGCATGTCACGGCATAGTAATATGACTTATCCTTGTTGCAAGTATGAACATAAAGGCCATCGGTAGCATCCAACACTACCCATGGATCGTTGTTTATGACACAATAATATAGCTTGTTGGTATTGGAACCCGTAATGCCTAGATTGAGGAAGTAATTGAAGGAAAATTCCTTATCACTGCGCCCAAGATATTCGGCACTATCTATGTTCTGGTTGGTGATGGGCTTTTCATATCTATAGACGTAATAAAACTTATGCTCGTAATTAGGGATGACCTTCCATGTCACAAAAACCTGCCCGTGCCGGTATTCGGCATGGATGCCGGTCACGATAGCGCTCTGCGCTGAAAACAGAGTAAAACTTAAGATTGAAGTAAGGAGAAATATCCTCATAGAAAGCTGTTTGGATACGTCAAAAATAGCCCATAGGGTCAAACTGCACAGAACGCTGCGCAATTGAGGTTGTGAGCGGGAAACGGGAATCGAACCCGCGACCCTCAGTTTGGGAAACTGATGCTCTACCCCTGAGCTATTCCCGCAAACCGCACAAAACTATTTTCGGAAGCGTTCCGCTACAAAAGGCTCTTTGGCCCCAGTCCGATAGTCATAAAACCCACTTCCGCTTTTTCGGCCCAAATGTCCGGCCGTAACCATGTTGACCAGCAAAGGGCAAGGTGCGTATTTCGGATTTCCAAAACCTTCATACATCACCTGCAGAATGGCCATACAAACATCCAGGCCGATGAAGTCAGCCAATTCCAGCGGACCCATGGGATGGGCCGTGCCCAGCTTCATCACCGTATCGATTTCTTTAACGCCGGCAACACCCTCGTACAAAGCATAGATGGCCTCGTTAATCATAGGCATCAAAATCCGGTTGGCCACAAAACCGGGATAATCGTTCACCTCTACCGGCACCTTATCAAGCTGCCGCGCAAGTTCCATCACGGTTTGAGTCGTACTGTCAGAAGTAGCATAGCCGCGAATCACCTCTACCAGCTTCATTACCGGAACCGGATTCATGAAATGCATGCCGATGACGCGGTCGGCTCGACCCGTGGCTGCTGCAATGCGTGTGATGGAAATAGAGGAGGTGTTGGTCGCCAGTAAGCAAGAGGGTGGAGTTAGGCGATCCAGCTCAGCAAAAATCTTGAGCTTCGTTTCCAAGTGCTCGGTTGCGGCCTCTACGACCAGGTCCGCATTAGCGACTCCCTCTGATAAAACATTAAACGTGCGAATGCGAGCCAAAGCTGATTCCTTGTCTTTTTCAGTAATAATTTGCTTGTTGATCTGCCGGTCCATGTTTTGGGCTATGGTCTTCATGGCCCGTTGCAATTGGTCGGTGCTGATATCCACCAGCCGAACCTCGTAACCTTTTAAGGCAAAAACATGTGCAATGCCATTGCCCATGGTTCCGGCACCGATTACAGCAACTTTTCTCATAAGCAATTTTTTTATTGAACCATCACGCGCAAGATAATAGGCGGACCTGTTTCTTTTTGTACTCTGGCCAAATAGACGCCCTCAGGCCAATGTGAGGTAGGTATGAAGCATGTGCCTGCGGGAGCCTCACTGGTGAACCAGCAACGGCCGATTACGTCATAGAGCTCGATATGCGATCGTTGGTCTAATTCTATAAAAAAGTGTTGGTCAGCCGGGTTCGGAAATAACTTGCCGACTGAGGTGGAAGAAAGTTGTGGAACCGAAGTCAGTTGACAGGAATCAGCCAGGGGCGTTATGCTGTCGGCCCGGGTGGCGTGCCAGATGGCAAGAGCATACTGGCCTTTTCGCAGATGGTGAATCGTGAAATTGCCGCGTTTGTCGTTGGCTGATCCCAGCTTGTTGTGAGTGACATCGAAAACAATTTGCCAATCGGAGGCCGCCGAGCTTCGATATACCACGACCAGGCTGTCTTCGGTATTTGAAATCAGATCGACGTCCAGATAGCCATTGTTCATGGCTGCGCCTTGATACGAAATGTTTGCCGAAGCTTTAAAAGAGGTGTCCCACACGCCATCTACGCGCCAGAAACGTTCGCGCGACAAGTATAATCCCTTGATGGGATGGCGAAACGGATCAGGGGCGGCATAAATATGCTCTACACGCACCAATGCTGTGTCCGAAATCTGATTCACCGTTAGGTTCATTTTGGCTAAAGGGAACTGGTGAGTCCCTGTTTTACCGATGCGTTTTTGCTCGGCAATTACGGCATCAGCAATCCGCTCTTGTTCGTCAAGCACGACCAACAACGGCTGCTCTGGTAGAACAAACGTAAACCACATGCACTCACCGCTCACCACCACCTGGTATGTTTTCATCTGGCCGTCGGCGAGGTAAAAGCTGAGTTCCATGGGCACTTCATGAAAAAGTTGAGGTGCCCCACGCACACGTTGCTTGACAAAAACCGTCACTTGAAATCCAGGAATACCTGAAGTCTCAACAGCTACAGAATCAATCCAGAAGGCCGACCATCCCGGCGCATATATCCAGTTATCGAAAAAAGCCGAAAGGTCTTTGCCGGAACAGGTGCTGAGGGCTATTTCCAAGTCTTCACTGCTGACGTCGGAAAAGGCATAGGTGTCGAGAAATGAGCGCATACAGGAAAAAAACAGCGAGTCAGTTAAATAGCCGCGAAGGGTGTGTGCCGCCAACGCCCCTTTACGATAAACCGTTTCGCCGTAGGTGTGGGTTTCCGGAATTTGGTTCAGAGCAAAATAGGCCCCATCGCTTAGCGGCGTATGTAGATAGCGTACACATTGCTCTAAAGTGTTGACGACTTCTTGAACGTAGCGCGTCTTTCCATAAAGATGCTCATAGAAAATCCATTCGTTAAAAACAGCCCAACCTTCATTCAGCCACATGTCGGCCGCCGTTCGGCAAGTTGAAAGGTTCCCAAACCAATGATGCGAGAGCTCATGAGCCATGATGTTTTCATAGGTCGTTAACCCATTGACCAAAAAAGCCGGGTAGGCGATGTTGGTGGCATGCTCCATAGCCCCAACAGTAGTAAGGACATAGCCCACCCGATCCCACCTGTAGGGACCCCATAATTGCTCGTACAGATGTAATGCCTCTTCCAGATGCTTGAATGAATTTTTTAATTTGTTTGTATCCGCAGCTGTGGCTCCCAAAACAATAGGTATTTGTTGACCACTGATGCTGGTATAATACTGAGTGACGGGTGCAAACTGATGGACAGCAACACTGATGAGGTAGGATGGGATGGGATCGTCGAGCATGTAATGCCAGATTTGGGTACCATCGGCCAGGTCTTCCACGTATTGCAGCGTGCCCCCGCACAGGGCCATTTTGTTGGAAGCAGTACGCACGGAAAGGGTATAGGTACTTCGTTCTACGAAGTTGTCGAAGCAAGGAAACCAGGCACGGCCAAATGTATGCGGCACATCGTTAAGTGCCACACCGATATTGAAAGCCAGATCACCGCTCCAATACCAGCCGCCCCAGCCTCCGCTGTCCTGCTTGGGCTTACCATGGTAAAAGACCGTCACAGAGGCTGTGTCTCCGACATTAAGCGGTTCCAGCAGGCTGATGTGAAGGGTAAGGGAATCGCCGTAGCTAAACGGCACCAACACTCCTTTTTGCTTGACCGAATCTACCTTTAAGCGCAAAAGATCTAAATCCAACTGCTGCAAAAAGACCTTAGCTTGAAAGTGCACAGTACATGTGGCATGAATTCTTTTATTGCTGAAATCGGTTACATCTAAGTAAATGGTGTAATGAAGCACGTCAACACTATCGCTGCGACTGTTGTCGGCAGCGCGTGCTGGTGAAAGCAGCACTGCCAACATGAGCAGAAGCATCGCCCTGCGGCTCCAAGCATGCAGATAGGACGATGACTCAGTATTGTTCATGCGGCGCAGGAAAATTTCCTTGTTTGACGTCGTCACAATAGCGGCACACTGCTTCACGAATGGTGTCGTAGAGGTTCAGGTAGCGGCGTAAAAATCGAGGCTTGAATTCCTGATTGATGCCAAGCATATCGTGCAGTACCAGCACCTGCCCATCACAGGCTGCTCCGGCACCAATACCTATGGTAGGGATACGTAATTGTTGCGTCACTTCGGCCCCAAGAGTTGCCGGAATCTTCTCCAGCACAACAGCGAAACAGCCGACCTGCTCGAGCAGCTTGGCGTCTTCGCGTAAACGGTTGGCTTCGGTTTCCTCAGTTGCTCTCACTACGTAGGTGCCGAACTTGTAAATGCTCTGTGGGGTCAGGCCTAAATGCCCCATGACCGGTACGCCGGCAGCGACGATGCGCTCTACAGAATCTTTCACTTCCCGACCTCCCTCAAGCTTGACGGCATGAGCGCCGGCTTCTTTCATAATGCGTATGGCCGAATTGAGTGCTTCCTTGCTGTTTCCTTGATAAGAACCAAAGGGCAGGTCCACCACCACCAGGGCACGGCGCACAGCGCGCACTACGGAAGCCGCATGATAAATCATCTGGTCCAACGTAATGGGTAAGGTCGTTTCATGTCCTGCCATCACGTTGGAGGCCGAGTCGCCCACGAGAATCACGTCGATACCGGCATCATCCAATATACGGGCCAAGGAATAGTCATAAGCGGTCAACATGGCTATTTTGATCTTGGCCTGTTTCATTTCTTGCAAGGTGTGAGTAGTAACCTTGCGCACTTTTCGAAAATCTTCAGCAGTTCTTTGCATGGGCTGAGCCGTAGGAGCGGCACTCATTGCACAAAGAGTTTCTGGACCTGTTGCATGATGGCCCTGCTTTAGGCAACAAAGGTAGCAGGATTGCCCACGCTGCCGTGCAAAGCCTTAGCGGCGAAAACGTCGCATCAGATGATGGCGCACAAACTTTTCCATTTCCACAGCATGAAAGATGATGGCCGCAGCACCCGTGCACGCCAACATTTGCAGCAACGTGAGCGGCTGGGTGTGGAACACTTCGTTGGCCGGCGGCCAATACACCACAATTAAATGAATACCGAAGGTGGCCAACACCGTTATCAGCATGCCGGGATTGGTGGACAACCCTCTGCGAAACATAAATTCCTTTTCACTGCGTATGGCCATCACATGGCCTAATTGACTCAACGTTAGCACGGTAAACACAATCGTTTGCCAGTTTTCCAAACCGTGGTGTAAAGCCAGAGCCTGTGCGGCCAGAGAAATTGCCGCCATCAATAAGCCAACCCAGATGATGTGATAGCCAACCCCCTCGGCAAAGAGGGTTTCGTCGGGGCGTCTTGGAGGCCGTGCCATCACATCACGTTCGGCCTTTTCTGCAGCCAAGGCCAAACCGGGCAGACCATCTGTAACCAGATTGATCCACAGAATGTGTATGGGCAACAGGGGTATGGGAAGTCCGATTAATGGGGCAAGAAAAAGAATCCATATTTCCGCGCTATTACAGGTCATGATGTATTTGACGAACTTGCGGATGTTATCGTAGATGCGGCGCCCTTCGCGCACAGCGCGCACGATGGTGGCGAAATTGTCGTCGAGCAGTATCAAATGCGCTGCTTCCTTGCTGACGTCGCTGCCGGCAACGCCCATGGCTACGCCAATGTTGGCGGCGCGCAAGGCCGGTGCATCGTTTACCCCATCGCCCGTCATCGCTACCAATTGTTTACGTCGTTGCAGGGCCCGTACAATATGTAGCTTTTGCTCGGGCGACACGCGGGCATATGTTCGGATGTTTTCAACTTGTTCATCCAGAGTTTCGGGGCTCATCTGAGCCAGCTCCTTTCCGGTAATTATGCGGTTACCGGGTTGTAAGATGCCCAAATCGGTAGCAATAGCCGTGGCGGTTTCCGGGTGGTCACCTGTGATCATAACCGGAACAATACCTGCTGACCGGCATTCGGCAATAGCCTGAGGAACTTCAGGCCGGATCGGGTCAATCATGCCCACCAGCCCGATGGAAAACAAGTCTCTTTCTACGAAAGCGGGCTCCAGCGAATCGGGAAGCGTGTCCCAGAAGCGGCCGGCAAAAGCCAGGACCCGCTGCCCTTGCCGTGACATGACGGTGGCCTGTTCCATTAACACTCCGGCTGCTGAACGGTCGGT
The DNA here is from genome assembly GCA_025056305.1 of Chitinophagales bacterium. Lineage (GTDB taxonomy): Bacteria > Bacteroidota > Bacteroidia > Chitinophagales > UBA10324 > JANWXQ01. Next base: position 84,269 of record JANWWJ010000027.1, on the reverse strand, counting down.
GAGTCGTTCGGCTATGGACTCAACTGCTCCTTTGGTGATGGCTAAATAGTTGCCGTTGTGCCGATGAAACGTGGTCATCAACTTTCGGTCGCTGTCAAAAGGCACTTCTGCAACAGGAGCTGATTTTTGAAGCAATTGGCGTATTTGATCGGATCCATATTTTTTTTCTGCATACAACACCATGGCCCGCTCCGTAGGATCGCCCACCCATCCTTTTGTTTCCATCCATCGCAGTTCATGACTCACAGCCATACTCCAATGCAACAACGGCAGGCCATTGGGTGTAAAACCGGTGTGGGTTTCCACCTCCGTCACCACTTCCATGCGGTTTTGGGTAAGGGTGCCGGTCTTGTCTGAGCAGATGAAAGTGACCGAGCCCAAGGCTTCCATAGCGGGCAGCTTTCGTACCAACGCATTGCCGGCAACCATTTGCTTGGCGCCTCGTGCCAGTGCGATGGTAATGAGTGCCGGCAATGCTTCCGGTATTGCTGCGACGGCCAGTGATACCGATAGCAGCAGCATACGAAACAGCTCTTCTCCCCGCATCAACCCTATGCCGAAGAGCAGGGCACAAATCATCAGGATGATGTAAGAGAGCTTTTTACCAAAATCAGCCATGCGTATCTGCAAGGGCGTACGTGATTCTTCTTCCTGCAGCAAACGAGCAATTTGGCCTATTTGGGTTTGCATGCCGGTGGCTACCACCACCCCTTTGGCTTTACCTGCTGTGACAACAGTAGTCTTGAATGCCATGTTAAACCGGTCGCCAACCGGCACGTCCACTTCAGGTACGATACCGGTTTTCTTTTCTACCGGCACGGATTCACCGGTCAACGATGACTCGTCGGCCTTCAGGCCGTGAATCTCAAAAAGGCGGACGTCGGCGGGAACAACGTTGCCTGCCTCAAGCAAAACGACATCGCCCGGCACAAGGTCTTCTGCTGCTATTTCATGTTCCCGGCCATCGCGCAACACACGCGCCCGCAGGGCTGCCAGCTGTTTGAGTGCCAACAGTGCCCGTTCGGCGCGGTATTCCTGAATGAAACCCAAAATGGCATTAAGGATCACTATGGCAATAATGATAAAGGTGTCCGTCAGATCACCGATGATGCCGGATAATATGGCAGCGGCAATCAGTATCAAAATCATAAAATCCGTAAACTGATTCCACCAGATGTGCCATGCTGTCTTGCGCTTTTGCTCTTGAAGCTCATTTTTACCCACTTCCAAAAGCAGGGTCGCTGCCTGATCAGCGGACAATCCTTTTTTTGAGCTTCCCAGCAGAGAAAAAACTTGTTCTTCGGGCAAACTATGCCAATTCATGCTCTTTTGTTTGTTTTTCAGTTCAAATAAACCTGAGTTTTAGCTCATGGCTTGCGGAGTTAATTCCCGCACGCACGAGTCGGTGGTTTCCCATTGCGTCAGGTTGTCAATGCTGAGACGGGCCATGCTTTCCAAAGCTTCACGCGTTAGGAAAGCCTGATGGCAGGTAAGCAATACTCTGGGATGAGAGCGCAGCCGTTCAAATAAAGCATCACGGATGGGGCGATGAGAGTAGTCGCAGAAAAACAGGCCCCGCTCGTGCTCATAGACATCCAGGCCGGCAGCACTTACCTGGCCATCGTCGAGGGCATCCAACAGATCGGCCGTATTGACAATGGCTCCGCGGGCGGTATTGATGAGGACCACACCTCGCCGACATTGGCGGAATACCGGTGCGGAAAAAAGGTAACGGGTAGCGGGGGTTAGCGGGCAATGCAGGCTGATGACATCGGCAGAGCGGCATAAATCATAAAAATCAACATATGTAATTTTTAGCTGTAGCTGCAGCTCTGCATTCACCACCAGATCCGTGGCCAGCAGCCGGCAACCGAACCCTGCCATGATGCGGGCAAACGCACTGCCGATCGAGCCAGTACCCACAATGCCAATGGTTTTTTGGTGTAATTCCCAACCCACCAGTTCATCAAGGCGGAAATCGTTCTGAAGGGACAACTGTATGCTGCGCTGCAGCTTTCGGCTTAACGCCAGCAACAACATCACCGCATGTTCAGCTACGGCATAGGGGGAATATGCCGGCACATTGGCCACCCGCAAACCCAAACGGTAGGCTGCTTCTAAGTCAACGTGGTCAAAGCCGGCCGACCGCAGCGACAGATAGCGTACGCCTGCGGCATGCAATTTCTGAAGCACATCAGCCGGTGCGTGGTCGCTGGTGAATAAAAGCACGGCATCAAAACCATGAGCCAAGGAAACGGTTTGCGCATCAAGCGGCTGCTCCGTAAAGGTAAGCTCATGACCGTTGGCCGCTGCCTCCAGAAAAGGGCGGTCAAATCCATGGGTGCTGTAAACCAATGCTTTCATCTCACATTACTTCTGCTTTTTGCTGCTCAGCTTCAACGATATTTTTCCAACCCTGTAAATAAGCATCGGGGTTGAAGGAAATGCTGTGGATGCCTTGACGCACCAGAAAAGCTGCAAAATGAGGCAGATCGCTGGGTGCCTGACCACATAGGCCCACCGGAATTCCTTTGCTATGCCCGACCTGAATGGTGCGGGCAATCAGCTCCAGTACAGCCGGGTCTTCTTCATGGAACAGATAGCTAACCAAATTGGAATCCCGGTCAATACCCAAGGTGAGCTGTGTTAAATCGTTGGAACCTATGCTGAATCCATCGAATAAGTCAGCTAACTGATGAGCATGAAGGACGTTTGAAGGAAGTTCAATCATTACAAAAACTTCCAGCCCATCAATACCTCGGCGTAAACCGCATTGAGCCATGAGGTCCAGCACAAGCTTAGCTTCGGCTACAGTTCGGCAAAACGGAATCATCACTTTAACGTTTTTTAATCCTTTGATGCTTCGTACCACATGTACTGCTGCACATTCCAAGGCAAATGCTTCGCGGTAAGCTGGGCTATAGTACCTTGAAGCCCCGCGCAATCCGAGCATAGGGTTTTCCTCAACAGGCTCAAAGAATGCGCCGCCGATAAGGCGACGGTACTCATTGCTTTTGAAATCACTAAAGCGAACGAGGACCGGTTTAGGCCAGAAAGCTGCTGCCACTAAAGCGATGGCTTCCGCAAGTCGTTCAATAAAATATGCTGAAGCATTCTCGTAACCAGCGGTCAACTCTCTAATGCGGTGCAGCACTTGTTCATCGGAAACGCGTTGTGGATACAACAAAGCCATGGGATGCACCTGAATAACGTTGGCGATGGTGAATTCAAGGCGCATTAAGCCCACCCCTTCATTAGGAATGCGACTGAGCGAGAGCGCCCGTTGCGGCTCAGCCAAAATGAACATAGGTGCGGTGCGGGGCATCGGCAAGGCACTGAAATCCTGCTCCTCCACATCCCAAACAGCCGGGCCATCGTACACATGACCTTCAGTGCCGCCTGCACAGCTGACAGTAACAAACTGTCCATCATGCACCGAGTGCGTAGCATTTCCGCAGCCCACTACGGCCAATGTGCCTAACTCACGGGCAACAATTGCGGCATGGCTGGTTCGTCCGCCCTTGTTTGTGACTATGGCAGCTGCCTTACGTAATAGCGGGTCCCAATCCGGGTTAGTGGTATCGGCAATGAGAACCTGACCTGGTTTCAAACGCACCCCTTCCTGAGGATCGGCGAGCACACATGCGCTTCCGCTGACAATAGCATCGCCCAAGGCAATGCCTTTAGCTAAAACAGGCCCGTGATGCCGCAACCGGTAAACGCGTCGAATCATGGGTGACCGCTTGCGGCTGACCGTTTCCGGTCGGGCCTGTACAATGTATAACTGATGATCGAGGCCGTCTTTAGCCCATTCAATATCCATGGGCTGACCATAATGCTGTTCAATAAAAACACTCCATACTGCCAATTGTTTCACTTCATCCGAATTGAGGACCAACTGTTGTTGCCGCTGTGGTGGGGTAATTTCATTAATGGTCGTTTTTTCGGCCGCACCAGCCTTAGCATAACGCATGGTAAACTCTTTGCGTCCGCAACGTACGCGCAGAATTGGATCGCTTTGCTGCGACAACAGATGGGGCTTGAACAAAAGCCATTCATCAGGTGTTACCGCCCCTTGAACGATGTTTTCCCCCAACCCCCAACAAGCGTTGATGACTACAAAGCCGGGATGCCCGCTGTCCGGTTCAATGCTGAAAGCTACGCCTGCACCCGCCAAATCACTACGAACCATTTTCTGAACGCCTACCGAAATGGCCACATCATGTTGAGCAAGGCCCATGTCGTGGCGATATTTAATGGCCCGGTCGGTGTACAGCGAAGCAAAACAACGGTGCACAGCAACGACTAAGGCTTGGGCCCCCGTAACATTAAGAAATGATTCCATGCGGCCGGCGAAGCTGGCCTGCGGCAAATCTTCAGCCGTAGCACTACTGCGTACGGCTACATCAACCGCAGCTGTACCAAAACGCCAGCTCAGCATCTGGTAGGCTTGGAGTAATTCTGCAACTACATCATCGGGCAACTCTGCTTTGGCAATAAGTTGACGTGCCTGTTGTCCGACTTCCGTCAGGTTACTGTATTGTTCAGTATCCAAACGCTTAAGCAGCTGGGTCAATGCTGCATTAAGCTGATTTTTCTCCAAAAACCATCGATAGGCTGAGGCCGTAAGCGCAAACCCGTCAGGCACGCGAATTCCCTTGGGCCTTAAATATTGAAACAATTCCCCCAACGACGCATTCTTGCCCCCTACTTCAGGTAGAGCTTGCAGCGACAATTCCTCAAAAAATCGGATGTATTTCATCGTCTTTTTGTTGAACGGTTTGCTCTTTTCGGCTTCATGTCCGCACCCTCAGGTTGCTGGAAAAGTCAATATCGGGATGCGGGCATGATAAACGACCTTGCGTGTGTGGCTGGCTTCCAACAGCAGTTGCCACCACCGACGCCGACGCTGCATCATTACCAGTAAGTCAGCGGAAGTCCGTCGCGACAGCTTTTGCAGATCAACGTGAAAATCTTCAAAGGGCAAAACTTCCACGTGCACCCTGTCGTTGCCGACGACTTGTTTTACGACTGCTTCATAATCGCGTTGCAACACTGCTTCCTTGGCAGCCGCACGCTCGTTGCTGAAGTGTACAATATGCAGATGTGCACGATGGGCCGCAGGCCATTGCTGCAGCCACCTCAACGCCTGCAAATCCTCGAAATGATAGTCTGTGCAGAAGAGGATGTTTTTAAGCGCTGCCACCCGGTAACGTTCGGGTACTGCCAAAACGGGGCATGGGGCCCGATGGACTACATGTGCCGTGGTGGTTCCTACCAGCTTTTCGCGAAGCCCGCTGGCCCCCGTAGTGCCCATAAGTATGAGATCCACACCCTGCTTTCGGGCCAAAGCCACGATAGTTCTTGCCGGGGTGCCTTCCACCACTTCATAGCGCGCAATGGGTAACTTTTTGGTGTTGAACCGCTCGGCCCAATGCTGCAACCGGGTCTGGAGCTGTTGCCGTTCTAACAGGTTTTCCTCCTCCTCAGTGGTTTCATCAAAAAAGCCTCCCTGCAGCGGCACAAAACTGTGTAATAAGATCAATTCTGCCTCACCAGCCTTAAACACCTGGGCACTGTATTGAAGTGCGCGAGCAGACGCTTTGCTGAAGTCAACCGGCACCAACACTTTCATGCATACCTAATTTTCTTCAAACATACCATAGCCCTTTCTATTTTACGGAATAGCGACCATCTTTTGGTTAAAAAACAGTACACCAATTTTTGCCTCCTAAAACAGCTCAGCGCGTCAAATGACTGTTTTCGGCTTTCTCAGCGTTAAAAGAGGAGGGCACTCAGAGGGCTTGCCATATACTGCTTACTTTTGGCCGACTTATGAACCGATGGCTGTTGCTCGGTTTGCTGCTCACCAGCAGTTGTTCGACAGACTTTCCGGTGACAACCACATGGAAAGATATCACTATTGTCTATGGCCTGTTAGATGCAGGCGACACCGCCCAGTACATCAAAATCAACAAAGCATTTCTGGACCCCCAAACCAGTGCACTGCAAATAGCTCAAAATCCCGATTCATTGTATTACGATGAGCTGGATGTGGTGCTTGAAGAATACATGGATAATCAGATGATACGAACCATCGCATTGAGCCGCGTGGATGGCAATCAAGAAGGCTACGTTAAAGACAGCGGCATTTTTGCCGCTGCACCCAACTACCTGTACAAGACAGCGCAAGCCATCAATGCCGATGCCACCTATCGTTTAGTCATAACCCAACCCGACAATGGAAAGCAGATTACCGCTTCTACTCCGGTAGTTAACGACTTTACGGTGATTCGTCCAACCGCACAGCTTAAACTGAATTTGTTGCCGGGCTACAAATACAACATCTCGTGGCAGTCGGCGCGCGATGGTAAGGTCTATGCATTGACCATGCGGTTTCACTACACAGAATTCCGGTTTTCTGATCCCAACTTCAAGCAAGAAAAATTTGTTGACTGGCTCTTGTTTTCCTCTGAACGAGCTCCGCATACTCAGGGGGGCGCTAACATGGATTTTGACCTTGATGCCGACCTGTTTTACACCTGGCTTCGCTCAGCGATTCCCTATGATCCGGACGCTTTCCGCACCGTGGGTAAAGCTGATTTTCTGTTCTCAGTTGGTGGCGAAGTGTTGGATACTTACAAGCAGGTTTTTTTGGCTCAACAAGGCCTTACCTCAGGACAGAGCCTACCGACCTACACTAACGTAGAAAATGGGTTAGGCTTGTTCTCTACGCGTTATCATAAAACTGTGGCAGGCATAGCTTTCGAAAATCGCACAATCGATTCCATTGCTTGCTTGCCCGTTACAAAGCACCTGAATTTCTTGTCAAGCAATGGAACATTTTGCCCCTAATAGTGTCTTTTTTGTCGGTCTGACCCCGCCCAAGCGGCCACATTCGGTGCATCAGTATGCCACATTTTCTGCCAGAAAGTCATTTTTTCATCGTGGCACATAGATTGACCACTTGTAAGCTGAATTTGTTTGAACATGGGAAAAATTATCGGCATAGACTTAGGAACGACCAACTCTTGTGTAGCGGTCATGGAAGGAAATGACCCGGTGGTTATTCCCAACGACGAAGGGTCGCGGACCACTCCTTCCGTCGTTGCCTTTTTGCCAAATGGGGAGCGCAAGGTAGGTGCACCGGCTAAGCGTCAGGCAATCATCAATCCGAAAAACACCATCATGTCTATTAAGCGCTTCATGGGTCGGCGCTTCCATGAAGTCACCAACGAACTTAAGTACGTCAGCTATGTGGTCAAGGCCGGTGACAACGACACGGCCCGTGTGGAAGTGATGGGCCGCCTGTACACCCCTCAGGAAATCTCGGCCATGATTCTCCAAAAAATGAAGAAAGTGGCCGAAGATTATCTGGGTCAACCGGTCACGGAAGCCGTCATCACCGTTCCGGCTTACTTCAACGACTCGCAGCGTCAGGCCACTAAGGAAGCCGGTGAAATAGCTGGCTTAAAAGTGCTGCGCATCATCAATGAACCCACTGCTGCAGCTTTGGCCTACGGGCTGGATAAAAAGCATAAAGACCAACGGATCGCTGTTTATGACTTAGGGGGTGGCACTTTTGATATTTCAATCCTTGAGCTTGGCGATGGGGTCTTTGAAGTCAAGGCCACCAACGGTGATACCCACTTGGGTGGCGATGACTTCGACAACGTCATCATTGGCTGGTTGGCCGACGAATTCCAAAAAGAAGAAGGCATAGACCTGCGTAAAGATCCCATGGCCTTACAGCGATTGAAAGATGCTGCAGAAAAGGCCAAAATTGAATTGTCTTCTTCATTAGAAACGGAGATCAACCTGCCCTACATAACGGCCGTAGATGGGGTCCCCAAACACTTGGTCAAAAAGCTCACGCGGTCGCGTTTTGAGCAACTGGTGGACCATTTGATTCAACGGACCCTTGAACCATGCCGTAAGGCCTTACAAGATGCCAAGCTGGATCCTTCGCAAATCGATGAAGTTATCTTGGTGGGTGGTTCTACCCGCATCCCCAAAATTCAGGAGGTAGTCGAGAAATTTTTTGGCAAAAAGCCGCATAAAGGTGTTAACCCCGATGAGGTGGTGGCTGTCGGTGCAGCCATCCAGGGTGCCGTGTTGGCCGGTGAAGTAAAGGATGTGCTGTTGCTTGACGTAACGCCTTTGTCGCTGGGTATAGAAACCTTAGGTGGCGTCATGACCAAGCTTATTGAAGCCAACACAACCATACCCACGCGTCGGTCAGAAATATTTACTACTGCCGCTGACAACCAATCGTCAGTAGAAATTCACGTGTTGCAGGGCGAACGAGCTATGGCGCGCGACAACCGCACCATAGGTCGCTTCTATCTGGACGGCATACCCCCTGCCCCGCGTGGCGTTCCTCAAATCGAAGTGACCTTTGACATCGATGCCAATGGCATCCTCAGTGTCAGCGCCCGTGACAAGGGTACGGGTAAAGAGCAAAGCATCCGGATTCAGGCTTCCACCGGCCTCAGTAAGGCCGAAATAGAAAAAATGAAACAAGAAGCTCGGGAGCACGAAGCTGCCGATCGTCAGGCGCGTGAGCGCGTTGAAAAACTCAATGCGGCCGACAATCTGGTATTCCAAAGTGAAAAGCAACTAAAAGAATTTGGTGACAAGATCCCGGCCGATAAACGAAGCCGTATTGAAGAGGCAATTAACCGCTTGCGCGATGCCCATAAGCGAGAAGATTTGCCAGCCATTGAAACAGCGACGCAAGAGCTCAACCAGGCTTGGCAGGCAGCTTCCGAGTACCTCTACCGGACGCAGCAACAGCCGGGAAGCTCGGCTGGCAACGGGGCAGCGCAGGACAATATCCAGGATGTACCTTACGAAGAAGTAAAAGACAATAAAAATTAACAGGCCGCCCCTTGGGGGAGAAAGCGGAAAGTTGTTCACTTTCCGCTTTTTCTTTTTTGCCCGATTATGTTAACACAAAATCGTTAACTTTAAAGGGATAGGCCATAAATGCTTAAGACCCATGACGACAAGACTGGTGCTACTCATTCTTTTTTTCTTCTTTAATAACAATCACCTTCGGGCTGCCTGCGAGGCTTATTTTGCTTATACCGTCAACGGCAATGAAATTCATGTTGATGCAACGGCTTCTGCTGGTATCGTTAGCTCGTGGACCTGGCTGATTGATGGTGTAGTGGCAAGCAATGCAGGGCCACTGACCACCCTCGTGGTAAACACCTCAGGCCTTTATGAGGTATGCTTGATTATAGAAACCATTGATGGCTGCAGCGATGACTATTGTAAATCCGTAAGTGTTGAAAGTACCACTGGACCTTGTGAAGGGGTGATCAAATACGAAACCGATGGCCTGCACATCTGGCTAGACGGCAGCTCCTCTTACGGCAACATCACCGGTTGGCATTGGTTTGTCGATGGTGTCTTGTTCAGCGATACGGGCCCTTATGCTGAATATATAGCTCCCGAAGCGGGCAGCTATGAGTTCTGCCTGGTCATCTGGAATGACGGTTGCTGCGACACCGTCTGCACACTCATCACCGTTGGTGAAATGGGCAGCGGCCCTTGTGAAGCAGTAATCAAACACGAAACCGACGGCCTGCACATTTGGCTGGACGGCAGCTCCTCTTACGGCAACATCACCGGCTGGCATTGGTTTGTCGATGGTGTCTTGTTCAGCGATACGGGCCCTTATGCTGAGTATATAGCTCCCGAAGCGGGCAGCTATGAGTTCTGCCTGGTCATCTGGAATGACGATTGCTGCGACACCGTCTGCACACTCATCACCGTTGGTGAAATGGGCAGCGGACCTTGCGAAGCAGTAATCAAACACGAAACCGATGGCCTTTTTCTTTACCTCGACGGTTCGTTCTCCACGGGAAACATCACAGCTTGGCAGTGGCTCCTCAGCAATCAGGTTATAGCGCAAGAAGCAACAGCACAGGTACAATTAGCCCAAGGAGGCACCTATGAGCTATGTTTGATCATAACCACAGCCGACAACTGCCAAGACACAGCTTGTCAGGAAATTACCATCACTGAGTTTACCGGCGATTCAGAAATGAAAGTCTATTATGAAGATGGGAAGCTATGGCTAAACCTGACAGCCAGCCAACCGGGCACAGCCGTAATCAACCTCTTGGCTATGGATGGACGAGCACTCTTATCTGAAAAGATCCATTTAACCATAGGACAGCACCAGATTTTTATAAACGATACACAACTCCCAAATGGGCTGGTGTTTTTACGAGTTCTGTTGCCCGATACAGAACTTCAGGCAAAAGGTCTCTTGATAAAAAAATAATGTAAAAAACAGATTAGGCGGATTAAAACTAATGACCTTAACGGCCTAAAGGAAATTCGGTAAAGACCATAACGTGCAACCTGCTTTTGTTGCGCTCGTAAACAAGAGCGTAACATTTGCTGCATGCGCCCACCTCTCTTCATGCTCCTTACATTGATCCTGTGTCTGCAAGCTTCGCGACTTCATGCGTACACCGTAACCAATCTTCAGGCCTCATACGCCAACGGACAAATTTTTCTTACCTGGACAAACCCTCCGGTAAATAACCTGCAATACATCGTTTACCGGTCCTCTACGCCGTTCAGCTCATCAGCTGACTTGACTGCTGACAAGCGCCTGGGATTTGTGCGCGACAGTTCCGCAAAAAACTATCATTGGTCCATTTTGGCTAAGGCTAATGTGTATTACCGCATAACCGATGGCGGTCCAACGCTGGCTCCTTCCCAAGGACTTTATGTAACTACCTGCATCAACAACAACAGCTACTACTATGCGGTTACCGTTTTGGAACTTACTACCAATGTTGAGGATAGGACGATAGTGGCCGGACAAAACTGTCTGACTAGCCCCGTAGCCGGTACAAAAACTCACCCCAAACCTGTTTTTCAGCAAACGGTAACCACGAAAAACGGTGAGGTCAAACACCACTATGTCTTTTTCGTTGACAATCAGGCCACCGATCAATTTCCTGCCCTGTGCAACGTGGGATCTTATGGGTTTAACTTTTGGTATGTCAAGCGCGGAAATGCTTCCTCGTATCCACTGTTCTTGCAGTTCGAAGGTTCCAGCGACGGCAGTGCCGACAAAAAGCTGTCTCTGGATAGCAGTTGGACCAATTGTTACATCATCGGCTTATTTGACTGGCTACCTACGCCTAACGACAACGGGGGCATCGGCATAAGCAACTACAACTTTGGCTGGCATGAAAACTTCAACATCTATTCTAACGCCAACCCTATTCCCACGACCGGTGTGGTCCGTACTTACGCACAGCAGCTCTACCGGGAAATCTTGGAATGGGCCGAAACACACCTGCCGATAGATAACAAAAAAGTGTATGCGCGCGGAAGTTCTTCCAACGGCTTTGGTGCTTTGCTCATGGCTAATATCTATTCGGAAAAAATCGCTGCCGTTTACGCAATTGTGGAACCCAACAGCATAAGCTCCGGCACACCTGTTTACAAACAAATGTGGGGAGAAGTGAGCACCAAACTTAAAACTGATGTCGTCGCTTTTGATACCGGCGATACCCTCACTTACCCCGATTTGAAAGACCAACAAAAGATGGTGCACCGCAACGAGCAGCGCAGCATGCCCCCCATCTACGATATCCACGGAAAAAATGATGTCACTGTCCCCTGGAACTCTGGCCGCATCCGCTGGTTGGATTCACTGGAAGTGAACCGCATCGGCGGAGTCCGTTTCTGGGATCAGCGTGATCATACCGGCAATGGCAAAAACTTTTGGGAATCCGAAACCGAGCCAAACTATTACCGCTTTGCTACCAACATCGGGTATCCGGCCTTTTCCAATTGCTCGATAGACCATAACCCCGGTGATGGCACCCCTGCTAACGGAGACCCTTACGGCGCCATCAACGGCTACCTCGATTGGAAAGACAGCACCGATAAAGCATGTAAGTTTTGGGTAAAAGTTTTTATTAAAGATTTTTATGTAGGTGGGGTATTGCATTCACAACAATACACCACCTGCACGGCAGACATCACCTTACGTCGCTGCAGCAATTTTAAGCCCGTTGCCGGCATGACCCTTAAATGGAGCAATACCGATGCCAACGGTGTCAAAATTCAAAAAGGAACCATCAGCAACTACGACGGTAAGCTCATAACCATCCCCAATGTAATTATCAACAAGTCAGGCAACTTAATCAAAGTTAAAATCCAGAACTGCCCATACCGTCTCGGCGAGCACGATGAAGAACCCGACGAAGAAGAGGTGACGCAGTCTGTCGTTAGCTATGTACCCATATCTCATGGATACAAGGCTTACATTCTTTCTGCCCAAAACGAGCATGCGCTGGTGCAGGTGTTGGACCTGAGCGGCCGCATCGTTCAGGTACAATCGCTGGCGCTTCAAGAAGGAATGAATGAAGTAGAGGTGTCTGCGCCTCATGGATTGCATATCTTCCGCTTGATTGCACCTTCTTTCAGCGACAGCCGTAAACTCTTTTTTCATTAGTCGCTGTTGCTCGTGATCGCTCGCTAGGTCCCCTACTTTTGCGGGGTTTCCTTTTTGTCCATGAAAATGCTGTTGGCCGTGGTCGTGTTGTGGTTGCTGGGGTGTCAGGGGCGCACTGTTTCTTCCGATTCTTCTGATTTTCCTGCTGCAAAAAACGGCACAGCCAGAAAGGATACCGCTTATTTCGCTGCGGGATGTTTCTGGTGTGTGGAGGCCATCTTTGAAAGTGTGCGTGGGGTAACGAACGTGATCAGCGGTTATGCCGGCGGAACTCAAGCAAATCCTACCTATGAGCAGGTAAGCAGCGGTACGACCGGTCATGCTGAGGCCGTCATGGTCGTGTACGACACAGCCCAAATTGATTTTCCACGACTGGTGAACTTGTTTTTTTCCTGCCACGACCCCACGCAGGTAAACCGACAAGGTCCTGACCTAGGAACACCATACCGCTCCGTAGCTTTTTATCGAAATCAAAAAGAAAAACAAATTATTAGTGATACCATTAATGCATTGATGAAGTCAGGTAAGTACGGACGACCAATTGCAACGGAAGTAAGCTTTCTGGAGCTATTTTGGCCGGCAGAAGCCTATCACCAAGATTTTGTAGCTCGCAATCCGATGCATCCCTATGTGCGAAACGAGAGCCTACCTCGGCTCCAGCGCTTCCGACAGCAAAATCCTTCCTGGCTGAAGCACTAACCGATACGGGTACAGGGATTCCTTCATTCGGCCAACGGAACATCAGACTGTTGCTTAAGACGTCGTTCACGGGTTCGTCGTTCCCGCATATTGAGAAATTCCACCAAAAAGGCAAAAGCCATAGAGAAATACAGATATTTTTTGTCAATATGATAATGAAGACCATCAGCCACCAGTAGAAAACCTACCATTAGCAAAAAGGAGAGGGCCAGCATCTTGAACGTTGGGTTTTTATCGATAAATGCACTTACCCAGCCGGCGAACAACATCATAAAAACAATAGCCACAACTACAGCTATGACCATGATGGTCATATCATCTACCAACCCGACAGCCGTAAGGATGGAATCCACAGAAAACACCATATCGATGAGGATGATCTGAAAAATGACTCTTCCAAACTGTTTGGCCGCACTGATGCGGGGTGAAACTTCTATACCTTCAATCTTATTGTGTATTTCACGAACGGTCTTGTAAAGCAAGAAAACACCTCCGCTCAGCAGAATCAAGTCACGAGCTGACAAGGCAAAATCATTGACGGTGAGCAGCGGGGCTGTGAGCTTCGTGAGCCATGAAATGGAAAACAGCAAAATGACCCGCATGATCAACGCAAGGCTCAAGCCGATGATGCGGGCTCGGGGTCGCTGCTTTTTGGGCAGCTTGTCTGCTAGAATTGAAATAAAGATGATGTTATCAATGCCCAAGATGATCTCCATGACGATTAGCGTCACCAGGCTCATCCACCCCTCAGCAGTGGTCAATGCAGTAAACATGTTACATTAGGTTGATAGCGGCTGCAAAGGAACTACACGCAGCCTGTTTTTTCACCGTAAGCCCCTAAGGCGTGTACATGGCGCCGGCAATCACCGCCGTCATCATACAGGCAACGGTGCCTCCAATAAGTGCCTTGATCCCCAGTTCCGCGAGGGCATTGCGCTGGTTTGGCGCCAAAGCTCCTATACCCCCAATTTGAATGCCGATGCTGGCAAAGTTGGCAAAGCCACTTAAGGCATAGGTGGCGATCACCACGCTACGCTCATCAGTGAGCACCTGTTGTTGCAACATCTTACTCATGCTTACATAAGCAACAAACTCATTGAGCACCATCTTTTCCCCAAGCAACTGGCCTACGGCCAACATCTCTGAAGATGTTACCCCCATGGACCAGGCCAGCGGTGCAAATACATACCCAAACAGGAACTGAAGTGAAAGGTTTTCAAAGCGTCCTTGCGTGCTGGTCGCTATCCATTGATTTAGCCCGCCGATGCGACCGAGGAGCTCCAGGAGGGCATTGAGCACAGCCATGAGAGCAATGAAAACGATAAGCATGCCCGCTACATTGATTGCAAGTCGCAGGCCGTCGAGCGTTCCGTTGGCTATGGCACCCAGAATATTGTTTCCAATTTTCTCGCGGGCAATGTGTAAATCGCGCGAAAGCAATTCCGGTGTGGTTTGTGGAAACAACATTTTCGCGCAAACGATAGCCGCCGGTGCACTCATCACCGATGCCGACAACAGGTGCAACGCAAAAAACTGCTGCCGCTCAATATCCGTACCTCCCAAGAAACGAACATAGGCGGCCATTACACTACCGGCTGTAGTAGCCATGCCTCCAACCATAATACACAAGAGTTCACTACGTGTCATGTTGGGCACATAAGGGCGCACCATCAGAGGAGCTTCCGTTTGTCCCAGAAAAATGTTGGCTGCAGCCGAAAGACTTTCGGCGCCGGAAATCTGCTTCATCGTCTTGCTCATTACCCAGGCAAAGGCCAACACCACCAGTTGCAAAATACCCAGGTAATACAGCAATGCCGAAAGTGCAGCAAAAAACACGATGGTGGGCAACACCTGTATGGCAAACACATAACCCCAGGAATGGCTCGGGTCAGCCAGCGGACCAAACAGAAATTCGGTGCCATGATGCGCCAGCTGAATAAGCCGTACAAATCCGTTGCTGATAAACTGAAATAGATCGCGGCACAACGGCACATGCAGAATGCATACAGCAAAGACTACTTGCAGCAAAATGCCGGTGCCCACCAGCTTCCAATCGATCCCCCTGCGGTTGTTACTGAATAGATAGCAGATGGCCACCAACACCACCACGCCGAACATGCCGCGCACAATTGCCCACCCATCCATGGCCCGGCAAGTTCAACATCATTTTTCATTTTTAAAACGGCTTTTGCTCCATCCCGATTTTTGATCAGAATCCTTGCAACCAACGTTTATTTTTGGAGCGCTTAATCACATCCAAATGAATAAATTTTCTTGGTTGAGTGCCGTGTTGTGCGCTTTTCCTGCTGCTGCTCAGCTGCCGCATTTCTGTGGTACCGATCAGATGCAACAGCAGTGGTTGGAAAAGCATCCAACCATGATCATCGAACACGAAAAGCTCGAAGCCTTTATTCAAAATTGGCTACAGCACAACGCACACACGCGCGATGAAAACGTGTACGTCATTCCCGTCGTTTTTCACATCATCCACGACTACGGCTCAGAGAACATCAGCGATGAGCAAGTGCGTGATGCGGTGCGCATCCTCAATGAAGATTTTCGCAAGCGCAACAGCGACACAGCGGATATTGTCCCCGCGTTTAAAAACATCGCTGCCGACACGCGTATAGAGTTTCGATTGGCCAATAAAACCCCGGGAGGAACTTGTACCAACGGAATCGAACGGATTCACTCATTGACCACTTATTTGGGAAATGACCAAAGCAAGCTCAACTACTGGCCGCGCGATCGGTATCTCAACATCTGGGTAGTACGCAATATGGCAGAAGGAATTGCCGGCTATGCTTATTTGCCGGGTTCTGTTGCTGCCCCACAATTTGCGCCATACGATGGCATCGTTATACTGAGTTCTTACGTGGGAAGCATAGGCACGGGCTCAGCTACGACGGCCCGTGCCTTGACGCACGAAGTAGGTCATTACCTGAACTTGTTACACACGTGGGGCAATGGACCTTTAGGTGCTGATTGTGGCGACGATAGCGTGGATGATACTCCGGAAACCAAAGGCTGGGGCACGTGCAAGCTGGATGGTTCGGTTTGTAATCCGCCTGTTATCGAAAACGTTCAGAACTACATGGAATATTCCTACTGTTATCGAATGTTTAGCGAAGGTCAGGCCGACCGGATGCGGGCCGTGTTGAATGCCTCCACCAGTGATCGAAACCTGCTGTGGCAACCTTCCAATTTGGAAGCGACGGGCACCGCAGATACCATAGAGCCCATTTGCCCCCCCAGAATTGATTTTTATGCATCTACGCGCATGACTTGCGTTAACTCCTTAGTGACTTTTTACGATGTTTCGTGGAATGGTCCAGTGGATGAGCGCCTGTGGACCTTTCAGGACGGAACTCCCGCCACCTCGACTGAAAAGAACCCGAAAGTGAGCTTCAGCACGTCCGGCTGGAAAACGGTAACCCTCACCGGCTCTAATGCCGCCGGCTCCTCCAGCCTCACGCGCACGGCCTACATCTATGTCACCCAGCCGCCCGCCACCTTGTCGGTAGGTTATTGGGAAAGTTTCGATCAGGCAACCACTTTCAACAACGAATATTTGGTATTTAATCCCGAAGGCAACAACAGCATGTGGCAACATACCTATACTGCAGGAAATTTTGCTCCGGGTGCAGTAAAACTCAACAACCACAAAAACATGAATGGAGACATTGATGTTTTAGTGACCCCTCCCGTCAACCTCAAAGGAGCCGGCACGGTTTATTTAAATTTTTATACGTCAGCAGCCAGTAATGCCGTTCAGGCTGCCAACGTGGCCGATGAACTCAAGATTTATGTCTCCACCAATTGCGGCTTAAGCTGGCAGCTCCGCCAAACAATCAGCGGTGTGAACTTGGCCAATGCCGGTTACTATTCAAATTCCTTCACCCCTAACTCGGCGTCGCAATGGGTAGCTCGCTCGGTGATGATTCCCTCTACCTATAACACCGAAAACGTTCGCTTTAAGTTTGAATACCGAACCAATGGCCGAGGCAACAACATTTATATTGATGACATCCATGTTTCAAATTATCCCGTAGGGTTACCGCAAGAGACCAGCTCGGCCTGGACGTTGCAGGTATATCCCAACCCCGTTCAGGATCACGCTCAGGTGCTGCTCCAGCTCACCAGCTTAGGCTACACTTCCCTTACGGTTCGTGACCTGTTCGGACGGGTAGTTGCCGTTGTTCATGAATCGAGGTTAGGACCAGGTCAGCATGTGTTTGATCTGGACGCCCGCCAGTTGCCTGAAACAGGAGTGTACTTCTTGCACCTGCAGCACGACAGTCAGCACGCCATCCGCCGCCTGATGGTGCACTAATTTTTCTTTACCGACACACGCGTCGGATTTCGGCCATGAGTTGCTGGCGATAAAAAGGCTTGCTCAAAAAGCCATTAAGGCGATAGTCTTGCAAGCATCTTTGGCGATCCTCTTCTGAGGCATAGGCCGTAACAGCGATAATGGGAGGACATTGTTCGCCCAGCTCCTCGCGCATCAACCGACTCACTTCCAACCCATCCATACCGGGCATCTGCAAATCCATGAGGACCACATCGAAGTGCTGCTGTCGGATGGCCTCAATAGCCTCCGGCCCACTGCTTACTAAAACACATTGTATTTTTTCCAATACCAATAAGTCATGCAGCAAGCGCTGATTGATTGCATTGTCTTCCACCACCAGCGCCCGCAATGGCCTGCGGGCTGACTTCACCCTCATCTGTTGGCAAACCTACATCACGTTGGCGGTATGGCAGACACTTTCTGGCTTCTTCAGGTCAACCGAAATGCCCTGCGCAGCTTATCGACATAGTCCAGTTTTTCCCACGTAAAGCACTCGTACTCTTTCCCGTTTATGACTTTAACACATGGGGTGCGTCCCATATGGCCATAGGCTGCCGTTTCGGAATAGATGGGATTGAGTAAGCCCAAGCGCTTGATGATCATCCCCGGCCGTAAGTCAAAGATCTCACTGATTTTTTTTGCGATGGCTGCATCACTCATTATGTTGCCTGAAGCATCGTGCACCCGTGCAGTACCGTAGGTATTGACGTACAAGCCGACGGGCTCAGCAATGCCGATGGCATAGGCCACCTGAACCAGCACTTCAGAGCAGATACCGGCAGCGACCATGTTTTTAGCCACATGGCGCAAAGCATAGGCAGCACTTCGATCAACTTTGCTGGGATCTTTCCCGGAAAAAGCCCCACCGCCGTGGGCGCCGCGTCCGCCGTAGGTATCTACGATGATTTTGCGGCCGGTGAGGCCGGTGTCGCCATGGGGGCCTCCAATCACAAATTTTCCGGTTGGATTGATATGGTACTTGATGCGGTCATCAAATAACCGACGGATTCGTGACGGAAATCTGCGCTTTACTCGGGGGATGAGGATGTTGAGCACGTCGTCGCGGATGCGCTCAACCATTTTTTCTTCTGCCAAGCGTCGGGATGCCAATGAGCTGCTTTTGGGCTGAATGAATTCATCGTGCTGGGTGGACAAAACAATCGTATCGATACGCAGCGGTTGGTTGTTGTCATCGTATTCAATAGTTACCTGCGACTTGCTGTCCGGACGTAAATAGGTCATCAGCCGTCCTTCTTTACGAATGGCCGCCAGCTCGCGCAACAACGCATGGGCTAATTCGATGGGCAGGGGCATGAAGTTCTCCGTTTCACTGCAGGCATAGCCGAACATCATCCCTTGGTCACCTGCACCTTGATCGGCCAAGCGTCCTCGCTTCACACCCCGATAGATATCGTCACTCTGTTCATGGATGACGTTGATGACGCCGCAGGAGTTGGCATCGAACTGGTATTCAGCTCGTGTATAACCGATGCGCTGGATAACGCCACGCACCACCTTTTGCAGATCGACATATGCTTTGGTGCGAATTTCCCCACCGATTATGGCTAGCCCCGTCGTGACGAACACTTCACAGGCCACCTTGGCGTTGCGATCTTGCAGCAACATGCTGTCCAGCACAGCATCGCTGATTTGGTCTGCAATCTTGTCGGGATGACCTTCGCTTACCGATTCAGAAGTGAACAAATACGGCATGGTTGGTTTCAGCAGCCGACAAAGATAGCCGCTGGCCCGCCCCAAATCGTGTGCAAAAGCAAAGGCAAGCCTCTGTCTTTTTGTGCGGCACCCTGTGTAGCTTTGTCGTGTGCCACTGAACAAAGCCACTCCCGCCGTTCTCCTGCTGGATGACGGTACAGTGTATTACGGCACGGCATGTGGCGCCATTGGCACGACCTGCGGGGAAATCTGTTTCAACACCGGCATGACCGGCTACCAAGAACTGTTTACCGACCCTTCATACTATGGACAGATTCTGGTAACCACACATGTACACATAGGTAATTACGGAATAAAAGAAAAACCTGTTGACGAAAGTCAGTCGGAAAGCATACAGATTGCCGGGCTGGTGTGTCGTTCCTTCAGCACATTTCATGCCCGACCACAAGCTACCGGCTCGTTGCAGCAGTTCTTCATCAGGCAAAATAAGGTAGGTATAGAAGGGATTGACACGCGAGCCTTGGTTCGGCATATCCGCAGTCGCGGCGCGATGAATGCCATCATCAGCAGTGAAACGACAGAGCTGACCACATTACGCCGGCGGCTGGCTGAAGTACCTTCCATGGCTGGCTTGGAACTCTCCAGCCAAGTGAGTACGCGCCAGGTGTATGAATTAGGCGATCCATCAGCGCCTTTTCGGGTGGCAGCACTCGATCTGGGTGTAAAGCGAAACATCCTGGAACAACTGGTACAACGTCAATGCTATGTACGCGTTTTCCCGGCCCGAACTACATATCAAGAAATGAAGGCATGGCAACCGCACGGCTATCTCATATCAAACGGCCCTGGCGACCCGGCAGCTATGGATTATGCTATACATACCGTAGCACAAATCCTGGACGACCGCATGCCCTTGTTTGGCATTTGCTTAGGTCATCAGTTATTGGCCTTGGCTTGTGGGGTGCCCACTTTCAAAATGCATCATGGCCATCGCGGACTTAACCACCCCGTGCGCAACACCCTTTCAGGCCGTTGTGAGATCACATCGCAGAACCACGGTTTTGCCGTCGATGCTGATGTATTGCGGCAGCGCCGCGACATGTTGGTATCGCATATCAACCTCAACGACCTGAGCATTGAAGGCATGTGTTTGAAACACAAACCCGCTTTTTCGGTTCAGTACCATCCGGAAGCAGCACCCGGCCCTCATGACAGTCGTTATCTTTTCGACCAGTTCATTAGCCTGATGCGCGGTGAACCATTAAGCTGGATGACGCAGGAAGCAGAAGTTCAGGCTTCGGAAGCTTAGTCTGTTGCAGCGTAGCGGAAAAACCAAGAGTGCTTTTGCTTTAGTTTTCGGGACTGAAAACTTTCCAAGCGCGAAAAGGCATTCCTTCTGGTTTCTGCCGTGGTATAGACTCGAAAATTCCATAAATACACGAACCACTGCCACTCATCGACGCATACAACGCCCCCTGCCGATACATCCATTCCTTAAGGTCTGCCAGCAGCGGATATTTTTCGAATACAACAGTTTCAAAGTCATTGCGTAGGTATTTAGCCCAATTGCTTACCGGCAGCTGCAGCACCTCCCTCAGGTTTTCGGCCGGCGGGCGAGGAAGAAGGCGACAGTCCAACTCGGCGTAGGCCCACGAAGTGGACACATGAATATCCGGCACGGCCAGCACCAAAACATAAGACGACAAATCCACCGCAACAGGAATGAGTTGTTCCCCTCTGCCAAAGGCTAATGCCGGCAGTTCTTGAAGAAAAAAGGCGCAGTCACTACCCAAGCGCTCAGCCCATTGTCGGATTTGTTGTTCTGTGGCTCTACCCGGAAACAGTTGATCCAGCAGCCGTAACGTAGCTGCCGCGTCAGATGATCCGCCACCCAGGCCGGCACCTGCAGGAATATGCTTGAGCAGAAACAAATGCACCGGGGGACAAGCCGTTTCCTGATGAAATAGTTGCCACGCTTTCACACACAGATTATCTTCCTCATTGCCACACGGCTCACCATAGCAACTAAAGGAAAAAGTCTCTGCAGGTATCGCTTCTACGGCATCAAACCAATTCACCGAATACAATGCGGTCTGAATTTCATGATACCCATCCGGGCGCAAGGGCCCAACATGCAAACCCAAGTTGATTTTCGCCGGAGTGAATAGGATCATTTGCTTGAAAATGTAGGGGAACAGGCAACCACTGCAAAACAACTGCTGTGCATTTTAGTTTGTATTTTTACCCATACAAGAAGCCTCGAAATGAGGCGTTTTTTGCATTTATGAAAGTGCAAAAGTTTTTTTGGATCGCAGCCGTTGTTTTGACCGCCAAAGCAACCAGCGCTCAGTTTTATAAATACAGCAATGAATTTCTTTCTATAGGGGTAGGTGCCCGAGCCTTGGCAATGGGCGGATCGGTCACCGCCACGGTAAATGACGTTACGGCTGCCTTCTGGAACCCCGCCGGTTTGGCCGCAGGTCCTGCTACATTGGACATTGGATTGATGCATGCCGAGTACTTTGCCGGCATTGCCAAATACGATTATGGAGCTATTGCCCTGCCTATGCAGCAGCAGCTGCATCAAACGCGTAAGCTGGCTTTCTCGTTGATTCGCTTCGGCGTAGATGACATTCCTAACACGCTTTTTTTGATTGAGCCTGACGGCAGCATCAACTACGACAATATCTCCAGCTTTTCCGTAGCCGATTACGCAGCCTTAGTCAGCTACGGTCAGCAGACGGGCATACAGGGCCTTTCAGTAGGTGGTACCATAAAGATCCTGCACCGCATAGCAGGCAGTTTTGCCTCGAGTTGGGGTTTAGGTGCCGACGTAGGCCTGCAATATGCCAAAAAAGGGTGGAAACTGGCCGCCGTCGGTCGGGATATTACTACCACCTTTAATGCATGGTCGTACCATTTCACCAATGAAGAGCAAATAGCCCTGGCAAGTGCGAACAACATGGTTCCGGAAAATTCCTTAGAACTCACGGCACCGAGGCTGTGGACGGGGGCTTCTCGCCAGTTTGGTTTTGGAAAAAATCAGCTATTTACCGTAGCGCCCGCTCTTGATTTAGATGTGACCTTTGATGGCCGCAGGAATACGTTAATCCGCACCGGTGTGGTGAGCATTGATCCACGCATAGGGGCGGAAGGGGCTTACAAACAAACCGTGTTTCTTCGCGCCGGCCTCAACAACTTTCAGCGCACATCGGATATTGAGGGCCGGACTTCGCTTAGCGTTCAACCCTCAGCCGGCGTGGGACTGGCCATCCGAAGCGTAGTTATTGACTATGCGTTGACCAATCTGGGTGATTTGTCCGGCTCGCTTTATTCACATGTTTTTTCACTGAGGCTCTCGTTGAGCAACAGTAAAAAAACGTAATTTATGAAAAAGGCTGTCCATCGTCTTTCCTTGCTTGTATGGATGCTAACCCTGTCGGCTTCTTACAGTCGGGCACAACTATATGGAAACGAGTGGATCAATTTTGATCAACAGTATTTCAAGTTCCGCATTATTGAAAATGGAGTATATCGGCTGAAGGGAAGCACATTGCAGCAGTTTAATGTCCCCATCAGCAGCATTTACGGAAGCAACCTACGCATTTACCATAAGGGACAGGAAATACCTATTTACGTCTCTACCAGCGGCCCACTGTCGGGTAACGACTACATCGAATTTTACGGCCAGCGTAATGATGGATGGTGGGATTCTACCCTTTATGCCGATCCCTTGTGGCAAGGAAACGATCGGCTCAGCATGTTTAACGATACCGGCTATTATTTCTTGACCTGGTCCAACGTTCCAAGCAGCAGTCAGTTTGTGATGGCAGCCAACACCATCAACAACCCTCCGCCAGCTGAGCCTTATTGCCTGTTCACGGTCGCACATGTTTACGGCACTGAAAAGAGCAGTTTTTACAATTTAGCCCGCGGCAAATCGGCCCTTTACGGCTCCCATGTCTACGATTCAGATTTCAGCCCCACGGAGGGTTATTCGGATAAGTTTTTTGATAAAACCGCCAAAAGCTACATCATCGAAACACCTCATGTGTATCAGGGTGCAGGCCTCTTGGCCGATTTTCGAGTTCAGATCAACAGCCTGTGGGATGATCATAACTTAAAAATTTTAATAAACGGTAATGAAATATGGTCGGGGAGTTATGCTGCCTATTCTGTATTGCGGCTTAGCTTTCAGCCCGACGTCAGCTGGGTAACCTCACCCACCACCACCCTGACGTTTACCAGTGCTCATTCCACCAGTGCTAAAGATCTCAATGCTATATCGTGGCTGGAGTTTACCTATCCGCGTCAATTTGATTTTGCGCAGGCCTCCGCCGTGACATTTTCCCTGCCGGTGGCTTCGGGCAGCCGCTATCTGGTCATCAGAAATTTCGATCGAAAAAACACGATTCCTGTTTTGTATGACTACGCCACGCTGCAACGCATGGAGGCCGTCGTCAGTGGCGACAGCCTGCTGTTTCTTTTGCCGCCGGATAATTCGCCTGTGCGAAAGCTGATGCTGGTGGCCCCGGACACAACCGCTGTGATCCGCCATGTCGATTCACTTTTTACCGTCAACTTCGTGAATTACGCGTTGCCTCAAAACCAGGGCGATTTCATCATCATCAGCCATCCGCTGCTCATGAAAGACAGCCTGGGAAACAATCCGGTAGAGGAATACCGCAAATGGAAGCAGCAGGAAGGCTATCAGGCCATAATAGCAAATATTCTGGATTTGTATGATCAGTTCGCCTATGGCATCCGATTTCATCCGGCAGCCATCAACAAGTTCACCGAATATATCGTTCACAAATGGCCGCAAGCCGACCGTCACATGTTCATCATCGGCAAAGGCATTGAATATGGCTTTATGAATGATATACCGGCACGTCGTTCGTTTTGTTTGGTACCCACATTCGGTTTTCCCGGCTCTGATCAACTGCTCACGGCCCTGGGTAAGTCTCCCAAGCCTCTGATTCCGATTGGGCGTATCGCCTGCCTGAAAGCCGAAGAGGTTTATCCTTATCTGGAAAAAGCCAAGCAATACGTTAACGCACAGAAAAGTCCTTTTCAAACCATTGCCGATAAGGCATGGATGAAAAACGTCATGCATCTGGCTGGCGGTGCCAGCAGCAGTGATCAGGCCTATTTCGTCAGCTTGCTCAATAAATACCGCGACATCATCGAAGATACCTTGTACGGGGCTCACGTTTTCACCTTCGCAAAAACCAGCACCCAACCCATCCAACAGGCTACTTCGGAATTTTTAGATTCTCTGATCACAGCAGGTACATCGCTGATTACTTTCTTCGGCCATTCTTCGGCCAACAGCTTCGACTTTAATCTGGACAAACCAGAGAACTATAATAACGCCGGCAAATATCCACTGGTGCTCACCAACGGCTGTTTGATCGGAAATCTGTTTTACCACTACCACGGAATGGCCGATCAGTTTGTCCTGACGCCTCAGGCCGGTGCTATTGCCTTTCTGGGGCCATCCATCTTTGCTGTGGCCAGCAGTCTGGACATGTACTCGACGCGCTTTTACCTGAACCTATCGCGCTACAATTACAACCGAACATTTGGTCAGATCGTTCAGGCAACCATCAACGATATTGTTAATCTTTCCGGCCTGGATCTGGACAAGCTGACCGCCGAGCAAATGCAGCTTTCCGGTGATCCTTCACTCAAGTTTAACGTATTTGATAAGCCCGATTATGTCTTAGAAACTCAAAACATTAGCTTCGACCCGCCGCTTATCACAGCCGGCACCGATTCGTTTTACCTGCAGGCCGTTATCTACAACATCGGTCAAGCTATTGACGACAGCATATATATCTATGTACAACGTACGCTGGCCGATAACAGCGAACAGAACCTTTATCATTTTAAGATCAAAGCACCTTATTTCCGCGATACCGTGCGGCTCGTGGTGCGCAACAGCGGTTTTTCATCGTACGGATTAAATAAATTTTTCTTAAAGGTAGATGCAGGTTCATCGCTTTCGGTGGGCGGCGACATAGAGGAACTCAGTGAGTTAAACAATGAAGTAACCGTCAACATTTTCATTGATGTCAATGATATTCTTCCCGTTTATCCGCCTAATTATTCAATCATTTCCGAATCCAAGGTCACTTTAAAAGCCAGCACGGTAAATCCGTTTGCACCGGAGCGCCAGTACGTTTTTCAGATAGACACCACCGAGCTTTTCAACAGCCCCTTGCTGCAGACGATCAAGATCAAACAAAAGGGAGGTGTGGTGAAGTGGACCCCTCAGTTGGTTTGGTTGGATAGTACGGTCTATTATTGGCGCACCAGCGTCGATTCCGCCTACACCAACACGCCGGTCTGGCATACCTCCTCTTTCGTGTACATCAAAGGTTCCCCTCCCGGCTGGAATCAATCGCATTACTTTCAACACCTGAGCACAGTAGCTAATCCATTAGGCAACATTGTGCTGGATTCCGACCGTCGGTTTGTCTATGTCGATGACATCAAATCCATAGGCATCTATACGGGCTTTACCTGGGGTGCTTTCCCCGGGCCCTTATCCAATGACGATCCCGGCATTTACCTAAACGGCGTGCGCGTGGGCACATGGACCTGCAGCAACGCTCAAGTGATCTTTGCCGTGATCGAGCCTACAACCGGAACGTTCTGGATGAATCCCTATGGCGGCCTCTACGGCAGCATTCAATGCAAGCTCACACCTCGTATCATGTTCAGCTATAATACCCTGCAGCCCCGCAATGATGCCATGATCCACTTCATGTTGGATACGGTACCCGACGGTCATTACTTGCTGTTCATGACTGTGAACGATGCTAAAATTTATACGTGGGACAGCGTCCAAATCGGCGCCTTCAATCAATTAGGCCTGACGCAGATCAACAACATAGACCAGCCGGCTCCTTATGCCTTTTTCCTGAAAAAAAATGACCCCTCGTATCCTATTTATGAAATTGCTGGCGACACCTTTACCGACATCATTGACACGACCTTTCAGATTGTAGGCAAATGGACTACGGGCTTTATCGAATCGCCCCTCATCGGTCCGGCCCAATACTGGACACATCTGTTTTGGAAGGCATGGCAGCGCGAGCCCGAAAACGATCAGATGCGCTTTGAGATCTACGGCATACAAGCCGATGGTAGTGAGCATTTATTGGTTGCCAATTTGGTCAGCTTCGATACCTCCCTGCAATGGATCGATGCAAATGTTTATCCATACCTGAGGCTACGGCTCCATTCTACCGACACGACCTACCGAACCCCGCTGCAGCTGGACTTTTGGCGGGTGCATTATCAACCGGTACCCGAGGCCGCCCTCAATCCTGCCCTCTATTTTTCAATGGCTGACTCGGTGCATCAAATGTTACCCTTGCATCTGGCTTGCGCTGTAGAAAATCTTACTCCCTGGCCGATGGACAGCCTGTTGGTAAAATACGTGATTACCGACGCGCTCAACGGCGCACATGTCCACTATCGCCGCTATGCGCCTTTAGCCGGTTTTGACACCTTAATCGTTCGATACACATTCGACACTCATTGTGCCTGCATGGAAGGGCTCAACAGCTTGTTTGTGGAAGTTAACCCCGACAACGATCAACCCGAACAAGCCCACTTCAACAACATCGGCATCCTCAACTTTTATGTGCGCGGCGATAACCTTAACCCTCTGCTCGACGTCACGTTCGATGGCGTACGCATCATGGATGGAGATCTGGTCTCGGCCAAACCTGAAATTGAAATCATTCTTAAGGACGAAAACCCCTATGTTCCGCTCAACGACACCTCTGCCTTCGATATATATTTTGTTTATCCTGATGGATCGCGCCATCATGTCGTGTTTGATCAACTCACCTCTTTCTTCTTTCCAGCCGATAGCACACAGCTGAAAAAAAGCAATACCGCCCGCGCCTTGCTTCGGCGTGAATTTCCTAAAGACGGCACCTACCAGTTAGTGGTGCAGGGTTATGACCGTGCCGGTAATGCCAGCGGCGCCTATGCCTACCGCATCCGTTTCCGCGTCATCAACAAGCCGATGATCTCTAACGTGCTGAATTATCCAAATCCTTTCTCAACCGCTACCCGTTTTGTCTTTACCCTCACCGGCTCAGAAATTCCCGATCAACTCAAAATCACCATCTTTACTGTAAGCGGTAAGGTGGTGCGCGAAATCTTTTTGAGCGAACTGGGCAATCTGCGCATAGGCAATAACATTACCGAATTCAGTTGGGATGGCACCGATCAGTTCGGCGACCGTTTGGCTCCGGGCCTCTATTTTTATAAGGTGGAAGCGCGCCTGCACGGTAAACCTTTAGATCACTACGACACCGGTACCGATCAATACTTCCGCAACGGCATCGGTAAAATGTATTTGATGCGCTGAAAGCATAATAGCAGGCGTGTCGGAACTTTGCCACACACATGGCTCGAATTCCCATCGACATCAAAAGCGGCAGCTTAGCTTCTGTTGCGCCCAACGAAACCATCGTAGGCATTGACTTAGGCACAACGCATTCGCTGATTGCCTATCTGGATGCGCAGACACGCAAGCCGGTATGTCTTGCCGAACATGGTCAACGTACCCTGGTTCCTTCCATTGTCTATTTCACCGATGAGGGTGCCATTCAAGTAGGCGATCCGGCCCGCCTGCATTTGATCGATGCTCCCGAACGAACCATCTATTCGGTAAAACGGCTTATGGGAAAATCCTTCCGCGAAGTGCAGCCGCTGGAAAGCTATTTCGGCTACCGCCTTTCGGCTCAGGAAGGCAGTGAGCTGGTGCGGATTCGGGTAGGTGATCGTTACTATACCCCCATCGAGCTTTCAGCTTTTATTCTTCAGGAATTGAAAAGCCGGGCCGAACGTATTCTGAACAGGCCTGTGCGTAAGGCAGTCATCACAGTTCCTGCCTATTTTAACGATGCTCAACGACAGGCTACGCGGGATGCCGGCAAACTGGCCGGGCTCGAAGTGCTGCGCATCATCAACGAACCTACAGCCGCAGCTTTAGCCTATGGTCTGGATAAAAATCCGGACGATGAAATCATCGCCGTCTATGACCTGGGCGGTGGGACATTCGACATCAGCTTGCTGCGCATCAGCAATGGCATTTTCGAAGTGCTGGCTACGCACGGCGACACGTTTTTGGGTGGAGATGACTTTGATCGGGCGTTGGTGGACTTTTGGTTGAGCCGCAGTGCTGATAAACAGGAGTATCACAACAACCGACGCTTGATGCAAGAATTGCGGCTCAAGGCCGAAGAAGTAAAAATTTTCCTGAGTTCGCATGAGCATTATCAGGGATCTTTTCACGGTTTGGATCTGACGGTATCCCGTGCCGACTTTGAGCAGGAAACCCGCCACCTGATTGAACGTACCCTGCATGGTGTACAGCTTGCCCTGCGTGATGCCGGGCTAAAGCCAAACCAGATTCATCACGTCGTTTTGGTGGGCGGCGCCACCCGCATGCCCATGGTTAAAAAGGCTGTAACCGATTTTTTCGGTCGTCTGCCACACGATCAGCTCAACCCCGATGAAGTCGTTGCTTTGGGTGCTGCCATTCAAGCCGATGTGCTGGCCGGCAATCAAAAAGACATCTTGCTCTTGGATGTTACCCCGCTTTCTTTAGGTATTGAAACTTTAGGAGAATTGATGGACGTGCTCATCCCGCGAAACAGCCGCATTCCTACAGCCGCCTCACGGATATACACCACTTCGCGCGATGGACAAACCCAGCTGCGTATCTCGGTCTATCAGGGCGAACGCGACCTGGTCAAAGATAACCGTAAGCTGGCTGAATTTATCCTGAAAAACATCCCACCTATGCCGGCGGGATTACCTAAGGTAGAAATCACTTTTACCTTAAATGCCGACGGTATTCTTCAAGTGCGCGCCCGTGAGCTGCGCAGTGGCATGGAGCAGGCAATTGAAGTAAAACCGCAATACGGACTGACGTCAGAACAAATCGAACAAATGCTGGCCGATTCGCTGGCCCATGCCCGCGAAGATTTAGCCCAGCGCACCCTACGCGAAACCATTACTGAAGCTCAGCAGCTCATCACTTCAACCGAAAAATTTCTTGTGGCTGCCAAAGACTTGCTCTCAGAACAAGAAATACAAACCATCACCCACATGGTTAAGCAATTACGTTCGGCCTTGGATGATTCAGATGCTGACCGGATCCGCATCTTGATGCAAGAATTAAATGAGTATGCCAGTCCCTTTGCTGAACAACTCATGAACCAGACACTAAAAGCTGCTTTGGAAATCAAAAAAACGCCCTGACCGTTATAGCTTTTTTTCTAAAAATTCATCACCTTCAAAAGCTCCGTTGCCTATGCGTTTAACCTACGTGTTCACCGTTTTGTTCCTGTTACTGGCCCTGATTTTTGCCATTCAGAATACCGACGTTATCAGTCTGCGCTTTCTCTTTTGGAGCTTTACCGGCTCACAGGCACTGATCGTTGTTTTGATTTTTGTTTTGGGATACTTGTGTGGCTGGCTGCTGCAATGGCCTCGGATTTGGAAACGCAATGCCGAACTACGCAACCTGAAACGCCATCGGGCCGACGCTGCCGATACCACGGGCGCTACCCCTTCCTGAGCAGCAGCGCCTTGTCGGCCCTCCTGAGGCCTACGACTCCAATTCCTCTACCCGAAATTTTTTGATATTGATGCTCATCACCGGCACGGGGGATTCGCTGATGATGTTGCGGGCCGAAGAGCCGAACAACAGTTCACTCAATGCCGACTCCTGACCGGTGACGATGATGATGAGGTCGCTTTGCGTCTTTTCGGCAAATTCCAGAACAGACTCGCTGGGTGCCGTGTGCCGTACAATATGAGCATCGTAGTCAAGACCCAGCTCGTTTAGCTGCTTTTCCACTTCGTGGACCCGGCGCGTGACATCCCGCACATCCACAACAAGCTCTTCAAAAAATGCAGTGATGGCCAGCAGCTGGATCTTTGCCTTGAAATATCGAGCCCAACGAATGGCCACATCAATTTTTTGGGTTGACTCCGGGGTGCTGTCTAAGGGCACCAACAACTTTCGGATTGCAAACGATGGTGGCCGCTGCCGCAGCGTGATGATCGGACACGGTGCATTTTGAATAGTGCGGTAGGCATTACTGCCGATGATATACTTACCGATGTTGGTAATTCCCGATACGCCATGGGTTCCCATAACGATCAGCCGCACTTGTTCTTCTGCGGCAATGCGGTCGATTTCGCTGTAGATTTTGCCTACCGTCACCTGCGAACGCAGGCGCACCCCGGCCAAACTGGGATTCTGTTGCTGGATTTCCCGAAACTTATCCTGAATACCACGCTCAATAATTTCTGTAAGGTCAAAGCGAAAATCCAACCCTGTATTTTGGGGATAAGACTCTACAACATGCAGCAGCACTATTTCTGCATCTTCAATTCGTGCCAGATGTGCTGCATACTCCAAAGCATGCAGGGAAATTTCAGAGAAGTCGGTTGGAACCAGCACTCTTTTAACCGCAATATTTCTGGGTTGCATGATTGCTTGCTTCTATCTTAATGCCGGCAAAGGTAATAGGCCATTGTCAGTAACGAGGTATGGAAGCCAGTGAACTGATTCTCACCCAGCGAGGTTCGGTTTATCATCTGGATCTTCGACCCGAGGAAATCAGCAACACCGTCATTTTGGTCGGCGACCCCGAACGGGTTGCTTGGGTTTCAGCCCGATTAGACAGCATCGAACTAAAGCGCCAACATCGCGAATTCATCACCCACACAGGGTATCTGGGCAAACGACGAATCTCGGTCATTTCCACCGGCATTGGCACCGACAATGTGGACATCGTACTTCAAGAACTTGATGCTTTGGTAAACATTGATCTGGATCAGAGGCAAGAAAAAACCAACAAACAAGTTCTGCAGTTGATCCGCATCGGTACTTCAGGTGCCCTCCAAGCGGATTTGCCCGTTGATTCATTTTTGGTCTCGTCCATTGCCATAGGCATGGACAATCTGATGAGCTTTTATGAATGCAGGAATACGGAAGCAGAAAAAGATCTGCTCAATGCTTTCGTTCAACATACGCATGTAGAATACCTACATTTTTTACCCTACGTGGCTTCCGCATCGACAGCTTTGATCCACGAATTGGCAGGGCAACTACCCCAAGGACTGACGCTTACCTGCCCCGGCTTCTATGGACCGCAGGGCCGACGGTTGCGGTTGCCTTTGGCTTATCCGCAGCTGCTGCAGCTTGCCTCTTCCTTTCGCCACAACCACCTGCGGTGCACCAATTTTGAAATGGAAACCGCTGCCTTATATGGACTGAGTGCTGCGCTGGGGCATCAGGCTATTTCTTTCAATGCCCTTGTGGCAAACCGCATCACCCGCCTATTTAGTGCTGACCCACAGCGAACCATCGTGCGGCTGATCGAGCTGGTCTTGGAACGCCTGCATGCCGCAGCCTAATGCCGGCTACCAGTAACGATTTTTGAGCAGGTATTCTCCAACATAATCGGCAATACCCTCTTCCATCGTATGAAAAGGTTTATTATATCCTAAATTTCTTAATCTATCAATGCGGGCTTCGGTATGATATTGATACCACGGGCGAATGTCTTCAGGAATATCGATGAAATCCACTCCTGGCTCCAGACCCATGGCGGCAAAGGTGGCTGTAGCCAAGTCGAGAAAGGTTCGGGCCTGCCCTGTACCAACGTTGTAGATGCCGGAAGCGGGCATGGTTCGGTACAGCCATACCAGCACATCAACGACATCCTTTACATAAATGAAGTCGCGGCATTGCATGCCATCGGCAAAGTCGGGCCGATGACTTCGAAACAACGTGAGCCTTCTGCGCTTACGGATTTCTTGAAATCCATGAAAGACGACGGAAGCCATGCGTCCTTTGTGATATTCATTCGGTCCATACACATTAAAAAATTTCAATCCCCACCAACGGGGTGGGTGTTCTTTTTGTTGAATCACCCATTTGTCAAAAGCATGTTTGCTTTTTCCGTACGGATTTAACGGCTTTAGGTAGGGCAACAATTTTACGTCATCATCATAACCCAGCTCACCGGCTCCGTAGGTAGCGGCAGTCGAGGCATAAAGCAAAGGAATTTGATAGCGAACACACCGGTTCCACAATTCAACCGAATATTTCAGATTTAATCGGTTCAGGACGTTGATGTCTGCTTCGGTAGTATCGGTACGTGCGCCAAGGTGAAAGATGAATTCCACACTTTCATACTGCAGGTCAAGCCAGCGAAGAAATTCCATGCGGTCCTGAAGGTTGAGAAAACGTTTGGTCGCATAATTTCCCTGCTTGGCTGCCGAAGAAAAATCATCTACGGCCAAAATGTGAAAGATGCCTTCCTCATTGAGCCGGGCCATCAACCCGCTCCCGATAAATCCGGCTGCACCAGTAATGACGATCATAGCTTTTGAAAATTACACATGAAACAAAAAATGAATTATGTCACCGTCCTGCACGACATAGTCTTTGCCTTCAATTCGCAATTTACCGGATTGCCGACAGGCGGCTTCTGAGCCCAAGGCAATAAAATCATCATAGGCTATTACCTCTGCCCGAATAAAGCCTCTCTCAAAATCTGAGTGAATGATGCCGGCGGCTTCAGGGGCAGTGGTGCCTTCCGTGACCGTCCAGGCACGAACCTCCTTGGGCCCTATCGTAAAAAAAGTCTGATATTTCAGTAAGCGATATGCTGCACGAATTAGTCGGGGAAGGGCAGGTTCGGAAAGGCCAGCCCCCTGCAGAAATTCATATCGATCCCGTTCCTCTTCCAAACGCACTATTTCGGCTTCCAGTGCTGCACTTAAAATCAGCATCTCGGCTTGTTCCGCTTCGATCAGCGGCCGTACGCGTTCAACATGGGCATTACCTGCACATGCATCATTTTCCGCTACGTTGCACACGTACAACACCGGCTTATCGGTAAGCAGGTTTAATTCGGATAAGTAACGCCGTGAAGCCGGTTCCCGATTCAAGGTGCGTACCGGCTGTCCGCTTTGTAAATGTTGCGCACAGGCACAAAGCAACTCATGCTGTTGCTTCAATTCCTTTTTCCCCAGACGCACGGCCCGCTCCAACAGCTCCAGCCTGCGGTTTACGATTTCTAGGTCGCGCAGCATCAACTCAAGATCGACCACCTCTTTATCGCGAACCGGATCCACCCGCCCGTCAACATGCACCACTTGTTCATGATCAAAACAACGCAACACGTGTATGATGGCCTGCACATTGCGTATGTGATCCAGAAACTGGTTTCCCAGCCCTTCTCCTTTGCTGGCCCCTTTGACCAATCCGGCTATGTCTACGACTTCTAAGGTGGCTGGCGTATGTTGACGAGGTTTTACCAGACGGCAAAGCTCATCGAGCCTCTGGTCTGGCACGGCGACAATACCCTGATTAGGTTCTATCGTACAAAAGGGGAAGTTTGCTGCAACGGCACCAGCCTGCGTGAGGGCGTTGAACAGCGTGGATTTACCCACATTCGGTAAGCCTACAATACCGCACCGTAAGGCCATAGGGCCGCAAAAATAGGCGCACGGTCTTTCCTACATCAAGCAGGCTTACCAGCGTAACGGGTCAGAGTCTTTTTGAGCTGGGGGTCTTTCCGGTGGATTTTCTTCCGAAGAATTATCAAGGCCCCCTTCCTCTTCGGCCGAAGTTTCTGATGAGGCGGCCGGCTCTTTATGCCCCTCGAAGTCATAATCCGGCATGAGTTGGGTGCGGATATGCTCAAAGGTTTGGTTGAGGCTGTCTATGAATTTTTTAAAATCTTCTTTATACAAGAAGATCTTGTATCGCTCGTAGGTTCCGTCGGCCTGTCTTTTGCTTTCGGTGATGACCAAAAAGTAATCCTTGGATTTTGCCGGCTTTACATCAAAAAAGTAAGTGCGCCTTCTTCCTGCGCGAAACCGGATAGAAAATACACTGCCCCCGCGGCCTTCCTCTGGTTTTTCCTTACTCACCTGAAAAAATTTTATGATATTGCTGCAAAGATATCGGAAACACGTCCCAAATCAAAGGTGTGGTGCCCCAGAACGGTGTTCCAATTGTTGTTTCCGGAACAACATGGCATAGATTCCCTGGCGTTCCCATAAGCTGTCATGCGTGCCTTCTTCAACCAGCTTTCCTTGGTGCAGCACAAAAATTCGGTCAAAAGATACGGCGGTGAAAATGCGGTGCGTGACGACAAGGGTGGTCTTTCCTGCAGCGTAGTGATGAAGTTGTTCCAACAAGTACGCTTCTGTCTCTGCATCCACAGCCGACAGGCAATCGTCAAGCAGCAAAAGGCGTGGTTGCTTAATGAGCGTCCGCGCCAAAGCCAGTCGCTGCTTCTGCCCTCCCGACAACGTCAATCCCCGCTCGCCAATTACCGTTTGAAATTGCCGAGGCATACGTAAAATATCGGGGAGCAGGCCGGCCTGGCGTGCGGCTTCGCGCACTTGATCGTCCGTGTAGGCTCCGGCGGGGGAAAAGGCAATGTTGTTGTAAATCGTGTCGGAAAACAAAATCACATCCTGAGGCACAAAACCTATTTGCTGACGCAGATGGGTTAGGGCAAAGCGGTCCAGTGGAATGCCGTCCAACAAAATGGTACCTTGCTGCGGTTCGTACAAGCGCACCAACAGGTGCAGCAACGTGGTTTTCCCACTACCGGTAAGGCCCATCAAGGCCACGCGTTGTCCTGCCTCAATGTGTAAACTGACGCCGCTGAGTGCTTGCACCCCGCTGTGCGGATAGGTGAACGATACCTGGTGCATCGTTAGGGTTCCCTTAAGGAGAAGGCGCACCGAGCCGTCGGCACGAAGCGTGGGTTGTTGCCGGAGAAACTGATTGATGCGCCACTGCGATGCCGCTGCGCGCTGAACCAGGGCCATCACCCAACCAACTGAGGTAATGGGCCACGTGAGCATGTTTACATATATTACAAATTCTGCTATGTTTCCAGCTGTGACCGTACCGTTGCGTACATGCCAGCCTCCTATCACCACCGTCAATAAAGTGCTCAACCCTGCTAAGAGCATGATCAAGGGATGATACCACGCCTCCGTACGGGCCAAGCTCAAGGTGTGTCGTCGGTAGGCCTCAGCCTCCTGAGCAAAACGATCGGCCAGCAAGGCTTGACGGCCAAAGCCTTGGATCACCCGAATGCCTGCGTAACCTTCCTGCGCCCAGGTGGTCAAGCGCCCCAGCTGGAGTTGAATTTTTTCGCTCTTACGTTCTATGATGCGACTGAGCCGAAAAATGCCAAATCCCAAAACCGGCAACGGCAGCAACGTGTACATCGTCAGTCTGACATCTACTTGCAGCATGGCAACTACCACCAGAACGAACAGAACCAGCAAATTCAAGGAATACATCAAAGCCGGTCCTGTGTACATGCGCACGCGCGATACATCTTCGGTGAGACGCGACATCAGATCACCGGTACTGTGGGTTTTGTAGAATTCCAGATCCATCCGCTGGGCATGGGCGTACAACTCATTTTTCTGATCATATTCAATTAGCCGCGACATGACTATAAGCGTCTGCCGCATCAAAAACATGAATAAGCCACGCGCCAGCGCCACCATCAATACGATCAGCGAGAAGCCGAGCAAGAAAAAACCTAACCCGTCGACAAAAGCCGTACGCAATGGCTCGACGTCGAAATAATAGGAATAATCCGAATACATAATGACGGCATCAACAGCCTGTCTTACAATCTGTGGCGCATAAACGGCCATCACATTTGCCAACACCACAAACACGGTTCCCAGCGCAAGCCGCCACCGGTACCGATAGAAATAGGGGTTAAGTGCTTTTAACTCATCCACGGAGGCTTCCGTTTTCTCGCATTGCCTTGCACAAATTACGGCAGGGCTTAAGGTTGGCATCCCCAACCTTATGCTGCAAAATTTCCTTCTACCTTTGTCCAAAGCGCCCTTATTGTTTCAACAGAAAATCTGATGATCATGTCGATAGCCAGCACCCCCGGCGTGGACAAAAACGCAACATCGGTTTTCAGTCAGATCAGCACCATGGACCACGAGCAGGTGGTCTTTTGCTTTGATCAACCCACGGGTCTCAAAGCCATTATTGCCATTCACAATACCATACTGGGACCGGCGCTGGGTGGCACCCGGTTCTGGAATTACAGCAGTGAACAAGAAGCCTTGCGCGATGCCTTACGCCTCTCGCGCGGCATGACCTATAAGGCCTCCATCACCGGCCTACACCTAGGAGGGGGGAAAGCAGTGATCATTGGTGATGCACGCAAAGACAAATCGGAAGCCTTATTCCGCCGCTATGGGCAATTTGTCAATTCGCTCAATGGCCGCTACATCACTGCCGAAGATGTAGGCACAACCTCTGCAGATATGGAATGGATTGGCCGCGAAACCCGATTTGTGACCGGCCTGCCCGAATATCTAGGCGGAGGCGGCGATCCCTCCCCTTTCACTGCCTACGGCGTATATCTGGGCATGAAAGCTGCGGCAAAAGAAGCTTATGGATCAGACAACCTCAGTGGAAAAAAAGTTATGGTTCAAGGGGTAGGTCATGTGGGCGAATACTTGGTCGAACACCTGCACAAAGAAGGCGCCATAATTTATGTTACCGACATATATGAGGATCGCATGCAAGCTGTTTCCTCGCGTTTCAACGTCATCACGGTAAGCCCTGAAGAGGTGTTCAATGTATCTGTAGATATTTATGCCCCCTGCGCTCTGGGCGGAACCCTGAATGACGAAACCATTCCGCGCCTGCGTTGTCAGATCGTGGCCGGCGCAGCCAACAATCAGCTAGAAGACGAAACCGAACACGGCCAAATGCTGATGGACAGCGGTATTCTGTATGCTCCTGATTTCGTCATCAATGCCGGGGGCCTTATCAATGTGGCTTCCGAATGGGAAGGCTACAGCCGCGAACGCTCTATGGCTCAGTGCGAGCGCATCTACGACCGAACGCTGGAAATTTTCCGCTTGGCCAAAAGCAAGAACATCCCCACAGCCAAGGCAGCACAGCTTTTGGCTGAAGAACGCATTCGAAAAATTGCCGCCATTCACGCCCGCCGTTGATCCCCGGCCGTAGCCGCAGCAGTCCAGCCACATCCTCCCGGTGATGATTTCCCGACACCTGGCCCGCATTAAAGTCATGCAGGTGCTCTATGCCCACATCCAAGACCAGGAAAAAACATTAAATCGGCTGGAACGCTATCTGTTAGAAAACATAAACAAAACATATAAGTCATTTCTTTATAGCTTGTATGTACTGTGCAAAACGGCTGAATATGTTTACACCGATATACGCATCCGTGCTGAAAAGTTCTTTCCTTCTGCCCAAGATCAAATTAATTCGGTTGCCATCTTTGAAAACACCGTCATTCAACACTTCATTCGAAAAGAAAAACTGTACGACGTAGTTGAGGCTGAAAAGCTCAATCGGCTGGCCGACCCTGACCTGTTCCGTTTGTTTTTCCAGCTGCTGCGTAAGACGCCCCAATACGTTGCCTTTGCCCAAAAGGCCAATCCCCTGCTTACCGACGAACGCGAAATAGTAATCTTTCTTTACCGGGCCATTTTGAGCACCCACGATCTGTATCAACAGCACATGGAAGATCTGTTCAGCAGCTGGCCTGATGACCGCGAGCTGATCTTTTCCGTGATAACCACGCACCTTAACAACATCGGACCTGATGATCCACCCCACATCGTTCGCGAAGCTCAAAACCAGCGTGAAGTAAAACAGTTTGCCCTAAAGCTGCTTCGTGCCGTCAAGGAACATGAGGCAGAAACCCAAGCGCTTATTCTGCCATTTTTAGAAAACTGGGATCCGGAACGTGTGGCCTTACTCGACATGCTGCTGATGAAGATGACCCTCACCGAATGGCTGTATTTCCCTGAAATCCCGGTCAAGGTAAGCTTTGACGAGTATATTGAAATCTCTAAACGATACAGCACGCCAAAAAGCGGCGAGTTCATCAACGGCGTGTTGGATGCGGTTCTCCGGAAATTGCGTGCTGAACAACTAGTTCAGAAGGCAGGGCGAGGCGCTCTGGAAGCCTGAGTTTGCTCAACCCCCCTCCAGCCCTTATTTTTGCAGCCCTCTTCAAAAATTCCATGGATCCCACAGCCTATTTTCATCAGCAGGTCACGCCCAAAAAAGAACTGCCTGACTTTAAAGCCGGTGATAACATCACCGTTTATTATAAAATTGTCGAAGGCAACAAAGAGCGTATTCAAGCCTTCCGTGGTGAAGTCATTCAACGGCGTGGCCGAGGCGCTACCCAAACCTTTACCGTACGCAAAATTTCCAACGGCATTGGCGTAGAACGGGTGTTTCCACTTTACTCTCCCAACATCGAAAGCATCGAAGTCAATAAAAGAGGACGCGTGCGACGGGCCCGCTTGTTTTACTTGCGACAGCGTACCGGCAAAAAGGCTAAAATCCGCGAAAAACGGCTCACCCTGGAAAATGCCGGAAATGCTGACGCCGGGTCTGCCTCTTCCTGATTTTTTAAGGCAAGTTCAGAAAGGCCCGGTATTCTTCGGCATAGGGCGGTATTGGTTCTACACTGGCATATAGCCAGGGATTGCCTGCATCCAGCTGCACCCACAGTTGATCTAGGCGAAAGGCATCACGCTTTTTGTTCCACACATACACCCGAATTTGCCGCTCCTGACCTTCCAAAGGATAATCTCTCAAGCGTAAGGCTACATACACCCTTCCGCTGCCCTCAACAGCTCCTTCATCCAGCCTGCGTCCTGACCAGTACTGCTGCTTCCCTGAGGCCCATAAAGTGACCACCAGATATGCCTCACTGTTTGGCTCCAGCTCAGAAAAGCGAACACCGGCTACCAACCAATCGTCATGATGGTGGGCAATGCTATCGATTAAGTAATGCATGCCGGCACTGAATTCCATTGTGCTGTCCAGCCACATCGACGTATCGCGAGCAGAAGCATGCGATTCTATTTCCCGTCGTTTGAACAGCGAATCCGAAAAATAGACCAGCGGCAGTGTTGCAGGTCCCTGCCGGCGGAATACGTACCAGTCGTGGTTTAATCCAGCACGCCGCCATTGCAAATAAGGATAGAGCTCTCTAACCACCAATAGCTGCTCATAAGGCAGATTGCTACAGGCCATTAGAGCTGAGTGCTGCTGTCGTAACCAGAGCCGAAATTCTGACTGGGTAAGGTGCCGCAGGTCGTGCCACAGAACAACAGAAGGGCGAGGATGCTCACGACGCAAGTAATATTCTAAATGACGCGGTGGATGGTTAAGCAAGACGGTTACCGGATCTTGCGTTTGCTGCAGCACCACCTTGGTAAGCCGTACGGCTTGTTCTGTGGGTTGCCGATAAAATACCTCGTAATGCCTGCGCTCATAAATCAATGAGGAACTTCCAACTACGAGCAGCAACAGCACACCAGAAGCCGTCAGGAGGGGCCGGTCATCACTGCAAAATGAGAAAGCCCACAACAACAAAAATGGCAGACTGAATAACAGCACCCAATAATGCAACACCGGATTTCGCAAAACTGAATATGCATAACCGATGAGGCCAGGCATTAAGGCCAGGAAAAGCGTCACAAGACGCATGCGGTTTTTCTTAATGAATCTGAAGTTAGCGGCAGTATTGATGAGCAGAATCAGTGCTGTGGCCCCTTGAAACAGCCCCGAAAAATGTGTGATATAGCCAAGATACGATAATGCAAAATCGGGTTTAGGCGCGGCCAACCACCCCCCAATTCCACCCTGCTGTACATGTTTCAGCGTTATGGGTACATGAGGCACAAACAAGACCGCAAGGAACAAACAAACCAACGTGTAGGCCTTTCTGCGGTCGGCAGGCAACAGAAACCAACCGCAGCCACATAACAACGCAGCCTGCAGCAAACTGAAATAGTGATTGTACGCACAAAGTACTCCTGCGCCGAACACCATTAGCCCATATCGACGTGCTTGCCGCTTGTTGGCAGCTTGCAGGTACTGCCACCAGCTCCATGCCATCAACAAGGTAAAGAACAAGCCGCTGGCGTATGGGCGTGCTACCTGCGACTGCATTACGG
Source organism: Chitinophagales bacterium (assembly GCA_025056305.1). GTDB lineage: Bacteria > Bacteroidota > Bacteroidia > Chitinophagales > UBA10324 > JANWXQ01. The sequence continues at coordinate 43,965 of JANWWJ010000027.1, read as the reverse complement.
CAAGCTGAGTCACCGCGAGCACGGCTGCACTCAATAATCCCGTACTGACGCTGAACCATTGCCTGCCTATGAGGTAAGTTAAATAGACAGAAGCCGTACCCATCAGCAAAAAAGGGAACTTGAATACGGCTTCATCGTCGCCAAAAGCAAAACGGTAATAATTTAAAAAAACCTGAATAAGTGCCGGATGACCATCGGGGATCACCCCTTCGTAAATCAGACGGCTAAAAGAGGTATATCCGGTCCTCACCCAGGCACTCAGCTCGTCGTGCCAAAAAGGAATGTCGGGAAAGCCATAAAAGCGCAGAGCGACCCCTACAGCCAGCACCAATCCCAGTAACGTCAGCTCAAGCTTCCTGGACAACATGGCTCGTGCAGTGAAAATAAGGCAGGGGCGTGGCCTGTTCCTGGCGCCCTATCCTTGCCCCTATCTTTGCCTTACGTGCTTCTGCCTTACTGTACTTCTTTAGTTCGGCCGATACGGTTTGTTACCCGCGAAGTCAAATGTGGGGATGTGGGCATTGGTGGCAACAACCCCATACGCCTGCAAACCATGACCACTACCGATACCATGGACACGGCGGCCACCGTTCAGCAATGTATCCGATGTATTGAGGCAGGCAGTGAATTGGTACGCATTACTGCGCCAAGTATTCGTGAGGCAGAAAATCTGGCCAACATCAAAAACGAACTGAGGCGCCTGGGATATCGCACTCCTTTGGTAGCAGATATTCATTTCACCCCACATGCGGCAGAAATCGCCGCCCGCATCGTGGAAAAGGTGCGCATAAATCCCGGCAACTATGCCGACAAAAAAAAGTTTGAACAAAAAGAATACACCGATGCTGAGTATGCCGCAGAACTCGAACGTATTCGCGACCGCTTTGTACCGCTGCTGCGTATATGCCAGCAATACGGTACGGTACTGCGCATCGGTACCAATCATGGCTCGCTCAGCGACCGCATCATGAACCGATATGGGGACACTCCCGAAGGTATGGTAGAAAGTGCCTTAGAATTTGTGCGTATTGCTGAAGACGAATCGTTCTATGACATAGTGCTGTCCATGAAAGCCAGTAACCCTCAGGTTATGGTTCAGGCCTACCGCCTACTGGTCCGCCGCATGATGGAAACGGGTCGCAACTACCCGCTGCATTTGGGCGTAACCGAGGCCGGCGATGGTATGGATGGCCGCATCAAGTCAGCTATCGGCATCGGGACCTTGCTCGCCGACGGATTGGGCGATACCGTGCGTGTTTCGCTCACCGAACCCCCCGAAGAGGAAATTCCTGTGGCCCGCAAGCTGGTGAGCCTTTTCTCCGATTTGAAAGCCCCCGATGCTCAACTGCCGCCCGAAGTCTCTGAGATCAGCCCGATCAATCCTTATGTGTTTGAGCGAAGGAAAACAGATTCGATAGATAAAATAGGGGGACGCCATGTACCCGTCGTAATTGCCGATGCCGCCGCCCTATCCTTGAACCAGCCTGAAGTGCTCGAACCGTTCGGTTACCGATACCATCCCGCTACAGATAAATGGACCCTTACCGACCAGGCGGCCGATTACGTGTATTGCGGAAGTCAAAAAATATCATTTGCCCTTCCCGGCCACCTTTCTGTTATTGAAGATTTTACTTTTTGGCGACAGCAACCTTTCCGCCCTAATGTATTTCCCTTATTGCAACTTTCAGAGCTGGAAGTACTGCAACACATCCCCAAACCTTTGATTGGTTTTTTGGCGGTTCGACCTCAAGATCTGCATTCAGAATTGTTAAAATGGCTCACCGAACAGAAACAAGTGGTTTTAGTCTTGTACTGCGAAGGGGATGTTGTGATCCCACCTTTACGGCAGGCATTCTTTCTGTTGCAGAAACACGGAATCACAGTCCCTGTGGTGCTACGCCTATCCCTTTCCGCCGTTGATCAGGAAACAGGCATGCTTAAAGCAGCCGCTGATGCAGGTGCTCTTTTCATAGATGGTTTTGGCGATGGTCTTTGGCTACACAGTAGCCGGTATCCCCCTCATTATCTGAATCAGGTGGCTTTTTCCATTCTGCAAGGATGTCGCCAACGCATTTCGAGAACCGAATACATCAGTTGCCCGAGTTGTGGTCGTACCTTGTTTGATTTGATGGAAACCACAGCGCGTATTCGCGCCCGCACACATCATCTGAAAGGCATCAAAATCGCTGTAATGGGTTGCATCGTCAACGGTCCGGGGGAAATGGCCGATGCTGACTATGGATATGTTGGCAGTGGCCCCGGTAAGGTCACTTTATATCGAGGCAAGGAAATCGTTCGCCGTAACGTAGAGGCAGAACAGGCTGTTGATGCCCTCATTGAACTTATCCGCGAAAACGGCGATTGGTCGGAACCTGATGGCCAATAGCCGCATATAAAAAAACACTATATCACTTCATCGCAGTCTGCCAGCCCTGTTGGTCTATTCGTACAGGTCGTCGGCCAGCTTTTTTTGTTTCTGCTGGTTGACATACCACCAATAACCAATGGCTCCGGCCAACAGGTAAGGCATGACCAGCAAATACATGATCCCTGCATTGAGGCTTTTACCCTCCTCGCGGTTCTCTGCCGCCGTAGCGTCAGCCTTGGCCTTGCATAAAGGACAGGCCGCCGAAGCCGGCAAAGCAGCCGTAGAAAGAAAAGCTCCCAAACAAAGTGCTTGCCACCAACGTTTCATCCCTGCAAAGTTACGGCGCAAACCCATTGATCCGGACTCAGGCGTACCGGGTCCAGCCACCTATCCTTGCTTACTAATTTCGCCGGCATGCTCGAGCAACTGGAAGATTTGCGCATACGCTTCCTGAACGTACAGGAACAGCTCAGCGACCCAACAATCATAGCTGACCAGCAGCGATACAAAAAGCTCAACCGCGAGTACAAGGAACTGCAACGCATCCTTGAAACATACGACCAATATCGCCAGTTACAAAAACATCAGAGCAACACCGAGCAGTTGTTACGCACCGAAAGTGATGAAGAGCTGCGCGCATTGGCGCGTCAAGAACTCAGCGAACTGGAACAAAAACTCCAACAGGTCGAACAACGGCTCCGTCATTTGCTTACGCCCCGAGATCCCCAGGACGAACGCAACGCCATCGTCGAAATCCGTGCCGGCACCGGCGGCGACGAAGCGTGCTTGTTTGCCGGCGACTTGTTTCGCATGTACTCCCGCTTCTGTGAGGCACGCGGCTGGAAAGTTTCCATCCTCAATGAAAACGAAGGCCCTAAGGGCGGTTACAAAGAAATCATTTTTGAAGTCGAAGGCGACTATGCCTACGGCACCCTGAAGTATGAAAGTGGAGTGCATCGAGTACAGCGTGTGCCCGAAACCGAAGCACAGGGTCGTGTCCACACCTCGGCGGCTACTGTGGCCGTCTTACCTGAAGCGGAAGAGATAGATGTGGAGTTAAAAGAAAGCGATGTGAAAATGGAAACAGCCCGAAGCGGTGGCGCTGGAGGTCAGAACGTAAATAAGGTTGAAACAAAAGTTATCCTTACCCATATTCCCACGGGCAAGGTAGTCATGTGTCAAACGGAGCGTACCCAAATGGCCAACCGCGAAAAAGCCATGAAAATGTTACGTACCCTCCTTTATGAAGAAGCGGTGCGCAAGCAGCAAATGGAAATTGCCAGCAAACGAAAAACGATGGTGAGTACGGGTGACCGTTCAGCGAAAATCAGAACTTACAATTTCCCTCAAAACCGTGTTACAGATCATCGCATCGGCAAAACACTCTACACCCTGGATCGCTTTATGGATGGGGAAATTGACGAAATGCTGGAAGCCCTTGAACTGGCTGAAAACACCGAAAAACTAAAGTCGGGCTCTTTTTCCTGATCTGCTAATCTGAATTGCTCCCCGGGCTGGATTTGAACCAGCGGCCCTCTGATTAACAGTCAGATGCTCTAACCAGCTGAGCTACCGAGGAACTTTTAACGCCTGCAAAAATAAAACGGACGACTATTTGGAGCTAATACGCTCCGATGCATGATAGGCGAACAGATCCTCGACGGGTTGCGCCAAAAACCTGCCCGGCTGAAAGCCTACTGCCGCAATCACCAGCCTAAGCTCTTCTTCAAATACACTGCCCACGCTGCCTACAACGTGGACTGGCAAGCTTCGGTACACTTCATAGACGCTCAGCACCCTTTGTGCCAAAGCATAAAAAGCTTCTCTGATCAACTGCTGTATCCACGTGTGGTTTTTATGCCGTGCTATAAATCGCACCTGGTCGGCAAGAAAAACACGAGCACTCCTCGACCCATACACCTGATCCAGGATTTGATCTCGCGAAAGCGGTAGATACGTCGCAAAGGCTTGCGCAAGGTCAGCCGGCATTTGTTGGCGAAGTGCTGCCTGCAACAAACGACGCCCCAAATCCACGCCACTGCCCTCATCGCCAAGAATGTAGCCAAGCGAATCCACATGGAATCGAACGGACGTGCCATCGTAAAAACCGTTATTCATTCCGGTGCCGAGAACAAGCACAATAGCCGGTTGTTTGCCTGCAGCGGCACGCGCGGCACCCAGCAGATCATCGAAAACGGCGACACGGGCTTGGGGAAAAATTTTCTGTAAGGCTGAAGCCACAAGTGAACGTTTCTCGGCCGCAGCGCAGCCCGCCCCATAAAAGAACAAATTCCCGCTAAAGTCTGTCCAGTCTTTGACCTGCATATGCAAAAAGCCGGTCAACTCTTGCACAGAAGCAAACTGATAGGGGTTGAATCCGGCAGTTGCCAAAGCACGGACGGTATCTTCATCGTTGCGCATCCATTGTGCCTTACTGCTGCCGCAATCACAAACCATTATGGACATAGCTTGTAAAACTATTTGTTCCGCTTTGCAGTACAGTTACCTTATGTCCGGTTCATATTTTGTACGTCATGCACCGGGCATAGTGCCAAAAGGTTGCACTTTTGCTCCGTCAACGCCCGACCTCATGTCAATTTTGGATGTGCTACATCGCAGCCCACAAGACAACGGGCCCAGCATTCTGGTTGTAGGCACGCTGGCGTTCGATTCCATAGAAACACCTTTCGGCTCGGCCGACCGTATTCTCGGAGGCACAGGCTTATACATCAGTTTGGCCGCCTCTTATTTCACACGCAACATCCGACTCGTTTCGGTGGTCGGATACGACTTTCCCCTTGCAGAGCTGGCCCGATTAAACGATCGCGGCATTCGCACCGAAGGCGTGCAGATCAAAAGCTCGCAGAAATCCTTCTTTTGGAAGGGCCGCTACCATCTGGACATGAACACCCGGGAAACATTAGTTACCGAATTGAATGCCCTGGCCGACTTCGACCCCATCATCCCTGAAAGCTATCAGGACAGTCAATTTCTGATGCTGGGCAATTTGACCCCATCGGTACAGATCAGTGTTATCCGCCGGCTGCGGCAGCGGCCAAGGCTCATTGTCATGGACACAATGAATTATTGGATGCGGCATACACCGCAAGAGCTGCGTGAGGCACTTCGTCTGGTGGATGTATTGGTTATCAATGACGAAGAAGCACGGGAGTTTTCCGGAGAATACTCGCTGATTAAAGCAGCACGAAAAGTACTGGACAGCGGTCCTCGCTATCTGGTCATCAAAAAAGGCGAACACGGTGCCCTACTTTTCTACGACAACAATGTGTTTTTTGCTCCGGCATTGCCTTTAGAAGAAGTGTTTGACCCCACCGGTGCAGGCGACACTTTTGCCGGTGGCTTTACCGGCTACCTGGCTAAAACACAGGATATTTCTTTCGATAATATGAAACGGGCCGTGATTTACGGCTCTGCCATGGCCTCCTTTTGTGTGGCTAAGTTCGGTGCCGAACAACTCATGCAGCTCACCCAGGAAGATATCGAAGAACGCGTCAACGATTTTGTCGATTTGGTGCAGTTCGACATTTCGCTGGTTGATTGATTTTTTGGTCGGCCCAACCGCATCAGCTCTCACTCAATATTACGGAAACTTTTATGTTTTATTCGTTGTAAACTGTGCAACATGGCTATTGCCGTATTCAATGAGCCGCTCTGCCAGATTTTCTGCCCCCGATCTTGAATATCGCTCATCGTATGCATTTTGCATCTTTTTGCAGAACTTTCTTAAACGCGGCTGCATGAAAATCCGATTTCCTTCCCAAGCAGACGTGGCAAACTATTGTTGCAAGTTCACACCAACATTTTGAAAAAATCTATGGTGTTCATAATATGTATGAAAGGAAGCATTTCGATCCTTCAAGATATCAGCGAAATCCTTTCGGCTCGGTCATAATTTTTCTCATTTCTTACATCACCAATCTTTTGGCTATTGAAGCAGTGACGGTAAATATTTCGGCATAAAGCTCATGAATACAACACATGCTGCTTTTGCACTGAGCGGCACAAGCATTGCACCCTAAACAACACGTGAGGGGGAATTTTAGTTTCTTTTCCTGCAGGGGTTTGGGAAAAGCGATGGTTTATGATGTAGGGCAACTGCTACACAACAAGGCTGCCAGCCTTCAGCCGCAACATATGCTCTACTATCTGCACCGCATTGGTGGCAGCCCCTTTCCGTAGATTGTCGGCTACGATCCAGCAGTTTAAGGCTTTCTGTTCGCAGGCATCAAGCCTCAACCGCCCAACATACACCTCATCTTTTCCTTCCACGTCGCGAGGCATGGGGTAGCGGTTTTGATGTGGATCATCCCATAAAACCACCCCAGGTGCTTGCCGCAACACATCACGTACCTGTTCCAACGTAAACTCCCGCTCAAACACGGCATGCACACTAAGACTATGCCCCACCCGCACCGGCACACGCACACACGTCGCTGTCACGCTCAACTTAGGCAATCCCATAATTTTTCTGGCCTCATTGACCATCTTCCACTCTTCACGCGTAAAGCCATCTTCACTAAAACTATCTATGTGTGGAATGAGGTTTAAGTCTATGGTGTATGGATAGGTTGCTGGAGTTGAAAGGCCCTGACGTTCCGCTTCCAGTTGAGCCAAGCCCCGAGCTCCCGTTCCGCTGACGCTCTGATATGTGCTTACCACAATGCGGCGCAGGCCAAAGTGTACATGAAGAGGATACAGGGCTACAACCATCTGGATCGTAGAACAATTGGGATTGGCAATCAGTCGATGTTCGAAATGCAATACATGGCTGTTGACTTCTGGTACAACGAGCGGTACGTCTGGATGCATGCGCCAGCACGATGAGTTGTCAACTACGATCGTGCCGGTTTCGGCAAACAGCGGTGCATAGGTGCGCGAGACGGCAGCACCGGCAGAAAACAGAGCTACATCCGGCTTTTGGGTCAATGCCTGCTCCGGCGTAAGTACGGAATAGGTTTTTCCTTGAAATGTTATGGGCTTACCTACGGAACGTGCACTGGCTACCGGCAACAACTGCTGCACTGGAGTTCTTCTTTCTTCCAAAATCCGAAGCATCGTTTGACCGACCAGACCGGTGCAGCCCACTACAGCAACTTTCATAGCAACGGCAACAAATTTAGCTTGACCTTATGCTTAACCGCATGACCTTTAACTCAAACGTTTTTTCAACGTTTCCATAATATTTTTCATGCGATGCAAATTCATGATAAAAGCAGCCGCAAGTTTCAACGGCCACAGAAACACATACCACAGCAACAACAAGGGATCAGGCCGTACGTCGACAGGTTTGTAACCAAATGCTTCCATTTGCGCGCAGCACACCTTTTGGCAAATCCAGAGCTCAGTAGGGGATAAACCGCCGCGTTTCCAGCTTTGGGCACGTTCAGCATTTATTCCTTTAACCTCACTTCGGTCGTGACCACTGGATGATCCCACCTGCGGCACTTCTTTCATAGCCGCCAAAAAGTCCACCCCCACGTGGGCACATACCGCAGCGATGACATCATCAGGATGGGCAAGCAACCGTTCAAATTGAACGGTGAGCACATTAGGGTGCTGCATGCGCCTGGCTGCCCGCACCGCAGCCACCCACAGCCTGCTGATGGTATAGGGATGGTAGTTGACCCAAGCACGGACGGTCTCATACCACGTGGCATGTGTGCCCCCGAGAAAGCGCCGCCGCCATTTACGTTTTTGGGACAACAGCACATCGCGCGGGTCGCGCACCATGTTAATGAACCGTGATTCTGGAAATAATTCAAGTATTTCTTTTATATAAAAAACATTCTGCGGGGTCTGATCACAGCCCATTTCTTTTCCTAACCTTCGCGTTTCGTATTGAACGACGGCAGCAAAGACATCGCTGGCCAAAGGAGTCGATACCCCGCTTGAGGCCAACAGTTTTTTTGCTTCCGCCAAATAATCTTCAATATGCCGACGGGCAAAGTAGCCTTCCCGGGCTATGTTAAGCAGCAAAGCAGCCAGGCGTGCTGCCTCATCCTTGTTCAGCCGACGTTGTCGATCTGCTGTTGACCAGAGCTGTTCAAAAAAATGCAGTTCGGGAAAAGTATGGATGCGCGGATGGTTGTTTAAAATGCGGCCCATCATGGTAGTGCCGCTGCGGCTGTTGCCGACAACAAAAATCATATTCATGAATGGCGAAGATACGCGGGCGCCTTGCCCCGCAACGGCAGCCTAACTGCCCGCAATGTACTGTTCCAAATGTTGAATGGTAGATTGCTGTTCGTCGATAACCGCCTTTACCACATCACCGATAGAAATAAGTCCTACCAGCTTGCCGTTTTCCATAACCGGCAGGTGGCGAATGGCATTGGTCGTCATCAGTTTCATGCAGTCTGAGGTATCGTGATCGGGCGTGACGGTCACCAGCTCGGTGACCATCACTTCACTGATGCGGCTTTCGGCTGAGGTCTTTCCCTTTAAAACGATTTTTCGGGCATAGTCGCGTTCGGTGAAAATGCCAAGCACTTTTTCCCCGTCCATGACCAGCACACCACCAATGTTTTTTTCTGCCATCACCTTTAGAGCGTCAAGCACGGTGGCCGTCGGTGGCACCGACACCACTGCTGAGCCTTTCTGCCGCAAAATCTCCCGCACCTTCATAGCTGTCGATTTCGCTTGCTTACGGAAATTACAAAAAACCGTTTCAACGCAGCATGTGTATTGCAGCCTTTTTTTGCAAATAAGCGAACATATCTTGAATGGTCTGCTCCAAAGTAAAGTGCTGCTGCCAGCCGGTGCAGGCCTTGAGCTTACTGCTGTCGCCGACAATAACAGGTTCATCGCTGGGCCGCCGAAGGGCAGGATCTTCTACTACATTCAGTTTGACACCTGCAGCGCGTTCCACCAAAGGAATCAGGTCAGCAATCAGGTAAACACGATCGCCGCTGACATTATAAACCTCGCCCGGTTCTCCTTTTTGAGCTAACGAAATAAGTGCTGCCACCAAGTCGCGCACATCTGTAATCGCCCGACGGGTCGAGAGATTACCTACACGAAATACCTCTTGTTCTCCACGACTGATGGCAAAAGCCCGCTGCACAAAGTCGCTAACGACATCATTTTTCTTGCGAGGACCTGTGGTATTGAAGATGCGGACGCGAACACAGCGGATGCCAAAATTCTTCCAGTATTGAAACGCCAGCAGGTCTTGCCCTACCTTACTGACGCCGTAGGGATGCAAGGGCAGCAAAGGCGCATCTTCGCGAACGGGAACATGCTCCGGAGTTAGCGATGCTCCATACTCCGCACTGCTGCAGGCCACAACCACCATAGGATCATAGCTGCGATCAGCTTGCCGGATGCGGCGAATCGCCTCAAACACATGCACCGTTCCATTAATATTAACGTTCATGGTTTCTACCGGTTGCTCCCAGGAAACGGTGGGATAGCTTTGCGCAGCCAGATGGTAGATTACCTCTGGTCGGTGTCGGTTGAGGCTCGCCGCGACGGCTTCGCCATCGGTAACGTCGAGGGGCTCGGCAGTACATAACGGCAAGATGTCATCCAGATCTACAGTGGGGCGATGCCACGTGCCAATCAGGCGATGAGGCGGAACATGTTGATGCAAGGCCTCAATAAGGTGGGATCCGACCAAGCCGGCAGCACCCGTAATCCATACAACAGCACCTTCATTCATATAATACTTTTTTGTACACATCAGCCATCGTGCTGCCTATGTAGTTCCACGAAAATTTCCGCTCAGCAGTTTCGATTGCCCGCTGCCGCAGACGCTGCAGCCGCTCGTCGTCGTTGAGCACTTCCAAAATCCGTTCGGCTAAATGACGGGAATCTTCTGTACGGAACAGCAAGCCATTTTCGTTATCGGTGATGATGTCCCGAAAGGCTGGCAGATCGCTGGCTAGAATGGCAGCGCCGTAGTCCAGCGAACGTACCATCACGCCACTGCTGTAAATCTCCCGATAGGGCAGCACCACCAGGTCAGCAGCCGCATAATAAACGGGAATCAGCTCGTTGGGAACGTATTGGTAATTCAGCACCACACTATCCTGCAATTGATGTTGTTCTACGATTTGGTCGAACAGCTGCTGCTCTACTTTCCACGGTCTGCCCACCACCACCAGCCGCGCTTGCGGCTGCTGCTGTCGGACATGCACCCATGCCTGCAACAATACGTCCAGGCCTTTTACTTTTTTGATTTGACCAAAAAATAAAACAATGCGGCCTTGTTGCGGAAGCTGTAACCGGGCTCGTGCTTCCTGGCGGCTGAGAGGATTTTTGAACAAGAAATCCGTGTCGCCATGCGGAACAATATCAATGCGTTCCTGAGGGTAATTAATAAAGTATTTTAATATGCATTGTTTTGCATACTCACTGTGCACGACGATTCGGTCAATCTGCTTCATGAATACGGCGTGATTGGTGTGCTTCGGCTGGTTTCCGAAGGTTTCAAAATTTTCCACGTCGTGAATGGTAGCTACAATCCGTAGCCCCCGCAGGCGAAACAACATTATGTTGAGCAGCTCACGCCAGGCAAAATGGTAAATGTGCACGTGCGCGATGTTGAGGCCTTGACGTGCCGCATGGGTTGCTGCCTGCCAGGAGCCAGCCGCGTAGCGAAAGCCACGCAGCCACTTGGGATCGCGGCCGTAGATGCGGCGGTAAGGCTTAACGGTAGGGAAAGAAAACGCAAACTGCTGATCAAGGGTAGTTTCATCACAGGTGTAGAAAACGACGCGGATGCCCTGGTCGGCAATGGCTTTGCAAAGGCCAAAATCGTAGAAATCATTGCCGCTGTGACCACCGATGGGCTCTATCATAGCGATGGCCGGCCCGTTGTCAAGTTGCATACCAGACTGTGAGCTTTTGGTTCAACAGGTCTTCCAGCCGCGCTATATCCTCTCGGTAAAGGCGGGTGAGCTCAGCCCGTACCTCATCGCCTACATCCATGGGGCGATTACTGGTCAAAACCCACTGCTTGACCCGGTACACAAGCTCTTCAGGTAACACCATACGGGCCAGGCGACGCAGTCCCTTCTGCGTGTAGAGCAAATGAAGCAACCGGTTGCGGGGCAATGAAAACGGATTGTAACGCGGATTGCCTTCAGGCAGATATGTTGTACTGAGCTGCAAAAACTCATAAAGAGCGCGAAGACCTTCTTGAAGATTTGCTATCCATTCTTCATATATAAAAATTTTTACCTGCTCCGGTGGAAAGACCTCAAGGTAGCGCTTTACCTGCTCGTAATAAAACCCCAGCTCTACATACTGTTGGTACCATAAGGCGGCACGGGGATGCCGGGTGCGGCGAAAGACAATATCTGCTAAAGGCACATGGACATAGCCAAGCTTGTACTCCATAAAATAATGAGAGATGGCGCGATCCACCGGATTGCGCAGCGATATGACGATGCGGGCCCCCGGGATTTTTTCCCGGATTCTCCACGGTACTTTAGGATAAAACAAATATGCCACACTGGCTTCGCCAATGGCTTTGTGGCTTCCGTTGGCACCGTCAAACAGCTGGACATAGCGATCCCAATCGCCAATCCCTTTTTCTTTGTGATATAAGTTCTGAGCCCGCGTGTCCTCGTAGCAGAAAAAATTGGGTTCTTTGATGGGTGACATGAAGACTTCCGGATGGCGGCACAGGTACTGATACAGCGATGTAGTACCCGCTTTAGGTGCACCTACGATAAAGAAGTTAGGCAGGTTGTGAGGCATATGCAGCTTTTGCTAACCATTCTGGCCAGGTCGTAATGCCCTGTTGTTTCAACAAGACTGCCAGCCGCCTGTTGTAGGGCAAATAAGCTGTTTCGAGCCACTGCCGATCATCGTCGGCAAGGCGCTCGCGCCTGCTCTCCACGGCATTGATCCGCTTGTAGAGGCTTCGCAAAGTTCGTTTTAATCCAACGTTTCTTCGCCAAAAGACCTCAAACTTTTTGTTGACAGTCAGCAGGCTTCTGTGTAGCCAAGCGAAGCGCACGCCGGTAGTTTGATTTTCAACAGCAAAATCTTGAGGCCGATATGCAGAAAAATCCAAATCCAGCCACTGGCAAAGGTCACGCATGAATGCGGCTGTATCCTGACGCAGATGCTCAAAAAACATCAAGCGCAGCCTTGGGCCGAAACGATCCAGCCACGCGGGAAGGAAGTCCACATAACATCCTTCGCGAAAGCCACGGCGTAACAACGATTCCACATCATCTCCTCCTAAATCGGGTAATAACTCGGCTCGCTGCAGCGACTGTTCAGCAAACTGGCGGAAATTCAAGTGCGACGGTAAGAAAGCGTTGACCTTTTTCCGTTCGTAGAAAGAAAACAGCCGTTCCACCGGCTCACGCAGCAGGATGAGGATACGCACCTCAGGGCCTAACATCCGAGCAATTGCTTCAGCTATCGCCTCCCCGCCATATAGATAACTCGGGCTGGCTTCCAAGCGGTATTTGACTTCATTGCGACAATGATGCCAGTGCGACAAATATGTTTCCCATTTCGGCAATGGCCCCCCGTAACGCAAGGGCATGAAATAGCCGATCTCTTTAATCGTGGAACCGCACACCTGCGGATGCAAAGCCAAATAAGTAAACACCGACGTGGTGCCTGCCTTATGAACGCCGGCAATAATCAAATTGGGTAATGCTGTGCTCATCAGGCCGTCAACGGGGTTTTGTAGCCACGTTCCGGATGTAACTCAGCATAGTAAAAAAAGTAATGTATGCCTACAAAGGTAGCTGTTGTAGCACTACCTGGGTCAAAAAAACTTCCTCCTGTAGGAATGCCCCTGATGAACAAAAACAGGATAAAGTACACGACAGCTACGTAGAAACTTTCGTTTCGATGCCATTTAACCCGCTGATGGTTACGCAGCGCAAACAGGAACATCAGGGAAAGGCCAACGAGCCAGCCCATGATGCCATATTGAAAGATCACCCCGAACACCCCAAGGTCAGAGGCGTAAAACCGCAAAAAATCAACAGGCGTTCCCTCCCAATCGGTATCCAATTTTCCATTGCCAAAAATCCAGCCCAGCGGATAGCGGTCTAAATATTTCATGGCAATCAGACCCTGGCGGATGCGTGCATCTGCCGATGCCTCGCCCGTACGCTCCCCCATGATGGCCATAAACGCATTGGTGTAAGTGTTGACAATACGCTGCAGCACCTCAGGATAGAACAGATAGAGTGCCGTGATGAGTATGCTGACAGCCAAAAGGGCCAACAAAGAATAGTAAATAAGCTTGTCGCGGCTCATGTGGAAAAGGGAATACAGACCTACCGTTGCCAACAACGATAGAGAAACGCCGCGTTTTTGATTGATGAAAAATATATAACTAAAAAAGATCAGAAAGAACAGGCCGTAGTGCAGTTTGTTGGTTTTGATCAGCCGGATGTAGTAGTAGATTGAAGCAAACAAGAAAAAGAATATTTCAAATTCAAACTGACATCCACCCTTAGCTTCATTGCAGTAAACGAAAAGGGTGCCGGCATACTGGGAAGGATTTAGAGTGAAGATGAGCAACAGAAAAATGGGCAGCTGAAACCACGCCCCAAACAGCAAGGCGTCGCGGATGATGGTTAAGTCCAGAAATCGGATACGCAATAAATAAAAAACAATCAATCCGTCCCAAATCATCCCCCAAAATTTGTAGGTGGTCATACCGGTCAATATGGGTTGACCATAGAAAAAATAGGGAGCAAGCCCGCCCTGAAGCATCATATAGGCATAAAGGGTAATGATAACGAATTCATAAACATTGAATTTTCCTTTATGAACCAGTAATCGATCCAAAACGTAAAAGACTCCGAAACCGATTTCCAGGAACAGCAAAGGCAGACCTACGTAGAGAAAGTAATATTGGGTAAGCGGTGTCTTGATCATGGTGCCGAATACCCGCACCAGAATCAAGTAGGCTACCAGGATGCGTAACGCTCGGTAAACATCGACGAGGGCTGCCCGCCTTACAGGCAGTGGGCCGGCTAATTCATGTTGCGTGTGCACGTTCGCTTTCCTGCAAGAATTTTAAGAATCAACCACGATTCGCGGCTATTGCCCTCCAATAAATTTTTAACGGCTTTCAACAACAAACGTAGAATAGGCGCGAAGATAAGGTAGGGGTAATAATAGCTGTAAAACAACAACCAACCCCGGTACTTACAGCACATGAAGAACAACGGCCTGCGGCGCGCTTTAATTTCCTTACCGGTGGTGACCCCCTGTTTGTGATAGATGATGCTACGCCATGCATATCCATGCTCCCATCCTTTTCTTCGGCCCCTGACTTCCCAATCCATCTCTTCAAAATAGGCATAATAGGCTTCATTCATCAGGCCGACTTCCTGAAGAAATTCCGTGCGTACGAACAAGCTTGCCCCATAGACATAGTCAAATTGAACTCCATCGTGATCAAACTGGCCGCGGTCGGGTTCATTCAAACCCAAATGATAGCTCCAGGTGGTCCATTTGTTAAACCTTCCGCCGATGGCGTTGATGCGATCAGGCCAACGATACCAGCGTAATTTGGATCCGATGATACCCACACGCCGCCCTTGGCGACGATACTCCTGATCTTTTTCAACGAGCCGTTCCAAGGCATCGGGCTCCAGCGTGGTATCGTTGTTGAGCAACCAAACATAACCGGCATCGCCACGTGCCAGTGCCAGCCTGGACCCCACGTTGTTGCCGCCGGCAAAGCCAATGTCGCTTCGGGCTTGAATAAAAATAAGGGGAAAGCAAAACGCACCTTCTTGCTCTGGTTCCAGCTCTGGCTTACCTCCTTGCTCGGCTTCCGCTACCTCATAAGAAACATAAACAACCGGCTTGGGACAGAGCGGATAAGTCAGGTGCTTGATAGGCTCAGGCGGGCTGAATTCAGGGATCCATTCACCTCTTGCCCAGCGACGAATCCATTCCAGGGATTCCGGCGTATTATTATCAACAACTATTATTTGAAAATTTCGATAGGTCTGCCGCGACAGGCTCTCCAGGGTTTCAATGGTGTTGAAATGGCCATTGAAATTGACCAGAACGATATACACCTTGGGGTGCTGTGCTGCGGTCATTTGCATGCCAGCCAAGAGGACAGGTCGCGGTTGATCAATCGGGATAACTGGCGGATGTCTGGCTCGAAAATGTCGATCAGAAACCGGCGTTCTTCATCAGTCATTTTAGGAAGATTTTTATTTGTAAACAACATGGTTTTAGCCCGGCTCCGCAGTGAGCGGGGCAACATGCTTTTGACCCAGTCCCGAAAACGTTTTTGCGCATTGAGCAGGGTGATAAAGCGGTTTTTGGGAATGAAGCTGGGATTGTAACGGCGGCTGAAGTCAATGTGCACATCGTCACGCACACCCAAAAACCGGAACAGGTCCCGCATGATCTCCTCGGGGTTCTGGACAAAATCATCAAACAAATAAATGCGTAACTGTTCAGCAGGAAAGGTATCCAAGTAGCGCTTCACCTGCTGTGCGTATTGACCTATTTCGATGTACATGTTGCTGATGCCCCAACCCTTCGGATTGCGGGCCATGTCTTTTTTGAGTGCCGTCATAAAATCGGCGGTCTCATAGCCGATGCGTAGGTCCATCAGATAATGGCTGAAGGCGCGTTCGGCAGGATTGCGCAGCATCATGATGATGCGGGCATGCGGGAATCGCCGACGAATATTGGCCGCTGCTTCCGAAGAATACAAGTACGAATTGGTTACCTCCCCTATAGCTTTTTGATCAGTCACCAAACGAAACAATTGCATGTACTGGTTCCAGTCTCGAACAAAAGCATGAAAGATGCCCTCTTTCATGTCGCCTTGCAGCCAGCGGCTGATGTCCTTATTGAGGGAACGGGCATAATTGGGGCGGAAGGCATCCGGATTGAGGTCGGTGCTGAAATGATGCGTTTCTTTGATGGGTGCCATATATACTTCAGGATGCTGGCGCAAATACTCATACAACGATGTGGTACCGCTTTTGGCTGCGCCGACGATAAAAAAGTTGGGAAGTTTTTCAGGCATGGGAAACCGGCGGCGAAGATAAGGTAGCCACCTCAGCGCAGCCATGCCGACAGGTCACGACCCAGCAGCTTTTGAAGCTGCTCGATGTCGGGGGCGTACATATCCAGCAATTTCTTGCGTGTTTCCGGATTGATGACTTCACGTTCTAAATTGTGGCGATACACCAGCGATTGAAGCCGTAGGCGCAGGCGACGACGCCATGCGGGCGGAATCAAAGCACCGGCAAGCGATTTCAGCTTGTTGGGCTGCTTCAGCAGCCAGTTTAAAGCCATCAGGCGCGGCCGCCCACTCACGTTCAGCTCTTGTTCATAGGTCAGTTCCATGATCTTAATATTCAAAAACCGCTGCACCGTCCGCAGCGTAGCTGCTGTGTCGTTGCGCAAATCGTCGTAGAGCAATACCAACACATGAGGAAAATGATCCAGGTAAGCCTTCACCTGCGGATAATAAAATCCGCGCTCAACATATCGATAATCAAAGTGCCAATTGTGTGTTCGCCTCCAACTTTCCTGTTCCAAGGCTTGTTCAAAGGTCAGGGGTTCGGCACCATCGCGCACCTTATGCATGTATTGGGAAAAAGCCCGTTCTACCGGATGGCGCAGGATCATAAGAATACGGATGGCATCTGGCTCCGGATGTAACCGCCGAATGTTGGCTATGGTCTTTTCATAAAAAAACAAATATGTTGTGGACGACTCGCCACGATAGCGCCGAGAGCACCCTTCGGCAAAAAGTTTGAGGTAATCTTCCTTTCGATTCACCAAAAACCGTGGTTTGGTGATGAGCCGACCGTTGTTGATAAACTGCAGGGGCTCATCGGGCCAAGTGAAATAACCGGGTTCTTTTTTATAGCTCATGAACACCTCGGGGTGGCGGGCAAGGGCATAGTGAAGCGTCGTCGTGCCGCTTTTCGCCGCGCCCACGATCAACAGATTAGGCCAGCAGCCTTCCTTCGTTGTGCTGGTACCAGCAACTGAGGTCACGATCAATGAGTGTTTCCAGCCTGTGAATGTCCTCCAAAAAATATTGATGGATGAGCTGCAAAGTCAGCTCTGTGCTGAGGTGCGGGTCACGTGCCGGAGCGGTAAACCATTGCTCGGCAGCCTGATGCAAGCGCCGCCGCAGTCGTCGAGGCAGTAACGTAGCGGCTGCCGAGCGCAACCAACCACGCGCGCGTACCAACTGTTGCAGCCAAGAAAACCGCACATCAGCGGCTTCGTTGCGGCGAATGTCCAGATTCAGTTTGCGCACCGGCACGTTCAGAAATTCCTGAATGCGATGAAAGGTTTTCTCGCGGTTTCGAATAAAATCTTCCTCCATGATCAAAAACAAAAGATGACTGCGGGGAAACGAGCGAAGGAAACGTTCCACCTGCGAGGCATAAAAGCCACGAGCCAGATAGCTGAACCGCAATCGATGCTCCGGATCCTGCTTTAGGCGTTGGGGTTCAGCCCGAAGGGCCTCAGAGAACGAAAGGGTTTCCCATCCGCGACGACGACTCATCAAATAATGCGAATAAGCGCGCGTAGCGGGGTTGCGCAAAAGAAAGATCAGTTTCACCTCAGTACCCAAAGTTTCGCGGATGCGGCTGGCCGCCTGTTCTTCAAACATGATGGCCGGATCTACTTCACCAACGGCTTTTTGCCCCTGCCAGTCTGCAAAAAACTCCTGCTCGTACCAGCGTACCCCCCGCGCATACCTGTCGGCAAACACAAAAAACTTTGTCTCCTTAACCTTGCGCGGAAGAAAAATATCAGGATGCTGACGCAAGATCTGGTCCAACGTGGTGGTACCAGACTTTTGTGCGCCTACACACAGGAAATTAGGAAGCATGAGTGGGGCGGCGGTGCGAAGATAGCAGCGGGGCTGCCATAGACCGGATCTGCTTACTCGGCCAGAGGCTCATCGTCGTCATTGGCGAGCGGCTTGCGGTTCCGATCACGCCGCAATGCCTCGCGTACATCATGCAGTAGCTGTCGCGGATTCAGTCGGAAAAGGTCGCGCACGTCCAGGGTGTAAAAGCCGTAATAATAGCGTATAAGAAAAAAAGGAATGACGTTTAGAAGGAAAACGCCCAAGGCATTGACGATAGCAGCTCCCATGGCTCCCATCAGGGGCACCAACCATAAATTGAGGCCTATAGCCAATACCGTGGTGGCCACCATGAGATTGCGATTCAGCTTTTGCCGGCCTGTCATGATGAGAATATTGCTAACGGGCCCGGTGGCTGCATTGATGAACTGACCCACGGCCAAAACCATCAACACCGAGCTTCCGGCAACAAATTCCTTCCCAAAAATGCCCATGATAAGCGGGGCTGCAGCAAAAATGACCAACAGGATTGGGGCTGAGCACCAGAAAATGATTTTGGTGACAAACTGGGCCGAACGGCGCAGTTCATCCATACGGCCAGCCGCATAGAGCTCGGCAAACTGGGGTGCTGCCGGAATCAGCAATGCAATCAAAGCTATACGGGTGACCGTGGCCACTTTAAAAGCATTTCGGTAAATACCCACTTCTTCCATGGATGCAAATCGCGATAAAATCAGCGTATCGGCATAGCCACGCACCAGCGATGCCAACGAAGCCACAAACAACGACATGCCCACCCAGAACTTTTCGCGGAACTGAATGCCCTGCGAAGGCATCGTTTTGAAATAGTGCGAATACACAAAGAACCAGTAGATGCTGAGTAATGCCGTCAGCGTGATGAAGGTGATGTAGGTGATCACCACAATCATGGGATCACGCCGAGTGGTCAACAGCAAGATGCCACCCAGAATGAAGATGCCAAACAGGAAATTGCTGACATTGTGCAGAAAAGCGTATTGCCGGATTTTTTTGAGGCCACGAATGCCGCCGGTGGCTATCTGGAAAACGGTAAGGGGTAATAAAGCCAGGGCACCCACCTGAAAGTAAGGTGCCAGCTCTGGCTTGGTAAAGATGTGTGCAGCGATTTCGTCAGCTTGAAAAAAAATAACGGCCGACAACAGCAACGACAGGGGCACCGAAACCAAAATATTTTTATTGAATAAATCTTTGATATTCCCCCATTGCCGTTGCATAAAGTACTGCACCCCAAAGCGGGTCATCAGCGTGTCGGCACCCAGCTTGGAAATGGTACTGGAAAAATTCAGCACGGTCTGCACCAGGTTATACACGCCGGTACCGGCAGCACCGGTACTGCGTGCCACCATGATGGCAAACACCCAGTTGACCGCCATGCCCACCAGCCGTAATGAAAAAGCAGAAATGCCGCCCCGCACTAACTCCTGCCGATGTCGGTCGGGTTGGCCTGAGGCAGACCGGTCGGGTTTTATTTGGAAAGAAGGATCTCCCACAGCCCCACAAGATACAACCTACTGCAGCCAGCTGCTGAGGTCACGACCCGTGATCTGTTGCAGGCGCAGGATATCGGCCCGGAAATATTCAATGAGCATTTTCCGCGTCTCGGGTTTCATGGGTTCAATTTGTTGCATGAAATTTTGAGTGAAGAATGCATGGGTGCGCACGCCCCGCCGTCGCGGAAAGAACATTTTTAAGATGCGCTTGATCCAGTTATCAGACATGAGCAGCCATCGGATCAATGGATTTTTCCACCTTCTCCCTCCTTTGTTCCAAACTTTTGAGTAATCGATAGGTACATCGGATCGCAATCCAAGAAATTCAAATACGCCCTTGAGCACCTGAGCGGGGTTCTGACGAAATTCATCGTACCACATGATGTGCACATGCGGAAAATGGTTTAAGTAGGCTTGTACCGCATCGGCATAAAGGCCCATACGTTTATATTGCATGAATAAAGATTCTTTTTGGCGCCAACGCTCTTCCTCCAATTGCAGGGCCTCTTCGAAAGAATACCGTTCAGCAGGATTATTCAGATGCACAAAATTGTATGCGGAATAAGCTCGATCGACCGGATTACGTAAAATCATCATGATGCGTACCTGATTGCCCAGGTAGTGTAAAATATTTTTAATAGCCTCTTGGTAAAAAAGCAAATACATAACGCTGGCCTCCCCGATGGCTTTTTTGCCGGCACCGGGAGCAAAGAGCCGAAAGTACGTTTCTTCATCATCCACCCATTTCTGAATGCGGCCAGCCACTTCTCGAGCCACGAAAAATTGCGGTTCTTTCAAAGAAGGCATGAAGACATCCGGGTGCTGGATCAGGTAGTTGTACAGCGAACGGGTAGCACTCTTGCCGGCCCCTACGAGCAAGAAATTCGGTTTAACGCGGTCGCTGGCCATATTGTTGTTTGAGGTTGGGATAATACACGCGGACGATATCGCTGGCCAAACGTGAAGAGAACAACGTTGCCCCCTCTAAATTCATATGATTGTCATAAAAATATTTTAAATCGAGGTAGGTACTGTCCTGGCTATAGTCGCGAAACGGTATCTGGTGTCTGGCACACAAGTCCAACACTGTCTGATAAGAAGCCTCCATGCCAAAAGGAGCTAAGGCCGGAGACATGACCACCATCACGGCCACACCCCGCTGTTTAAGGAGCGTGATCATTTCCTCCAAAGCTGCCACTTTATGCTTGTCCACCCGCTTTCCAGGTTGTAACCGCAACGCCGCATTTTGCCGTATAAGCTCTTCGGCTTTCTTTTTACTGATGACGCCTTTTAGCGGTTTGAAGCCAGCATGCGAGTGTCGCTTTCGGAAAATGCCGGATAGGATATCCAGAGGCATGGAGTTGTAAGGATATATCCCAGATAACATTTTAATCTTTTCTGTATTTATAGGAATCAGGTATTCTTCCATCGCGTGGATGCGAAACCAGAAATTATCCCAACTGTTGTTTGAGGGTTGGGCAGGGCTTACAAACAGCGAGCCCGGACGCCAGCTGCCATCACGCACGCCGCGCAACAAATAGATATCACGTACTTCTGGAAAGTCACGGTAATAAGGGGCGAGCACATTTAGCCGATCGTAATGCAATTCCCTGTAATAAAGCTCTTCAGGATTTAGGTCAATGATAACCAACTTCGGAGTATAACGTTTCAACACCGAGCGCACCACGGCCAGTTCGTAAAAAACAGTCTGCCCGTCATGGCCGCCGTTGTAAACTTTGAAACCCAATGTATCTGCCAAAGTCAGCGAGTTATAGTTGCGGCGGCCTCGAGAAGAACCCAAAATCAGGCCGTCTGCCTTCATGGCAGTAAACAAATAAGTGGTTTCGGCATTCGGTCCTGACTTTTGCTGGAAATACAAAAAGCGAAGCACCAGACCACCGAGCTGGTCAAAAACAATTACGACCAGCAACAGCAACAAGGCGTTGCGCAGCAGCACCCGCAGGTCGTGGCGCCCGGTGCGCTCAGAACTGGAAGTAGATGAACTGACTGGCATCAAACACCCCCAGGGTTAAAATGACCGTAATGATGGCTGCGTAAAACACGAATTTTGCCGCCTTGGACTTTGGCTCCGGAAAAACAGCATCTTTTTGCTTGGCATAGTTCTCTTGCCATTCTTCCAAGGCAAACAACAGGACAATGCCGAAAATCCCATACCACAAGGTAGAGGCATCTCCCTCATAAAAGCGGAAGCTGGCAAAGCTGAACATTTGGCTGTAATAATACAGAGCATCACTGACCGAACCAGATCGGAAAAACACATATGAAAAAATACCACAATGGAAAGCCAGTATCGTGTTCACGATTCTGCCAAACAACGGATGAATGCCGTAAACTTTTTTGTCGAACCATTCGATCTGACGGCGCAAGATGAGGCGAGAGGCCAGAAAGACAAAAAACACCATGAAACACAGCACATAGGTCCAGTTGGCCCCATGCCACAGACCGGCCAAAAACATCAGCACGCCCAGATTAAAAATGCCGCGCCACTTGCCTTTGCGATAGCCGCCTAACGGATTGAAAACATAGTCGCGGAACCAACTGGTCAGCGAGATGTGCCACCGTTGCCAAACCTCTCCTACGGATTGCCCCAGGTAAGGCCGACGGAAGTTGGTCATGAGGGTAAAACCCATGACGCGAGCTGAACCGATAGCAATGAGACTGTAGCCGCCGAAGTCGCAGTAAAGTTGAATGGCAAAAAACCACGCGGCCACCCAGAAAGTCAGCGGCTCTCCGTCGTGGGAGCGGGGAAAGTTGAAGACATTGGACACATAAGCCCCCAGCCGATCAGCAATGACCACCTTCATAAACAGGCCCAACAACATCATTTTCAGGCCACTGACCACGCGCCGGTAATCCAGCTCGTGCTTTTCGTAAAACTGATGAATGAGATTTTGAGGCCGCTCGATGGGGCCAGCCACCAACTGGGGGTAGAACATCACATAAAGGGCATAGATGCCAAAATCACGCACCGGTTTGAAGTTGCCCCGGTAAATTTCGATGGTATAGCTCATGGCCTGAAACGTGTGAAACGACAGGCCAATAGGCAGAATGATGTTCAAATACTTCAGGTCGGGGTTCATGCCCAGCCACTGGGCGATCAGGTTGATGTTATCAATAAAAAAATTATAATATTTAAAAACAGCCAGTACGCCGACGTTGGCCACGATACTCATAAGTAAATAAAGCTTGCGCCGCGAGCCTTGCGCCTGATCAATCCATATGCCGGCGAAATAATCGATGATAATGGTGAAAACGAGAATCAAAATATAGATGGGTATAAAAAACATATAAAAGACGCAGCTGGCAATGAGCAGGTGAAGCCACCGCCATCGGTGGGGCAAAAGGAAGTAGATGGTGGTGACCACCGGAAAGAATACCAGAAAGGCAAATGAGTTAAAGACCACGCCCGCAGGTGTTCAGACGCAACAAATCACACAATGCGGCGCAAATATAGGAGTAGCCCGATGGTACGACATTTTAAGTTATGCTCAAGCATGCTCTCGAAATGGCTGCAGCCGGATCTGAGGCCATAAAGCTGGCCTCCGCCTTAAGGCAAATCGATAAACTCAGCAATGAAGGGAGGATTCAGCAGGTTCTCCTTATTGTAAAACAGGCGCTGGTGCGTATCAGCATTGTAAACCCTTCCGCCCGTAAGTTCTAATATGGCCTGACCGGCAGCAGTATCCCATTCCATAGTAGGGCCGTATCGCGGGTACACGTCGGCAAGACCTTCGGCCACCATACAAAACTTGATGCTGCTTCCCGAAGAAACAAACCGCACCTCTACGCCTCTATCCCACAACTTTTCCACAAACTGCATGGTTCGGTCATCCATGTGGGAACGGCTGGCGACCACACGTACCGGGTTGATCAACCGCCAATCGTGGCCCCGCTTAAGCTGTCGGGCTTCTTGATTCCCTTCCTGAACATAGGCACCCGCTCCCTTTAACGCATACCATAACTTATCGAGTGCAGGAGCGTAAATTACTCCCGCTATCGGCACGCTGTCCTGCATGAGGGCAATGTTGATGGTGAACTCTCCGTTTTTCTTGATGAATTCCTTAGTGCCGTCCAACGGATCAACCAGCCAGTAGGACTTCCATTTACGCCGCACCTCATAAGGAACCTGTTTGGTCTCTTCAGATATGACAGGGAGCTGAGGGAAGCGACTGCGCAAAGCTTCAAGGATAACCTTATTTGAGCGCTTATCGGCGACGGTCAAAGGTGAATTGTCTGATTTTACTTCTATATCCTCTGGAAAGTTCAACGCATAAACATCCATCACCACCTCGCCGGCCTGACGAGCGGTTTGTATGAGATAGGAAAGATCGTTTTCGCTAAGCATGGTACAGTATTGCACAAATTTAACGGAGGGTTCACAACTCATCGTTTCGGAGCGGGTTGTTTCGAAGCAATTGCAGGTATTCCGGCAATTTTTTTACCTGCTGCAATACATCCAAGCCGGCGGGTTTGTGCAGGTCGGTGCCGGCAAAATCTACCAGGCCGGCTGCTACAAGTGCGCGGGCCGCTCGCCGCACCACTGGCCCATACACTCCCGTGAGTGAGGCAAGGTTGAGCTGCAGGAAAACCCCAATGTTCTTTAATTCACGATACGCACTTAGGTTCGGATCAAACAGGTAAGGGTATCGTTCCGGATGAGCCAACACCGGCTTATAATTGGCCAAGTTCATCTTGAACACGACCTCATCCAACATGATGGGACGGCTGGAATACGGCAGTTCAAACAACACGTATCGCTCACCAAACGACAAAAGAGCGTTGCGGTCAAGCTGGCGAAGAAAAAAATCATCCAAAAAATATTCGGCAGCCGCATGAACTTCAAAAGCAATCTGATGGTGGCGTAGCAGACGGCGTACGTGATTTAAGCCATCAGTAATGCCCTCAACGGTGTTGTTAAAAAGATCGTGATGGATGTGCGGTGTAGTGATGGCCTTTCGATAACCGAGCTCAGCCAAGCCGCGTATCATGTGCAACGCTTCATCCTCCGTAGCGGCACCATCGTCTAAGCCCACCAACAGGTGTGAGTGCAAATCGGTAACCAGTGATGGGCACGCTTCCGGCTCAGATTGGCCGGAGCGCAACAGTCGGCTCAGCCACTTTTTCATGCGGCTTCCTGCGCCAAAGCCTGCTGCTGACGCAACCGTTCGTTGGACAATTTGATTGCCCGCAAGATGACCAGATAGATCACGCCAACAAGGATGCCAACAATGGTGGAGAGCACCAGTGCTTTAGTTCTGCTTACATACAACACTTCCAATGAATACTGAGGATTGTCAATGACCTGCAAGATAGGAGCTGTGGTTAAGATGGTCACTTTAGCCAATTCCAGATTATTTACGGCAGCTGCATACTGTGTGGCCAACAGACTTTGGTCCCGCTGCGCCTCATTTAACTCAATCAGCCCTTGCTGACGCACCATGTTGTTGGCCTGATCGCGCAACCGCGCCACCCGGGCATCCAGTTTACGTAATTCTCGGCCCAACGAGTCAACACGCATTTCCGCAATCCGAAAATTCTTATTATTTAATTCATATACGTTCTCCATATAATATCCGCTGGTCTTATCCAAAATTGCCATGAGCATGTATCGCGAAAGGTCTGCATGGCGTGAGGTGAAGGTGGCCGTATTGAAAGGATTAGTTTCGTCGTACACCACTTCTAAATTCTTGTCCAGTATCGTATTGTAAACCACCTCCAGGAGACTGTCTTCCAAAGGCGTTAGCTGGCTCAGGGGTTTGGGTTGAAAGGAGAAATCGCGCAAGCGCGGATTGTCATTCCATCCCTTCGAAAACAGCCCACCGGTTCTCAATTTGGCTAAAGAGGCGTAGTGGTTTGCCAACACATCTTCTTTACCATTAATGACTGCCTTACGCAACAAAGCTTCCTTGACCACCTTCCGTGAGATCATCAGCTCGGCAAAAAAGTTATTGGTGTAGGTGTTGCCTTTGGCTTGGGAGGTCTGAATGCCTAGGGCATTGGCCAGAGACAAGGCAGAACTGAGCAAACTGGTGCTGGGAGTTTGCCCTTCTACTGCAAACGCGGCATGGGCTACATATTTTTTTCCGTACCACCAGGCGTAGAGTAAAGCCAACCCAGAGAACACCGCCACAAATAGCAACAATACATACCAACGCCGCAATACAAAACCGGCGGCTTCACGCACACCGGAAAAAAAGGCGCCGATGTTGATTTCCTCGTCGCGGATGGCTGAAGGCGGAAATGGATATTGCGGAGTATTCATGTTGCAAGCGCCCTCGACTTAAAAGTTGATTCGGGTGATGAGCAAGTATAAAGTAAGGAGGCCAGTGATCTTGATCATGGCGCTTTCGATAAGACGGTTCCAGTCTACGGGCTGAGTCTGCGCTTTTGCCTGAACCTGAAGGCTATCGGCGGCTGACGTTGTTTCTAAATAGGGAACCACAATGTAGGCTCCTTTCTGCACTTTGGGATAGATACGTACAAAACCCAGACGACGCGGGCCTTCCACCGTGCCGCCAGGTTGTGCCACATAGGTACGTGCGCGTTTAGCTCCATCGGCAAATCCCAATCCGTATTTTTTGATATACCATTTGGCACGCTTTCCTTCTTTGAAAGGAGCATTCAAGAAGCCCAAAGAATCTTTGTACGGATAGTTGATCATACCCGAAATGGTCACGATATCATTGATAAGGGGAATCGTGATTTCGTCGCCAGGACGGAGCAACAAGTTGTAACGGCTGTCCGGCTTTTTTAATGCCTTTTCCAGATCCATAAACACGATGCCCCTGTTGTCTGCGGTTCGGTTTAATGTGGCTTGATTGGCATCGGCCCAAGGTGTGAGGCCACCGGCCTGCTGAATCAAATCTACAATGCGCTGCGTTTTGCTCGTCAACGCATAAGAGCCCGGGTACATTACTTCACCCTTTAGCGTTACGGTCATTTGCTCGGTAATTGCAGAAGAACGCACAAACACATAATCAAATGGCTGTAAAGCAAATGTTGGAGTACCCAGCGACAGGTCTTTGCCGATGGTACTGGTATGCACCACCCGAGGTCCTTCTGACACACCCTCCTGAGGGTAGCGGCTTACTTCCACCCGCATGTTGGCGGCTTCGATGCGCAACCCTCCTGCCGTCAAGATTAAATCAGCCAACGTCATTCCACTGGAATAAGGATACTTGCCCGGCATACGAACGGCGCCAGATATGGTCACCGTGAAGGTGTCCACCATGTTTTTCCGGTCATAAAACACCACTTCGTCTTGAGGCTTCAGCTCCAGGTTGTCGGAACTTGAGGGATCGCTGAGAACGGCTGCCGGACTAAAGTGGATGATTGAAGTTGACAGGTCGGCGTTTTTTCGCACCACTTGGGCACGCTCCGTTACAGCCGTAGATTTTAGGCCGTGTGCCTTCAGCAATAAGTCGGTAATGCGCATGCCTTCACTGTACGCATAGTCACCGGGCTGCACCACAGCTCCGCTGGCACGCACAAAGCGGGTGAGCTCAGCACCTATGCTGCTGATGTGCACCTCGTCGCCGTTCTGCAATAAGAAGCGGCCCTTGACCCGCATAAGGCTGTCTAAGTTGACATCCAACAACTGCACTTGATTTCCGCTGTAACGCTTGATTTTAATGGTTTTGGTGTAGGCTAAAGGAGTCAGCCCGCCGGCATAGTTGATGAGGGTGAGCAGATCTTCTCCTTCCTTAAACTCGTACTTGTACGGCCGGTTGACTTCACCGCTGATGGTGACAATTCGCGACAAGGCAGGAACGAAAATGTAATCGTTGTTTTCCAAAAAAAGGTCAACGTTGGCCGACGGGTTCAGCAAGAACTGATAGACATCAAGCGAGCGAACGGTTTGGCCGTTTCTTCGTACAAAGATTTCGCGCACCGACCCTTTGTCGGTGGGGCCGCCAGCAGCAACCAATGCATTAAATGCCGAGTTGAGGGCCGGAATGCTGTAGGTACCCGGATGGAAGACTTCGCCAACGATGTGTACGGAAATGATGCGCGAATGTATTATAGTAATTTCTATTTGTGAATTTGGGATATCCAGATAAGAGGCGAAGCGGCTGCGGATCAACTGCCGGGCTTTTTCCAACGTCAGGCCTTTGACGTAGATCTTACCCACGCCTTCCGGCATGATGGCGCCGGTGTTGTCCACCGTATAGGATCCACTGAATGAGGAATAACCCCAAATGTTTATGGCAATTTGGTCGTTGACGCCGATGACGTAGTTGTTGCTGGCCTGACCCTCAATGGTGCGTTCAAAAATGCGGATGTTCTTGTTTCGAAAATAATCGTGCCCGAAGATGGGCGATTTCGGCAGCGCAGCCGTGTCGGTTGCTGGCCTGATTGTATCAGGCACAGAGGCTGCAGGCAGTTGGCCGGTGGTCGTGGTGGTGGGCGCCGGTAATTGCCCCGGAACCGCCGGTGCTTGCATGCCGTTCAACCTGCGCAACGTATCACGATTTTCTTTAAGAAGTATTTGGTCCTTACCCACGATGCCCAGATGCGAGAAATTTTCAGTAATGGCTTGCTGAATAAAACCGGTGGTTGAGGGAGCGTTTGGTGGGGTGGATTGTATCGTTTGTGCGGCAGCAACATAAGAAAGGAATCCACACAACATCCACAGCCGCTTCACGTGCATCATCATTTTTTATTGTTCGGGCAAAAATAAACTTCCCGTTAAATTGCCACTGGTCACGAAACAAAATTTTGCCTGCCTGCACCTACGAGAGCTGTCAAGTCAAGCAGCGGATGAGTCGTCGCAGTCCTTCTTCTAGAAGTACTGTGGGCTGATATCCCAACAATTGACGGGCACGGTTGATGTCTGCTTGGCTGTGGCGAATTTCGCCTTGCCGTGGCGGATGATGCTGCGGCGTTAGGCTGGAAGGAATAGCATAGCCGGCTTGCAACATCAGCTGTTTCATCAAATCGAACAAGCGGAGCACGCTATGCGATTCGCCGCATGCCACATTAAAGACACTTCCTAATGCTTGCTGATTTTGTGTCAACATGGCCTTGATGTTGGCCTGCACGGCGTTGGAGACATAGGTAAAATCTCTGCTCTGCATGCCATCGCCGTAGATGATCGGCTGCTGTCCCTGGCGCAACGCATGCAGGAAACGAGGGATGACGGCAGCATAGGGATTTTCCGGATCCTGCCGCGGGCCGAACACATTGAAATACCGCAACCCAATCAGTTCCATTCCATAATTTTTCATAAATACTTCTGCGAATAACTCATTGGTCAGCTTAGATACAGCATAGGGCGAAAGGGGGCGACCGATGTACTCTTCCTTCATGGGCAGCTGCTGAGCATCACCGTAAACAGAGGAAGAGGAAGCATAAACGAGGCGTCGGACGCCGGCTTGCCGGGCGGCCAACAGCATGTGCATGAATCCATCGCAATTTACCTGATGGGTTGTCAGGGGGTCTGATACCGAACGGGTGACGCTGGGAATGGCTGCTTGATGCAGGACGAAACTCATGCCCGTACACGCCCTGCAGCAATCTTCAAAGTTTCGGATATCGCCTTGCTGAAATTCGAAACGAGGATGGTCGCGAAACCTTTTGACATTTTGAAGCTTTCCGGTAGCAAGGTTATCCAAGACCCGGACGAAAGCGCCGTGTTCCAGCAGATAGGCAACCAAATGCGAACCAATGAACCCGGCGCCACCGGTCACGAGCACACACACCCCCTCGAGCGATCCCTCGTGGAATACGGGTTCAGCACTCCAGGCATCCATATAAATTTTTACATGACTTTACTCGATGCTGCCTCATCGATTTGCATACATGCGCTCAAAATAGTGAAGGTATTCTCCTGATGTCACATGATCCAGCCAATCGGTATTATTCAAGTACCAATCAATCGTCTTTCGCAAACCCTCTTCAAAACTGGTACGGGGCACCCAACCCAGTTCAGTGCGGATTTTGGTGCTGTCAATGGCATAGCGGTAGTCGTGGCCGGGACGATCGGCCACAAAAGTGATCAGCTGTTCGGAAGTGCCGGGTGGGCGCTGCAGCTTCTCATCCATGATGGCGCACAATTTACGCACCACCTCTATGTTCCGCAATGCATTAGATCCTCCTATGGTATAAGTGGCCGCATTCGGTGCTTTATGAAACACCAAGTCGATGGCTTCGGCATGGTCTTCGACATAAAGCCAATCGCGCACATTTTGGCCACGTCCATAGATAGGCACCGGCTTCAGATGGCGCACATTGTTGATGGCCAGAGGAATCAGCTTTTCGGGAAACTGATTCGGACCATAATTATTCGAGCAATTTGTAATCACATAAGGCAGTCCGTAGGTATGACCGTAGGCTCGAACAAAGAAATCACTGGAAGCTTTTGAGGCCGCATAGGGGGAACGGGGATCGTACGGGGTTTGTTCGTTAAAAAAACCGGTGTCGCCCAACGAGCCGAATACTTCATCGGTGCTGACGTGGTGGAACCGGCAGCGGGTATCTCGTTCCCACACGACCCGCGCAGCATTCAGCAGGTTTACCGTACCTAATACATTGGTAGCGACAAAGTCGTCGGGTTCAAGAATGCTGCGATCGACATGGCTTTCGGCAGCCAGGTGAATAACGCCGTCAAACCGGTGGGTTACAAACAGATTCATCACAAACACCGGATCGGCAATATCCCCACGTATGAACTGATAATTGGGTTTGTCTTCAACATCGCGTAGGTTTTCCAGATTTCCGGCGTAGGTCAATTTGTCCAGGTTGGTAATACGGTAATGCGGATAACGCAAAACCATGCGGCGGACGACATGAGAACCGATGAAGCCTGCGCCTCCGGTGATCAACAGATGCCGCTGCGGCTGCATGGGGTGCGAAGTTAATCGGAAGCGGTACCCTGGTCTTACAAACTCCAATAAGAAAGCCGACGAATGCGACCGCGGTACAACCCTTTTACGTCTACCAGGAGGGCCGGCCGAGCAGTCAGCCTTTCGAAGTCGGATTCCTCAAGCTCGCAGTAGGAACGATGCGCAACTGCTACGATGATGGCATCGTACGGGCCGACAGGATGCTCCGTCAGGGGCATGCCAAATTCGTGCTGCATTTCCACGGCAGAAGCTATTGGATCCATCACATCTACATGAACGGAAAATTGTTGCAGCTCACGGATCATATCTTTCACTTTGGAATTACGCAGGTCAGCCACATTTTCTTTAAAGGTGGCACCCATGACCAGCACCCGCGAGCGCCCCGGATCTTTGCCCATCTGGGTTAACAGTTGTACGGTGCGGCGAGCAATGTACGGCCCCATGTCGTCATTGATGCGGCGGCCGCTGGTAATCACCTCAGGCTCATAGCCCAGTTCCCGAGCTTTATAGGTCAGGTAGTAGGGATCTACGCTGATGCAATGGCCTCCTACCAGGCCAGGAGTAAAATTCAGGAAATTCCATTTGGTGCGGGCCGCTTCCAGCACTTCATAGGTATTGATGCCCAGGCGCTGGAAAATGCGCGACAACTCATTCATGAGCGCAATGTTCACATCCCGCTGGGTGTTTTCTATGATCTTGGCCGCTTCGGCAACCTTGATGGAAGAGGCGCAATGAATACCCGCCGGGCAAATGGTCGCGTACACCTTGCTGATGACTTCCAGTGCTTCCTCATCGCAACCCGATACAACTTTAATAATTTTATCTAAGGTATGCTCGCGATCACCTGGGTTGATGCGTTCCGGCGAATAACCCACCTTGAAATCCCGGCACATTTTCAACCCAGATCGTTGTTCTAAAATCGGCACACAATCTTCTTCAGTACAGCCCGGATAAGTCGTGGATTCATATACGACATAATCACCGGGTTTGAGATAGGCAGCAATGGTCTCAGTAGCCTGCTTCAACGGGCGCAAATCAGGCACACTGTGCTCATCAACAGGTGTTGGCACGCAAACGACGTAAAAGACGGCCTGAGCCAGCAAACTGGCTTCATCGGTGAAGAGGATATTGCACCCTTCAAACTCATGCGGCTCCACTTCCCGGTTTGGATCTCGGTTTTGCTGCAAAAGGGCTACACGCTCTTTTTTAATGTCGTAGCCGATCACCGAAAAATGGCGTGCAAAGGCCAGCGCTACCGGCAGGCCTACATAACCCAGGCCCAACACGGCCATCTTCCGCTCTCCGGCAGCCAGCTTTTCATAAACAGAATTCTTCATAAAACCCTACGTACCATTCCGGATTCCAGCACGTATTGTTGGCCACTTTCGGGACAAGTAGCCTTGCCTTGAGCATCGAAATGCAACTTATGACCGTATTCACTCATCCAACCCACCTGACGCGCCGGGTTGCCCACCACTAAAGCATAGGGCTTGACATCACGGGTAACCACCGCTCCGGCACCTATAAAAGCATATTCCCCAATGGTTATGCCGCAAATGATCGTCGCATTAGCCCCTATGGTTGCCCCCCGTTTTACCAGTGTGCGGCGAAATTCATTTCTTCGGTTAATGGCACTACGCGGATTAAGGACATTGGTAAAAACCATCGAGGGCCCCAGAAAAACATCATCTTCACAAATAACGCCTGTGTACAACGAAACATTGTTCTGCACTTTGACATTATTGCCAAGCCGAACATTTGGGGCTACCATTACGTTTTGACCCAGCGTGCAGTTCTTGCCTAATTCGCACCCCGACATCAGATGACAGAAATGCCAGATGCGGCAGCCTGAACCGATGATGCAGCCGGGATCAATAATCGCTGTTTCATGAACAAAGTAATCGGCCATAAGCTCGGTAAGGGGCGCAAACCTAATAGAAAAAAAACCTATTTGAAGACAACTTTGGTCACCTCAGTTCTCAAGGGGCACTCCGCAAAACGTTTATGCCTGGCTTATGACTTGAACCGATTTATTGCATGCTTAAAGTACTCGTAGGTAAGTGCCAATCCTTCTTGACGGGAAACCTTGGGTTCCCAGTTCAAGAGCTGGCGTGCTCGCGTGATATCCGGTTGGCGTTGCTTGGGATCGTCTTTGGGTAAAGGAAGAAATACAATTTTTTGAGACGTCTTCGTCAGTTGAATAATTTCTTCGGCGAATTGAAGAATGCTGATCTCATCAGGATTACCCAGATTAACCGGCAGGTGGTAGTCGGTGAAAAGCAACCGATAAATACCCTCTACCAAATCAGAGATGTAACAAAAACTACGGGTTTGCGACCCGTCACCGTAAACGGTCAGATCTTGACCCGTGAGGGCCTGATAAAAGAAGTTGGGTAAAACGCGCCCATCGTTCAGGCGCATGCGGGGGCCATAGGTATTAAAGATGCGCACAATGCCGGTATTAAGCCCGTGTGCATGGTGGTAGGCCATGGTCAGTGCTTCCTGAAAGCGCTTGGCTTCATCGTACATGCTGCGCGGGCCGATGGGGTTTACATTACCCCAGTACTCTTCGCTTTGGGGATGCACCAACGGATCCCCATACACTTCAGAAGTAGAAGCTACCAGAATGCGCGCCCCTTTCGCCTTGGCAAGACCAAGACAATTGTGTGTTCCCAGCGAGCCGACCTTCATGGTCTGAATGGGCCAGCGTACGTAGTCTGCCGGACTGGCTGGCGAAGCAAAATGAAGAATGTAATGCAGCTCACCGGGCACATGCACGAACCGCGAAACATCGTGGTGGTAAAAGCTGAAGTTTGACTTGGGGAAAAGATGCTCTATGTTTTGCAGGTCGCCGGTAATCAGGTTATCCATGCCGATCACGTCAAACCCTTCCTGAACAAAACGATCACACAAGTGCGAACCGATGAAACCTGCAGCACCTGTAATCAGGATGCGCTTGCTCATGCGGCGAAGATAGCCGCACCGCTAACAAAGAAGTTCTGAAAAGCTGCCTTAGCCGCACCACCTATCTTTGGCGATTCGGCGTTTTCTTTTTTGCCAGCCTGTCCGTGAAATTTCGGTTGCATGCGCCTTACCCTCCGCGGGGCGACCAGCCCGAAGCCATCCGTCAACTGGTGGAAGGGCTACGCCGGGGCGAACGGCATCAGGTTTTACTGGGGGTAACCGGCAGTGGAAAAACCTTTACAATTGCCAATGTAATTGAGCAAGTGCAGCGCCCCACGCTGGTGCTCAGCCACAACAAAACGCTGGTCGCCCAGCTGTATGGGGAATTTCGCAGCTTCTTTCCCGAAAACGCTGTGGAATATTTCGTTTCCTACTACGACTACTATCAGCCAGAGGCCTATCTGCCGGCCACCAACACCTATATAGAAAAAGACTTATCTATCAACGATGAAATTGAAAAGCTGCGGTTGCGTGCCACCACCTCACTCATGAGCGGTCGGCGCGACATCATCGTTGTGGCTAGCGTCTCGTGTATTTACGGCATTGGCAATCCGGCCGAATACCGAAGGGGTATTGTGCGCCTCAGCACAGGCATGACCTTTCCCCGCCAGGCGTTGTTGCGCTCGCTGGTGGACGGCCTTTACAGTCGTGCGGCCGACGGCCGAAGCGGCTCTTTTCAGGTGCGGGGCGAAGTCGTAGAAGTGTTTCCTCCTTATTCTGACTATGGCTTTCGCATCATCTATTTCGGTGACGTAATCGAAGAAATAGAAACATTCGAGCGCGACACCAGAAAGAAAATAGCTACCGTGGAACATGCAGCTATTTTCCCTGCCAACCTGTATTTGGCTCCTCGCGAAGAGTTCAATGACATTCTTAAGGAAATAGAAGAAGATTTGCATCAACAGATAGCTTTTTTTGAGCAGGCAGGAAGAACCACCGAAGCCCAACGCTTGTACGAGCGCGTCACTATGGATTTGGAAATGATGCGGGAATTGGGTTATTGCAGCGGTATCGAAAATTATTCCCGTTATCTGGACCGACGAAAGCCCGGCATGCGACCTTTCTGTCTTTTAGACTATTTCCCTGAAGATTTTTTGACCATCATCGATGAAAGTCACGTAACCATCCCGCAGCTGCGGGGCATGTACGGGGGTGATCGCTCACGCAAACAGGTTTTGGTCGATTACGGTTTTCGTCTGCCAGCAGCTCTGGATAATCGGCCGCTCAACTTCGCTGAGTTTAACGAATTGATCGGGCAGGTAATCTATGTAAGCGCTACCCCGGGCGATTACGAACTCAGCCTTACCGAAGGTGTTTTTGTTGAGCAGGTAGTGCGCCCCACCGGATTGTTGGATCCCCCTATTGAAGTGCGCCCCAGCATCAACCAGATCGACGATTTGCTGGCACTCATTGAAGACCGTGTGCAAAAAGGCGAGCGGGTGTTGGTTACCACCCTGACCAAGCGTATGGCCGAAGAACTGAGCAAATACCTGGCCCAGCTCAACATCCGGTGCCGCTACATTCATGCAGAAGTAGAAACCTTAGAACGGGTGGAAATCTTGCGTGACTTACGCCTGGGCCGTTTCGACGTGCTCATCGGTGTCAATCTTTTGCGTGAGGGACTGGATTTGCCCGAAGTATCATTGGTGGCCATTCTGGACGCCGATAAAGAAGGGTTTTTGCGCAATGAGCGATCCCTCACCCAAGTTGCGGGTCGCGCTGCACGACACGTAGGCGGACTGGTGGTCATGTACGCCGATCAGATTACCGAAAGCATGCAACGCACGATCGACGAATGCAACCGCAGACGTGAAAAGCAAATGCGTTATAACCAGGAACATGGCATCATTCCACAAACGGTCACACGATCACGCGAAAAAATTCTTCAACAAACCTCGGTCTTGGAAATTCGCAGCGAATCCATGCCCGCAGCAGAACCACTCGATGAAGCAACGGCCGTGTTGGCTGACCCCGTTATTGCTTACATGTCGCGCGAACAGTTACAAAAAGCCATTCAACAAGCCCGCCGCAACATGGAAGCGGCAGCCCGAAACTTAGAGTTTTTACAGGCCGCCCGATTTCGCGATGAATGGTTGGCCTTGGAAAGATTTTTTCAAGAAAAATACGGGCCGAGCTGATTTTTCTACACGCAACAACTCAACGATCTTTATTGCTTGATCAAGGCCTGCCGAAAGCGGCCACCCGCCGAGGTTAATTCTACAATGTAATAGCCCGGCAGCAGCGAAGCCAATGACACTACTTCTGCAAAACTTCCCGCCGGCTGCTGACCATACCGCTGTAGCTTGATCAATTGTCCGGACAGGTTATACAACCTCAGCTCGACGGGTCCCGCTTCAATCCAGGCACTTACCTGCACTTCCTCTGCAGCTGGATTCGGAAATATATGCAGCGAAGCCTGTGGCGGCGATGCGTCGTAAGTTCCGGTTTGCAAATCAAGATTTTCATCGCCAGGCTGGTAATAGAGGTAAGCGAAAAAGACCACCATCATTTCATCGGTAGTTTTTTCGCCCAAGGTGATCAATGCCGGCGGACTGTTGGGATTGTTGGGGTTGTTGGCTGTGTTATCGTAGGTAGCCAGGGCACCCAACTTTTGGCCGGCACCCGGTGTAAACCGCACCAGTTTTTTCAGCGGATAACTGAGTTGCCACCGGAAATCCCATCGGGGAATACACAGAAGTCTCAACGTGTCTGTTGAGTTGGGATACGTTAGGTAAACATCAAATCGAGTGCAGATCAAATGCGCATGAGGCAGGATGCTGTATATTGAATAATCTCCGATAAAGACCACCGATTTTTCATAAAAAGTTTTAACGGTATTAGGAGGTATGATGAAGGGCCCGTTGGTCAGTGAAGGCGGATAATGATACAATACGGCATTTACATAAATGGCGCGTGGCGTTGGATGGTCGCAAAATTTCAGATTCACCCGGGTTGAATCTGTCTTACCCTGACTTTGCGGAGCATAGTGGATCTCCATAGCGAAGTAAGCGTTTGCCGGGATCTCATAACCAAAATTGGCCGGAAGGATTTCGGGCTCCATACCCGGAACCCATCCGGCGATCAAAACCGCTGAAGAGCTGGGTGCACCCGTGCCATTACTGGCAAAGCCTGGCCCTGGATCGTTTTGGTCCTTGACCCAAGAATTCGGAGTAGGGTCATAATACAACAAGATGTGATGCACGATTTCCGGATTGCTGATTTGAAATTCGATCTGATTTAGATAGCGCGTGGTGCTAAAGTTGGAAGGCAGAACAAAAGTTCGGAAGTAGTCCGTATTGCTTGGGACGGTAAAAGAAGGAAACTGGAAATAGGTATCGATCACAGGCAATGTAGATCCTGGGGTAAACACCGGTGGGGCAGGCGCATTGTTCAAGTCGCCAGCCGGCATACCGCCATTGACCCACGCATTGATATCGTCTATTTCTTGTTGCGACAACCTCCGGTTTTTCAACAAGGGTGCACTGCAAGAACCATCAGCCGGAAACGGAGGCATCAGACCGGCATTAACCTGGGCCTGAATGCCAAAAGCATGCTGCACGGCATCCGTATAGGACATGAGCGGGAAAGGAGCAACTCCCCCGCTGTGATGACATGGAGCACACTTGGCGTAGATGATACTGGCAATTTTATTACTCCAGTCCGGCGTCTGGGCATAACTGAACATACTTATTAAGCTTGCCCATACAAAAGCTGCAGCACCCTTTTTCATAATGCTTGTTGGATTTTAACAAAGATACCAGCTTCCCTTAATCGCTTAACATGGCTCACCCTACGTATCCTCTATCTTTGACCAAACAACCCCTCCGCTGATGCGTATAGTTTTTTTGCTGGTGCTGTTCAACCTCAAAAATGCCTTGGGTCAAAATACCTTTTACTGGTTGCCGGGCGCAAATCAATTAGCCTCGGATCCCCTGAACTGGCGTCTGGCAGCCTGCAACGGCCCCACCGGTCAAATACCCGGGGCTTTGGATACCGTCGTCTTTGGTCATTGTTCCCCTGCTCAGAATTGTACTCTTGACATGGAATGGACTGTCGGGCGCATGGTCATACAGAGCGATTACACCGCCAGCTTCATCGTCAATACTTCAGCTGCCTCGTTGACCATTTTGGAAGCCGAATGCTACGGAGGGACTTTTCATGGTGGCTCCGCAACAATAAACATAGAAAAAAAACTAATTATAGATGGTTGTCATTTTATTGCTACGGCTGAAACCTTATCCGTAAAAGAAGAATTCCAATTTTTATCCGGAGTTTTCGAACACAATGCCGGCACAGTTGTCCTGAAAAAGGGCTCAGGCCCGATAACCCGCCTAATGGGTGATGCGATGCAGCCGGCTCAGATCGTTTTTCATAAACTACACCTGCTGGCATCCGGAAACTTTGGCACCCGATTTCATTTTAACTATCTAAATGTATTCGTACTTCAGGAACTGAAATTCGCCGGTGTCAAACCTTTGTTTTTGGCGACAGCCAGCAATGCGTCTTTTGTTGTCGAAGGCAGCCTTATCAACGAAAACGACCAGTGCGACACCGATACGTTGTGGTTTCGGTTTACGGGCGGTCAGCTTCAGTCTATTCAGGGTTCTTACCCCCTTTTGTTGCATCGAATGGAAATAAACAAAGACGCCGGTTTTCTTCAGCTGCTCACGCCTGTAGAGATTTCAGGTGAAGTGCTGTTTACAAAAGGTTTCGTGGTCTGCGACTCGGTGAATGCCCTTACGTTCCTGCAGGATGCTGAGGCTGTCAACAGCGGGGGTCATGGTTTCGTACGCGGCCCGGTAAAGAAGATCGGCTCCAAAGAATTTTTGTTCCCTATTGGCGATGGCTGGCGTTATCGTCCTATGAAAATTACCCCGGCCGATTTGCCCACCGATGCCTTTATGGCTTACTATGGTTACGGTGCGGCATCGTTCGGGACCCAAGCGGCTGCTCCGCTTACCTATGTCAGCCGATGCGAATACTGGGCTCTTCACCGCATAGCGGGCAATGCTGCTGTTTCCGTACGATTGTTCTATGACAGTATTACCTGCGATATCGACTCCTTACCTACCTTACGGATAGCTCGCTGGAACAAGGCTCAGCAGTTCTGGGAAAGTACCGGTCCGGCACACATTTCGGGAACGCTGGCAAAAGGGTCCATCATAACCACCACATTCCAGCAGGCGTTCGGTTTTTTCACCCTTGCCAAAGAATCGCCGATCCCCACCATCAACGCCGGTGCTGATTTATGGGTCTGCGCCGGCACTACGGTCACGCTCGGTGGTCAACCTACTGCTTCAGGAGGAACTCCTCCCTATACCTTTCACTGGTCGCCCGCACTAAACTTGGATTCCACCGACATCAGCAATCCGAAAGCCACCGTCTATCACGATATCGATTACGTACTTACCGTCACCGACGAGGATGATGCGGTTGTGACCGACACCATTCGCATTAAAGTTCATCCTATGCTTAAAGCTGAAGCGGGCGCCGACCGGTTCGTGTCTGCCGGTATAGCTACACTGCTGGGTGGACCACCGACAGGTGGTAAAGCTCCCTTCACGTATCAATGGCAGCCTGCCGATTATCTGAGCCAAACCAACATTCAACAACCTACGGCGACCCCCTGGGCACACACCACATACACACTAACCGTCACCGACGCCAACGGCTGTGCCAGCACCGATCAGGTGACCGTACTGGTCAACATGCCCATTCCCCCACGTGCGGCGACCTTCGCTCTTTTTGCTGCCGATAGTGTACTGTCCCTTCAGCCGCTGCTCATCAACGGCAGAGTGGGATCCCGAACCTTTGTTTCTGCCACAATTCGATCTACCGATTCCATTGTCATTCGCCGCAACTTGGACAGTTTGGCCCATGCTGATCTGATTCAGGCAATAGCGGAAGTAAAAAATTTGAATGCCTTTTCTATTGATGGTAACCTGAACGGCCAACAGTTGGGTTCCGGCATTTACGAGGTCAAGGGAACGGCCACGTTGAGCGATACCCTCATGCTAAACGGGGATGCCCGTTCTTTTGTCGTAATACGCATCACCGACAGCTTGTTGATTCAAAACGGCGCCACCCTTCACCTTAACGGTATTCACAGGCAGCAAGTGATGCTTCTAGCTGCTAAGGGCATTTACGCCGTCGGTGAGGCTCGCCTGCCAGCCATTATCATTTCAGAAAAAAATATATCTGGAGGGACCATTTATGACGCCACGCTTTTGGCGCGAGGAAAAATCCGTATTGAAGGAGGAACTTTTAGTCCTGCCAGTCATGGCATAGCGCTGACAAACGTTTCCCGTTCTGATGCTGCCGATTGGTTCGGAGTCAACAGCAGCACCATCGAGCAGGTGGGCGTTGGCTTTCCGAGTCATTGGGCACATGCTGCCTTGCGTCGCAATTTACCATTGCTCAATCCCCGAGTGTTGCGTTTTCCGCCTGGAGGCAAGGCCAAGAGCTGGAACGCTAACGACGGCTGGTACCTGGATCCTGAAGAAAAAACCGATCCCACATCCCTTATCTACGACGACAAACTTCGCTGCACGGAAATCATCGCCGTAACAACTCTGGAAGCCCAAACGCTACCGGTAAATCGCATGCTGGAATTCCGTCAGGTGCTTACCGGCAACGACGCCGCAGCACTCTATGTGGCCAATTTATTTACCAAAACAGATTTTCAGATCCACATCATCCGGCACATGTTGGACTTGGGTCTCAAGCTCAACTTCGTTGAGTTGGGCAATGAATTTTACTTAAGAGGACAAACCTGCGGCTTTCGAACTGCTGCCGATTATGCTGCTGCCGTTAATAATTATCTCAACATTTTACATAACACCCCGGGCCTTGATCATCTGCGCATCGGAATTGTTGCCAGTGCCTTTAGCACCGAAGATGGAATGGATATCGATACCGATTGTCGTCGTCTGACTTGGAATGCTGAGCTCGTGCCGCTCCTTTCGGGATTCAAGCCGGGCGATGCGCTTACCTTTCACCTCTATCCAAAATGCGGTTTACCAAACAGCCAAGCCCCATGGGTAGCGCTGTCTGATGTGCCTACCGTCATTCACAAAGCCTATCAGGAAACCGAAGATTTTCGAAATCATGAAATGAAAATCCTCCTGCAATACCCGCAGTTGGAAGCCTGGGTCACGGAATACAATCTGACCGATCCCCAATTCATCATCCATGGATCGTGGCTGCATGGCCTGTACATGAGCTTGTTCACGTTGCGGTTGTTGGAAATGCCTAAAGTAAAATTCGTCACGGCTCAAACCATGGCCAACAATGCCGCACGCGGAATGTTTTTTGTAGATAACCGCGGCTATGTCCTGAATGAAGGCTGGAAAACCATAGGCACCGACGTACCTACCCAACCGTGGGGGTTAACGGCACAGGGACTGATGCTCAAACTTATTAGTGATGCCATGCGGCACAGCACCAAAGCCACCCTCCTGCAGTTTAATCAGGTTCCGCTGCTGGCAAACAGTTCCTTTCCGGTGCTTTACGGGTGGACCTTTGAAAAAGATTTGGGCGATAAACAGTCTATTCTGATCAACCTTTCAGATCAGCCGGTGTTGGTTGACATTTCCCGGTTGGCCCCTTATTCGGCAATGGAACAAATCGCCAGTGCAAATCCCCTGCTGTTTGTTACCGGTCATGTCTATCATCCCAATCAAAACGCCATTTTTACCGGGGTACACTATGATTACAGCAGCGGCATCACCATTCCTTCGTATTATGACTCCGTTCATGTGAACCTGCCGGCCAACACGATCAGCCTGAGGCTACCACCGTATTCAGTGACCCGCCTCTACGTCTTAAACCCAACGGGCGTTTGGATACGCCAAAGCGGAGCTTCGGTATGTGCTCCCGATCCCCTCAGTCCTGTTCCCGACCAAGCCACCACGGCCGTAAACCTGTATGTCAGTGGTGGTGCACGCTTTGAATGGTCGGCCGGCTGGGCAGCATGTCCCCAACAGAGCAGCATCAGCGTTAGTCCTCCTGCGTCAGTAAACCTCACGGTCAAAGTTTACGACCCTGCAGGAACCCTGCTGGCCCAAAAAAGCAACATCAGCATCACCATCTTGCCGTTGCCCACCTTAAATGTTACACCTTCTTCATTCAACAATGCCATAGCCAAGTCATCCACATTTTTAGCTACTGCCTCGGGAGCTGTGGCTTATAACTGGAATCCATCCATAGGACTGAGCAGTATTTCCGGCCCTTCCGTTCAAATCACACCGATGCGCAGCCGAAAGTATTTTGTGATTGGCATCGGCTCCAATCAATGCACACGCCTTGCCGCCTTGACTACCGAAGTCGAACCCTCACTGCAAATTCTGGAATTTGGCGGTACGCTGACCAAAGACGTGTATCCGCCCACCACCAAAATCTGTAAGGGAGCTGTCGTTCACCTGCTGGCCGACACCCGTGCTGACCGAGTGCGTTGGCTCTCTGCTGAGGGCACCGTCTTGGCCGAAGGGCCCTCTTACACGCTGGTTGGAGCCCGCAATATGCTCATCATTGCTGAGGCAACCAACACGTTGCTTTCGGCCACTTCACGCCGTTCGTTGTGGGTGGAAGTTTTGCCCACCGTTGAACCCGAGCATTCCGACGTATTTGGTTGCGCCAATTCCTTCATTCAGATTAAAGCCAACATCAAGGAAAGCAATATAAGTCCGCAGTTTGCATGGGACGATCAATTGCCCGGAACCATGATTTACGAAAAGAAAAATTTATCCAAACCGGTCCAGGAAAACGTTTTTAGCGCCAATTACGATCCGGTGTTTTTCTACGGCCCCTCAGGTACCTATGCTTTGAGGTTACGTGGTAAAGATCTTGCGTACAGCGTTTGCCCTGGTGTCGAAAACGACTCTGTGGTTCATGTGTGGGTTAGTGATGTTCCCTCCGTAACTGTAAATAGCACACCATGTGTTATTAGCGGAGGCACCACCTCATTGATGGCCAGCGGTGCCAGCAGCTATACATGGATGGGTCAGGGACTGCAAGGCAACATCGGCGCCGCAATAGAGGTGACTCCCTCCCAAACAACAACCTACAATGTGGTAGGGGTCAATCAGCTTTGCTGCTCCTCGGCGGCCGTTGAAGTTCAAGTAGAGCAGTTTACTGCTTGGTGCGACAGCAGCAGTTATTGCCACGGCTGTTTCAAGAAAACGGTTCATGTAACACCGTATGATCCAAATAGCTACAGCTATCAATGGTATGTCAACGACGTGCCCATAAGTGGCGCCACCGGTGCCTCGCATACGGTGGTGCTGTTGGGTTTTCGCAACCGCACGGCAACGGTGTATTGCGCTGTAAGCAAACTGGATGGCAGTTGCTCTCCCGGCCGCACAAATTCCGTTAAGATGACCTTAGCCCGAAGCTGCCGCTATGCCCGGCATGAGGTGCCTCAAACACCTGAAGCAGAACAATATCTACGCATTTATCCCAATCCGGCTGATCATGCTTTTGTTGTTGACTTTCACCAACCAGACGCACAGACGACCCCCTGCTGGCTCACGATCTACGACTTGTCCGGAACGATCCGCTTGCGACAATGGTTGAACTTAGATCAGGGGCGTCTTACTCAGCAAATCCGTACCTCGTTGCAGCAGGGCACTTACCTTGTACAGGTATGTACGGCTGAAGGCTGCACCGCAGAGCAATTGATTATAGCCCGATAGCAATGGACGGCAAAGCGGTTTTTTTGTAACACCTTGTAATTTTCAGTCAAAATCATCCAACATGTCCTTATTACGTTATCTGTTGTGCATTGGTATTGCTCCCATAACCTTATGTGCCCAACACGCCTACTACTGGGTACCTGTGGCCAACCACCTGGCGTCTGATGCTGCAAACTGGCGCCGTGGATCGTGCTCAGGCCCCTCAGGACAGATGCCCGGCATCAACGACAGCCTTATCTTCTCCAAATGCAATGGCACCTCAAACAACTGTACGATTGATGTGGATTTGAATGTAAAACACATCGAACTTAAGTCATCTTATCAAGCTGTCGTCACCATTCAGCCAGGAAAAAACCTCACTTTTTCCAAGGGTAAATTCAATGGCGGCACTTTTATCGCCAGCACCGGTAACATCACGGCCGAGAAATCCTTTAAAATAAACGGTGCGCAGTTCACTGCTCCTTCCGGAACACTTTACGTAAAAAAAGAATTTGTTTTTTCCTCCGGATCATTTCATCACAACAACGGGCTGGTGGTTTTGCAGAAAGGCTCTGGCAGTACCACCAAGATTACCGGCAACTCTGCAACGGTCCCTGCCCTCAACCTATACCGGCTGGAATTGTCTCCTTCAGGATCCAACGGCACCACGTTTGATTTCAATCATCTTAAAGTTTTTGTACACAACGAACTCAAATGCTCAGGCACCAAACCGCTGATTGTACAG
>JANWWJ010000017.1 GCA_025056305.1 Chitinophagales bacterium | reverse complement strand
AAAACGCTCAGCGCGCAGTGATAGAGCTTTGCCAGCAATTTCGCCTGACGCACCGTCGGTTTGCTCTTGCCGCTCTCCCATGCCAGCAACCGATCTACCGGAACGCCGACCCGCTTGGCAGTATATTCGGGCGGTAAACCGGCTTCCTCTCGTGCCCACTCAAGCACGGAGGGCGTCACCATCGCTGGAATCAAAGCTGGCATCGTATTATTCCTGCAAAACATAGCTTATCAGGATTTGTCCAAAATTCGTTTACAGGCATGGCGTCATAGTTTCAAACACTCTTGGCCTTTTCGAGCCGAGCTTTTACTAAGTTAATCACCGCCTCATAGACCGCCTCCCGCTCGCCCGAGGTTAGCCCCAGCACGTCGAATACCACATCGTCCAACGCGCGACGGTCGGGCAAGTTTTGTTCTATAAAAATGGATAAGCTTGGACGCAAGTGCATATGATTGTAGAAATGCTTGATCTTATCCAAATCTTGGTGTA
Organism: Chitinophagales bacterium; assembly: GCA_025056305.1. Taxonomy (GTDB): domain Bacteria; phylum Bacteroidota; class Bacteroidia; order Chitinophagales; family UBA10324; genus JANWXQ01. The sequence goes on along the minus strand of JANWWJ010000017.1, from coordinate 3,046 downwards.
AAAGACGACGAAAATCAAGTATCGGAATGTCTTCTATAACATACACATTTGTATCAGCAACTGCTTGAGAGCCCGTGAGTGGGCGAGTCAAAACTTCTACAAATAGCCTTGTAAGAGTAGAGTTAAGGCAGGCCAGGAATGAGGTACAATCATCGTTTTGATTTAGTCGGGTTATTCCAAACAAAACACAGTCCTCAAGTACACCATTCGCTTCATAGACTGGCATTCTTTCTCCAATCCGACGCAGAATAATTCCATCGGCAGGCTTTTTATAGCCTACATCATACCATAATTTGCGGCCAAGCACTGATGGTTTTTTTGAAAATCCCTCATACTCTCCCCAGTTGATATAATCCAAGGCAGCAGTTCCTTCCAGTTCCTTCCTACTTGAATGACATGAAAACAAAAAGGTTCTCAGCTTATCAGGGGTAATTAAAATTGTATCACACTCTTTGGCACTCTTGAGTATAGGCTTAAGGAATTCTTTCTCCAGCTCGCCTTCCCAGCCGGCGCCGTTGCGCACGTGGATATAGCCAGCAGGGGCAGGCTTGCCCGTCGGCTCTAAGTAGAAGAACTCGTTGGCACCGGTTTTGATACCGAACCGTACTTCGGCAATGTCGCCGAGGCGCACCAGTTTGCCCTTTCCCTTTTCCAGGATGGTAAAGAAAATGTCCGGGGCGCGGAGATACTTGCCACCCCATTTGTTTGCCTGATAGCGGGCGGTTTTTGCAGGTAGGGGTTGGGGCGTATCGGCATCTTCGTCGCTGCGCTCAAGGCTTTCTTCAAACAGTTCGCGCTGCAACCGGGGAGTGATGCGCCATCGGTCGGTTACCGTGCGTTCTGAGGCGGCCTCCAGTTCTTTGAACGTTTCAGCTGAAGCCACGTCCTCGAAGGGAACTTTGAACATCACAAAGCGGGCGGTTTTCTCCAGCCCGGCATCGGTGCGGTCGTCCGGCGGCGCAAGCAGCACAATCACCGTGTTGACGTCGGCCTGAGCGAAGGAGCGCTTGCGCTCGTTGTCGAGGATGAATTTGATGTGGCTGTGCTTGAGGAGGAATTCCTGCAAGTCCCGCCCGTAGCCTACGTCGAGCCACGAATTGGAGGTGATGAAGCAGAAGCTGCCGCGCCGGTTCAGCAGCGACAGGCCATGGAAATAGAAGAAAACGTAGAGGTCGCTTTTGCCGTCGAGTTTGCGGTAGGTTTCCGAACCTGATTTGTACTGGAAGAATTTTTTCCAGGCTTCAGCCACAGATTGCTGAAGCCTGGCTTTATAGGCTTTCTTTTGCTCTTTCCATCGGTCAGAGGTTTCGCCGCCGAAGTTGGCGGGGTCGAGTGTGGGCGGGGCAATCATTTCCTGCCGGACGTAGGGCGGATTGCCGATAACGATGTCGAAGCCTCCCTTTTCCCCTTCGAAGATTTCCACGAAAGCAATGTCCCAAACGAAGGGGACCGACTGGGCATTTTTTAATGCCTGGCGGGCTTTGCTAAACTGCTCCAGCTCATTTTGTTTTTCCTGCAGCTCTGTGCGCCACTGCTCTTCAAACTTAAGCCGCTGCTGTTTTCCCTTACCGGTGCCCAGGCCGGGCAACTCGCCCTGCTCGGCCTGGGAGGCAATTTTGCGTTTAAGGGATTTCACCGTTTCCTGCAGGGTCTTGATCTTGTGGTCAAGAATGTCGCGGAAAATTTTCAATTCTTCAGCTTTCAATCTGTCTTGACGCAGGCCTTCTTCGCCCTGGTAGAACCGCAGTTTTTTGCCTTTGAGCTGGGTGATCTGACCTTTGAGGTGGGCGGGGATATCCAATTGGTGGCGGTGCAGGCCGAAGTTCATTCCGCCTATTTCCTGTACGAGGCTGTCGCCGCTGCGCACTTTGAAGGAGAGGTTAGGCAGCAGGGGGCGGAATTTCAGTTCAGCCGGCTGCAGTTCGGTTTCGACAACCAGCTGAAGCCAGAGGCGCAGTTCGGCCACATGCACCGACCATTCCATAATATCTACGCCATAAAGGCTTTCGCCAATGATGCGTCTGCGCCGTTCATAGGATGTTTCCTGAATGCCGAGAATCTCGCCGGCACGTGCCTGCAGATCGTCAAGCACCAGCAACATGCCGATAAGAAATGAGCCGGAGCCGCATGCCGGGTCAAGTACCGTAACGGAGCGGAGGGCAGCGTAGAGTTTCTCCCACAGGTTTTCCTTGAGCAAGGCATCGTCGGCTTCGCGCTTTTCCTCAGGTGAATAGGCAAACACAGCGCGGCGGATCACATCGTGGTATTGCTCTCCCAGCTGATTGGTCAACCAGTCGGAAAGCGAAAGGCGACACATCAGGTCAATTTCAACGCGTGGGGTGTAGAAGATGCCGGCCGAGCCGCGCAGATCTTCTTCGGTAATGCCTTCAAACGTGATGTTGACGAGGCTTTCATAGATTTTACCGATCATTTCGGGGTCAACGGCGACCTCGATGTCCAGCGGGGTGGATTCGGCGATGGTGAAGTTGTAGCGTTCCAGAAAGCCGGGCTCGGCATCGTTGAATCGTTCGAACAGCAGAGAAAAAAAGTTGTCGCTGATGCGGACAGCGTGTTTTTGGTCGAGTTCATTTTTTATGAATAAACCACCATTGAGGTAGGGTGCCAACATAAGTGCGGAGGCTATATGCTCCGGAAATTGGCGATGGCCGCCGTGGAATTTGTTGTTGAAGGCTTCGAAAAACAACACCGAGAGCCAGCGGTCATAGAAGGTGTTTTTGGGCTGGCCGGAGGCTCTGTACGCCTTCCAGAACTCGGCAAGGAAACGGGGATTATTACCCAGCCAGCGTTTGCGCTGGATGAAGTAGAGAAATAGCAGGCGGTTCAGGAGTTGCAGCGCGTAGTCGTGTGCCCACTGTTTATCACCGGTTTGATGAATAAGCAGCTTTTGAAGTTCGGCAAATACCTTTTTGTAATCTTCGAAAAACTTTTCTGTAACCGCCTCCACATCAAAGGCGGCGTCGAGGCGCTGGCGCAGATCAAGGGTGGAGGTTGCGGGGTCGCTGATGTGCAGCAGGGCAAGTCGTTC
>JANWWJ010000003.1 GCA_025056305.1 Chitinophagales bacterium | reverse complement strand
GAACGGCGCAACACCCCTTTTGCGAAACTCTCCGGAGGGCAGAAGCAGCGCCTGTTCATTGCCCTGGCTCTGGTCAACGACCCTGATGTCGTATTTCTGGATGAACTGACCACCGGCCTTGATCCGCAAGCCCGTCGGGCTACGTGGAATCTGGTTCGTCAGATCCGCGATCGCGGCAAGACGATTTTCCTCAATACCCATTTTATGGAAGAGGCCGAACGGTTGTGCGACCGGGTAGCGATCTTAGACCACGGCCGCATCGTCGCATTGGACAGGCCGGAAAACCTCATCAGACAGTTAAAAGCGGATTATCGCCTGGTTTTTTGTGTGGACGGGCCATATCAGTCGCAAGCATTAACCGAGGTGCCGGGCGTGTCGCGCGTCGAAACCAACGGAGAACGCATCATCGTCTACGGCCAGCAAGCAGACTTTGTCGGCGAGGTCGTAAACGTATTGACAAAGCAGGGGATTCGCTATTATGATCTGCGCACCGAACAGCCAACCCTGGAAGATGTTTTTCTTGCCCTCACCGGACGAGCGTTGAGAGAATAAAAAAAATTGATATGCATGGTTTCTGGAAATTGACCTGGACAGAGATAAAACTCTTCCTTCGGGAGCCGATGGCTGCCTTTTTCACCCTGGCCTTCCCGCTGATGATGCTGTTTTTGTTTGGCAGCATTTACGGCAATGAACCAACGCCTTTTTTTGGCGGCTATGGCTCGGTAGATGTGTCGGTTCCGGCCTATACGGCTATGATCATTGCTACCGGTGGTCTGCTTTCCATAACGATCACGCTGGCCTCTTACCGGGAAAAAAGAATCCTGCGCCGCCTCAAGGCTACGCCCTTGCGTCCGCAAGCCGTTTTGGGTGCGCACGTGATGGTCGTCTTCCTCATGACGGTACTCGGTATGGTGTTGCTGGTGGTGGCTGCTAAGCTGGTCTATGGGCTGCGTTTTAATGGCAACCCTTTTGATGTGGTGTTGGCGTTTTTGCTCAGCAGCCTGAGTTTTTTTGCGCTGGGCTTTGTGATTGCAGGTCTTATGCCGACGGCACGTTCGGCCCAGGCCGTATCTATGGTTATTTTCTATCCAATGCTCTTTCTTTCCGGAGCAGCCATCCCACGTGAAGTTTTGCCGGAAACCATCCGGCAGGTGGCCCAGTTCCTGCCTTTGACCCATGTGGTCTCGCTGCTGCGCGGCCTGTGGGTGGGCGATTCGTGGGAAAAATATCTGTTGGAAGTAACTGTTTTATCCCTCATGCTGATCCTGTGCCTGGTCGTTTCATCAAAAACGTTTCGGTGGGAATAGGATTGGGTTGACTCGAATTCCTTCCTGCTTATCTTAAGGAAAAATATTTGTTATATCCTGAACAATCCTCGCTTTCAAATAAAAAGTCTTGATAAAAAGGATTAAAAAAAGCATTATTAAATCGGTTATGATAAGTGCGCTGCAGTTTTCGCCTACACTGCAGGTTTTGACGCAGCTGCATAGTGATGTTTCTGCATACAGCGCGTGATGCTTGGCAGCGTCGTTAGCTTTTTATCTGGTAAGTCGTCAAGCTTCTTATCAGCTTAAAGACACTAAGCCATAGGTAAGGAAACAGAAGGCCAAAAAATCAGTCAAAGCCAAAAGAAGCAATCAAAAAATTAGTTTTATTATATATATGCAGTTTCTTAGCCTAGGGACAATGAAACACGAATCCTCCGATGAACACGTTCAACTTTTACCTCACCAATGGCCATCTGTTCGTTGGGCTAAATGGCGGACGATAGTTGGTGGACACTGGTGCGCTTATAAGCTGTGTTGAGACTTATTACCTTACCATCTCAGGGCTGAGTTACACACTTTCAAGACACTATTTTGGTCATACCAATGAAAAGCTTTCACAAGCCGTCGACAGGCCGTGTGCTGGTCTTTAGGCGCAGATATCTTCAGCTGCCTTAAAAGTCAGATTGACGTTCACAGCCGAATGCTTACTTTATCAACTGTTTATTTGTCTTCGAAGGGTCAAACCTTTTCTATCGAAGATTTCAGAGGAACTCGGGTCGTCACGGTTCAAATAAATGCTCGCAACTACCGCATGTTTTCGACACTGTCTGTCGGCTTTCCTGCTTTCACGAACAGGCTGTTGCTTCAATTCCCCACGAAGGTTAATGCACAGACTTATATGCCGGCTATGGCCAGTTACAAATTGATACGTACCAAGTTCCTGTTTTACTGAGCGAAGTTGCATTCGTCTTTTGATGCGGCACCGTGCATCTTTGGTATAGCTCTTAAAGCAACTGGTCCTCAGCACATGGTCTGCAAGTTTGAGCCCAGGAAAGGATGGCTACTTTCCACGGCGGAACGCGATAGCCTCATGAGTCGCAGTCAGTTTTACGTGCAACTGCGCCTAAAACTCATAACTCTGATTTGTTCAGGCAGCGAATTCTTGCATCATAAGCTGAAATTAAACGCATGGGGGCATGTCAAGGAGCTTCATCTGTGCTCGTTGGCTTAAAATGGCATTGAAGATTCTGGCTGGCTTAATCACCGACAGCAGAATGCCAATCAGGCTTGCATCATGATTTAATCTAAGAAGAAAGGGATAAACTTTTGATGCATGCAAAAGACTTTAACGTTTAACCAGCCTTTCATAAAACAGGTCACGTGTCCAACAATGGCTGTGGTAAGTGGGTAAGCGTACCGATCGAAGAACCTTAAGAACAAGCATCTTAAGTCGCATTTGACATGAAACGATGCTATCTTGCCGAAAATGAAAGTAGATAAAACAAAAGGCTAAACATGCAGCAAGATGGGATTTAAACTCGTTTTAGACAAGGTGTCGAGACAGCAACAGAGTCCTCATCAGAAAAAATGGTTGTTGGGATCTTAAAGATGATGAGCCTAATTTGAGTTGATGATCTATGCTTAAGATTTAAAAACTTTTTTGATCCCTATGCCCCAACCCGGTTCCATTGTTCGTTGCCGTAATCGCGAATGGGTGCTGCTTCCCAGCGATCGCGATGATGTGTACGCCCTTCGTCCCCTCACCGGCGCTACCGATGAGGTGGTGTTGATTCACAAAGCACTGGCTGAAAGCATTGCCTATTCGCTGCCGACTGAGCGGGTCACCGAGGCCACCTTTCCCTTGCCAACGGTTGAAGACCTCAGTGACGCTGCCAGTGCAACCCTTCTATGGCAGGCGGCCCGACTGACGCTGCGCGAAGGGGCTACGCCCTTTCGCTCCCTGGGCCGCATTTCCATACGTCCACGAACCTATCAGTTCGTGCCACTGCTGATGGCACTTCGCCTTGATCCGGTGCGCCTGTTCATCGCCGACGACGTGGGGGTGGGCAAAACCATTGAAGCCCTGCTGATCGCGCGCGAACTGTGGGATCGGTACGAAATCCGAAGAATCGCTGTCTTATGTCCCCCATATCTGTGTGATCAATGGCACAAGGAACTCACCGAAAAATTTAACCTCGATGCCGTTGTCATCCGGTCGGGCACCATCGGCTCGCTGGAAAGAAATAAGCTTCGACGCGATCAAACCATTTATCAGTACTATCCGGTTCAGGTCATCAGCATTGATTTCGTTAAGAGCGACCGCAACCAGCATCTGTTTTTACAAGATCCACCGGACTTCATCATAATAGATGAAGCCCATGGTGCTGCCATAACCACTGAGCGAAACAGAAGTCAGCACGAGCGGCATCATCTGGTCGCGAATTTGGCCCGTGATCCCAAACGGCATTTGATTTTGTTAACGGCCACCCCACACAGCGGTGTAGAGGCTGCCTTTGTTTCGTTGTTGTCGTTTCTGAACCCGGAATTTTCCACTTGGCAGATTGGAGCGCTGACGGAAAATCAACGCAGCCAATTGGCCAGACATTTCATTCAACGTACCCGGGCTGACATTGTCCACGATTGGGAGGGCGAGCATTGTTTTCCCAAACGTGAACTTCAAGACGTGACCTACCGGCTTTCAAAACCTTATGCCGACTTATTCCAACATACCTATGAGTTTTGTTCCGAAATAGTGAGAGCAGGGCGTGCGCTTGAAAAACACAAGCAGCGGGTTCGCTATTGGGGCGCTTTGGCCTTGTTGCGTTGCGTCATGTCCAGCCCCGCTGCTGCTGTGGCAGCCTTGCAGGCCCGAGGTCAGGCCCTGACTAAAACCGCCGATGAAGAACTTGACTTTCGCGAATTCATTTACGAATCCGCCGACGACCGTACCGACGATGAGCTACCCCTTCCGCCCATTGAAGCTTCACAAGCAACGCTTGCCGAAAACGACCGCCGCAAACTGCGGGAACTGGCACGCCTCGCAAATGCCCTGCTTGGAAATCAGCACGACACCAAACTCATCGGTTGCGTTGAGCTTGTACAACAACTCCTTAAACAAGGCTTCAACCCCATCATCTGGTGTCGCTATGTAGCAACGGCAGAGTACGTCGGCGAGCACCTGCAAAAAGCCCTGGGCAGTGACGGACCTATTCAGGTTCTCACCATAACAGGAAGAATCGGTGACGAAGAACGCAAAGCAAAGATTGATGAAATTGAGGAGCAACGCCAACGGGTACTCATCGCTACCGACTGCCTGTCGGAAGGCATCAATCTGCAGGAAAAATTCAATGCGGCCATTCACTACGACCTGCCCTGGAATCCGAATCGTCTGGAACAGCGCGAGGGCCGTGTAGATCGCTACGGTCAGCCTTCAGGGCTCGTAAAAACCATACGCTTTTTCAGTCCCGACAATCCTATTGACGGAACCGTCATCAGGGTGTTGCTCGATAAGGCAAGGGAAATCCATCGCGCACTCGGCACTTACGTGCCGGTGCCGGAGGAAAGCGAAAGCGTGACGGAAGCCGTGCTCAATGCCTTGTTTTTGCAGCGTGGCAGAAGTGCCAACGGCCGCCAGCTTACTTTAGAGTTTAATGATGAAGTAAAGCAATTCCACACAGTGTGGGATGAAAATGCCAAGCGCGAACGCATCAACCGCACCCGCTTTGCGCAGCGTTCCATCAAACCCGATGAAGTCAAGAAGGAGCTGGAAGCCACCGATGCCGTGCTCGGCGACCCACACGCCGTCTGCAGCTTTGTTCTGACAGCAGCACAACGCATCGGGCTTCACATTGCGCCCGATCATCGGCGAAGTAATGTGTTCATCGTACAGGTTAACGGACCTACACTTGCCGCTGTTCCTGAAGCAGTGCGGTTTGTCCTGCCTCTGTCGAAAAGCGGTTCATGGGCAATCAGCTTTGTATCACCAACTCCGGAAGGGGCAGAGTACGTCGGGCGCAATCATCGTTTCGTGACGACCCTTGCCCGCTTCCTCCTGGAAGAGGCGCTTACCAAGTATGGCGATGCTCGTGCCTCCCGTTGTGGGGCAATCCGAACGAGGGCAGTCTCACGACTTACCACCGTACTGCTCCTTCGGGTGCGATATCTGGTCGAACAACCCGATCGGCCCTTGTTGCTTTCCGAGGAAGTGCTGGTAGCGGGCTACGAGATGCAGCGCGGTGAACCGACTCAACTGCCTAAAGAAAGGGCGCTCCAGCTTCTCCTTGAGGCAACGCCCGATGAAAATATCCCCATGGCCGAGAAACGAGAGCTTGTTCAGCAGGCGCTCGATCACTGGCCGTCGCTTCAGGAATCTGTGCAGAATGAAGTACACTACCGTGCCGCGGAAGTAGCGGAGAGCCACAAGCGCATCCGCCAGGCGGCAGGCATGCATATTCGTGAACTGCGCGTGAAGCCCCAGTTTCCTGTTGACCTATTGGGCCTTTTAGTCCTCCAGCCCACAGTACATGCATGATGACATCTACCGCAATACGGTTTGAAGGGGGGTTGCTCGGTCCCGATACCATAGAGCAAATCATGATTGGCGAGCTGCCCGGTCAGCGGCCTTCTGACTTCGGCCTCGACACCCGGGGGAGTATTAACGAGGAGGTTGCCGCTGCATTTGCCGACAGCCGCAAACTGTGGGAAGTGTTTCAAAACAGACTCGCTCGTTTGCCTGATGACGACATAGGCACCAGTACCACCCGCGATGCCTGGATGGTTCCATTTTTCGGCCTGTTCGGCATTGAGCCGCGGTATAACCCTCGCGCCTATGAAGTGGACGGTCTGACCTTTGCCATCTCTCACCGCATGGGCGAGCAAGAAGACGCTCCGCCGGTCCATATCGTCGGTGCGCGGCAGGAACTGGGGAGACTTCCTCCTTCCGGGCGCCCCCGCCTTGCTCCTCATTCGCTTGTCCAGGAATACCTCAACCGCACCGAACATGTGTGGGGCATCGTCACCAACGGTATTACGCTGCGGCTGTTGCGCAACAGCACCTTCATCCGCCGCCAGGCTTACATCGAGTTCGACCTGAAGGCGATTATTGAAGAGCAACTCTTCAACGACTTCGTGCTGCTTTACCGGTTGCTCCACCGGACGCGCTTCCCACGAGGCACCAGCGATGCTCACGAATGCTTGCTGGAACAATACTACCGCCATTCCGAAGAGCAGGGCGGCCGCGTACGCGAGCGCCTGCGTGAGGGCGTCGAGCAATGCATCAGGATTCTCGCAAACGGATTCCTCGCTCACCCCGGCAACGATGAGTTGCGTAGCCGGATCGCCTCGCAAGGCAACGACCGCATTTCGCCCGAAGACCTGTACCGCCAGTTGCTTCGGTTGATTTACAGGTTCCTGTTCCTGCTCGTTTCCGAAGACCGCGGCCTTCTCAGCACCGACCCGCTCTACCGCGATCACTACAGCATCGGCAGAGTGCGACGGTTGCTGGAGAACCGTTCGAGCTTCACCGATCACGACGATATCTGGTGCAGCCTGCAGGCGCTGTGGAAGGTGCTCGGCGATGACAAGCTCGCAGGTTTTCTGTCTCTTCCACCGCTGAACGGGGAGCTGTTTGCCGAACAGGCTCTTGACACATTCACCATCTCCAATCGGCAACTCCTGGAAGGCTTTTGGTATCTCACCTGGTATCAGGAACGAGCCAACCAGCCGCCGCGACGCATCAACTACTTCGCTTTGGACGTTGAAGAGCTGGGCTCGGTCTATGAAAGCCTGCTGGAATTTCATCCTGTCATCACTGTAACCGATACGCACCGTCCGGCATTTGACCTCATTAGCGGCTCAGAGCGAAAAACCACCGGTAGCTATTACACGCCTGTAGAATTGGTGGCCGAGCTTGTGCGTTCGGCTCTGGAACCGGTGCTGATGGAACGCCTCGCCCAAGCCAAAACGGCTGAAGAAAAACAGCAGGCTATCCTCTCGCTTCGCATCATTGATCCCTGCTGCGGCTCCGGACATTTTCTGCTGGCAGCCGCCCGCAGGCTGGGCAAAGAGCTGGCGCGCCTACGCACCCGCGAAGACGAACCCCCGCCGGAACAACTGCGCGAAGCTACCCGCGATGTGATTTCGCATTGCATCTATGGCGTGGATTTAAACCCCCTGGCTGTGGAACTGTGCCGTGTGGCGCTTTGGCTCGAAAGCCATACCCCCGGCAAGCCGCTCACCTTCCTGGATCACCACATCCGCTGCGGCAATGCCCTGGTCGGTGTGCTCGACCTCGACTTGCTCATAAAGGGCATCCCCGACGATGCTTTCGAAGCGTTGCAGGGCGACGACCGCACAACAGCCCGCCAGCTGCTAAAGCAAAACCGCGACGAACGTCAGGGCCAGCGCTCGCTGTTCGACTGGAATGCCTCAGCCACGCTGAACCGATTGTGCCAAAACAGCCACATGGTCGAAGAAATCGGCAACGACACGCCGGCACACATTCGCCTGAAGCAGCAGCGCTTTACCCAAAGCCGTGCCGATGTGAGCTGGCAACGGTCCTATATTGCAGCCAACCTGTGGACGGCTTCCTTCTTCCAGTGGCTGAAGCCCGATCAGTTAGCCCTCACCACGGCTGCCCTTGCCGATTGCCTGACCGGTCGCAGCGTTGACCCCCGCGTCGTAGCACGCGCCGAGGCCATAGCCCTCGAACAGCATTTCTTACACTGGCCGTTGGAATTCCCCGAAGTCTTTGCCAAGGGCGGCTTCGATGTGGTGCTCTGCAATCCGCCGTGGGAAATCATCGAGTTGGAAGAGCAGGAGTTTTTCGCCTCGCGCGATCCAGAGATTGCCCGCGCGCCCAACAGAGCCGCTCGCCAGCGGCTCATCGGCGAGCTGCCCCGGCGCAATCCCGCCCTCTGGCAGGAGTACCAACAAGCCCTGCACGACGCCAATGCCACCAGCAAATTCCTTCGCGCAAGCGGTCGCTTCCCGCTGACTGCCCGTGG
>JANWWJ010000029.1 GCA_025056305.1 Chitinophagales bacterium | reverse complement strand
GCTGTGAGCGTTTGTTTCGGGATCGGGCGGCCCGAATCCGGCCGTAAAAGGCACGACATGATGGTTTGTTTCATTGCAGAAGTCATTTATATATAGTAACGCAGCAGCGGCTTACTTATTACAGAAGATTTTAATTTTTTTTCTTGCCATGCTCTGGGTGCGTTGGTTCTGCTGTGGGGGTCGGGAGCGGTGCGGTTTTGGAGGTCTGTAGATGACTTTTTTCGCGGCTGCAGGCACTGTTTCGTGGATCAGGATGAAGCCAACACAAAAAACCTATATTTGGGCAGATGGCCCAGGCCCTGGCGCCGGCCCGTTGTGGTGCATGATATGCTGTAAAAACACGTGCCCTATGATGAAGATTGCTCCGGCAGCCCGATGTTTTCTGTTTTTGCCGATTCTAGCTTTTTGGAGGATGGCCGGCGGTCAGAGCTGTGCTGCATTCACCGAAGCCTTGCGGCCCGGCAGTCTGTTGGAATACACGCTATACGATGAAAAAGACAAGGTTAGCGGAACGACCACCTACCGGGTGGAGCGGGTAGTCACGGTGCGTGATACGGTGGTGGCAGTCACTGATGTAACCATTGGCCGTGGGAGAAACGACAACAAGCCGCTGAGGTTTTCGGTGCCGATCAAATGCCATGGGGATGTAATCTATTACAGCATGCGCGGGCTGATGCCGGTGCCGGAGGTGCCGGTGTCCGGTGACATGCGCATGGAAGTACGCGGTGGGGAGCTGGGCTATCCCGCATCGCTTCAGGTGGGCCAGAGGCTGCCCGATGCGGAGATGGAAATCATCTTTTATGTGAACGACGTTGCCCTGATCAGTCAAAAGCAGGTGGTTACGGATCGAGTGGTGGAAGGCCGAGCGTCGGTAACGACAGAAGCCGGCACGTTTGATTGTTTCAAGATCACCTTCACTACTGAATTCACCGGCTGGGGCATGCAGCGGATGCGCAGCGAGCTATGGTATGCTCCGAAGGTGGGAACCGTCAAGATGATGCAATACAACAAAAAAAACGATATCGAAAGCCGAATGGAGTTAACCGGCATTTCCCGATAGTTCATCTTTGATAGCTGCGCAGGATCATGTGCAACGTTTCACATAAACATCAGCCAAGGTCGAAAAACCATCGCCTCTGTGTTATCGCTGCCGGTCATGAGCGCTCATTTTATAATGGTACGTGCAAGCCTGTGCAGGAATGCGAGATGTCAATCAGATACCGGTGTGCGGTACGGCTGCAGGTATGAGGATTAGGACAGGTGCAGTTTGTGGAGATGCACGGCTGTGGTTGTAGCCAGTGCGCTTTCGATGTGGAGCCAGGTAACGATCCGCAGGTTTGGTTCATGAAGAAGTTAGGAACTTTCTTATTCCGATACCGGAGCTATACGCCATTGCCGTTTTTAGCGGTGCTGCTGTTTTTTGCCCAGCCCACGGTAGCCTCGATGCTTGTGGGGTTGATGCTTGTGGCCGGAGGGGAGGCGCTGCGCTTGTGGGCTAACGGTTATACGGGATCTGAAACGCGGACCACCTCAGGGGTGGGTGCGTCGCAGCTGGTTGTGCGTGGTCCGTATGCGCATGTCCGCAATCCTTTATACATAGGCAATATGATCATTTATGTGGGGACAGGGATCATGGCCAATGCATTGCTGCCATGGCTGCCTTTGGCCGCTGTGTTGTTTTTTGGTTTCCAATATTCGCTGATCATCCGGCGGGAGGAGGAATTTTTAGCCGAAGCTTTTGGAGAAACCTATATGGATTATTGCCGGCAGGTTTGGCGGTGGATACCGCGGTTTCGGCCCTATGCTCAGAGCGCAGGGGAACAGCCAAATTTTTCGTGGCAGCGTGCATGGCAGACCGAGCGGCGAACCTTACAAGCTATCGTTGTGGTTGTCATGGTACTGGCGGTGATGATGTTGGTTGGAAAGCGCGAAGCAAGCACTGAGGTCATGCGCCACCGATTTTTAGCAACCGGTGCTGTTTTCCGAAATTGTTGCGTTTTTACCGAGAACAGGTTTTGAAGTGCAGCGTGCTGCATGTGCATGTTTCCTTCAGGTAAGAAGGGCTTGATTGTACGTGCAGAAAAAGCGCATATGTTTTCAATGGAATTGAGTCGTAGGAGAGCACAGGCGATGGGTTCGCTGATTCATCAGGTCATTGCTCAATAATCCAGCGCTTCGACCCGACGGTGGTCGGCTTGTTTGGTGGTACTGTTGCCGATGCAAAATATTCTGGCATGGTTTGCATGCAAATCGCCGATGACGGAAAGGTAAAGGACTTAAGTCAGACGGTGGGAATTCAGTTGGTCGGTTTGGCCGAGCTAAATCGGGGGTCTAAACGCAGGAACCGACAGATGCTGCTGATGAGCAAGAAGGTTCTCATAACCGGCTGAGAGCATTTTGGCGGAGGGTGAAGAGAAGCATTTTAGGAAATTAAACACAAGTGCTGTAATATGATCCTAAACGATCGTGATCTACACTACCGGCAAGCTGAAGCGATCTTTCGGACCGGTATGAGATAAATGCACTTTAACGTGCTGATGCCTGTGAGCCTATAGCAGGTTTTGTTGCATGCAGAATGAGCAAAAGAGTTTGGAAGAATTAAAAAGATGATTTGAGTTTTCATTCATATTTTTTATCAGATCAAGATGTGTTGTGGCGCCGGCCTGTGAAAGTGACGGCGGGAACGATGGCTCGGGTTTTGGCGGAAAGAACAGAAGCCAAATGTTCAGCTGTGTTGAATGACCAAGAAATAGAGCGGGAAACCGACGGTGATATTAAACGGGAAGGTAATGCCGAGGGCCATGGGGATGTAGAGGCCTGGGTCGGCTTTAGGGGCGGCCAGCCGCATAGCGGCGGGTACGGCAATGTAAGAAGCACTGGCGGCCAGGATGGCAAAGATGAAACGGTTGGCCGGGTCGTCGGTGACGAGGTGGCTGAGGACAGCGACGAGACAGCCGTTGAGGGCCGGCACGAGGATGGCGAAGGCAGAGACAAACCAGCCGTAGCGGCGAAAGGTGGCGAAACGGCGCGCGGCCACCATGCCCATTTCCAAAAGAAAGATGGCCAGAAATCCCTTAAAGATGTCGGTAGTAAAGGGGCGGATGCCTTCGGCCTGTTTTACGTCGGCAATCAATCCTATGATCATGCTTCCGATCAGCATCAACACACTTCCATTAGTGAAAGCATGATGAATGACGGTGCGGAGATTGACCTGCTCATAGGTATTATCCTTATCGAACTCCATCAGCAGGATGACGCCGACGATGATTGCGGGTGACTCCATGAGGGCCATGACGGCGACCATGTGACCGCCACTTACCATTTTCTGCATTTCCAAAAAGGTGACGGCAGCTACGAAGGTTACGGCACTGACGGAACCATAGCTGGAGGCGATGGCGGCCGAATCGCTTACACTCAATTTGCGTTTCAACAGAAAAAAAGTATAGACGGGAATAAGTATTGAAAGGGCCAGGCCGAACAATAAAGAATAAGCCACTTCGCTGGTAAACCCGCTATGGGCGAGCTCCTGGCCACCGCGAAAACCTATAGAGAAAAGCAAATACAAGGAAATGAATTTGCTGCTGGTAGCCGGAATTTCCAGATCGCTTTTCAGGCGGGCAGCCACTATGCCCATGACAAAGAACAACAAGGTGGGGTTGGTGAGGTTGCTGATCAGGATTTTGAATTCTGTCATGCGTGTAGTTGATCATTCATGAAAAAGCCATGAGGCAGATGCGCATAAAAAAGTTTGGGCAGCAGAAGCTTGCAGTAAGGTGTATTTTCATCATGAGCGATCAGCTCTATGGGGTGAGGATGAAAATAGACAAAGTCGCCTGCTTGGTTGGCAGTTAAAACAGCCGTCCGGATTATCAGTTACTGCCCCTGACCGAGGGAGAAAGCAGGCTTGCCATCAAAAGCATAGAGGTTTTCGGTTTTGATGACATCGATGTTGTGGTGATGGGCTGCCTGTAGCAGGTCAATGATGTGCTGCTTGGTGATTGCCGCTCCGTTGGCGGGGGTGAAACGACAACGCCAATGGTCGGTACAGAAGGTTTCGGGAAAGCCTTCAGGATAAACTTTAATACCGCGGTTGGTGATGAGGCTTAGTTGCAGGTAAGGACTATCAATCTGCTTCATGATGGCGGCAAGCTGATTGGGATCGCTTCCGCTCCAATGCACGAAGATGTCCACTCCTTGCAGCTCTTTATGAGCAGAGGGTTTGCGCACATATTTCGGTAGTGCGAAGCGTGTGCCGCGGGCATAGGAAACGGGGCGAAGGCGCTGAGGTCTTTTTCCCAAGTTGTCGATGACAGCCTGGGCGAATTCGCGCGTGCCGACTTTTTTAGTGCTCAAACCTTCGGTGTAGATGTCATAGGTGTGAATACCTTGTTCGATTGTAGTCAGCCAGGCATTCTGCACTTTTTCAGCCACATCAGTCTGGCCAATATGGACGAGCATGAGCACTGCCCCCTGGAGCAAGCCGGAGGGATTGGCGACGTTTTGGCCGGCGCGGCGCGGAGCCGAGCCATGGATCGCTTCAAACATGGCACATTCATCGCCAATGTTGGCTGAGCCCGCCAAGCCTACGGAACCGGCAATCTGGGCGGCCACATCGCTGAGTACGTCGCCGTACAGATTAGGAACGACGATGACGTCAAAGGCTTCAGGGGTATCGGCCATTTTGGCTGCGCCGATGTCAACGATCCAATGCTCGTTTTGTATGTCGGGATATTCCTGGGCTATTTCATCGAAAACCTTATGAAACAGGCCGTCGGTCTGCTTCATGATGTTGTCTTTAGTGAAGCAGGTTACTTTTTTTCGGCCATACTGACGGGCGTATTCGAAGGCGTAACGAATGATGCGTTCGCAGCCAGGGCGGCTGATGAGCTTAAGACATTGGACGACTTCATCGGTTTGCTGATGCTCAATGCCGGCATAAAGGTCTTCTTCGTTTTCACGGATGATGACCAGATCCATTTCCGGATGCTTGGTTTGCACGAAAGGATGAAGGCTGAAGCAGGGGCGAATGTTGGCATACAAGCCGAGGAACTTGCGGGTGGTGACGTTAAGGCTTTTGTACCCACCTCCCTGGGGTGTGGTGATGGGTGCCTTTAAGAAGACCTTATTGCGACGGATTATATCCCAAGATTCTTTAGCGATGCCAGATGTGTGGCCCGCGAGGTAAACCTTTTCGCCAACCTCTATTTCATCAATTTCGAGTTGAGCGCCGGCAGCTGTCAAGATAGCCAAGACGGCGTCCATGATTTCCGGGCCGATACCGTCGCCCCGGGCTACAGTAATTCTTGTCATGTATTGCTGGATTTTCTGTGGGGTTGCAAATTTCGTTTAACCCGATGGGTAAATACAACAAGATTTTTGCGCACCGATCGAAAGGCAACCTTTCGAAAGGCGAATGGAGCTTGGCTCAGGGGTGCTTTCTTCGTAGGATGCTTTTTTTATCTTTGACAGCCAATTTTTTACGATTTTTTAATCAACATTTTTGAATTCATGAATAAAAAACACCTATTTCTTTTTTTGCTTGCAGCCATATGTTGTTCTTTCCGTAGTTGGGCACAGGTTGCCGCCTACACGTTCACGTCTTATTCCGGAACTTTTACGTCAATTGTAGGGCAAAGCGGAACGGTGCTGGTAACTGATTTTGCCGACGATCAGGCCTATGGCACGTTTCCTATTGGCTTCACCTTTGCGTTCAACAACAACGACTACACCACGTTCGGTATCAGTGCAAACGGATTTATATCCATGGGTTCGGTGCCGGTGTCGGTGACCTCGCCCCTAAATCTGGGCAGCACTAACAATGTCATTTCAGCCATGGCGGCCGACCTGTACGGGCTGAGCGGCAGCGGGGCAAAGATTTCGTACCAGACTTCAGGAACGGCGCCCAATCGGATTTTGACGGTGGAATTCACCAATTGGGGCTTTTTCAGCAGCGGGCTCAATGAGTTTTCCTTTCAAATCCGGTTGCTGGAAACTTCCAATAAAGTGCAGATCATTTACGGCGATTGTCCTGGAAACACTTCCAAGACGGTGCAAGTGGGCCTGAGGGGAAACAGCACCGCCGATTTCAACAACCGAACCACGACCACGAACTGGGCCGCCACTACGGCCGGCACGGTCAACAACGCCACATGTACGTTCAACAGTACAGTAAAGCCTTACAGCGGATTGGTATTTGAATGGACCCCTCCCCCACCCACACCACGCACGGTAGGCACCATCACTGCCGTACAGCAGACGGGCAATGTAGCCCCCAACACCATGAACAATCCGATATTGCGTATTGACATTCCGGTGACCGGGGGCTTGGGAAAGCTGACGCTGACCAGCATTACGGTGACCAGTAAAAACACTTCAGATGCCGACATAGCTGCGGGAGGCGTGAAAATTTGGGTGGGAACAGCAAGTGGCATTACAACGCAAATCAGTAATGGCTTCAGTTTTTCAGGTGGTACGGCTGCCGTTACCGGAATGAACTACCAACTGATTTCAGGCACCAATTACATTTACGTAACTTTTGATATATCACCTACGGCTGTTGCCGGCAACACCATAGATGCGCGGATTACCACGGGCAGCATAAGCATTACGGCGAGTGACGGAGCAAACAATCCCGGCAGTCAGCCGACCACGGCTTTGAATCCCAATGGCTCGCGTACGGTAGGCTTTTGTTCGCCTTATTCCACCTACGGGGGCTGCGCAGGTGATAAGATTACCAGCTTCATATTTGCCGGCATCAACTACTCTACCACTGCCTGTGTTAACTCGCCGGGGTATTTAGATGTAGGCACCACAGCCACGGTTATACAGGGTCAAGATTATGCGATTACAATCACGTGCGGGGATCCGAGCGATTATGTAAGTATATGGATTGATTACAATGACAATACATCGTTTGATGATGCAGGTGAACTGGTTTTCAGTGCCGGGCCGGGAAGTTCCTTCAGTGGCACTATTGTGATCCCCGTAACGGCACCTGTAGGAACGCACCGGCTGCGGGTACGCAACAATTATGAGGCTCCACCCAATGGAAGTTGCGGAAGTCAGGAACTTGGGGAAACCAAAGATTTCAGAGTTACCGTACAGCAAGCAGTCAATTGCAGCGGAGCGCCTGCTGCTGCCATCACCCAAGCCACGGTAAGTGCAGCCTGCAGCGGTATTCCCTTTACGCTTTCTCTAAGCATCACCTATGTAAATCTGGGGATCAGTTATCAATGGCAGCAATCTGCGAACGGCAGTACCTTCACCGACATTGCGGGGGCCACGCAGAAAACCTTTACCACCACACAAAATAGTGCCACGTACTATCGCTGCCGGGTTACCTGCACACTTTCCGGGCAGAGCACTCATTCCTCGACGTTGTTTATGCCTCAGAACCCGCACACAGCCTGCTATTGTGTGCCGCCACCCTCTGACTGCGGTGGTGGTTATCGAATCAATTCAGTGAGCTTTGGAGGTATGACCAATTCAAATAATATATGCTCTGCGAATGGTTACGGAAATTACCAGAGCCTCACTGCAACGGTAACTGCCGGCACCGCACAACCGATTAGCGTGAGTACCAGTTTTGGAGGAACGCTGTGTGTGAGCGTATGGATTGATTACGATCATGATGCTGTGTTTGAACCGGAGGAAAAACATTTCATCGGCTGTGTGTTCAATTCCACGATCAGCAATACGATAAATATTCCGATCACGGCCACTGCTGGCATTACGGGGATGCGTGTACGCGGCCGATTTGCCTATGATCCGGCCGACCCATGTGTTGAATTTGAAGATGGAGAAACAGAAGATTACCTGGTCAACATAGTGTGCTCCCAAGCTACTTTTTATCTCGATGCTGATGGAGATGGCTATGGAACGAGTACAAACACCGTAACGGCATGTGTAGGCAATCCGCCAGCGGGCTACGTTTCGATTTTTGGCGACTGCAACGACGGTAATGCCGCTATTCATCCGGCAGCCAGTGACGTGTGCAACAGTATAGACGATAACTGTGACAATATCGTCGATGAAAATGCCTTTACAGCAACCGTGACGCCTTCAGGAACAGTCGTCATCTGCGATGGTTCGTCGGTCTTGCTTACGGCCAATCCGCAGGGAAGTGGGTTCAGCTACCAGTGGTACAAGGGATCAAAAGTTCTGAATGGTGCCACTACCGCTACATACAGCGCCCAGAAGGATGCAAAGTATAAGGTTACAATCACCAGCAACCTCAACTGTTCCTCTACCTCAGCGCAAACCGATATCGACCTGTTGCCCAAGCCCCCTGCAACGATAACGCCGCTGGGCAATCTGGACATTTGTCAAACGGGCTCTGTGGTGCTTCAGGCAAACAGCGGTCCGGGCTACACCTACCAGTGGAAGAAAGGATCCAACAATCTGGCCGGAGAGACCAATCAAACGTACACGGCTACCAGCAAGGGTACTTACAAGGTTACGGTCACCGATGCCAACGGTTGCTCCAAAACTTCCAGTGGGGTTAAGGTTACCAAATCGTGCAAGATTGCTGAACAACAAGGTAATCCCGTCGTTATACTTTATCCCAATCCCGTCCAAGACGAACATATATACCTAGACGTAAGTGGTTTGAAAGGAACGGTGGACATCATTTTCTACGACGTAAACGGGGCGATATTGAATCAGTATCAGACCGAAGTTGGAGAAGAAACACTCAGGTTATCCGTGGGGCATTTGCCAAACGGCATGTATGTGATGAGCATACGAAATGCCGGTGCAACATTTACCAAGCCGTTTGTAGTGCAGCGGTAGGCAAAGAGCTGCAGCAAGGCCGATGCCGTTATTTTAGCGTCGTGTGGCGCCTGTGGTTGTGGTTGATTCCGAGCATAGGCCTGGCCCAATTGCCGTTTGAACTGGTGGTGGAACCGGTTCAGGGCGCCAGCTTGCCGGGGTTGCATTCTTATGCCAAGGCCCAGCATGGCCCTTACTGGCTGCTGGTGGGCGGACGTATTGACGGCCTGCATAGCATGTTTCCAACCTCAGCGTTTTCCTTTGAAGAGCAAAATCACTACTTCATTGTCATCGACACCCAAAGCTGGACGTATCAGCTCTCTTCCTTGCATTTGCTGCCTCCGCAGCAGCGTTTTGCTTTGGCCACCACCAATCAACAGTTTTTTCAAGATGGAAATTACTTATATGTTATTGGCGGATATGGTTTTGATTCAGCCGCCAAGATCAAGAAAACCTTTCCGACGTTGTGTGTGCTGCGGGTAGATTCCCTCATTGAGGAAATCCTGAACAACGGCATTAACACGGCCGCTTATGTGCGACATGTTACCGACACCTTTTTTGCCGTGACCGGCGGTAGGCTGGAAAAACTGGATAGTGTGTTTTTGCTGATTGGCGGGCAATATTTTGCGGGCCACTACACCAAACTTCCTTCGTCGTGGTTTACGCAGCGGTACACGAATGCGATATGCCGCTTTCAACTCCATGACGACGGCGCTTCCATCTTCTTAAAAAACGTTTCATGTACAAAAGACAGCTTGTTGTTGCACCGACGAGACTTGAACAGTTGCCCCTGGATGACGGCCGATGGGCAGCCGGCCGTAGCTGCTTATGGCGGGGTTTTTCGCTATCACTCGGATATTCCTTATCAATGGCCGATCTATATGACTGCCGATTCCATGTGGGTGGACACCTTGTTTGAACAGCGGTTCAGCCAATACACCTGTCCAGTTTTTTGTCTGTATGATTCTGTAAGCGGCAAACGTTATACGGTGTTTCTTGCCGGCATCAGCCTGTACGATTACGATGAGCAAAGCGAGGTGGCCGTACTGGATACGTTCGTGCCCTTCATCAACGATGCCAGTGTATTGGTTCATCACGCCGATGGTGCTACCGAAGAAGTAGTCATCGGCGGTTTGTTCCCCATGAGGGGGTTAGCCAATGCCGAGTTTTTTCCAAATCCCGATGTTCCACGCTATGGTCACGGAGTTTTTCGATTGCACCAGATAACCGCTCCTACCCTATTGGGTTACGCATACGGCGGAATCCAATCAACGGCAGGAAATTTCGGTTTCACCTATGCCAGCCAAGCGGTTTGGCGCATTTGGCTCATTCCTGATGCCTTAACCGCTGAAGCATCTTTCGACGGCGCAAGCGTCATTTCCTGGGGTAATGCAGGCTGGTGGGTGGTGAATGCAGCCGGTGGTGGGCGCTGGCAGGCCGACCTGTATGATGTACAGGGGCGCTGGTTGCGTCGTTATGAGTTGGAGGGCACAAGTATGATCAGTGGAGCGGACTTGCCGGCGGGTGTGTATTTGCTCCACTTTCACAACGAGTGCCGCAGACAGGTTATGCGGCTGATGAAGACGCATTAACTGTGGCGGCGGGCAATCAACTCTGCCACGATGCGGGCCGACAGCAAGCAAAGGGGGATCCCTCCGCCTGGATGCACGGTGCCGCCACAGAAATAAAGGTTTTTGAAATGAGGTGATCTATTGGGGTGGCGCAGAAATGCCGAACGCCAGTGATTGCTGCTGCTGCCATAAAGAGCACCACCAATGGCACCGGTTGCAGCAGCGAGGTCGGCCGCAGTGATGACGGCTTCGGCAATAATGTGTGCTTCAACATCAACATGCAAGGCGCGACGCATTCGTTCGATCACAGCCTTCCGCATAAAAGCAATCTGAGCAGGCCAGTCTAGATCGGTACGCGCCGGCGCATTTATCAGCACAAACCAATTTTCGTGATCCGGTGGAGCATCGCTTGGGATCAGTTTGCTGGAACAGTTCAGGTACACGGTGGGATCGGCGGGAAATTTTCCCTGTTTCAAGGCAGCAAATTCACGTTCATAGTCTGATGAAAAAAAGATGTTGTGCAGGCCCAGTTCAGGAAAGGTGCGGTTCATTTCCCACAAAAACACCATAGCTGAAGTCGAGAGCTCCCGATGCCGGTAGCGGCAATTCAAGCCATCAAGAAATTTTTCATAGGTCAACTGCACATCCACATTGCTGACTGCTATGTCAGCCGGCCAGGATTGCCTCTGCCTTTTGCCATCGGAGGTGAACACAGCCTGCACCTGCCTGCGGGCAAGGATTTTTTGAACCGGAGTAGAGAAGTAAAACCGGACGCCGCAGGCTTCAGCCAGCAGTTGCAAAGCTTGCACTATGGCATACATGCCCGACGGAGGTAAAAAGGCACCGTCGTTGAATTCCAGATGAGGAATAACCCGCAAGGTAGCGGGAGCCTGAAAGGGATCCGATCCGTTATAGGTAGCATAGCGATCAAACAATTGGACTAAATGTGGCGAAGGCAACCTGGTGCTGTTGTAGCGGTGCAGTGTCGTCCACGCATACAGGGATCGGATGTTGCAAAGGGCCCGCCATGCGGGTAGGCTCAAATAGGTACGCACATCGTGTAGTGAGCGTAACAGAAATACCTCGCGCGTTAGCTGGAACAACCGCGCGCTGTCGTTCAGGTAGCGACGAATCAGGGATGGGGCAACCTCAAGCACTCGAGCCACTTCATCAGCGAAGTGCATCGGGTCGGCATAGGCCTGAAGTTTCTTTCCATCGGCAAAAAAGTAATGACAGATTACCGGCAAACGATGGTAGCGAAGGGTTTGGGGTATGGGTTTACCAGCCAGAACAAACAACTCATCGATGAGCTGAGGCCAAGTGAGCAAAGAGGGCCCTGTATCGAAGCGGCAACGGCCCACTCGGCGCTCTGCAATTTTTCCACCGGCTACGGCATTTTGTTCCAGAACGGTAACCTGATGCCCCTGAACGGCAAGGCGTATGGCAGCAGCCAGGCCGGCAATACCGCTGCCCATGATGACCACGCGACTCATGTCAGGCCAAGCCAGTAGGGCCGCTGAGCGTTATAGGCACATTGACCTGTTCGGTTTCGGAAATTTCGCCATGCACATTTTCGTACTTCCGGATATTATCGTTGAGGGCATGCAGAAATCGCTTGGCATGTTGAGGGGTAAGGATGATACGGGCACGCACTTTGGCTTTAGGCACACCGGGCATGATGCGAATGAAGTCCACAACGAATTCCTGATTGCTGTGGGTAATGATTGCGAGGTTGCTGTAAATACCTTCAGCGACATCTTCCGGGAGCTCTACGTTTATCTGGTTTTGTGGCATGCCCTTGTCTTTGGGTTCCATTGCAATTTTTTTAGAAAGTAAAAGTACGAAGAAGGGCAGCACGCGGCTTTGGCTCAGTCGCCCAGGCGCAGGACGGCCAAGAAGGCCTGTTGCGGCACTTCTACCGAACCAATTTGCCGCATGCGCTTTTTGCCTCTTTTCTGTTTTTCCAGCAGCTTCCGCTTGCGGGTAATATCGCCTCCATAACATTTAGCCAGAACATCTTTGCGAAGTGCGGAAATGGTTTCGCGCGCTATGATTTTATTTCCAATAGCAGCTTGTATGGCAATCATAAACTGTTGTCGAGGCAACAGTTCCTTGAGTTTTTCACACATCCGCCGGCCGAAGTCGTAGGCACGGTCCCGATGAATGAGGGCAGAGAGGGCATCCACATTTTCGCCATTGAGTTTGATATCCAGCTTGACCAAATCGGAAGGCCGATAACCGATGAGATGATAATCCAGCGAGGCATAGCCGCGGGAAATGCTTTTGAGCTTGTCGTAGAAATCAAAGACGATTTCTGCCAGTGGCAGCTCAAACAACAGTTCCACACGCGTTGGGGTCAGGTAGTGTTGGCCCACCACGGTGCCTCTTTTTCCAATACATAACGAGATGATGCTACCGATGAATTCCGGTTTGGTGATGATTTGAGCTTTAATATAAGGTTCTTCTATACGTTCGAGGCGGCTGGGGTCGGGATAATCGCTGGGGTTGTTGATGACATGCATTTTTCCATCGGTGGTATAAGCATGATAAGACACATTGGGAACGGTTGTAATGACGGGCATATTGAACTCGCGGTCCAGCCGCTCCTGAACGATTTCCAGATGCAGCATGCCGAGAAAACCACACCGAAAGCCAAACCCCAAGGCTGCGGAAGATTCAGGTTCGAATGTGAGGGCGGCGTCGTTAAGTTTCAGTTTTTCCAATGCCTCACGAAGCTGTTCGTAATCATCGGTATCGACCGGATAAATGCCCGCAAACACCATGGGTTTAACCTCTTCAAAACCCTTAATGGCTTCTTTAGCGGGACGGTCAACATGTGTGATGGTATCGCCCACCTTGACTTCCGATGCATCTTTGATGCCGGTGATGATGTAACCGACATCGCCGGTGCGCACCACGTCACGAGGGGAACGTTCCAGCAACAACACTCCTATTTCTTCAGCATTGTATTGTTGTCCGGTGTTTAGAAACATGACGCGGTCGCCTTTCCGGAGTTCACCGTTGAAGATGCGGTAGTAAGCGATGACGCCCCGATAGCTATTGTAGACGGAGTCAAAAATGAGGGCTTGAAGAGGAGCTTTGGGATCGCCCGAAGGGGGAGGGATGCGCCGTACAATGGCCTGGAGGATCTCATCTACGCCCTGACCGGTGCGGCCACTAGCCAGCAGGATTTCAGTTCGTGAGCAACCCAGCAGATCCACGATCTGATCCATTGTTTCTTCAATCATAGCACCTTCTACGTCAACCTTATTGACCACTGGAAGGATCGTGCAATCGTGCTCCAGGGCCAA
This sequence comes from Chitinophagales bacterium, assembly GCA_025056305.1. Classification (GTDB taxonomy): domain Bacteria; phylum Bacteroidota; class Bacteroidia; order Chitinophagales; family UBA10324; genus JANWXQ01. The sequence goes on along the minus strand of JANWWJ010000029.1, from coordinate 6,530 downwards.
ATAGAGGTTAGATATGGTTTGGGCCTGAATTCCCTGGGTGGCGTCAACCAAGAGCAGAGCACCTTCGCAACTCGCAATTGCCCGAGACACTTCGTAGCTGAAGTCCACATGACCTGGAGTGTCGATTAGGTTGAGCACATAGGAACGCCCATCTAACGAGTAATTCATTTGGATGGCGTGACTTTTAATCGTAATACCCTTTTCACGCTCCAACTCCATATCGTCAAGGACCTGATCCATCATCTGATGACCGGAAATGGTGTTGGTTTTTTCCAACAGCCGGTCGGCCAGCGTGCTCTTGCCGTGGTCAATATGCGCAATGATGCAAAAGTTGCGGATATGGTCCATAGCAGCAAAAGTACCGACGGTGAAGAGTTTGCACACTACCGGTTGAAGGCAACTGTTATCTTTCCCCGCTCAAAGCGCATGAAAACCGAATCATCATTATTGTATCGTACCACGTTGGTGCTGGCTTTTTTGGTGTTGGCCACATTGGTGCTGTATTATGGGAAGCCCTTGCTGATCCCGCTGACCACGGCCGCCTTGTTTGCCATGTTGCTGCTTCCGGTGGTGCGCCGGCTGGAGCGGCTGCACCTTGGAAGGCTGCCGGCTGTGATGGTAGCGTTGATGTTGTTTTTAGCTGTGGTCGTCGGCACGTTCAGTTTACTTTCGGCCCAGGTGATGCTGCTGATGAAAGACCTTCCGATGTTTCAGCAACGGTTCAATGAACGGTTGGAACAACTACAGCGATGGATCAGCAGCATGACCGGCTTAAGTACAGCAGAGCAACTTCAATATCTGCAACAAACCGCCGACCAACTGCTGCGACACGCGCAAGATTTGGCCGTTTCCATCTTGTCAGTAACTACTGGTGTCCTTGTGTTTGTGGGGCTGCAACTGGTGTTCATATTTCTTTTCCTGTATTACCGAAGCCGCCTGCGCCGTTTTCTGCTTCAGCTTCTGCCCCAACATCATCACCTGCAAGCCAATCAAATACTGGATCAAACCAATGCAGTCATGCAGCGTTATGTGGCCGGTGTGTTTATCGTCATTTTAGTTCTGGCTGTCCTCAACAGCGCATTGTTTGGGTTAGCGGGAGTTCCACATGCAGTGTTGTTTGGCATGCTTGCAGCTTTTTTGAATATCATTCCATATCTGGGCATTTGGATTGGCACGGCCATGCCCCTGATCGTCACGGCGGTGGTTCATGATTCATTGACGTCATTAATTATTATCGTCGTAGGCATGTGGGCTATTCAGCAGTTAGAAAATCATATCCTGACCCCTCGCATTACTGGGGCGCAGGTATCGCTAAATATGCTGGCAACGGTGCTTGTATTATTTATCGGCGGTACATTGTGGGGGGTGGCAGGCATGATTTTGTTTATTCCCCTGTTGGGTATTGCCAAAATCATCTTTGATTCGGTAGATGAGTTAAAACCTTTTGGATACCTGGTGGGCGAAGAACGCAGCGGTGCTTTTGGTTTTTCGCAAATACGGAGGTGGTGGAGGAAGGACAAGTAAGAGCAAGATTTTCTACATTACCACGGCATTTCTTCGTCTGAATCTTTATCGTCGTCGTCAGGGATTTCGTTCATGCGGGAGCGAATGCTTCGCACATTTTCTGCGTTTGGGGGCAAGTACAAACTTTGTTCGATGAATTTAGCCAGGTGGTGGATGAACCGCACCTTGACGCTGCCCACAGCACCGTTGCGGTGCTTGGCAATGATGATTTCCGCCATACCGGAGGTATCGCGACCTTCGGCGTCCTGAGTGATTTTGTAGTATTCAGGCCGGTAGATAAACAAGACCAGATCGGCATCCTGTTCAATAGCTCCAGACTCGCGCAAGTCAGACAGTTGCGGGCGTTTGTCGCCACCGCGGACTTCGACCGATCGGTTTAACTGAGACAATGCAATGATGGGGACGTTTAGCTCTTTCGCTATGCTTTTCAGGGCACGGGAGATGTTGCTGATCTCCTGTTCGCGGTTGGCATGCCGCTGTTCACCAGTACCGCTCATCAATTGCAAATAATCTATAATGATTAAGGCGATGTCGTGCTGCATTTTTAGGCGACGGGCCTTGGCACGCAGTTCAAAAATGTTGATGGCCGGTGTGTCGTCAATAAAGAATTTGGCTTCAGACAAGCTGCCGATCTTATGCAGTAACTGCTGCCATTCATAATCTTCCATAATACCTCGGCGGATTTTTTCGGCAGGAATTTCGGTTTCGGCAGCTATGAGGCGTTGGGTCAATTGTAGCGCTGACATTTCCAAGGAAAAGAAAGCCACCGGCTTTTGGTAATCGACAGCAGCGTTGCGGGCCAGCGACAAAACGAAGGAGGTTTTGCCCATACCGGGACGAGCCGCCACAATGATTAAATCAGACTTTTGCCAGCCATTGGTAATCCGATCCAACTCGACAAATCCAGAGGGAACGCCGGTAACGACTTCTTTGTGTTCCCGGATGCTTTTGAGCTGTTGTATGGCCTCCGTCATGAGGGTGCTGACGGCACTGTAGTTGCGGCGCAGGTTCTTATCGGTAATGTCGTAAATTCTCTGCTCGGCAAAATCCAATAAATCAAAAACGTCGGTCGTGTCTTCAAAAGCTTGCTGGATGATTTCTGAACTTATAGATATCAGTTCCCGTTGAATATATTTCTGCGCCACAATACGGGCATGGTATTCTACATGTGCTGCAGAAACCACCTTGTGGGTAAGTTTCATCACTGCAGAAGCTCCGCCCACCAATTCCAACTCGCCGCGGCGACGTAGCTCTTCTATGACCGTGAGCATGTCAATTGGCTGCGAATGCTCAAACAAACTGAGCATAGCCGCATAGATGCAGCGGTGGGCTTCCACATAGAAGCTCTCGGGTTTGAGGATATCCACCACAGCAGCTATGGCATCACGTTCCAACATCAGGGCACCTAACACAGCTTCTTCCAGTTCACGCGCCTGCGGGGGCACACGCCCCAACAGAGCAGCACTGGCGTCAGCAGATGTTCCCATGCGTATTCTACGCCGAACGGTGCTCTGCATATCGATGTTGCGGTTTTCCATGGAAACAGAATTGCGGCAGATGGGGTAGCTAAAAAAGCTATCGAATTGCGCTTAGCAAACCAAAACGAGATAAAAAGTTGTGCACACGTACTTGTGCACGTCGTATAGGATTACCGGGGGAAAAAAGGTGCATAAGCCAGCCAGGTCCAATACTGTTTAGGAATGCGACTACTTAAATCGAATGGCATCAACCGGATTCATTCGTGCAGCAGCTAGGGCCGGCAATATGCCTGCCAACACTCCAATGACCGCAGAGATGCTAACTCCTCTCAAAATATTGCGAAAACTCAGCAGCAACTCAAATTCGGTTACAGCGGATAGAATTTTCATTACGGTTAAGACCAACAGCAAGCCTAAAATTCCACCGATGATGCACAAGATGACCGCTTCGATCAGGAATTCCAAAAGAATGAAATGATTTTTGGCTCCCAGAGCTTTCTGAATACCGATTTGATTGGTGCGCTCACGCACCGTAACAAACATGATGTTGGCAATGCCAAAGCCTCCTACGACCAAAGCAAATCCTCCGATGAGCAAAGCCACTACGTTGAGCACACTAAACAAAGACGAGATTTGATTATCAATGATGCTGATTTGGTTTAGCGCAAAATTGTCTTCGCGGCGGGGTGGCAGTCGGCGCACGGCCCGCATGCTCTGGCGCAAGTCGTCTTTGAGTTGTTGAATGGATATTCCAGGACGTGCTTTGGCTATGAGGTTCGGTTCCACGTCAAATCCGTCGATGCGAATTTTGGAGGTCAGGAAGAAGTATGGAACCATCACCAGATTATCGTTGCTGATGTTGACTACATTTTTTCCTTCTTTCTCGAAAACTCCGATAACGGTGAGGCGGCTGCCAAGCAATTCTATTTCTTTTCCGAGGAGATTGCTTTCTTCTTCAAAGAGCTCTCTGGCTATGTCAGCACCTAATAAGACGACAGGCGCACCCGAAGCGCTTTCTGCAGGAGTAAAGTACCGGCCTTCAGCAAAATTTAAATCAAAAATCTGATCAAATTCGTGGGAAACTCCGTTAACGGTCACATCGCTGAGTGTCCGATTTTGATGGCTGATGGAAAAGCCGTCTTTCCAGATGGAAATAGCTACGGCAGCAGCAGTCGTCAGGTGTTGCTGCAGAAAACGAAGCTCATCATAAGTAGCAAAGGGTCGGTTCCAGTACTTCCACCACGGATATTCGGTTTGACCCTCTTCCAAACCCCATGGAAACTTGTTGACGTAGACAACATTATCACCCAATCTGCCAACACCTTCCCTTAAGTTTTTTTCTATGGAATCAACAGCACTAAATATGGAGATGACACAAAAAATACCTATGGCAATACCCAGTAGCGAAAGAAAAGAACGTAAGCGATTTACCTGTAATTCGCGAAAGGCCATCTGGATTGACTCCGTCAATAAACCGATCCAAACGTGCATCGGTGCAAACCTACGTTGGGCTGTGCACGCTCAAGCACCATTGCCCAAAAATCAAGTCTTTTGTTTTTAGTAATTTTCCCTGAAAATCATTAGACATGAGACACCTTTTACCGATGCTGCTGTTGGGCTATGCCTGGGGCGCTTTAGCGAAGCAAGGAGGCCCTGATGTTTGGGGCTACCGATGGTACGACAGTGAAGATACTTCCATCCATGCTCCCGTCTATAAATGGATCGACATAACGGAAAAACCTAATGCTGTTCAAGTGAAATTATTGGCCGATGACAATACACGAGGGCCATTTGCCATGAACTTTGATTTTCATTTTTACTGGTATGACGTAAATACTTTCTGGGTAGGCTCCAATGGATACATCATTTTCGAAGATGCGCAATATGCCGCACCTTTCTCAGCCCAGGTAAGCCAAAATCTTCCCAACAATTTCATAGGCGCATTTCTTAACGACCTTACCTTTTTGGGGCCCAACAATCCAGCAGAGTGCTGGTATTGGATCAGTCCGACTTTTGATACTCTGATTGTCAGTTGGATCAAGGTTCCCTATTTCAACACCGGTTTCCCTGGCTATACGGATTCTACCAATACCTTTCAGCTCATCCTCAGTCGGGTTGATAATTCGATCACCTTCCAGTATAGAAACACTTTTCCTACTTCCCCATATTCGGGAATCAGCTTTGCGGGCATTGAAAATATCTCCGGATCTGTAGGGTTATTCTGGAGCAACAATCCGCCCTCGTATCCCAATCAGACCCCGCCCGATAACTATGCCATTCGCTTTGTTTACCCTGCCTATGACACGGTAAAAGTCACTGATGCAGGGACACATTATGCTGACAATCCCCGAACGCGCGGCATCTTTTTGATTCACAACAGCAGTCCTTATCCGTTGAAAGCCGAAATCAAAAATTTCGGTACTCAAAAGCTCAATCCCGTTGCTGTGGTCATGAACGTGAAAGACCCGGCAAACGGAACACCAATAAGCACCACTGTTTACACCGATACGTTGTATGGAAGTGAAACGGAAATGGTCTATTCTCCCTTTGAGCTGGTGCCAAGCCTAGTAGGTCGTTACAAATTCAATGTAATTACCAACTATCCGGGAGATATCGCCAATAAGAATAATAACAAGATTTTGGAAATTATTGTTATCGACACGACGCAACAAGAAATTGAACTCAGTTACGTGCCGGGCATCAATTTCGCCGGCAGCTCCATCAATTGGGTAGGTGATGCGGGTGGTATAGGACTACATTTTATTCCTCCGTTTTATCCTATTGCTATAAAAAAATTGCATTTCTTCATCACCTCAAACTTTTTTAACTCGGACTTTTCAGCAAAAATCTATGATGATGACGGCATCAACGGTCTGCCCTTTACCCTGCTTGACTCCGTATATGTGGACAATTCCACTATCGTCGTCAACGGATGGACCACCGTCACGCTCAACGCTCCGGTGATTATTAACAGTGGCGGCTTCTACGTTTCGTGGAACATGGAAGGGGAAGGCATAGCCTTAGGCATGGCTACCACACCGGCCGATGTGATTTCCCGACGTTCCTATGAAGTATTTGAATATGGGTGGGGGATTTATCGGTTTGGTGAAGATCATGACCCCATGATCAAGCTCACCGTTGAAAAGTATTCGTACCCGGTAGGAAGCGAAGCCGCACCCACCGAACAGTTATCCATGCAAATTATCCCCAATCCTGCCAGCATCCAGACGGAAGTATTGATCCATATGCCCGCAAACCAGCGCAATTGCCGATTGACGATTTTCAGTCCGCAAGGGCAGGTTGTGATGCAGGAGCATGTGGGTCATGGTGCTGGACCGCGCAGCAAAAAATTGGATGTGAGCTCGCTGCCTGCAGGCATTTACCTTGCAGTGCTACAGACAGAGGCTGAACGTATCGTTAAAAAGTTTGCAATCACCAATGGAAGTTAGGCCGCTTAAAGGAATTCAGTTAGTTAGAACTATTTATTAAGGCGATCATGGGGGGGCGGCCCCCAAGGGGCCGCCCCCC
>JANWWJ010000023.1 GCA_025056305.1 Chitinophagales bacterium | reverse complement strand
TGTGTGCCCCATAATGCTTCGAATGAATACATAACTCAACTGGCTACGATGGTGCGAGATCAGTTAAATCCAGAGCTTAAAGTTTATGTCGAGTACAGCAACGAGATTTGGAATTGGATGTTTGGGCAGACCCATTGGTTGTATAAGTTCGGATGCTTATATAAAAATCAAATTTGGCCCGAAGGGATCACACCGTACATTCAGAATTGTATGAATATTTGGTCAAATGTGTTTTCCGGACAAATGCAACGATTGGTTCGGGTTGTTGGCGTGCAGGCGTCGTGGCAGGATGTCTCCAACCGCATTGTGTTCAACTTACAGTCCGGGAGCTTTGATGCCTTCAGCCCAGCCGGCTATTTCGGACTTACCGAATATGGCGATCAGGTGTTGGATGCCTTAGGTAGTGCAGCTACCGTTGAAGATGTCCTCCCGCACGTGATTGATGCCATGGAAATAACTATGGAGTGGCTGCGAAGTCAGAAGCAGCACATCGGTGATTCTTTGAACATCCCCATGTTGTATTACGAAGGAGGACAGCATGTTACGGCTCATCCTTTTGGTATGACTCCGACCTACGGGCAGGCTCTGATGGATCTGCAGCGCCACGAGGCCATGTATGAATTATACCTGGCCTGGTTTGACTCGCTGCGAAAACTGCACAGCGGTACCAAACCCACTTTGTTTATGCACTTTACTTTAGCCGCACCCCTCAGTGCACAATATGGCAGTTGGGGCATGGTGGAATACATCAATCAAGACACGTCGCTTATTCCTGCGCCCAAATACCGGGCTTTGCTCAACAGCATTCATTCCGGTTGTTTCGTATCCTGTCCTCAGAACTGTACTACGCCTACAGGATGGAATACAACCCACATCACATCCACTTCAGCCAAAGTACACTGGCAATCGGTAACGTGTGCCATTAAGTACACCATCCGCTACCGGCCGGTGGGTAGCAGTTCATGGAAAAGTACTTCGGCCAAGCAAAACAAGACCAGCAAGAAGCTCAAGAATTTGCTGCCAGGTACGCAATACGAATGGCAGATCCGCAGCCGGTGCAGCGATAGTCCCTTGATTACTTCTGACTATTCTCCCTCGCAGTTTTTCACGACAGCTCCAGCACGGCCTGAAGTGGTCGAACAGCCCTGCGTGGTTGCCTTGTATCCCAATCCGGTGTCCAATCAACTTTTCATAGGGGGGTGCGGGGACGTAGCGGTCCCCTACATCATTCTGAATCTCCAAGGCCAACGAGTGCAGACGGGTCTTTTAGATTCCTCAATAGACGTATCCTCCTTACCGGCGGGAATGTATTTCATGCGCTTGAGTTGCCTTGGCAACATTCATATGCTTTCATTTATTAAAAATTAAATTTTTACAGCGACTGGCCCGTAAGCTGTTCGGCAATAAAAAAGCCTGAACAACAGTTCAGGCTTTTGGGCATTACGGGGGTAGGCGTATTTACTGACTACGTATGATTTTAGTGACGGCCGTGCGTCCATGGATGTTGACGCGGAGCATATGCACCCCGAGCGGCAGCGGGCTCAGGTCAACGGGCAAATAGTTAAAGCCCTCATTGACTTCCAGTTGCTGTTGCAACATAAGGCGACCTTCCACATTGTAGCATTGTATGAGGGCTGTACCTTCCTGCCGGGCATAGAGCTGCAGTTGCGTCCACCCTTTAGTGGGATTAGGATAAACCTGTACGTCCACATCGCGTGCGGGAATGGCTGCATTTCGGTTCGAAAAGATTTTGCCGCTAGCGATGACCTCTATTTCACCCAATCCGGCAACCTGAGCCCCGTAAAATGTGCCACTGACTTTGTTGATTTTCACACGTACGCTTTGAGCTACTACATTATTGAAGTTAACGGCTGTGCCGGCGGTAGTGAGGTTGCCGTTGATCACCTGAGAGATGATGGGCACTTTTCCGTCAGCGTCGGAATATAGGGTGATGGTAGCCTTTTTCACCTGCACGGATGAGTTAGCCTCGCCGCCAAAAGGAATGTTGTAGATTTTAACCTGTCGGATGGTGATGGGAACAGGAAACTTGAGCAAGGCCCACTGATTTTTCGTCTTGCCAGCGGCTGAGGTCCAATGTTCGAATCCCTGAGCCCGCAACAAGCGGCGGTCGACCAGATAACGAGTGGTATAATAGGTGCCTCCTGAAGAAACTTTGACGGTAGCTCCTGGCGCCAGATTGCTGAACAGCACTTCGTTGGTATCCTGAGGCACTTCAATCATGGAATGACCGGCATGACAACCCACGCAGGTCACGACGGAATTTTTACGGCCGTAGTTCATGCCCGCTACATGTCCGGCAGCCGAGGCCCAGGGCATTTCTATAAAGGGTACTTTATAGCCAGTGGCGGTAGAGGAACGCAGTTGCTCAAAGAGCGGAACCTCAGCCGGCACGTTTGTGTTGATTAAGCTGCCGTCGGGATTTACAGGTACTTCACCGACCAGAATTGGCCAATCCTGCTCCTCGTGAGATCCATGCGAACGACGCTGATGGTCGAGGTAAAAACGAATTGAGGTAGCCGAACCAACGGCAGGGGCACTGCCTATGGGTACGTCAACCGGGGCGTTGAAGTAAATGTTCAGGCAGTGAAAAGTAAAGGTGCCGTCGAGATCATAAGGAGGCGTTTCGAGTGGAGGCAAGGGGTTGGGCACGTGCGTGTATTCGTCCGGGATGATGGGGGGAATCGGGCGAGGTCGCACTGCTTTTGCTCGCAATTCAGACCGGCCGGGCACATCATAAATCAAGGTTCGGCCACTACCGTCTGCATTTTGAATATACAGACCATAATCTTGCATGTGATCGGGTGCCCATGAAAACACCATGCGGCCATTGGGAAAAACTTCTGGTTCGCAGGCATATCCATCATTGCTGACGTGGATGCCATAGGAGGTGGGATTTTCTGGGTTTACATAAGGAGTGCTGTAGAAATCTGTAAGTCCGGCCACATGGTAATAATCCGATGGGCCGCGATGATATTCACGAATGCCCCCAAATCCTGAAGCCTCAGTCATATTATGCATAGGAAAGAAGTTGGCGACAATGTCGCCCTCAGGAGTAAAGGCGCAGCCATAAACAAAGTTGTCGGGATCGCTGCGGTAGCCGCCGGTAAACATTTTCAGGTCACCACCGTCGGGGTTGATAGAAGCGGCATGCCAGCTGTTGCGCCACATGAAATCAGGGCCACCCACCTGGATATTGCGGTCGGAGCTTAAACCGTCTTTGAATTTATAACCATTAGCCGTGGGCACCGTTTCCAAGCCGTTGTAGGGAAAGCGCTGATTGCGCCACCAACGAGAGAACACAATACGGCCCGTGAGCGGATCCACGACAGGGCGGTCAGCTCCATTGCGTTCGGTGGTGATCCGCTTCATGTTGCTCCCATCGGCGTTCATGACAAAAAGATTGGTTGTGCGAACTCCACTGTATTGAGCAAAGGAAGGATAACGGGTAGAAGAAAAAACGATGCGGCCGTCAGGCAGCCAACAAGGGTCGGTGTCGTCGTAACCACCAAAAGGATTGCTGTTGTAAACGGGATCGTTAAACTGACTATAATCCAGATTCAGATCACTGAAAGTGAGCTGGGTGAGGCCTGTACCGTCAACATTAATAACGAAAATGCGCCAGGCATCGAGATCGGTTGCCGGCTCGGTACTGTGATTGCCTGCCGGCAAGCCTGCAAATACGATTTTCGTGCCATCGTAGCTTACATCGGGGGCGTTAACATCAATGAGGTTCAACGTTGCCGGTGTGGGATTGCTTCCATCTATGAGGGTCACCAGGTTCCCGTTGGGATAGAGTATTTGAAGCTTACCCGGCGCGCAATTTTGGAATCGGCTAAATGGGCCTACACCAGGCAAACCTCTGGGCACATCCCAGTAGATACTGCCTTGTTCAGGGATAGCCCTTGATACAAAGACGATGGGATAATCCAATGCATTGTTTCTGGTTTCAGCGCTACCCGATTGTGCTGAGTGGGGCGGAAAGGCGGATGACTGCGGTGCCTGTGGCGTAGGCCTCAAAGTGAGCAAAAGACTGCAGGCCATGCCTATCAGCAACAAACCGCAACTCAAATACACTATGAATCTCTGGTTTCGGATTAAGACAGGTAGTGGGGGCAATGCTTGAGTCTGCATGGGAAAAACTTTTTTGTTCTTACGAAAAATACCTCAAAAAAGTTAACCTTTTTGAGGTATTAATTTTCTGCACAACTGCAGTTCAAACCAAAAGCTGAAAAATTGCTGCTGGATCGAGTCTAAAAAGAGTCAAAACGGCCTAAAAAAGGCCAGGTGCTCCTTTAACCTTGGGCATTCAGTTGAAATTAAGACACCAATTACCCATGGTAGCCTTTTTGCCACAGGAAAAGGAAAACGATGTTTTCACTATATAGGTTTCGGTACCTGTGCCAAACAGCGCATGCAGGCATCCCATGGTTGGGTCAGGGTAAAAGAATAGCGTTTGTGTATGATGGCGCATCATACACTTCCCCCTTCAGGCCAGAGGCAGCCTGCCTACTAACGATACGACATGGACATTGTCCATATCCTATAAAAACAAAATTAAAAAATTTTTCAAACAAAATTTTTATTTAGATTTTTAATAATATTTATATGTAACTTTGAAAGAAAAACAATCAATCATGACCGAAAATTTGAATGAGCCCAGCTGGACAAAAGTTGGCGTTTTTCCTCCGTATCTTGTCGTTCAGGGTGGCATACGTAATGAACCCATCAAGCTTAAGGTTTTTTTCAACGGTTATATGGTATCGGAAAATGATTTTGAGGTCTGGACGTACTATTATCATTTTGACTTTGTGTTCCGCGATTTGCTCAAGGGAACAGTGCATGCTTACACTGGCGGATTCTATACAGAATACACCTATCCGCCCAACGTGTGTTTTAAGTCAGCATTTGCCCCCTG
>JANWWJ010000020.1 GCA_025056305.1 Chitinophagales bacterium | reverse complement strand
GCGCCCCTCAGTGCACAATATGGCAGTTGGGGCATGGTGGAATACATCAATCAAGACACGTCGCTGATTCCTGCGCCCAAATACCGGGCTTTGCTCAACAGTATTCATTCCGGTTGTTTCGTATCCTGTCCTCAGAACTGTACTACGCCTACGGGATGGAATACAACCCACATCACATCCACCTCAGCCAAAGTACACTGGCAATCGGTAACGTGTGCCATTAAGTACAACATCCGCTACCGGCCGGTGGGTAGCGGTTCATGGAAAAACACTTCGGCCAAGCAAAGCAAGACCAGTAAGAAGCTCAAGAACTTGCTGCCAGGTACGCAATACGAATGGCAGATCCGCAGCCGGTGCAGTGACAGTCCCTTGATTACTTCTGACTATTCTCCCTCGCAGTTTTTCACGACAACTCCGGCACGGCCTGAAGGGATCGAACAGCCGTGCGTGGTTGCCGTGTATCCCAATCCGGTGTCCAATCAACTTTTCATAGGGGGTTGCGGGGACGTAGCGGCCCAATACGCCATTCTGAATCTGCAAGGCCAACGAGTGCAGACGGGTCTTTTGGATTCCTGGATAGACGTATCCTCCTTACCGGCGGGAATGTATTTCGTGCGTTTGAGTTGCCTCGGCAACATTTACATGCTTTCATTTATAAAAAATTAAATTATCACAGCGAATGGTCCGGAAGCTGTGCGGTAATAAAAAAGCCTGAACAACAGTTCAGGCTTTTTGGAACAATGGGGTAAGCGGGTTTACTGGCTACGTACGATTTTAGTGACGGCCGTGCGTCCATTGATGTTGACGCGGAGCATATGCACTCCATGCGGTAGCGGGCTCAGGTCAACGGGCAAATAGTTAAAGCCCTCATTGACTTCCAGTTGCTGTTGCAACAAAAGGCGACCTTCCACATTGTAGCATTGTATGAGGGCCGTGCCTTCCTGGCGGCTGTAGAGCTGCAACTGGGTTTGGCCCCTGGTGGGGTTGGGATAGGCTATCACGTCCAGATCACGGGCGGGAGTAACCGAATTGCGGTTGGAGAAAATTTTTCCGCTGGCAATGACTTCGATTTCTCCAAGACCTGAAACCTGTAAGCCGTAATAGGTACCGGAAACTTTATTGATTTTTACCCGCACGCTTTGAGCTACCACATTATTGAAATTTACTGCAGCTCCTTGCTCGGTCAGATTGGTATTCAACGTTTGTGAGGTGATGGGAATTTTTCCGTCGGCATCGGAATACAGGGTAATGGTGGCTTTTTTGACCTGCAGCGTTGAATTGGCATCGCCGCCAAACGGAATGTTGTAAATCTTTACTTGTCGCACCGTAACAGGCACAGGAAATTTCAGCAATGCCCACTGGTTTTTGGTCTTTCCTACTGCTGACGTCCAATGCTCCAGCGAATTAGCCAGTAGCAGGCGCCGATCGATCAGATACCGGTTAACGACGGAATTGCTGCCCGAAGACACCTTCACGGTGGCGCCCGGAGCGAGGTTGCTGAACAGCACCTCATTGCTGTCCTGAGGTACTTCAATCATGGAATGGCCGGCGTGGCAACCCACGCAGGTTACTTCCGAATTTTTTCTGCCGTAATTCATGCCAGCCACATGAGCTGCTGCTGAGGACCAGGGCATTTCCACAAAAGGCACCTTGTACCCGCTGGCATTAGAGGAACGCAACTGCTCAAACAAGGGTACTTCAGCAGGAACAGAAGGGTTAATCAACGAACCATCGGGGTTCACCGGTACTTCCCCCACCAGAATAGGCCAATCCTGCTCCTCGTTAGATCCATGAGAACGCCGCTGATGGTCCAGATAAAATCTGATAGAAGCAGCAGAGCCCACTGCGGGAGCGCTGCCAATTGGCACGTCGACCGGGGCATTGAAGTAGATGTTCAGGGCACGGAACGTGAAGGTACCGTCCAGATCGTAGGGAGGATTTTCCAGTGGCGCAAGCGGATTAGGCACATGCGTGTATTCATCGGGAATAATGGGAGGCAGGGGACGCGGACGAACGGCTTTAGCGCGCAATTCGGAGCGACCGGGCACATCGTAGATCAGGGTACGGCCGCTGCCATCGGCATTTTGGATGTACAACCCGTAATCTTGCAGGTGATCAGCAGCCCAGGAAAACACCATTTGGCCACTGGGGAACACTTCCGGTTCGCAGGCATAGCCGTCGTTGCTGACGTGAATGCCGTAGGAGGTGGGATTTTCCGGATTTACGTAAGGGGTGCTGTAAAAATCCGTAAGTCCGGCAACGTGGTAGTAATCAGAAGGGCCACGGTGATATTCGCGTATTCCACCAAAGCCAGAAGCTTCTGACATGTTGTGCATGGGAAAAAAGTTGCCCACAATGTCGCCTTCCGGCGTAAAGGCACATCCATAAACAAAATTGTCCGGATCGCTTCGGAAGCCGCCGGTAAACATTTTCAGGTCGCCGCCATCGGGATTGATAGTAGCCGCATGCCAGCTGTTGCGCCACATGAAATCAGGTCCGCCCACCTGAACCGTTCGGTCCGAGCTGAGCCCATCCTTGAAGCGATAACCATTGGCAGTGGGAACGGTAACCAGACTGTTGTAGGGGAATCGCTGATTGCGCCACCAGCGCGTAAACACAATACGGCCGGTCAGCGGGTCAACCACCGGGCGGTCGGCAGCATTTCGCTCAGTTGTGATGCGTTTCATGTTGCTGCCGTTAGCATTCATGACGTGCAGGTTTGTGGTACGCACGCCGCTGTACTGAGCAAAAGAGGGATAGCGGGTAGAGGAGAACACGATACGTCCATCGGGTAGCCAGCAGGGGTCGGTGTCGTCGTAACCACCAAAAGGATTGCTGTTGTAAACGGGATCGTTGAACTGGCTGTAATCCAGATTCAGGTCACTGAAGGTAAGCTGGGTCAGGCCTGTACCATCTACGTTGATGACGAAGATGCGCCAGGCACCGAGGTCAGAAGCCGGGGCAGTGCTGTGGTTTCCGTTGGGCAGGCCGGCAAAAACGATTTTGGTGCCATCGTAGCTTACATCGGGGGCATTCACATCAATGAGGTTAAGAGATGCAGCTGTGGGGTTGCTGCCATCGATAAGGGTAACCAGATTTCCATTCGGATAAAGAATCTGCAGTTTTCCCGGGGCGCAATTCTGGAAGCGGCTGAACGGTCCTACGCCCGGCAGGCCTCTTGCTCCATCCCAATAAATGCTGCCTTGCTGGGGGATGGCCCGGGAAACAAAAACGATGGGATATTCCAACAGGTTGTTTCTGGTATCTGCATTGTCAGAGGGCATATTAACCGGTAATATGCCAGAAGACTGACGGTCTGGCCCGGGCCTGAGCGCAAGGCTTGCCGCAAGAGCGGTCAGGAGCAGTAAACTGGTCAGCCCGATTTTTGCCCACCGGTTTTGCAGGGTAGCGTAAGAGGGGGTAATGGCTAGGGTGCGCATGGGAAAAGATTTTGTTCTTGTACGAAAAATACCTTCCTAAAGTTAGCCTTTTTGCGGTATTAACTTTCTGCAAAACCGCAGCTTGAACCAAAAGCTGAAAAATTGCTGCTGGCTCGGGTCTAAAAAGAGCCAAACCGGCTTAGAAAAAGGCCAGATGCTCCTGCTTGCTTTGGGCATTTAGTTGAAATTAAAAACACCAATTACCCGTGGCAGCCATTTTGCCCCAGGAAAACGAAAACCCACGTATTCACTACCTGGGTTCCGGCACCTGTGCCAGAGCGGGCATGCCGGCATTAAATGGCTGAGACAGGATAAAACAACAGCGTTTGCGTATGATGGCGCATCATACACATCCCCCATTCAGGCCAGAAACAGCCTGCCCATTAACGATACGGTATGGACGTTGTCCATATCTTACAAGAACAAAATTAAAAAAATTTTTCAAACAAAAATTTTATTTAGATTTTTTATAATATTTATATGTAACTTTGAAATAAAAACAATCAATCATGACCGAAAATTTGAATGAGCCCAGCTGGACAAAAGTTGGCGTTTTTCCTCCGTATTTTGTCATTCAGGGTGGCATACGTAATGAACCCATCAAGCTTAAGGTTTTTTTCAACGGTTATATGGTGTCGGAAAATGATTGTGAGGTCTGGACGTACTATTATCATTTTGACTTTGTGTTCCGCGATTTGCTCAAGGGAACAGTGCATGCTTACACTGGCGGATTCTATACAGAATACACCTATCCGCCCAACGTGTGTTTTAAGTCAGCATTTGCCCCCTG
>JANWWJ010000002.1 GCA_025056305.1 Chitinophagales bacterium | reverse complement strand
CAAGGAGTTGCGTTGGTACAGGCCATCGGCCTGCAGGTCGGCAACGGCCATGAGGCCAATGCCGCCGGAAAGCGCCTGGGCCCACTGATCGTAGGCAGCGGCAAAAGACAGGTAGGCATTGTTTAGTCCGGCCCACTGGTTACGGTGCGCCAGACTAAAGCGGGGGCCGATTTCGGAGCCGGCAAAAGCAGGATTTTCATACACAGGCATGCTATATACCTGAGTGAACTCAAGATCTTGGGCGGCCATAGTGCCATGCATGGCCATCAAAGCCAGGCTGAAAAGACCTAATTTTGAGCCGGCCATTTTGAGGAGATCAGAGGCTGTTCTTTTTTGGTACACCCAGTGCAATATTCTGAAATTTGACTCGTTCACTTCTGAACCCATGATCCGTTTGTTGTTATGCCGGGCGGGAGGCTTGCTGTTATTGCCGTTGATATCGATGATAGCTGAGGCGCAGCCCGTAATCACAACGTCCGTAAAGTTGCTTTGGTCTGATAGTTTGAAAAAAGTTTCGTTTTCCGATTTTCGATTACGTCCGGTATATCATTTCCAAGGATGTTCATACGATGAAGAACGGTTTGGTTATTTGCCTGTTTACAATACCAGGGTATCGTTGCAGCAGGATGGAGACGTCGTCGTGCGGATCGTGGATGCAGCTTATGAGGCAGTCAAGGGTCGATCAGACTTTTTTAAAGATTTAGCTGCAGAGGCCCGGGTGATTTTTGGTAAAGGTTATGAGCGGGGAAAGCCTGTGGTTGGTATTACCGTGCTGCCCTTTCGGCGGCATCCGACCAGTGGCATTGTCGAGCGGTTGATAACTTTTCGGTTGGAGACCACCGTGCGGCCGACAGCAGGAGTGGCGCAGGTGCGCGATCAGTACGCAGCCCATTCGGTCCTCAGCAGCGGAAGCTGGTACAAACTCGGCGTGATGCGGGACGGCCTTTACCGGATCGACCGCCAAATGCTTCAGCAAATGGGTATTGACGTAAACACGCTTGATCCGAGAAATTTACGCATCTATGGGAACGGGGGCAGCATGATTCCTGAGGCAAATGCCGGCTTTCGACATGATGATCTATATGAAAATGCTATATATGTGGCAGGCGAAGAGGACGGACGCTTTGATGAAGGCGATTATCTGTTGTTTTATGGACAAGGTCCGGAACGTTGGAGAGCTGATACCTTAAATCAGCGTTTTGTTCATGTGCGCCATGCATATACCGACACCATCTGTTATTTCCTAACCGTGCAACCCGGACAAGGGAAGCGGGTGAGCTGGCGACCATCAGCATCGGCTACGCCCACGGCGACATATGCCACGTTTCACGATTACCGAGTGCATGAAAAGGACCTGGAAAATTTCATTGCCAGTGGCCGCACGTTTTATGGGGAAGCTTTTGAATTCGAGCCTGAACAAACGTTTTCCTTTGTTTTCCCCAACATTGTAAGCGGCTCACCTGTTAAAGTGCAGTTAAGTTTTATGGGGAGAAGTATCTATGCGAACAACACCGTGCAGGTGTTGCATGACAATAAGCTGGTGGCATCCGCCGAAATTCCCAAGGTGTGTTCCGAATATACCTGTCCATTTGGCTCTGACGTTGCGGCCTTCGGGGAGTTCTCTGCTGTGTCAGATCAAGTGGACCTGAAGGTTCGCCTGAATAAAAATGCAGCAGACACGAAAGGATGGTTAAACTATCTTGAGGTAAATGCACAACGCTATTTGCGCTGGACTGGCCAAGCGATGACGTTCCGAAACCTGTTGGCACGGGGTACAGGCACCTGGTCGCAATTTGAGCTCAGCAATGCTGTGGCTGGTTTGGTGATATGGGACATTACCAACCCGTTGGTGCCGGTGCGTCAGGAGGCTTTGTTGAACGGCGATGTGTTGCGCTTTACCGTAGCTACCGACACGCTAAAGGAGTTTTTTGTTTTTTCCCCTGCGGAAGGCGAAGCGCCGGCATACCTCGGTCGGGTTGCTAATCAGGACTTACATGGATTGGGACCGGCACCGATGATTATAGTGACGCCGGATGCTTTTTTGGAGGCAGCGCAGGCATTCGCTGCATACCACCAGGAAGTAAATGGCCTGACAACGATTGTAGCAACACTCAGTCAGATTTACAATGAGTTTTCATCAGGGCATGCCGACATTGGGGCAATCCGGGATTTTGTCCGAATGTTTTACAAGCGTGCCCAAAACGATGAAAGTAAGATGCCCCGTTATCTGTTGTTGTTGGGAGATGGGTCGTACGACAACAAAGGCATAGATCCGGTAAAGAAAAGCTGGGTGCCCACCTTTCAAAATCTGAACTCGGTGAGTCCGGTTACCTCGTTTGTGAGCGATGATTTTTATGGTTTCTTAGACGATTCGGAGGGCGGTAATCTGTTGGATTCTTATGCCTATCTGGACATAGCCATCGGGCGTATTCCAGCCAAGAGCAAAGAGGAAGCTTTGGCGGTATTAGAAAAGATGAAGTATTACGGATCAGAAGCATCGATGGGAAACTGGCGGAACTGGATCTGCTTCGTAGCCGATGATGAGGACAGCAACGTACACATTAATGATGCAGAAAATTTGGCGGGGCAGGTAGCAGCGGCGCATCCCGCTTACAACATTGATAAGATTTATTTAGATGCTTATAAGCAGGTGGCGGTACCTGGAGGACACCGCTACACCGAAGCGCAGGCAGCCATCCTCAACCGACTGAACAGCGGCACGTTGATGATCAACTACATTGGGCATGGAGGGGAAGCCGGCTGGGCGCATGAGCGGGTGTTGACCATGTCCGACATTCAGTCGCTGAAAAATTTAGATCGATTGCCGTTATTTATTACGGCTACATGCGAGTTCACTCGTTATGACGATCCAAGTATCGTATCGGCCGGTGAGCTGTTGGCAATCAAGGAAGATGGTGGGGCTATTGCATTGGTGACCACCTGCCGGCTTGTATATTCATCTGCCAACGCCGAGATGAATGAAGCTTTCATGTATGAAGTGCTAAGGCCTGGAGAAGACGGCTTCATGTTGCCGCTTGGAGAAGTGTTTCGTAGAGCTAAGAATGCCACTGCAGCGCAGGGAGCGAACAACCGCAAGTTCACCTTGATCGGCGATCCGGCTTTACGTCTGGCCTATCCGACTTATCGGATTACCTTAAGCTCAGTAAGTGCAGGAGAAACTGACGTGGCCACGGATACGGTGAAAGCTTTGCAGAAAATAACGGTTAAAGGAGTCGTTGAGGATTTGGAAGGTCAGCATATGTCTTCATTCAACGGCGTTCTCTATGCAACCGTTTTTGATAAGGCAGTCAAATATCAGACGCTGAAAAATGATGCGAGCAGTTATGTTAAAAGTTTTTATTTACAGAAAAATGTCATCTATAACGGCAAAGCCAGCATTCGTGATGGGGCTTTTACGTTTTCGTTTATTGTACCCAAAGACATTTCGTATCAATTTGGGCCGGGCAAGTTCAGTTTTTATGCGACCTCAGGGACCCTGGATGCGCAAGGATATCGGGGCGATATCATTATTGGAGGCATTGATGACTCGGCGCCGGCGGATGTCATGGGCCCGCAGATTCGCGTTTATATGAATGATGAGCAGTTTGTGCGCGGAGGCATTACGGATGAAAATCCGATCATTTTGGTACGCATTTCGGAC
The DNA here is from genome assembly GCA_025056305.1 of Chitinophagales bacterium. GTDB lineage: Bacteria > Bacteroidota > Bacteroidia > Chitinophagales > UBA10324 > JANWXQ01. The sequence goes on along the minus strand of JANWWJ010000002.1, from coordinate 91,480 downwards.
AGCAGCGGCATCAACACAGTCGGTACAGGCATTGGTCACGACATCACCGGCGAACTGGACTTTGACTCAAAGGGTACGTTTGTGATGAATGATTATTACTCGGCTGATTTAGACAGCTACACCCGTGGGGAAGTGCGGTATCCGTTGTATCGGTTAACGGAAGGTTGGCATCACCTGCGGGTAAAAGCTTGGGACGTGTATAACAATTCTTCAGAAGGCACTACCGAATTCGTGGTTGCTTCCTCTGCACATCTGGCTTTATCTCATGTATTGAATTATCCTAATCCGTTTACCACGCATACGGAGTTCATGTTTGAGCACAACCAACCCGGCCAGGTGTTGGAAGTGCTCATTCAGATTTACACCGTATCGGGTCGATTGGTAAAGACCTTGCGCACGACGGTAGTTCCCGCCAGCAGTGGAGGCTATCGCGTCTCGGGCATCAAATGGGATGGCCGTGATGAGTTTGGAGATCGTATCGGCAGGGGTGTTTACGTGTATCGCCTTTCGGTGCAAACGGCGACGGGGAAACGTGCTCACGTTTTTGAAAAGCTGGTTTTGCTGAAATAAAAATTAAATTTTTACCTTTAGATAATCATCTAATGTCATGGATAAATTAAGAATGCAAATTGTTTTGATCGTTCTGGTGCTGGCTTTTGGAAGCTCGTCAAAAGCGCAAAGCATTGCCGACTCGCTGGACGGGCGGGTAAATGTGATTAACACGGCCGTTCCTTTTTTGCGCATTGCACCGGATGCACGGGCTGGCTCTATGGGTGATGCCGGTTTAACCATGAGCGCCGATGCCAATGCCATATTCTGGAACACTGCCAAGTTGCCCTTTCTGCAAATTAAGGACGCCGCTGACCCTGACGATCCGGCTGTATCAGCAGCGGTGACCTATACCCCATGGTTGCGGGAGCTAGTCAATGATATTTATTTGGCATCGTTAGGTGTAGGGTATAAGCTGGATGGTCTTCAAGGGGTTGGTTTTGGCCTTCGCTATTTTTCCCTTGGCAGTATCACTTTCACCGATGCCAGTGGAAACACCTTGGGAGATTTCAACCCTCATGAATTCTGTATAGATGTTGGCTATGGCCGCAAGATCTCGGAACATTTTTCAACGGGGTTGAATTTAGGTTATGTGTATTCCAACTTAGCGCAAGGCTTCAGTGTAAACAACGTGCCCATAAAAGCCGGTCAGGCGGTAAAAGCAGATATATCGTTTTTCTTTAACCATCCTATGAAATTGGGGAACACGCGCGGAGACTACTCTTTGGCAGCTACCATTGCCAATATTGGCAACAAGATTACCTACACGGAGTCGGCAGAGAACAAAGATTTTTTGCCCACGAACCTGGGGGTGGGTGCGGGTACGCGTTTTCGTTTCGATGCCTACAACAGGCTGGGGCTGGCCTTGGATTTCAATAAGCTATTGGTACCCACACCGGATTCGCTGGGTACCTATCGCAATAAGAGCATAGCTGAAGGAATTTTTGGTTCGTTCAGCGATGCGGAGGGAGGAGTCCAAGAGGAATTGAATGAGATTACCATATCGGCGGGTATGGAATATTGGTACAAAGAGATTTTCAGTGTGCGAGGTGGCTACTTTTACGAGCACGACACCAAAGGGGCGCGCAAATTCATCACTGCAGGGCTTGGAATCAAATACAATGTGTTTGGTTTGAATTTCTCGTACTTGGTTCCGACCTCAAGCCAAAACAGTCCATTAGATAATACCCTGCGGTTTACGCTCTATTTTGATTTCGACACATTTGGCAAACGGGTAACTGAGGTTGAAGAGGAAGAGTAGCGGCCTTAGTTCCACGCGGGGCAATTAATGCAACCGTTCAATCAAATCGACCAATAAGGCTTTGCCAACGTGATGGGGCAACCCTTTCGTATTGGTATGGGCTACGATGTGCACCGGCTGCAAGTGGGGCGCAGGTGTGTGTTGGGGGGAGTAGAAATTCCTTCCGATGTAGGACCGGAGGGCCATTCCGACGCTGATGTTGTACTTCATGCGATATGTGATGCTTTATTGGGAGCTTTAGCTGCTGGTGACATAGGTCAGCATTTTCCTAACCATGATGCCCGCTATGCAGGGGTTGATAGTGCAAACTTGTTGCACGAAGTGACGCTTAAGGTAAAACAGGCCGGTTATCAAATCGTCAACGTGGATTGTGTGGTTGTTGCAGAAAAGCCCAAGTTGTCGCCATACATCGAGGCCATGAAAGAGCGCATAGCCAGTATTTTGCAAATCGGCGCGCAACAGGTGTCGGTAAAGGCAAGTACCCAAGAAGGTTTGGGTTTTATCGGTGCAGGTTTAGGTATAGCGGCATATGCAGTGACCTTGTTGTGCAAGATTATGCAGCCCTGAATTTTAAGCCGGGCCGCCAGGCTGATTCTAGGGGCTATCTTCGTGGCAACCAGAACTCATGAGGCGGGGACCGCGCGTGGGCATTATTGGGGGAGGCCAATTAGGCCGCATGTTTATTGAAGAAGCCCTACGCTATAACGTTACATGCATCATTGCCGATGCCGATCGTGAATGCCCGGCCGCATTGATTGCTCATGAGCACGTAGTGGGCAGCATCGCTGAAGAAGACACGCTCGTAGAGCTGGCGCGAAGAGCTGATCTCTTAACCTATGAAATAGAGCATATCTATCTGAAGCCGTTGCTTCGGTTGGAAGCGGAAGGTAAGGTAGAACTGATTCCTTCAGCGCGTGTGTTGAAGGTGATTCAAGATAAGGCATTGCAAAAGCAGTTTTTGCATCAACACGGGATTGATACGGCCGACTTTGCTTTGGTGGAAGGGGTGCATCAGTGGGAGGAAGTGGCCCGACGAAAGGGCTGGAGCCGTTTTGCCGTCAAGACACGATTTCATGGCTATGATGGCAGGGGCGTGTTGCTTCAGGATAACCTATCCGAAACAAAGACTGATGCAACAGGTTTCGATGTGCCAGCCGTCATCGAAGAGTTTGTAGAATGTGAAAAAGAACTCTCCGTTATTGTTGGATGCGGTCGGGATGGAAAGCTGACGCATTTTCCGGTGGTAGAGATGCAGTTTGATCCGAAGGCAAATCTGGTTATGCAGTTATTGAGTCCGGCGCAGATTGCGCCACAAGTGGAGCAACAAGCCATTACCCTGGCGCTCGATACGGTGCGTGCTTTTGCATCTCCTGGACTTTACGCCGTTGAACTCTTTTTAGACAAGCAGGGAAGGGTGCTGGTTAATGAAATTGCGCCAAGGCCTCATAACAGTGGTCACCACACAATTGAGGCTTGCTTTACTTCTCAGTACGAACAGTTGTTGCGTATTCTGTTAGGGTTACCGCAAGGCAGTACTCGGCAACTTTGTCCGGCCGTGCTGTTGAATGTGCTGGGACCGGCTGATTTTTCAGGGCCGTACTATTTCGCCGGTTACGAAGAGCTGTTGAACATGGAAGGCGTGTATGTGCATATGTACGGTAAAAAGGAGTCACGTCCGATGCGCAAATTAGGCCACGTGACCATTTTGGGCAGTACGATGGAAGAAGTCTTGGAAAAGGCGGAACGCGTTAAGCCGCATTGTGTTATTAAAAAAGCTAATCATGAATGAAAAAGCAATAGTAGCAATCATCATGGGATCCGACAGCGATTTGGAAGTGATGCAGGAAGCGGCGGTTGTACTGGAGGCTTTTGGTGTTCCTTATGAGCTGACGGTGGTGAGTGCGCATCGTACCCCGCGGCGCATGATAGCATATGCGGAGCGGGCCCACGAGCGTGGCTTGCGGGTGATTATTGCCGGAGCTGGCGGAGCAGCACACTTACCGGGCATGGTTGCCTCATTGACGCCACTGCCGGTAATTGGGGTCCCCGTCCAAAGCCGAAGCATGCAGGGTTTAGATGCTCTGTACTCCATCGTACAGATGCCCCCCGGTGTGCCTGTAGCTACGGTAGCCATCAATGGAGCCCACAATGCAGGCATTCTGGCGGTGCAAATTCTGGCCACGTCCGATGCTCATCTGCGCAAAAAGATGCTCGACTACAAAGAGAAATTGCGTCAAGATGTAGAGCAGCGTGCCCAGAAGGTTGAAGCCAAATTCAAAAAGCGGCGCTGAGTCAATGCACGATGAGGCGAAGGGTAGCTGTCTTGTTTTTTTCCTGAATTCGAACCAAAAAGCATCCTGGGGAAAGATTTGAAGGCAGTGTGAGATGTACCGCATTAGTGCCTTTAGGCCAGTGCGCTCGCCATATTACTGCGCCGACGATATTCACGAAACTGACTTCAGCGTCAAGGTTGTTATCGGGGCGGCTCAACCAAATGGGGTTACCGCTAGGAACCGGGTTGGGCCATATTTGCCAAGAAACACTTGAAGAAAAATCGTTTTGGGAATTAATGAGGCTACTGTCAAAGATGAGCACCTGAGCAGAAAAGGGCGGTAATGTCAGCGTCTGTGTCACAGGTTGCTGATCAAGGTCGTAGAAAACAGTATCAGCCAGATCAAAAGAAAGAGGGTGTTGGGTGTGGTTGATGAACAAGCGGAAACTGGATTCGGGCTTTAGTTTCGTTAGGGACACCTCCTGAAGTGATACATTGTCAAGCCAGAACAGAGAATCCAAAGAAGAAAGCTCAACGGATAAGCGTGTTTTTTCAAAGCCTCTGACTGCTTGGAAAACATACATACAGTTCATTCGTGCAGGAGCTATAGGAAGGGGCAACGGCGGGCTGACGAAATAAAAAGGATCAACATCTTGTTTGATTTTAAGCAAAGCAGTACCGTGCCGTTGCGCCCATGTGCTGAGTTGCAAAAGGTAAAAGTTTCCTGAATCAAGGGGAAAAGGTTTGTTTTTGACTGCGGCAAATGTGTCGATTGAGGTTGGCTTAAAGGCCAGTTTTAAACAACCAAAATCAAGAGGTGTAGAATTGTCCAGCAGCATCCACAAAAAATCAGGATTAAGATTGATCCATCCATCAAAATTGGCCGTAAAGTGACCGTTCGAGATAAGCTCAACACCTGAACTGCTTGTAATTTGGTATGGGGTACGATAAAGGAACGCTGCTTTGGAGGCGGCATCCAGGCCGGTGGTCTGTTGCCAAAGCGGCAGCGTGTAATAACGGGGAAAATCAGATCCGGGAGGAGGACTGTTGCGCACCAGAGACACATAGCTATAAGGATTGAAATAGTAGTTGCTGTCCATGTGTGCGGGCATGAATTCGTTGAACGGGGAGATCAGCCGAACGGGGTCGGCATGAGGGTCAATCGAGAAAAAGACATTGGCATGGACAAGATGATGGGAAGTTGACTGGGGTGTCGGGCCTTCTTCCATCAACAACTGACTAGACGTGCAACCGTAAATCAGATTTTGGCGCAGAGTGCATAGTGTGGCTCCGCGTGCCAGGCGAATGCCATGCGTGGCGTATGCTATTGTATTGGCATACAGGATGCAGTGGGTTGTGGGCCCATCGAAAAAAATACCACTGCCTTCGGGAAGGCCATAAGCGGCATAGGTGGCTTCTCCATATGCGTGAACGATGATGTTGTGCTGAAATAAATTATTTTTTTCATTTATAGCATAAACGTAAATAGCACCTAATCGATTGGTCCATAACATGGTATTCCGAAGCCAGTTGGCCTGTACGCGGGAGTTTTCCATATCGGCATATAAGCCGATGCTGCCGATGCTGTCCATTTGATTGAAGGCTACCCATGAGGAATCGGTAGCGGCAAACTCCACAGCCGATTGGGCATTGTCGACATTTAAACCCCAACCGGGAATCAGGCCTATGCGGCGAAAAGAACAGTTTTGGATGGTGCATCTGCGTGCGGACTGTATTGAGATGGCCATGCCTGCGATATCTTCAAACCGGGCATCTGCTACAAAGAGTTGGTGGGTATCCAGGGCTTTAATGGCATAAGCTAACTGGAACGTAAAGGAGCAGCCGGTAAAGCTTAGCGCGTGGGCTGAGGGAGAAATGAGCACGGCTGCTTCAGTTTGGGCCAAAAAGTGCAGACGATCTATGTGTATGTGATGGACGTTTGAACCGATAAGAAATCCGTAAGGAGCTATCGAAGCAGTTATGGACCACGCTGCAGGATCTGTGCCGTTCGTATAAAGAAAAAGTTGATGGGTAACTGAATCGTAAAACCATTCGCCGAAGGTGTCTAACGCAGCAAAGTGATTGTCCAGGTAAAATGCGGCATTAGAGAGCAGCGGGGCTGGGGTTGGAAAGGCAAGGGTTGTTTGGGCAGCCGAGAATTGAGCAATTTCAGCGGCATACCACCGGGTTTGGGTTAAACGTAAGCGGGCAACAGCACCGTTCCAATACCCATCGGGCTGGGTGAGGGCCGAACAGGAAAAGGCCGTGTCGGCATAGGTGGCAGACATGCGCAAAAAGCCTTGATTAGGGTAGCGCGCACAAAGTGCTCGATTTCCACCAATGAATACTTGAGCAGGTGAGGGTTCTAATGTGGTTTTAAAAATTTCTGAGGTATGTGGCTGCCAAGAAGTTAAGGTCACCGTTCCACTGATCACGGGTAAAGGTCCCGACCCGTAAGGCCCGAAGTAGATGGGTGCGGTTTCGGTGCCGCTGTGGAAAAGAAAAAATTGTCCGAAGAACGTGCTGCCGCACGCAAAAAACACACTATCGCCCGGCGAAAGACTGATGGTATTGAGTTTATCAAGGCTGCGCCACGGTGTGAGGGGGGAAGTGCCACCAGCGGCATCGTCGCCGGTATCGGATAGGTAATAGTTGATGGCAGCGGCCGGCAAACCCATGCCCACCAAAAAGCACCAAACGAAAAAAGGATAATTAAGACGCAAGGCAGCAAGCGTTTGGCCAAGTTAAGGTGAGCGACGTATGTGCTCAGGAAGCAGAAGGGGTATTCTCTTAAAGCGAAGCACGAGCTGAGCTACGGTGATGACATCTTTTTCGCAGTATTCTACAATGCGGGGGAGGTTTTTTTCGATCCAATAAACGCGACCGACGTCTTTGCCGTCCATCTCTTCTTTAGGCGAATCGATGCCAAGCAACAAGGCCAGCAATTTTAGGGAAGTATAATGTTTTTTATCTCCGAACGACCATAGCTGAAGAGTATCTATCAGCGGCACTTCCCAGGGCTTCTTACCCGAAAAGTCCAGGTTTTCCGGCACCGACATGTTCTGAATAAGCAAGCGACGGCACAAGAAGGGGATGTCGAATTCACGAATGTTGTGACCACAAAATTTCATTTTAGAAAATTTTTCCTGCGTGATGATGTGAAGAAAATTTTCCAACACTACACGCTCATCATCAGCAGCCAGAGATTTGAGCAAGAGCTGATAGGTATCGTTGTTTTTTTTAAGGTAAGCCATTGAAATGCAGACCACTTTTCCGAATTCGGCATAAATGCCTGCATGGTTGAAGTAATGTTCGTCATCGGATTCGTTGTTGTTGCGCAGGCGTTCGGTTTTTTTTAAAAATAAGGGCTGAAGCTCCGCAGGTAAGTTTTGGAATGTCGGGTGTTCCGGAACAGTTTCAATGTCCAGAAACAGCAGTTCCTCGGGTTGCAGATAATCCAGCATGATGTGTTGCGAAAATTAATCATTCGGAGTAACCGTCAGCACAGGGATGATAAAAGCATGGCGGTAATTTCGCAACGTGCAGTCGGCTAAGAAGCATTTGCGACAGTTAAGTCCTGAAGAGCTGCAGCAATGGTTGGCTGCCGAAGGGGAACCTGCTTATCGTTTGCGACAGCTCCAGCAGTGGTTGTGGGAAAAAGGCGCGCGCTCGCTGCATCAACTCAGCAATATTCCCCAAAAGTTGCGGGAGAAACTACACCAACACTTTGCGTTAGAACCTCTGGAGGTGGAGCTGCGGCAACAGGCATCAGATGGTACGGTGAAGCTGCGGTTTCGGACTCATGAAGGGCTGTTGGTGGAGGGGGTACTCATTGTTACGGAAGAACGAGTGACGGCGTGCATTTCTTCACAGGTGGGCTGTTCGCTGACCTGTGCGTTTTGTGCGACGGGGCGCATGGGGCGGCTGCGGAATCTGCGCAGCGATGAAATTCTTGACCAGGTACATCTGTTGCGGGAGGAAGCCCAAAGGCTGGGGCGGCAACTAAACAACATTGTGTACATGGGGATGGGTGAACCCCTGCTCAACTATCGAGAGGTGTTGCATTCTTTGCAAGTGTTGACTGCGCCGCAAGGTTTGGCCCTTTCGCCGCGACGTATTACGGTTTCTACTGCGGGCATTGCCAAGCTGATGCGCCGCCTTGCCGACGATGGCGTTCGAGTGCGCCTCGCATTGTCATTACATGCCACAACAGATGAGCAACGCAGCCGGATCATGCCCATAAATGAAGAAAACAACTTATCAGCAGTCGTTTCTGCTCTTCGTTACTACCAGGAACATACGGGCAGCCGCGTTTCTTTTGAATATATTTTATTTTCAAATTTCAACGATACCCTTGAAGATGCGCGAAGGCTAGTAGGCCTATGTGCTCAGGTGCCGATGGTGCATGTTAATTTGATCGAATACAATCCGGTGCCTGGTTTATTTTTTGAAGCCAGCGATGCTGCTACCACCCAGCGTTTTCAAGATTTTTTACAACGACACGGTATACCCACTACTTTGCGCCGTAGTCGCGGTCGGGATATTGATGCCGCTTGTGGGCAACTAGCCACTCAAGGTTTGTTACATAGCTCATAGCTGCATGTGAGTCAACAGGGTGCTTCAACACCGTTGCCGATGTTACTGCTTTGATTCGTGAGGTCTGAAACGCAGATTGCTGTGTCGGTAACTGTAGCTGAAATAGATGGTGAGGCCGGCAAGCAGCCAGATGAAGAAACCAAGCCAGCTTTTTGCCTGAATTTGGACCATCATGTACAGACAGAAAATGAGGCCGAGCACCGGAATAAGACTCAACCGATGACGGTAAGACAAAACGGTGAGCAGCAGGGTTACAATGAGGAAGATCCATTGCGGCAGCGTATGCAAGAATTCTGAAAAGGAATTCCAAGAAACCAATCCAGAACACCATTGCGGGGCGTAGCGATAGGTGAGTAAGGCAGCGATTGCAAACAACAACGGCATGGCATAGCGGCCATTGATGTATGGCGTACGAAAACGTCCTTGCGGTCGGTTGGGATCATTTTGAAGTACCAGAACACCACCGCATACCAACACAAAAGCAAACAAGGTACCCATGGAACAAAGGTCGAGCACCACATCGCTGGGAATAAGTAAGGTGGGAATTACCACCGCCCACATGGTGGCTAGTGTGGCAAAGGAGGGCGTTTTATACCGGGGATGAATTCGGGCAAAGCGCTGGGGCAGCAATCCGTCACGGCTCATGGCCAGCCAAATGCGCGGCTGGCCTAACTGAAAAACCAACAGAACACTGGCCATGGCCACAACGGCGCTTACGGCTATGATTCCCGAAAACCAATGCATATTGACTTTTTCAAATACAAAAGCCAACGGGTCACCTACGCCGAGGTGGGTGTAAGAAACCATGCCGGTGAGTACCAAGGCGACAAGAATATAAAGCAGGGTGCAGATTACTATGGCTCCAATGATGCCTCGTGGCAAGTCGCGTTCGGGATTCACACACTCCTCGGCAGTAGTGCTGATGGCATCAAAACCGATGTAGGCAAAGAAGACGGCAGAGACTCCTGCCAATACGCCTCCGATTCCGTTGGGAAGAAAGGGTGACCAGTTGCTCGTGTCAACGAAAAAGAAGCCGACAGCAATCACCAGAATCACAACAGCCAGCTTGATTGCTACCATAATGTTGCTGGCATTGCGCGTTTCGCGGATCCCGATATAGATCAGACGAGTAATCAACAGGACAATGATGATGGCGGGCAGATCAGCGATGAGGCGGAGGCCAGCCAGGCGCGGGGCGCTCTGCCAAGCCTCATATGCGGTTTGCTGAAAAGGGGTAAGCGCTGATGCAGAGGTGCCCGCCGCCAGCAGTTGCGCGGCTTCCTGATAGCCCCGACGCGCCGAAAAGAAATCCATACCGGCCCATGCCGGCAGGTGAATACCCTCCGGACAAAGACCAGGAATTCGGATTTTTTCCAGCAACGTGGTAAAATAGTCGGACCATGAAACGGCTACCGTAACATTTCCTACCGAATACTCCATGATAAGCGCCCAGCCAATAAACCAAGCCATCAGTTCACCGAAAGCGACATAGGAATAGGTATAGGCACTGCCGGAAACAGGCACCATTGAGGCAAACTCGGCATAGGCAAAGGCAGCAAAACTGCAAGCCAGGGCAGTGAAGATGAACAGCAACACCACACCGGGTCCCCCCTGCGCACTGGCACTTCCAATGGTGCTAAAGACGCCAGCACCGATGATGGCTGCTATGCCAAAAGCCACTAGATCTTTGGCTTTCAGATGACGCAACAGCTTTGTGCTGCCCGCCTCGCTTTCACCGTTAGCAACCTGTTGCAATACGTGCGATAAGGGCTTACGGCGAAACAATTGATTGTTCTTCATCAGTAACGGCGACCACCAAATGTATTCAACGCACGCCACAAGATAGGGAAGACAGGGACGGTTCCACAGCGTTAACCTCGCTATTGTTTCAAAAGGTGTATCTTTCGCCGGACAACAGCGAATTGACACATGAAGTTCATCGTTTCGTCGGAAGCGCTGTACAAAAAACTGCAATTGATTGGCGGTGTAGTAAGCACAAACACCGTACTTCCGATCCTCGAAGACTTTCTGTTGGAGCTTGACCGCAATATGCTTACAGCATATGCTACGGATTTAGAGACATCCATGTCGGCCAGTTTAGAGGTTGACGGAACTGGCAGTGGGCGCATTGCAGTGCCGGCTCGATTGCTTCTGGAGTTTCTAAAGGCGCTTCCAGAACAACCGATAACGGTTAAAGTCAACACGGAAAACTATTCTGTAGAGATCACCAGCGAGCGGGGTAAATACCGGCTGGCCGGTGAAAACGGAGACGATTTTCCACGCATTCCCACCGCAGAAGATACCAAAGAGATCAAGATGGCTTCAACGGTGCTGGCCAATGCCATCGACAAGACGCTGTTTGCCGTAAGCACAGATGATATGCGGCCGGCCATGATGGGTGTCAATGTAGAGTTAAGTCCTGAAGGCACCGTTTTTGTTTCCACCGATGCCCATCGGCTGGTTCGCTACCTGCGCTCCGATGTGAGAAGTCAAAAACCGGCTTCTTTTATCATCCCCCGTAAGGCTTTGCAACTCTTAGGACATGCTTTGCCGGGTGAAGAAGTGCAGGTACGCTTGTCGTACAACAACAACAACGCCTTTTTTGTTTTTAATGATGTGCAACTCATCTGCCGGCTCATTGATGCGCGGTATCCTGATTACAATGCGGTGATCCCGAAGGATAATCCCAATAAACTATCCATACGTAGTGGTGAATTGTTGCAGTCCCTACGCCGCCTTACTATTCTGAGCAGCAAATCTTCTTATCAGACTACATTTTCCCTTTCCGGTGCATCCCTTCAGATTACTTCTCGGGATTTGGACTTTAGCAATGAGGGCACCGAGACGCTGAGCTGTTCTTACAGTGGCGAACCCATGGAGATTTCTTTTAATGGAAAATTTCTTATAGAAATTCTTAACGCCCTGAATGAAGAAGAGGTCGTGATGAGCATGAGTACACCGTCGCGAGCTTGTGTGGTTATGCCCGCGGTTCAGAAAGAGCACGAAAATCTGCTCATGTTGGTAATGCCCATCATGATTGGCGGTTAAGGTGCAGATTCTGCTGGTGGAGTGTTTTCGGATGCCGGCGGCTCAGTGGGGGTTGGAATCATTTGCTTTTCCCGCAAAATGTGGTACCAGCGCATCAGCCGCCGCATGTCGCTGAGGTGCACGCGCTGTCGGTCGTAATCAGGAAGGATTTGAGCGAGGTATTGTTGCAGTTGGGCCGGTTCGGCCTTAGGGTCGGGCACGGGGTATTGCTCTTCCTGCTGATGCATTCGGTGTAAGACATCGGGTAAAGGAATACTGTTGTCCCCGTTTAAAAACAGCGCTATGTTGCTTAATGCCAACAGGGCATGGTTGCGTTCAGGGATGAATTGCGATTTTCCGTCCTGCAGGTTTCGGACGATGGCGCCGTTGTTTCTTGAGGCGATCAACTCAAAAAGTCCCGGCAAGCCGGTAATGGCGACGATTTTGCTGAAGTCGGTCATCACAGCATGAGTTTTCACGAAAGTAACCAGAAAAGACGCTGTAGGCATTGTCAGCAATAGCTGCCAAAGCCTATCTTTGCCCCCCGTTTCAAAATATGGCCAACACGAAGAGTGCTCAAAAATCCGTACGTCAGACCTCAAAACGGCGGCTACGCAACCGGCTTCACGGCAAAACCATGCGCAATGCCGTTAAACGTTTGCGGCAGGCAACTAAGAAAGAGGAGGCATTAGCGCAACTCCCTCAAGTGATATCACTGATCGACAAGCAAGCCAAGCGAGGAACTATTCATTGGAAAAAGGCTGCTAACCTCAAAAGCAAACTCATGCGTCGGTTAGCGATGCTGAAATAATGTTGCCTTCGTGCTGGCAAATTCGTGAAGCGACCGTAAAGGTCGCTTTTTCTTTTCCGACTCGATCTGACGTATTTTTATTCTGATAGGAGTTATGTCGTATGAGCAAAAAGTTATCGGCTTACGCGGTAAAAAGCGGTATAAAGAGTTGGGCGGAAGAAGATAGACCCCGAGAAAAATTGCTGTCGAAGGGGGTTGCTGCTCTGAGTGACACCGAATTGATTGCCATCCTGTTGCGCACAGGCTCACGAGATCTGACGGCTGTAGATACAGCCCGTCAATTATTGTCAAAAGCAGAGTACGACCTTGATGTGCTGGCGCGCATGACTGTTACCGATCTCATGGACTTTGGAATCAAGGGACTGGGCCTCACCAAGGCCATTACATTAGTAGCAGCGCTGGAGCTAGGCCGTCGCCGTCAGGCTGCTGCACCCCGCCGCCAAAGCCAGGTCAAGGACAGCAAGTCGGCTTTTGAGCTGTTGGCTCCTTACCTCAGCGACAAAGCCCATGAAGAGTTTTGGATCATGCTGCTCAATCAGAATCATCGTGTATTGGACGTTCAGCAAATAAGTATCGGTGGCCTTACCGGCACCGTTGCCGATGTGCGTAAAGTATTTGAACAGGCTTTAAAGCTGAAGGCTACAGCTATCATCCTGGTACACAACCATCCTTCAGGAAACCTCCAACCCAGTGGTGCCGACGTGGAGTTGACCCGAAAGATGAAACAGGCGGGAGCAACTCTGGATATTCGGGTTTTGGATCATCTGATTATTGCCGACAAGAGCTACTATAGCTTTGCCGACGAGGGCATGCTGTGAGGTTATTGTTTTAGAATGCTGCGTGAAATGACGATGCGTTGCACCTCTGAGGTCCCCTCGTAAATCTGAGTGATTTTAGCATCACGCATGAGCCGTTCGACATGATACTCTTTGACATAGCCGTAGCCCCCGTGTATTTGAACGGCTTCGGTGGTTACACGCATTGCAACTTCTGAGGCAAATACTTTTGCCATGGATGCCGACAGGGTATAGTCGAGGTGATGATCTTTTTCCCAAGCCGCTTTTAAGGTAAGCAGACGTGCTGCCTCAATTTCAGTTGCCATGTCGGCCAGCTTAAATTGTATGGCCTGATGTTGACTGATTTCCACACCAAAAGCTTTACGCTGTTTGGAATAGGCCAGTGCCCGTTCGTATGCACCTGCGGCAATGCCTAAGGCTTGAGCAGCAATACCAATACGTCCACCGGCCAGTGTTTTCATGGCAAACTTGAACCCAAAGCCATCTTCGCCGATTCGGTTTTCCTTTGGTACGATTACATCTTGAAACATAATAGAGTGTGTATCGCTAGCGCGGATGCCCATTTTGTTTTCTTTAGCGCCCACGATCACTCCTGTAGTGTCGCGTTCTACAATGAAAGCGTTGATGCCTTTGCTTTTTTTTGCCGGGTCGGTTTGTGCCATCACCAGATAGACCGAGGCCGTACCGCCGTTGGTAATCCAGTTTTTAGTTCCATTGAGCAGATAGTAATCACCCATGTCCACAGCTGAAGTACGCTGACTGGTGGCGTCGCTACCGGCTTCGGGTTCGCTCAGGCAAAAGGCACCGATGTATAGTTTTCCGTCTTTACGACCTCGAGCCAAAGGCTTCAAATATTTTTCCTTCTGAGCTTGAGTGCCATATGTCTCCAAGCCCCAACACACCAAAGAGTTGTTTACCGACATTACGACCGAAGTAGAGGCGTCGATTTTGGAGATTTCTTCCATGGCTAAGACATAGGATATGGTGTCCATGCCACCGCCTCCGTATTCCGGCGAAACCATCATACCCAAAAAGCCCAGATCGGCCAGCTTCAGAATCTGCTCTTCCGGAAACTTCTGATGTTCATCGCGTTCAATGACGCCCGGCAATAATTCTTTCTGAGCAAAATCGCGGGCGGCCTGACGAATCATTTCATGCTCTTCGCTGAAACGGAACTGCATGAGTTGCACAGAATTTTCGTGCAAGATAATCAGGGAAGGCCTGTAGCGGCTCATCCTGACCTTAGGGCGGGCGTGCTCGTATTTTTACTTTGAAAATCCGAATGCCATGCGTCAGCATTTAAAATCCATTTACCGAGCTTTTTTGAATTATTTTTTCCAGGGCTTGTTGTTTGTAGCTCCCATCTTCATTACGGTTTACGCGCTTTACTTGTTTTTTCATTGGGCTGACTCTTTAGTGGACGCCGTATTTCCTCGTCTGTTTCCGGGAGCTGGCATCTTGATTTTGGTGGTGCTTATTGCCTTGGTAGGTTTGTTGACCAAGCTGTTTTTGTTTCGTTTGCTACGAGATTGGATGGAAGAGCTCTTGAGCCGTAACTTGTTGACCAAGCTGGTGTATACCTCAATACGTGACCTAATTTCGGCGTTTGTTGGCGATAAGAATAAAAAATTGTTTACCGAGCCAGTGATGGTGCTGTTGTTTGCTGATGCCGGGGTACAGAAGTTGGGGTTTGTGACCAAAAGCGATCTGGAATCTCTTGGCATTAAAGACATGGTGGCGGTGTATTTTCCGCACAGCTACAATTTCAGCGGCAACCTCTATCTGGTTCCGCGCCAAAACATTACGCCCTTGCCTAAGTTTGATGCTGCAGATGCGATGAAATTCATCGTATCAGGGGGCGTGGCCGGTTTACCGTGAAAAGAGTATATACGCCAAAAGCTTTAGCCGATCCGTGACGATGCAGCGATCACTGTTGTTGGCCGGGGGCCTTGTAGCTGCGACGCTTATTGCCGCTGGCAGCTGGTTGGCATTCGGTTGGGGCTTCTGGGCTCACAAGCGCATCAACCGGGTGGCCGTATACACCTTACCGCCCGGAATGATGGTCTTTTACAAAAAACATATCGATTGGATCAGTGAACATGCTGTTGACGCCGACAAGCGGCGATATAGTGATCCGGATGAAGCGCCGCGGCATTACATCGATTTGGATCGCTACGGCAATTATCCTTTTGATTCGCTGCCGCGAAACTGGTATGAGGCAGTCGAGAAATTTTCGGAAGACACATTAAAAAAACATGGAATTGTACCATGGCATGTTTTGCTTGAGCTGCATCAGCTCACCGAAGCCTTCAAGGCGCGCAGCAAATGGCGTATTCTGGCGCATTCGGCCGATCTGGGCCATTACATTGCCGATGCCCATGTACCCTTGCATTGTACCAGCAACTACAACGGCCAAAAAACCAATCAGCGAGGCATTCACAGCTTCTGGGAATCGCGCATTCCGGAATTGTTCGGGGAAGAATACGATTACTTCGTAGGCAAAGCCACTTACGTGGTCAATCCTTCGCGGGAAATATGGAACGTGGTGCTGGAGAGCGCCTCAATGGTAGACAGTGTCCTGGCGCTGGAGCGTGAGCTTACGGAGCGCTTTGCGTCAGATGAAAAATTTACTTTTGAAATGCGCAACAACCAAAGCATACGCACCTATTCTCGGTCTTTTGCTGCAGCGTATCATCACATGCTGAATCGCATGCAGGAACGGCGGATGCGGCAGGCCATCTTGCGCATCGGTAGTTTCTGGTATACGGCCTGGGTGAATGCCGGCCAGCCATCGCTTGCCGAATTGGCCGATGAGCCCATGCCCCAAGAACTGCAGCTACGATTGGAGGCTATGGATCGGGCCTGGAGGGAGGGCAGGCCGGTAGGAACCCTGAGCGATTGCCACGATTAGTGCATTCCGATTACGCATTTCTGAGGTAGCGGAGCTTGACCCAATGCATCGCACAGGTTGGTGGGAACATGTTCTTGCGAACAATCTATGAACCCCACAGCAAGGGATGTCGTATAAATACCACAACAGAATTTTCGACCGGTAGCTAGTTTAGCACAAACTTCACGTCCTATGTACCTGCTTTTTGTTCGCCTAATGTTGTTGGTTTTCGTGTGTAACCTGCCTTTTGCCGTGTTGGCTCAGCAGCCCCCCAGAAAGATTGAGATTTCGGAAAGCACCTTTTCCATTGATAAAGCAGAGCATAAGGGGCTGGACGTAATTATACCTTATGCCGATAAAAAGGTGGTGGAAAAGGAATTGATGCAGTTCATGCAGAAAAGGTTTAATGCAAAGGGCAGCTCAAAAAAAGGCATCATGACATTTAACAATGTTTCCATTGGTCAGCTTTCCGCCCGACCGGTGGACGTGCTGGCACAGGTTCTTGATGCCAACGAAGGCACGCGGCTGCAAATTGCCTTTATTACTTCGGAAGGGAACGTTTCTTCCGAGCGTAATCAGGAACAGTATTATGTGGCCAGTGGATTGGTGCGTGAATTCGGCCGCAACCAAACGATGCTTGCACTCAATGAGCGTTTGGCAAGTGCCCAGAAACAGGTAGACGCCAAACAGCGGGAGCTGGATAATTTGGTGAAAGAAAAATCCTCGCTGGAAAAGACCATCCGCGATTGTCAGGAAACCATCAGCAAAGCGGAAAGCGATCTCAAGAAGAACGCGGAAAATCAGGAACGGGTGAACCGCGAGTTGGAACAACAGCGGGCCAACGTTCAAAGCATCCGTGATTTGATCGGGGGCATTGAGTAAATCCTTAGGCACGCAGCTGCTGGAACAGCCAAAGCAATTCCATGGCAATCTGCCTGCTGACAGCATCGTAGGCTTCGTCAGCCTGCGGGGTATTATCAGCCGTAGCGGGGTCCGTATAGGTTAGAGGGAAACTGGCATCGGCCCCGGGAATGAACGGGCAGGATTCCCCTTCCTGTGAGCAGGTAAGGACTGCAGCAAAATGGCCCTGAGGCAAAAAGCCTTTTTCTATCGTTTTGGAATACAATAACAAGGATGGAGCTGTAGGGCTGTAGCTGGCGTTGTAAATGGGGTTGTGCCCTTCCATAGTTGTGGTCACCTTGAAGCCAGCACGCTGTAAGGCGGCCACGGTGTTGGGGTGAAGAGCGGTTGCATGTAAACCGGCTGAAAACGATTTAAAGTTTTTTACTCCCATGACATAAGCAGCCGTTTGGGCCCAAAGCTGGCTGAACATACTTCGGCGCGAGTTGTGCGTGCAGGCAAACAGTAGCTGAAGCTTGCGGCGATGTTGCATTTGCTGTTTTAAATAGGCCGCAATGGGCTCCAGCAATTGCTTTCGCTGCTCGGGAATAGAATTTAATTCGGCCAAGCAAGCTTCCACGTATTGTTGCAATGGTGGATAGAGCCGGTGTCTTTTTTCTGTGCTAATCATGGCATGTGACATTGGCAAAAGGCTTATGCAACGCTATCAGACAGCACCGTTGCAGCAAACCACAAGCTTTTTTCAAAGCAGGTGCGGTCAAAACCCACAGGGTAGCCGTCAGTGCCATCAGGGGTCAACCTTCATGGGGCGGAGAGAGAGGGATTCGAACCCCCGGTCCCGGAAACCCAGGACAACAGATTTCGAGTCTGCCGCATTCGACCACTCTGCCATCTCTCCATTTATGCTGTAAAATAAAGATAGGTGCTAAGGCAATTCCGTCAATTTCCCGTGGCGATCAAACCGATAAGTTCCTGCTTTGCCGTTAAGGTCATAGATTTTCACGGTATTGTCGCCGGGAAATTCCACGGCAGCCACAGCTGTAAACGAAGACCACCGTTGGTAGTAGGTTTCAAATTCCGGTTTTCGGAATACGGTTACTTCGATGTTATCGTCGGTGATTTTGGCGGCAATGATGACCTCATGTTTCCCATCGCCGTCAATGTCTTTTTCTGCTGCCTGCACCATGAGCGCATTTGTGAGTGAATCGGCAAGAGCGAAGGTTTTTGCATTTTTAGTCCAGGTTACTTTGAAACCGAGGTTTTCCCGATAGCTTACTGTAAGCAATGAACCATCACGCAGGCGAACGGTGGGTGTGCGGCTGCTTTTTTTAACTACCGAAGCAGTTTCATGTGGACCTAAGCCCAGAATGAGGTCTTGAGCTGTCCCGGCAAGTGGCAACAGCAAAAGCAACACGCACGCAAAGGCAATTGTTTTCATCAAATCACGCTTTGAAACTTGTCAAGAAAGGCAAAAATAGGACCACCGCGAACGCTGCCCTCATGATTTTTAAAACACGTACACCGAAATGCTGGCGGAGAGAGAGGGATTCGAACCCTCGATTCGCTTTTGGCGAATACACGCTCTCCAGGCGTGCTCCTTAAACCACTCGGACATCTCTCCGATGCCTGAATCCTATTTTCAAAAGGCAAAGGTCATTAAAAAAGAGGTCGCAGTCAAAACCGAAAGCCAAACAAGCGGGCAGCATTGCCGGTGGTTTGACGGGCTACGTGTTCGGTGTCGGTTTTAAAAATTTCAGCCACCTTTTCAGCGATGTACTTCAGGTAGCTGCTTTCATTGCGTTTGCCCCGGTAGGGTATCGGTGCCAAGTAGGGGGAGTCCGTTTCCAAGACCATGTGCTCCAAACCCACCTGCAGCAACACTTGGTCAAGGCCACTTTTTGGAAAAGTCACCACTCCGCCTATTCCCAAACAAAATCCCAGGGCAACAATGCTTTGCGCCTGCTCTAAGGTGCCGGAAAAACAATGAAAGATTCCCCGCAACCTGGGATGCTTATGCTGGCTGATCATTTGTATGCAATCATCGATAGCGTTGCGGGAATGAATGATGAGCGGCAAATCGTATTCGATGGCCCAAAAGATGTGTTGTTTGAAATTCAGCTTTTGTTCTTGGACATATTGTAGGTTCCAATAAAAATCGAGACCGGTCTCTCCTATGCCAACCCACGCTAGGTCGGTCCTGCAAAATTGATCTTTTATGATCTGCAATTCTTCGTTCCAACTGCTACTTACCGAGCAAGGATGCAAGCCAAGAAGCGGAAAGCATTCTTGGGGGTATTTTCTGCATAAATCAGTTAATGGCGCAAGAGAGTTGCGATCAATGTTTGGCAGCACAAACCATTTGATGCCGGCTTGTTGCGCGCGTTGGATCATGGCATCGCGGTCAGCATCGAAGTCGGGCAGGTATAAATGACAATGGGTATCAACCAGAAACGACATCGGCTCAGCAGGCGAAATTATCTGTGGCCTTAACATCAGCAGGTATAGCCTCAAACCGGTAATTTAAAGTGGCATAATGGTCCAGCACTCGAGGCAAGACATAAAGCATACGGTCGGCAGCTTTCATGCTGTCGTGAAACACCACAATGCTGCCTGCCGAAACGTGCTGCAGTACGTTGTGCAAGCATTTTTCGCGGGAAATGGATGTGTCGAAGTCGCCGCTGAGCACATCCCACATAATGATGCGGTAATTCCGGGCTGCCAGCCGACTTTGCTGCCGGGTCAGTAGTCCATAAGGCGGTCGGAACAGGGTTCCAGAAACCAGCTTGTTGCACAGGGCAATGTCGTTTAGATACACTTGAGTTGGCGTAAGCCATCCGTTAAGGTGGTGATAAGTGTGGTTGCCTAAACTGTGACCGCCGGCGGCTATACGCTGCTTGAGATGGGGATACCTGCTTACGTTGTCGCCAACGAGAAAAAAGGTGGCGCGGGCATTGTACTTGCTCAGCCAGCAGAGCACTTCATCGGTGAGGTGGGGTGTAGGTCCATCGTCGAAGGTTAGATAGATGATGCGCTGCGGTCCGGGCATGCGCCACAGCCAACACGGATACAAACGTTGCACCAAAGAGGGGGTTTTAACCAAATACATTCCAGTCCTTTACAACAGATGCCGGCAAAAGCAACTTCGTTGCTTATGACCCTACAAAAAACGGATAGTCGAGGTTTTGGCGGTCAGGTTCCTACCTTTGTTCTTCAGTGGATTCGCATGTACGCGTGCGTTTTGCGCCCAGCCCCACGGGCCCTCTGCATATAGGCGGCGTGCGCACTGCCTTGTACAACTATCTGTTTGCACGCAAACATCAAGGCAGGTTAATTCTTCGAATCGAAGATACCGATCAAAACCGCCTGGTGGCTGGTGCTGAAGCGTATATCATTGAATCATTGCGTTGGTGTGGTCTGTCATATGATGAAGGCCCTGATATAGGCGGTCCTTACGGACCTTACCGTCAGTCAGAGCGACTTTCGCTCTACCGCCAATATGCCGACCAGTTGGTGGCGAGGGGCCATGCTTACTACGCTTTTGACTCGGCCCAGGAGTTGGAGGAAATGCGTCAAAGACAGGCCCGGGCCGGTAGTGACAGCTTTCAGTATGACGCAGTGATGCGTCGGGTCATGAAGAATTCGTTGACGTTATCTACTGCTGAAGTGCAACAACGGCTGGCCTCAGGTGCTCCTTATGTCATCCGTGCATTGATTCCTGAGGATATAGAGGTTCGCTTTACCGATTTGATCCGTGGTGAAGTCGTAGTGCACAGCCGCCAGCTGGACGATAAAGTGCTCTTTAAATCTGATGGATGGCCAACTTACCATCTGGCCAATGTGGTGGATGATTATCTGATGAAAGTCACGCATGTGATCAGAGGTGAAGAATGGCTTTCGTCAACGCCGCTGCATGTGTTGTTATACCGCTTTTTGGGCTGGGAACAGCATATGCCGCATTTTGCCCACCTTCCTTTAATCCTAAAGCCTGAAGGCACAGGTAAGTTAAGCAAACGCGATGGGGACAAATGGGGCTTTCCCGTATTTCCTTTGGCTTGGACTGATCCGGAAACGGGCCAGATCACCTTAGGCTATCGCGAACGGGGGTTTTTACCGGAAGCCGTCATTAATTTTTTAGCTCTGCTGGGATGGCATCCAACGGGAAATCAAGAGCTCTTTGAACTATACGAGCTGGTGCATGATTTCAGTTTAGAACATATCCATAAAGGGGGAGCCCGCTTTGATTTTGACAAAGCGCGCTGGTTTAACCATGAATACCTGAAGCGACGCTCGGGAGAGGAGCTGGCGGCTTTGTGGGCGCAGCGGCCGTCCTATCCGCATGGATTTTCCCGAACCTACGTGGCGCAAGTTTGTGAGCTGCTTAAGCATCGCTGCAGCTTGATAGAGGAATTTGATGAGGTGGGCCGTCCCTTTTTTGAACGGCCTGTGCTGACGGCAGAACTGAAAAACAAGCTCCATGAACATCAGGCAGCCGTGTGGCTGACTGCTTTTATCGAGGCCTTAATGGCCTTGGAGCCTTTTTCAAAGGAAGCTTTAGAACATATGATGAAATCTTTTTTGAAAAATAGTGGCTTGAAAGCAGGCTCAATATTTCCTGTACTTAGGTTGCTGATTCTTGGAGTAGAGCAGGGGCCTTCGGTGGTGGATGCTATATCCATATTGGGTAAGGAAGAGACGGGTGCACGCTTACAGCATGCGCAAAAAATGCTGCAGCCTGTTGCCGAAAACTAAAGGAATTCCTCTAATATCCCATGAATCAGGTGGTAAGTTGTCTGCGACCGATCATCACACAAGGCCATTCGATGTGGTCCGGCTCAAGCTGGCATTGCACGTGGACGGTAAGCGAGGAATAGAAAAATCTTTCATTTTTGAACTGACCTCATGGACATGACTTGATGAAAAATTATTTGTGCAGACCGATAAAATTCGTTTTCTATGGAAACATTGCTCATCGAACAGGATGGAAGCATACTCATTGTTACCTTGAATCGCCCGGATAAGCTCAATGCCTTAAATCGTAAGGTTTTTGAGGAGCTGGCCAAAGTGCTTGACGAGGCTGAACGCAACAGCAGCCTGCGGGGTCTCATCATCACCGGCGCAGGCAATAAAGCTTTTGCAGCCGGGGCCGACATCAGCGAGTTTGCTCATTACGGACCGCAAGAGGCCGCAGCAATGAGCCGTAACGGGCAGCGTGTCATGGACCGAATTGAGCAGTATCCCCTTCCCATAGTTGCCGCCGTCAACGGTTATGCCCTAGGTGGGGGATGCGAGCTGGCCATGGCTTGCCATCTTCGCATCGCATCGGACACGGCACGCCTCGGTCAGCCGGAGATCAACCTGGGTATCATTCCAGGCTATGGAGGTACTCAGCGATTGCCCGCTTTTGTTGGCAGGGCTAAAGCAATAGAACTCTTATTGACCGCCGACATGCTCACAGCACAGGAAGCGTACCAGCTGGGGTTGGTCAACCATGTGGTAGCTTCAGAAGAGTTGCTTGCCAAAAGCAAGGCTATCCTACAAAAGATTGCTGAAAAACCCCCATTGGCGGTGCGGCGTATTCTGGCCTGTGTACATGCGGCCACGGCCGGCAATCGAAGTGGTTTTGAACTGGAAATTGCGGAATTTGCCGCTTGCATGGAAACGGAAGATTTCCGCGAGGGTACGCAAGCCTTTCTGGAAAAACGTAAACCTCGATTTACAGGACGTTAGCAGCCATGAGCTTGGGACGCAGGTAACGACCCGTATGGCTGCTTGCATGTTCGGCTAACTTTTCAGGCACGCCTTCAAAGACAAGGTAGCCGCCGGCTTCCCCACCTTCAGGCCCTAAGTCAATAACGTGATCAGCGCATTTGATCACATCAAGATGATGCTCGATGACCACCAACGTATGTCCTTGCTCCAACAATCGGTCGAAGGCTAGAAGCAATTTACGGATGTCATGAAAATGCAGGCCGGTGGTGGGTTCATCGAAAATAAACAAGGTAGGGTCGGGGCGGCTGCCCCGCGTCAGGAATGAGGCCAGCTTGACGCGCTGGGCCTCTCCACCGCTCAAAGTGGCAGACGATTGTCCCAGCTTGACATAGCCCATGCCTACCTGCTGCAGAGGCAGCAGGTGCTGTACAATTCGGTCTTCATCCCAAAAAAGATCAAGGGCTTCGTCCACAGTGAGGTCGAGTACTTCGGCAATGGTTTTCTCCCGAAAAGTGACTTCTAAAATTTCATCACGGAAACGTTTACCCTCACAGGTTTCACAAACCAAATGCACGTCTGCAAGAAATTGCATTTCGACTACAATGGTTCCTTCGCCTTTGCATGTTTCGCAACGTCCGCCTTCCACATTAAATGAGAAATGGCGGGGCTGCAACCCTTTTTGACGGGCCAAGGGCTGGCGGGCAAAAAGTTCTCGGATGTAATCATAGGCGCCAACGTAGGTGACCGGGTTGCTTCTACTGGATCGGCCCAAAGGATTCTGATCCACCAATTCTACATGTTGAATGCGGTGTACGTCGCCACCCAACTCACCGGCGATATGGCCCGTACTTTCTCCGGCCAGATGCCTGCTGAGCAGTGGATATAGGACATCAGTGACCAAGGTGCTTTTGCCCGATCCGCTAACGCCCGTAACTACGGTCAGAACGTTTAATGGAAATGTTACATCAATGTTTTTCAGATTATGAGCTGAGGCGGATTTTACATATATAGCATGACGCCACGAGCGGCGGCGTTCGGGCAAAGGAATTTGTTGCTGGCCGGAAAGGTATTGAGCTGTCAGGCTGTTTGCTTGACCGTCAAAATTGGCGAAGGGCCCACAGTACAAAATGCGGCCGCCGCGGATGCCCGCTTCAGGGCCCATGTCAATCAGATAGTCGCTGTTGCGAATGATTTCCTCGTCGTGCTCTACCACAACGACGGTGTTGCCCAGATCGCGAAGCTGGCGCAGCACCCCAATAAGCAAGTGGGTGTCGCGCGGATGCAAGCCAACGCTGGGTTCGTCCAATATGTACAACGAAGAAGTTAGGTTACTGCCTAAGATGCGGGTGAGGTGGATGCGCTGCAGCTCACCTCCCGACAAAGTAGCTGAAAGGCGGTGAAGGGTTAAATAGCCCAGTCCGACTTCATTCATGACCCGCAGGCGGCGGCGCAATTCCTGAAGCAAACGGCCCGCAATCTGCTGCTCGCGATCTTCCAGCTTAAGCTGCAAAACCCATTGTTCTAATTCACTGACTTGCAGATTGACCAGATCGGTTATGCTTTTTGCGTTGATCTGAACATACGAAGCTTCTTTACGCAAGCGCGAACCGCGGCACTCCGGGCAGGTGGTTTTACCGCGGTAACGGGCCAGCAACACTCGATATTGAATTTTGTACGTCTGCGATTCGACAAACCGAAAGAAGTCATTGATGCCGTATGTTTCGGTTTTGGGATCCCCCTCCCAAAGCAGGCGATACTGGGCTGGCGTCAGATCTTTGATGGGTTTGTGCACGGGAAATCCATTTGCCCGGGAACGACGGATAAAATCCTCTTTCCATTCGCTGAGTTTTTCTCCGTTCCAGCAGGCCACCGCCCCTTCATACACCGAAAGTTTTCGATTAGGGATGACCAAGTTTTCATCTATACCGATTACGGTTCCAAACCCCTCACAGGCTTTACAGGCACCGTAGGGGTTGTTAAAATGGAACAGTTGGGGCGTAGGATCTTCAAATACGATTCCGTCGGCTTCCAATCGGTTGCTGAAGGTGCGTTCACCAATACCTTCGGCGAATACCTGACAGGTGCCATCGCCTTCCTGAAAAGCAGTCTGCACGCTGTCAGCCAGTCGCTTACGGGTATCCTCATCGGGTTGCAGAGGAATTCGGTCAATTACAAGAGAAGGATAATGGACTGCGGTAATGCGGTGGGCAAGGGCAGCAGCAGTTTTGTCATTGAGAAGCTCGTCAATGCGATAAATCGTTTGCTCCATCCAAAGACGACGGAAGCCCCGCTGCTCGGCATAGGTGAGCCATTTTTGGAAGTCGACAGCAGAGATGGAGCCGCCACTAAAACGCACAGGAGCCAGGATCAAGACCAAAGTGCCGGCAGGCCAGCACAGCAGCTCATCCACAACATCGCTGACGGTCTGCCTGCGCACTTCCCGCCCCGACACCGGTGAGATGATTTTGCCGATGCGCGCAAAAAGCAAGCTCAGGAAGTCGTAGATCTCGGTCAACGTTCCTACGGTGGAACGGGTTGTGCGCGTAACAGCACGCTGTTCGATGGCGATGGCTGGCATAATGCCTTTGATGTAATCCACATCAGGCTTATTCATGCGGGTCAGGAACTGACGCGCATAGGCACTAAGCGATTCTACATAACGGCGTTGTCCTTCCGCATAAAGGGTATCCATAGTTAAAGAAGACTTGCCCGATCCGCTCACGCCTGTTACAACTACCAACCGATTTCGCGGAATTTCTACATCTACCGATTTCAGGTTGTGCGTTCGGGCACCCTTTATAAAAATTTTTTGCGTCGCAGCCGGCATTTCAAAAAATTATGCATCTTTGTGTAGCAACAACACCTTCTATCGAAACACAGTTACTCTAAAGTTTTGAGTTAGCGGTTGCAATTCTACTCTAAATCCGGATAGAATAGTCATTGTTTCCTGAGAGAAGCGATGACTTTTTTCCGGTAAAAAACCAAAACCAAACCACACACCTAGGGCATAGACGTTTACTCGACTTGCGGCGTTAAGGCATTTGGCCTACGACGAAGTGCTTTTGTTAACCAAAAACAGTAAACGTCTATGGAATACCATCAGATTTCGGATGAACAGTTGGTAAAGCAGTACGTTCAGGGCGATGAGTCGGCTCTGGAGTTGCTCATCAGGCGGCATCAGCAGCGTGTGTTTGGCGCCATTTACATGTTTGTGCGCGACCGCTATGTTGCGGAAGATCTGTTTCAGGATACGTTCATGAAAGCAATTCGCAAGCTAAAAACGGGGGCATATCAGGAGGAAGGGAAATTTTTGCCTTGGCTGCTGCGTATCGCCCACAATCGTTGCATTGACTACTATCGGAAAACTCGGCGCACGCCGGCCATTGTGACTGCAGATGGTTACGATGTATTTGAACTGCTGAACCTGAAGGGGCCTGCCGCCGATCGAGACTTGATGATCAGCCAGTCCCAGCGAGCAGTGCGGCAGTTGGTGGAACGGCTACCGGCCGAACAGCGCGAAGTGGTGATTTTGCGTATTTGGGGTGAGCTGAGCTTCAAAGAAATTGCCAAGCTTACCGGAGTGAGCATTAACACCGCATTAGGTCGGATGCGTTATGCATTGATCAACCTGCGGAAGATGAAAAAGCAGCTTAAGCTGTCGTTGTAATTTTTTTCAGTTTTTTCATACCAAAGCGTCCCCGACGGCGTTTTAGTGGGCAAATAACTCACGAAAAACAGTGGGATGGACCCATCGTATACTCGTAACGACCTAATCCGCTATTTGTTTCAAGAGATGACGGCCGAGGAGGCCTGCCAGTTTCGCCGGTGGCTTCAGCAACATCCAGGTGCGAGCGAAGAACTGCAGCAGTTGCAGCAAACGCTGGCTGATCTAAGGCGTGTGCCGGAAGGTCCCAGCGAAACGTCGGTTCAGCTGATCCTGGCCTTCAGTCGTCAGGCCGCATTGGAGCATGCCTGAGCGGTGTTAGTAACTTGTGGCTGTTACCTTTGAAGCGTGACTCGGAGCGAGCGCTTTGAGGGCATCTTAGACTTTTTTGCCCGACATCAACCGCATGCCGATACCGAACTGCACTACGAAACGCCCTTTCAGTTATTGGTGGCCGTTATCCTTTCGGCCCAATGCACGGACAAACGGGTAAACCAGACGACTCCCGAGTTGTTTCGCCAGTATCCGGATGCTGCGGCGATGGCCAAAGCCCGTGAAGAAGACATCTACAAGCTCATACGAAGCATCAGCTATCCCAATAGCAAAAGCCGGTATTTGGTAGCCATGGCCCGCATGTTGGTAGAAAAATATAATGGGCAGGTGCCCTGCGATCCGCAGGAATTGGTCAAATTACCGGGAGTGGGCCGAAAAACGGCCCATGTGATCGCTTCGGCAATCTATCGACAACCCACACTTGCGGTCGATACCCATGTTTTCCGCGTTGCCCGCCGCCTCGGTCTTACGGTGGGTGCAAAAACTCCCTTGCAGGTAGAAAAACAGCTTGTGCGTTTTATTCCAGAACACTTAAGGGGAAAAGCTCATCACTGGTTGATCTTACACGGACGCTATGTCTGCAAGGCCCGCCGGCCATTATGTGCGCAGTGTCCCCTGACCCGCTGGTGCCTTTTTTATGAAAAGCAGACGCGAAAAGACCGTAAGGTCACAAAGAAGCGTGCCTCACGTACCGCTTAGTGGTGAGGGCCAGAATCGAACTGGCGACACACGGATTTTCAGTCCGCTGCTCTACCAACTGAGCTACCCCACCGCCAGCGGCAAAGGTAGTATCCTGCATGGTCATGAAGAATGAGCTGTGGAACTTTCCTGCAGCGGCACTCCCAAATAGGCGGCAGTGCGTTGAGCAGTAGTGCTGAGCAGTTGATCATCGCGTGAATGACCTACGGCCATGTTTGCGCCAGTGTCGCGCAGCAATGACATTTTCAGACGGCCATCGCGTTTTTGCAAAAGCACTGCATCAATGGAAGAAATCGGAACCGTATATACTTTTTGCAGATAGCCTAAATGACGATAAATAAAATATATGGTTGAGGAAGGCCGATCAATGACCACCAGAGCTGTGGCTGAAAGGATCCATACGCCCCAAAACAGCACAAAAGCGGAAATGCCCAGTACAGGCGTGGCATAGTGTTGGTCAAAAAAGCCACGCAACGTCATCGACAATACAAAGCTGATGGTCCCTATGGTAAAAACGGGATTCCAGACCCGGTTGCGGATGCTTTCCAATACCAGCCGTTGTTCGTCCTCGGATTGAATGCGAACTGCCGGCACATATTTGATTGCATAAATCAGCCGGTTCATAGGGCAAGATTACGCCGAAAGGCGCATTGCTCTGCGGCTAAATTTGCCATCGATGAATGCGTTACGCACGCAGTTTTTCCGTCATCTGGCACCTACGTCGCAGCAGCCCCTGCTTTTAGATATTACCTCTGCGCAAGGCATTTATTTATACGATACTTCCGGCACCGCTTACATAGACCTGATCAGCGGCATATCTGTAAGTCATGTAGGACATGGAAATAAAGCCGTGGTTCAAGCCATTGAAGCGCAACTGTCACGCCATCTTCATGTAATGGTCTATGGGGAATACATTCAATGGCCTCAGGTTGCTTATGCTGCCCGCCTAGCTGCCTTGCTCCCTCCAAACCTGCAGACCGTTTACTTCACCAATTCAGGCAGTGAAGCCACAGAGGGAGCCATGAAATTAGCTAAGCGGCTAACGGGCCGCTTCGAGATAGTTTCCTTTCGTCATTGTTACCACGGCAGCACCCAAGGTGCGCTCAGCATCATTGGTGATGAGTCATTGCGAAATGCTTTTCGTCCTCTCATTCCCGGTCATCGCCTCCTGCCTTACAATGATGTTCAAGCCCTGCAATTCATCACGCAGCAAACGGCCGCGGTATTTGTAGAGCCGGTACAGGCAGAGGCGGGCGTGGTGCGGGCCAGCCCGGAGTTTTTGAAGGCGCTCAGGCAGCGTTGCTCGGAGATGGGTGCCCTGCTGGTTTTTGATGAATGCCAGACTGGCTTCGGACGGACCGGCCGTCTATTCTGCTTTCAGCAATACGACGTGATACCGGATATTCTCATTTTGGCGAAGGCCCTAGGTGGAGGTCTGCCCTTGGGCGCTTTCATTTCCAGTTATGAGCGCATGCAGGCGCTGAGTACGGAGCCTGCTTTGGGGCACATCACCACTTTTGGAGGTCATCCCCTTAGCTGTGCGGCCGGATTAGCTGCGCTGAACTTTCTGCTGGAAAGCCACTTGATAGAGCAGGTGGCAGAAAAACAAAATGCTTTTGTAGCCAAGCTGCAACATCCGATGGTCCGGGAGTTGCGTAGTGCCGGCTTGCTGATGGCTTTGGATGTGGGCGATGACCAGCGATGTCGCCAGCTCGTGGCCGCGTGTCGCGAACAACAGTTGGCGACCGATTGTTTCCTGTTTGCCCCGCATTGTCTCCGATTGGCACCGCCCCTCACCATCACGAAAGACGAAGTCGATGAAGTGTGTCGTCGGTTATGGAAGGCCATGGACGTTGTATATTATGCATAAATTTTTTATGAGAAATTTTATCATTTTCTTATCGCTTTTTTGGGGATTGGGCTGTCAGGAGGCGGAAGTGGAGTTGTTTTTTCAGGAACTAGAAAGTCCCACTACCCTTACGCTTAACAACATCGCTGCAGCCGGCGATTCGGTGGTTTATGCGTGCGGTGGCCTACGTTATGACCTGGGCATTCTTTTGCGCAGTCGTGATGCAGGAATGAGCTGGCAACCCGTGTCCACCATCGATTTGCGTAAAGAGTTGTACGGTCTCTGGTTGTTTTCGAAAGACACGTTGGTGATGGCTAATTATGACGGCCTCATTTACCGAAGCACGGATGGCGGCAACACCTGGGTGACCAATCAGCCGCGTTTATGGGATCCGGTTCATGATTTTCATTTCTATGATGCCCGCCATGGGTGGGCATGTGGGGGAGAAGCCTTTCGTGTCGGCGTACTCCATTTTTCCACCGATGGTGGCGCTAATTGGATTGTGGACACCTTCGTTGCTGAGTTGCGCGATGTACATTTTTTTTCTCCCGAACGAGGAGTGGTAGCCGGTTATGGGTTGGTGATGTACACCGTTGATTCGGGCCGAACGTGGCAGTACAGCAATGCAAAGGGTGATTTTTTTGTTTCGCTCGCCTTTGCTGATGATCGTGTAGGCTTCGTTGCAGGTTATCAGGGTTCAATTTGGAAGACGCAAGACGGCGGCCACAGCTGGCAACGCCTGCGCAATGGCAACAGTCTGGTTGTGCCTCAACTCCATTTCACACGCATTGCTTTTCGCGATCGGCAAAACGGTTACGTGATTGGTCCCCGCGGCTGCTTTATGAAAACCACCGACGGCGGCTACAGCTGGCAGCGCATCGCCTTTCCCAATACGGTTGACCTTTACGGCATAGCGCTTACGGCTGATGGAGGATTCTTATGTGGCAGCAGCGGACGCCTTTACCGCTTTTATGATCCCTAACTTCGCAGCCTTCCCAAGCTATGCTTACGATCGATCCTGCCGAAACTCCGGTGCCGCGCATGCACAGCTTTCTGCTGAGTGCCGTTGCACCACGTCCGATTGCCTTTGCTAGCACTGTTGACCGGGACGGCAATGCCAACTTATCGCCTTTCAGTTTTTTCAATGCCTTTGGCAGCCGGCCGGCAACGCTGATTTTTTCTCCAGCCCGAAGGGTACGCGATCAGGCCGTCAAAAACACGTTGGAAAACGTGTTGGAAGTTCCAGAGGTGGTCATCAACGTAGTCACTTACAACATGGTGCAACAGGCCAATGTAGCCAGCAGCGAATACCCAAAAGGGGTGGACGAATTTGTAAAGGCCGGATTCACCAAACTGCGCTCCGAGCGGGTGCGACCGTGGCGCGTGGCCGAGTCGCCTGTCCAGATGGAATGCAAGGTGGTGGAAGTGAAGTCTATGGGTGAGCAAGGGGGAGCCGCCAATCTGGTTATATGTGAAGTTTTGCTCATGCATGTTTCCGAAAAGGTTCTGGACAATCAGGGGCGTATTGATCCGAATAAAATTGATTTGGTGGCACGTATGGGTCAGGACTACTATTGCCGTGCTTCTGGTGCCGCCCTCTTTCAGGTGCCCAAGCCGTTGGAACGGCCAGCTATCGGCCTCGATGGCCTGCCTGAGGCCATTCGTAACTCTTCCGTTCTCACCGGTAATGATTTAGGCTTGTTGGCCAATGTAGATAAAATACCTGGCCTTGAGAACCTGCAGGATGTACATGTGGATGAACTGATCCATGAATTGCAAATGCGTTTTGGCAACGATACTGAATCGCTGCATTATCATCTTCATCTGATGGCCAAACACCTGTTGGCGGAGAACCGTGTCCGTGAAGCGTGGAAATTGTTGTTGACATTTCCCACCAGATAACATGTACAAGCGGCTACATGCCATGCTTTCGGTCGGCCAGCGTTGTCTCTAAGGTCCATTGCTGACTCATTTGAAAAGCATGTTGCCGGTGAGGGCAAGAATCCAACAAGCACAAACGGCATTGATGTTGCGGCACACAAGCGTCGGTATGAATGAAAAACTCAACGGGATTTTGTACGGACTGCATCATGACCTGTCGCAATTCATGGACTTCTTCATGTGCCTGAGCCACACTATAGTACCAGGGAAGGGTCAGGTGGCAATCGACATGTAAAACGGCACCGTATTTTATGACCCGCATGTTATGAAGGTCAACCCAGGCGGGCCGGCGCCGATCGTTGACGAACCTGATGATTTGATTGAGCAGATGCATATCGGCCTCATCCATGATGCCGGCCACCGCCGACCGAATGACACGAAAACCCATCACCGATACGACCGCACCAAACAGTAAGGCCACGCCGTTGTCCAGCCAGGAATAAGGGAAGAAATACAGCAGCACCACAGCAGCCAAGACCCCAAACGTGGAATAGGCGTCGGATTCCAGATGCCGGCCACTGCCGAGCAAAGCAGGGGAGTGGCCACGCTTTGCTTGACGTACGGCCATACGGCCCAATACGAAGTTGATTATGCCGGTTGAGGCAAGAATTATCAGGCCGGCATCAAGGGCACCCAACTGCTGAGGACGAAAGAAGTTGTAAATAGCTTTTGCGATAATGAGCACCCCGGCAAAAAGGATGAGACTGCCTTCAATACCGGCAGACAAAAATTCCACTTTGCCATGGCCGTACGGATGGTTGCTGTCTCTTGGCTTGGCTGAAAGCTGCAAGCTATACAGGCCCATAAATGCAGCGGCCAGATTGACCAAACTTTCTAATGCGTCCGATAACACTGCATTGCTGTGGGTAAGCACGTATGCGAGAGTTTTTGCACCGAGCAGCAATACACTGGCCAAGGTAATGATGCGCTGCAGTGAAAGGTTTTTATTCACCGGTTCAAAGTTGGAAAACTATAGCGTTACTCGCTTTGACGGCAAGTGCCCGATCAAACATTAAAATTATTTGAAGTCTTAGCGCTCAGCTGCCAAGCCCCATTGCAGTGACAGCCCTTGGTGGGGTGTTATCTTCGTGCCATGCAAGTGCCAGGAGTACTGAGTGAACATGAGCGCATGCGCCGCGAGGCGCGCCGTCAGCTCGAGGCTATGGGCATTGACCCTTATCCGCCCGGTGATTTTGAAGTCACCCATCATTCGGCCGACATCATTTCGGCTCTTACCCAAGACGAACACGCCTTTTCAGGAGTTCGCGTGTCGGTGGCCGGCCGCATTATGGCGCGCCGCATTATGGGCGGTGCTTCTTTTTGCACCTTGCAGGATGCCAAAGGCCGTATTCAGATATACCTCAAACGTGATGACCTAAGCCACGACGGCGATAGCTCACTTTATGAGGTGGTGTGGAAAAAGTTGTTGGACCTTGGTGACATCATTGGCGTGCAGGGCTATGTGTTTCGCACACGTACGGGGGAAATAAGCATTCACGCCCTTTCGATACGCTTGCTGTGTAAGGCTTTACGACCCTTACCCGTAGTTAAGGAAAAAGAAGGCCACGTCTATGATGCCGTCACCGATCCGGAATTCCGCTATCGGCAGCGTTATGTTGATTTAATCATAAATGCCGATAGCCGGCGCGTGTTCATCCAACGCGCTCAAATCATACAGAGCATCCGTTCGTTTTTGTTGCAGCGTGGCTATTTGGAGGTGGAAACACCGGTACTGCAACCGGTTTATGGGGGAGCACTGGCCCGACCGTTTGTAACCCACCATAATGCGCTGGACATGAAGCTGTATCTGCGCATTGCTGATGAACTCTACCTCAAGCGCCTGATCGTAGGCGGCCTCGACGGGGTCTTTGAGTTTGCCAAAGACTTCCGCAATGAAGGCATCGACCGGTACCACAATCCGGAGTTTACCATGCTTGAACTATATGTGGCGTACAAGGATTATTTCTGGATGATGGATTTGGTCGAAGAAATGCTGGAGCAGGTGGTCAGAGAGCTTCACGGAACTACCTGTATTACTGTAGGCGGGCGACAAATAGATTTTCGACGGCCGTGGCCACGCATCTCCCTGCTTGAGGCCATTGCGCAGCATACGGGTTTACAAGTAGCTACGATGAGTGACGCACAATTGCGGCAGGTGGCTAAAGAACGTGGTGTAGCTGTAGATCCTTCAGCCGGTCGTGGTAAAATCATCGACGAACTATTTAGCATGTTTTGCGAACCACATTTGATCCATCCCACATTCATCGTTGACTACCCGGTAGAAATGTCTCCGCTGGCGCGGCGACACCGGCACCATCCCGAGCTGGTGGAGCGCTTTGAAGTCATTTGCAACGGCAAGGAACTGTGTAATGCGTTTAGCGAACTCAACGATCCGTTGGATCAGCGAAAGCGTTTCGAAGAACAGCTGGAACTCGGCCGAAGAGGCGACCCCGAAGCCATGCAACTGGATGAAGATTACCTAAGGGCGCTGGAATACGGCATGCCTCCCACTGCCGGCGTGGGTATCGGAATTGACCGGTTGGTCATGCTGTTGACCAATGCCCCTTCAATACAGGACGTTATTTTGTTTCCCCATTTGCGTCCGGAGAGGCATTAGAGAATGCTTCAATAAAACAATAACACTTGTTGTTGGCCTGACGCAATTCCTTTGCACGGCCGTGGAAGCATTTTCGCTTCCTCAGTTGCGCATCGTAACAAAAGTAGCTGTCTAACCAGTGAAAATATAAAGACCTTTGCACCGACTGCGCAAGTGTTTAACCAAAACCTAAAAACATGTTTTTCCAGCACGTTTACGACAAGTCACTCGCTCAGGCCAGCTACGTCATCGGATGTCAGAAAGCCGGCGTCGCTGCGGTCATTGATCCGAAGCGAGATGTGGACACGTATTTAGAGATCGCCAAGGCCAATAAATTAAGGATCACCCATATATTTGAAACGCATATTCATGCCGACTTTTTGACCGGCTCTCGTGAGCTGGCGGCTCTGACGGGAGCAGAATTGTATTTATCGGCCGAGGGAGGCCCCGAGTGGTCGTACGAGTTTCCGCATCACCCCTTGCGTGATGGAGATGTGGTGCTGGTGGGAAATCTCAAAATACAGGTGATGCACACGCCGGGACATACGCCCGAAAGCATTAGTTTCTTACTTACCGACACACCAGCCAGCGACAAGCCGGTGATGCTCTTTACGGGCGACTTTGTCTTTGTCGGAGACATTGGCCGTCCCGATTTGTTGGAAAAGGCTGCTGGCTATCAAGGCACGCAGCGCAAAGGCGCAGAACAAATGTTTGAGTCGTTGAAAAAATTTGCGGCATTGCCCGATTACATACAAGTATGGCCGGGGCATGGAGCCGGTTCCGCCTGCGGGAAAGCCTTAGGAGCGGTACCCAGCTCCACCGTGGGCTATGAAAAAATCACCAACTGGGCTTTTCGCTTTGCCCATGATAAAGAAGGTTTTATAAACTTTTTGCTGGCAGATCAGCCTGAGCCTCCCCGGTATTTTGCTATGATGAAAAAGCTTAATAAGATCAACAGACCTTTATTGACTGAAGTGCCCAAACTTAAAGACGTAAGCGATCAGCTCATGGATCTGCTGCGCCAGGGCATAACCCTGGTAGATACGCGCGATAAGACCGAATTTGCCAAAGGATTTATTCCGGGAAGTATTAACATCCAGGGAAACAACTCATTCAATACCTGGGCAGGATGGTTTTTGAGCTATGACAAGCCCTTCATCCTGTTGGCCCCCGAAGACCGGCACGATGATTTAGTGCGCAAGCTGATGCGCATCGGTCTGGATAATGTATTGGGGTACGTGCCCTCCACACACCCATACACTCAGGCAGGAGGTAAGCTGCAGCAGGTTTCACTCATTACTGCCGAAGAGCTACATCACCTGCAGCAAGCCAACCATATCCAGATCATTGACTTGCGCAGTGCGGTAGAATACAAGTCAGGGCACATAGCAGGAGCCGAGCATCTTTTTGTAGGGGATCTGCCCTTGCGGTTCAATCAGGTAAGTCGCAACCGACCGGTGATCATACATTGTCAGGCAGGTGACCGGGCTACCATCGGCTATTCGTTGTTGGCCGCACACGGATTTACCAATGTGCGCAACTTTTCCGGCGGCATTCAAGAATGGACGACGAAAGGTTTGCCGTTAGTCTCGTCAGCATCGTAGAAACTAAGATCTCAAGAGAGTCTCAAGTCCGCTCACATGGAGCTGATGGGTTATTTAGCATCGGTGCTCATTGGGGTATCGTTAGGCCTCATCGGTGGGGGGGGCAGCATTCTCACAGTTCCGGTGTTGGTGTACTTGTTTGGGATCGAAGCTGTACCAGCCACCGGCTATTCTTTATTCATAGTGGGCTTAACCAGTGCGATTGGTTCGGGGACCTATTTCTTCAAACATCTGGTCAATGTACGTACGGCTATTGTTTTTGGGATACCCAGCATCATCGCCGTCTTTGCTGCTCGGGCCTGGATTGTTCCCGCCATTCCTGACGTGGTGCTGACGGTTGGTGCATTTGCACTTACCAAACGCATTCTGCTCATGGTGTTGTTTGCGGTGTTGATGATTGCGGCTTCGGTCAGTATGATTCGCAAAGGAACCGCAGATACCGCAAAACAGTCGGCAGACCCCAAGTCGTTTCGTTACGGACTGGTGGTGCTGGAAGGAACGGTCGTGGGCGTATTGACGGGCATGGTTGGTGCTGGAGGAGGATTTTTGATCATACCGGCATTAGTGGTGCTGGGTAAGTTGCCTATGAAAGAAGCCGTGGGGACATCGTTGGTGATCATAGCCGCCAAGTCGTTGTTGGGCTTTATCGGTGAAATCGGTCATCAGGAGATCGACTGGCTGTTCTTGTTGCAAGTGTCGGCCTTCGCCATAGCGGGTACCTTCATAGGTGCAGCATTATCTCGGCACATCTCTGGTGAAAAGCTCAAGCCGGCATTTGGTTGGTTTGTGTTGATCATCGGCGTTTACATCATAGTGAAGGAATTGTGGTGGGACTAAGCAACTATGTTTTGTAACATAGGTAGCAGAACAAATTGTAATAAAAGCTAAAATTTGAAGGTGTAACTAAAACATTTAAATCAACTGACACGTATGAACTTTTTCCAAAGTTTGTTTGGCGGTAGTTCTGTAGGTACCGACCAACTGAGGCAGATTGTGCGCGACGGTGCTTTTTTGGTAGATGTGCGTTCCCCTGAGGAATTTGCTGCAGGCAGTGTGCCGGGTGCGGTCAACATTCCGTTAGACACGGTGCCGGCCCGCATCAGTGAGTTTCAAAATAAGGGTCCCATTGTAGTGTTTTGTCGCAGCGGTAATCGCAGTGGTCAGGCGAAGGCAATCCTCGAACAGAACGGCATCCAAAACGTCCACAACGGCGGCGCTTGGGAAGATGTCATGGCCTTACTTCAGTAACCCCATAAAGCCACTTGGCCACGCAAAACTCACGTTCATGTTTCTGGAAGCAAGCAGAGGAAAAAACGGAGTTATGACGGCTGCTGGTGAATTGCAAGTGCTCATTCCCACCGATTTTACGGTTCAGGCGGAATATGCCTATTTAATGACACGTAAATTGGGCGAACGTTTACCTCTGCGCATACATTTTCTACATGTGCTTCATGTGCCCGACACGGTCACCCTTAATGCAGATGGCAGTATCGAAACCTGTGGGGAAATTGATGCTGAATTTGTTTCTCAGCAACGTGATCTTGCTTTGGCCAAACTGAGCGACTTGCAGCAACGCTACGGCCAGGACATCCAAACGCACCTAAAGGCAGGCAAGTTGACGGACGAAATCGTTGCCTTTGCCGAGGCTGAGGGTATGGATCTTATTGTCATGGGAACAAAAGGTTCCTGGGGTGTTCGCGAAAAACTTTCCGGCTCTGAAACGCAAATTGTAGCGCGGCGAAGTCGGGTACCGGTATTGTCGTTGAGGTGTGACCGTTCGGCTTTGCTCATCCGCAACATTTTGCTTATCCACGATTTCAGCAAATGCGAGCAACTGAACTTAAAGCTCTTGCAAAAGATGGTTAAGGCTTTTTCAGCCAACCTGCATTTGTTGCAAATCACCACTGGAGATGTAGAGCGCGAAAGACCCGCTTTTGAACAGAATGTGCAGCATTTCGCCAACCTGAACGGATTGCCTCCTTTTACAGCTCACCTGATTCACGACCGAACCGTTGAGGAGGGTATTGTGCATTTCAACCAAATGCACAACATGGATTTGATCTTTATCGGAACTCACGGAAAGGGAGGGCTGCTGCATCACAGTGTGACCGAGCGGTTGATAAATCACCTGTACAAACCCATCGTTTCATTTCAATTAAACGAATCCTAAACCCATTATCCCATGAAATGGCTTTATGAACCATGGCCGTGGTGGCTCAGTGGCGCTGCCATAGCTGCCATCATGTTGGCATTGTTGTACTTAGGCCGAACGTTTGGTTTTTCCAGCAACTTGCGTACAATTTGCGCCATAGCTGGAGCAGGCAGACATGTAAAATTTTTTGATTTTGATTGGCGCAGCCAAAGCTGGAATTTGATGTTCATGTTGGGGGCTCTTTTGGGTGGCTTTTTTGCGGCCCAACTGTTCCCTGCTCAGCACGTCGAACTCTCTGAAGCGACGCTTGAAACCTTGCGCCGATATGGATTTTCCGCTCCCACAGCTTTGCAACCTGCTGAGTTGTTTGGTTGGCAGGCTGTAACCTCAGGCACCTTTTGGTGGTTAGCTCTGGGAGGCTTCCTCATAGGTTTTGGTGCGCGCTACGCCGGCGGCTGCACCTCGGGCCATGCCATCAGTGGCTTGTCTAATCTGCAATGGCCATCTTTGCTGGCCGTCATAGGCTTTTTCCTAGGGGGGCTGCTGATGACGCATGTGTTCTTTGGTTGGATTTTCCATTAAAAAAAAAGGATCGTCTATGAAGAATCTACCATTTTTATTGTTGGGCATAATGTTCGGTATAGTCATGGTCAAGTCGGAAGCTATGTCGTGGTATCGCATTCAAGAAATGTTTCGCTTTCATTCATTTCACATGTATGGCATTATAGGTACAGCTGTCACACTGGGCGTATTGGGTGTTTACTTGATCAAGCGGTTGCAGCTTCGCGATTACCGAGGCAATCCCATCGTTTTTTACCCTAAAGAGAGGTCTTTTTACCGCTATTTGATTGGGGGATCGTTATTTGGCTTGGGGTGGGCATTAAGTGGTGCATGTCCCGGTCCCATTGTGGTAAATATTGGATATGGGTATTATTCTTTCCTGATTGTATTTGTCTTTGCTCTATTGGGCACGCTTGCTTACGGCCTCATCAAGGACCATTTACCGCATTGAAACTCCAAAAATCTTGGTTATGGACCCAAAGCGTCCTTTTGATGAACAAATGTTGCGTAGCTTGCAAGGCAGCCTACATCTGCTTTTGGTCACTTTTATTGTAGGCTTTGCGGCTTTGATTTTAAGTTGGAATAAAAATTATCTGTCGGGCATAGCAGATGAAGGTGAAGAGCCGGTATTAGGAGCCGCAGTAATGACCACTGAGGTAACGGATGACCCGACCTTGTGGCGGCCCCCCGATATTTCCACCATCACCGATCCGCAGCACAAAGAGTTGGTTTTGTACGGCCGCGAGCTTATTGCACACACCGCCAAGTACCTGGGTCCTAAAGGCTCGGTCATGCAGATCAGCAATGGCATGAACTGTCAGAATTGTCACCTCGATGCCGGTACGCGGCCCTGGGGAAATAACTACGGATCGGTGGCCAGTACGTACCCTAAATGGCGAGCTCGTAGTGGGACCATTGAAAACATTTACAAGCGGGTAAATGATTGCTTGCAACGAAGTTTAAACGGCAGGCCCCTCGATACATTGAGCCGTGAGATGCAAGCCATTAAAGCTTATCTGGAATTTTTAGGCAGCAACGTTGAAAAAGGCAAACGGGCCGAAGGCTCCGGCCTAAAGGATATGCCTTTTTTGGATCGTGCTGCTGATCCCGAACGAGGGAAACTCGTATATGAACAAAAATGCCAAAGCTGTCATCAACCCGATGGCAGCGGGCTGCTCAATGCTGACGGTACGGAATACATCTATCCACCGTTGTGGGGTCCGAATAGTTACAATGATGCTGCCGGCCTTTATCGGATCACTCATTTTGCCAAGTTTGTTAAAAACAACATGCCCTTGGGAGCTACCTATAAAAATCCGTTGCTCACCGATGAAGAAGCGTATGATGTTGCAGCGTACGTGAATTCTCAACCCAGGCCTCATCTTCCAGTCCCTCACGACTGGCCTGATATTTCAAAAAAGCCCATAGATCATCCATTTGGACCTTATGCCGACACGTTCAGCGAGCGGCAACACAAATACGGCCCATGGAAACCCATTGAAGAAGAACGGAAGAAGCTTGAGGCCATGGCTTCAGCCGCTGATGCACGTTCTGTTAAGTAGCTTGAGCAAATGAGCAACAGTCGGAGAGGATTTTTGAAAACGCTTGCGTTGACTGGGGCTGCCGGCCTGCTTTTTGCGGGCTCCCGAAGAGCTGCCGGAGCATGGACCAGTGAAGCGCCGGTATCTC
Source organism: Chitinophagales bacterium (assembly GCA_025056305.1). Lineage (GTDB taxonomy): Bacteria > Bacteroidota > Bacteroidia > Chitinophagales > UBA10324 > JANWXQ01. The sequence goes on along the minus strand of JANWWJ010000002.1, from coordinate 51,619 downwards.
TACCCACTTCACCAACCAAGGGGCGCTTCACCATTTCCATCTTGCACACCACTGATGTGCACTGCCAGATTCATCCTCACGATGAATTGTTCTGGGAAAATGGTCGTGCCGTTTTTCGCAAGACGGGCGGCTACGCACACTTGGCTACCTTCTTCCGTAAATACCGAAAAAACAACCCATATACCTTCATTGTAGATACCGGAGACATGTTCCAAGGCAGCCTGCTGAGTGTTGAAACCCAAGGTGCAGCCTTGGTACCCATCCTCAATGCTCTTGGCTATGACCTCTATCTGCCCGGGAACTGGGAGGTGATATATTATAAGAAAAACATGCAGCGGCTGTTGGGCTCTCTATGGGCTCCAAAGGTTTGTGCCAATATGTACCATGATCTGGGAGAGGGCCAAAAAGGAGAGTTGATTTTTCCTCCCTACTATGTATGGAGCATAAATGGAATCAAAATAGGATTCCTCGGCTACACCGATCCTTTAGTACCGCTTCGGCAGTCGCCCAATTATAGTAAAGGCATTGTATACACGAAGCCCGAGGATAACCTGCCGTATTATGTTTCGGTTTTGCGCGAACAGGAGCAGTGCTCTTTCGTCATCATTTTGGCACACTTGGGACTTTCCCAACAGATTCATCTGGCGAATCAGGAAGTATGTAAAGGTGTTGATTACATTCTTGGCGGCGATACGCACGAACGTGTCCGGCAGCCGATTCAATGTAGGTTTGCAAAAGTAGTAGAGCCCGGAGCATTCGGGTCTTTTGTCGGGGAGCTGCGCTTGACGGTCGAAGACGGCAAAATTGTACGCGACGATTATCAGTTGATGGAAATAGGGCCACACACGCATGCTGCCGATCGCCAGATGGTTTCTTTAATAGAGCAGGTAGAAGCGCCTTATCGCGATCGCATTTACCAGATAGTCGGTTACAGTACTGTTCCCTTATACCGCTACTTTGTTATCGAAAATCCCATAGATACATTGATTCTGGATGCGTTGCGGTGGCGTCTGCCTGACGTAGACATTGTATTGTCAAACGGCTTTCGTTTTTGTCCGCCGCGTGTGACTCCTGACCATACGGGAAACATACCTATTACCAACGGATACCTCTACGATATGTTACCCGTAGATAGTCCGATCAAAACCGGCGTTGTTACAGGCAAGCAATTGCGCGAGTGGCTGGAAAAAGAACTGAATAACGTATTTGCAAAAAACGCATCGGAACGTTTTGGTGGGTGGCTCATCAAATTTGATGGCATGCACGTAAAGTTTCTTGCTTTCGGCCCCAAAGGTCATAGGGTTCAAGAAGTTCTTGTCGGGGGGGAGCCCTTAAGCGACGAGCGTCGCTATCGTATTGCCGCTTGTGAACGCGACGGTGATCCCGATCACGTCCTTTGTCGAATCAGCAATGTACAGGAGCCTCAGTTGCTTCCTTATACCCTACACGAAACGTTGCGCAACTACCTTAAGCTTCATGTTCCAGTAAGTCCTCGGCCCCGACAACAAGCCGTAGCACTGGATGCTCCTCCTACCTTACTCACCCAGGTTACTGGCGTCCCTTATGAATTCAGATAAAAACAATTAATAATGAAAAAGGTTTTCTTTTTGCTTTTAATTCCGCTGCTTTATCTTCAGCTTCAAGCGCAACCAGCTTCGGGCCCTCCGCGAATTGTTTTTCAAATGGTAAGTGGTGACACCTTAGCTCATAAGGCACTGATGCGGCAGTTGGGAAACATCACCAGCCTGCAGCCCGATTTGCAGATTGAAGTCATTTGCCACGGACCCGGTTTGGAGATGGTGCAAAAAGACCGGTCACAAGTGGCCGATCGCATTGGCCAGTACGTTGCAAAGGGCGTACGGTTCAGTGCGTGTGAGTTTTCCATGAAAGAACGCAAAGTCAGCAAAGAACAGATATTAGAAGGAGTGGATTATATACCGTCGGCGATCCTACACATTGCCCGCCGTCAGGCCGAAGGATGGAGTTACATCAAATCAGGATTTTGATTGCCTGATCTCGTTAGAAGCGGAGCTCTATCCTCCTGCCGTGTAAGCCTGAAGCCGGATTTTCGAGTTCATGCAAGGGCTTTTGGCCCTGATCTGCTATTTTTGAACAGCTAGCAATTACACATGCAGTCAGCATCCCTCTCATCGCTGAAAAATCTTTTTGAAGAACCGTTGTTGCAAGAGATGCTGCAGCATGGGGAGTTCAAAGACTTTCATGAAGGCGATCTAATTATCGATTACGGCAAATACATCCGTGCCATGCCCATCATTCTGAGGGGTACAGTTAAGGTTTACCGCATGGAAAAATCGGGGAAAGAGATTTTGTTGTATTACCTCTCAGCAGCCGATAGTTGCAGCATGGCGTACAGTTGTTGCATGCATTCGCGCAAAAGCGAGGTAAAAGCCATTGCAGAAGAAGATGGCCAGTTGTTGGCCATTCCTCACCAAAAGCTGGATGAATGGCTCTGCAAGTATGCGTCGTGGCGTTCTTACATTTTCGACAGTTTCATACATAGGTTCAATGAGCTGTTGCATTCCATCGATCTAATTGCTTTTGGCAATCTGGATCAGCGGGTAAAAAATTACTTGATTGACAAAAGCCGTCATGCGCAAAGTAGTGTGGTCAAGGTTTCGCATCAGCAAATCGCCTCGGATCTGGGCACTACGCGTGTTGTGGTTTCACGAATTTTGAAACAATTTGAAAACCTTAATCAACTTATTTTATATCGGAACGAGATCAAGTTGCTTCGTCCATTTTTTTCAGACGATGCTGCTGTTACGTGAATAACAAGAGGTGGAGCGCCTACATTTCCTTGGGTAAAGTGAAACTCTGAGCGGGTTCGCATCGTATTAAGGCAAGCCATTGGCTCGTAAGTGCAGCAGTGGCTTTAGTTTCCTTTTTTCAAAAAATCAGTTTTGAGGCTGTTGAGCACGCATGAATGCTTACAACATTAAATTGTAAGGAATTTATGAGTCGTTTTCAAAGACGAAGCAGGAAAAAAAATTTAGAGGTCTCAGAGCCGACCCAGCGCAAATAAATTGCTACAGATAAAAAATTAAATTTTCGAGAACTCTTCATTTTAATCCCTTAAAGCCCATGCCTACCCACTCCAGCTTGCTCAAAAATCGTCTGGAAACATTTTTACAAAGAAGTAAACGTGTTTTTGAACTTGCCCTTTTGGGGGTGCTTTGGCCGTGGCAAGATACTGGAGCATATGTAGTGACTGAACTCACTGGCTTTTACCGCAGCGGACAAGTATTTCTGACCTGGAAAAACCCGGGTGCTTTAAATCTTCAATACAACCTCTACCGCTCCACTGAACCCATAGTGGATCCTGCCCATTTAAACAGCAGCACCTACCGTGGTTTTGTACGTGACTATTCTGGAAAAAACGTACGTAAAAGCACATTAAAGAATAAAGATTTTTACTATGTCATCACAGAAGGTCAAAGTGCCTTGGCCTCCGACCGTGGCTTGTACGTTGCTACCTCCACGCACAACGGCACCTTTTATTATGCCGTTACCGTAACCGATTTGACCACCGGTATTGAAGACAAAACCCTCATCTTGGGCGGCAATTCTTTATTGTACGGCATCCAGGAACAGGTGGCTAAGCCGCAGCCGGTGCTGCAGACCATTACCAATCAAAGCAATGGCGACATCAGCTATGAATATGTAATCTGGGGTGACAACCACAGTAGTCCGCTGTGGCCAGCTTTTAACAACGTGGGCAGTTTTGGCTACTTGTTTACCTTACAAAAACGCGGAAACGCCGAAGGACAACCCTTGTTCGTTCAGTTTGCCGATCAGAGCCCTTTGAAAAAGATAAGTAGTGATTTGTGCAGCAACTGCAACATGTTGCAACCCGACGATTGGCTGCCCAATGGCAGCAACACGTATTGGATAGGCTATAACAACAGTTACAATATGTATGTGCCCAATTACTTAAATCCGATAGTGACCAGTGGGGTGGTGCATACGTTTACACAAAAGCGGCTGCGGGAAATTTTGCTGTGGGCCCGTCGTCAACCTGGGGTGGACAGTAATCGTGTGTATTTTAGAGGAAAATCGCATAATGGCTTTGGCGCTTTAATCACCGCTCTGAACAACCCAGACATCGTCTCCGCCTTTTACGTGATCGTCGCTCCTGTTTTTTACAAAACGGTGAATGGCGACCGACGCGAACATACTTTTTGCAAGGCCAGCAGTAACCTCCCTACAGACGTAACCTATCCCGGCACCAACGATTCAATTTTGATATGGGATTTTACCGATGCTCGCACCTATTACAATATGCATAAAAATGCGCACATACCTTTTGGGCAAGGCATACATGGCCGAAACGACACGAAAATCGGGTGGGTTGGATCTATTTTTTGGTACGATACGCTGAACCGTTATCCGCATGGGGGCCTTTGGTATTGGGACCGGAGAAAACACAATGGCAACCAGGCAGATTTCACCGATGCCGAAACCTTTCCTGACTTTCTTCGGTTTGCCAACAACAAATCATACCCGGCTTTCTGCTTTAGTACTAGCAACCATAACCCCGGCAACGGCAGCGCCTCAAACGGTGATCCCTACGGTGCCTATAATGCTTACATGGATTGGGACCACACCAGCATCGTTGATAATCCGTGCTCGTACAGCATTTACTGTTTTCTGCGCACCTTTTACAAAGGAGGTGTTGCCGACAGCCGTCAATTCGACACCTGCCGTGCCGACCTGATCCTGCGCCGCACGCAACAATTTAAGCCATTATCGGGCCAAACCCTTAACTGGTTTAACATCGATGACGACGGAACTATACTCGAGTCCGGCAGCTTTGTGTACACTGGAGGACCGGTCACTATACCGAAGGTTAAGTTTTTCAAATCCGGTTCAACTATTGTCGTTAACATCGTTACCCAGAACCTTGGTCCGTGCAATTCAAAAACTACCTCCGAATCCAAAGATTCCAGGTCTTTACAGCTAACTGTTGCGCCCAACCCAACAACGAGCACGTCAGAGATAAGTCTGTTTGTCCCGACGTCTAAGGCAGTACGCCTGGCCGTACATCGGACAGATGGAGCTTTGGTAAACCTTCTTTTTCAAGGGACGCTCGACCAAGGAATGCATCAGTTTCGATGGGATGGATGTGACGCCTCAGGCAAGCCATTGGCTTCAGGTTTGTATTTGATTAAGGTTACCGCAGAACATGAAACCTTAACGCAAAACATTCTGCTCTTGCCTTAGGTGCAGGCTTTAGGCCTCAACGTAGTCTAACATTAGGTCAAGTACAATTTTATCTGCAATGAGTTTTCCTGCCTTGGTAAGCTGAAGTCGGTCTTCATGGAGACGAAGCCATCCCCCCTCGAGAAAGGGCTTGCCTCGTTCCATGAGGTGTTTTTGGATTTCATTGGAAAAAGAACTCAGATCTACACCCCAACATGTGCGCAATTCAGTCAACAACCGTTCATTCACGCGCTGGACGGGGGTGAGCTCTTCTCGGGTACAGGGGATATAGCCCTCGGAAATAGCAGAAATGTATTTATGAATATTGCTCACATTCCATTGGCGTGAGGTGCCAATAAATGAATGAGCAGATGGACCGAGGCCCAGGTAAGGTTTCCCAAGCCAGTAGGCACTGTTGTGGCGGCTGATGCATTGAGCACTTTTGGCAAAGTTGGAAATTTCGTAATGCAGCCAACCGGCTTGTTCCATAAAGGACATCATGAGTTCCATTTGGCAGGCCACCGTTTCCTCGTCGGCGGGCTGCCACCGGCCGCTTTTTTGCCAATGAGCAAAGACAGTGCGCGGCTCTATGGTCAAGGCATAACAGCTCAGATGTGTAACCGGCAGGCTTAATGCTTGTTCTAAAGTGCTTTTCCACCCTTGAAGAGATAAATGCGGCAATCCATATAAAAAATCTGCATTTATGTTGTCAAAGCCAGCATCCAGGGCTGCCCACACCGCCCGGATGGCATGTTGGCTGTCGTGCGGCCGGTTCAACATTCTTAAAGTGGCATCGTCGAATGACTGAATTCCGATGCTGAGCCGATTGATGAATAAGTTCCTAAGCTGTTTTAGATATGCTTCATTCAAGTCGTCGGGATTAGCCTCTAAGGTTATTTCTGCATTGGCAGCTATAGAGAAATTTCGGGCCAAGGCATCAAATAACCGGGCAAGCTGCTCGTATGAAAGCAGCGAAGGTGTTCCACCACCCACATAAATCGTTTCGACAATGGCAGAAGGTAAAAAATCTTTTTGCAAGGCCGCTTCGCGACATAAGGCTGCAATCAGCTCGTCCCGGCTTTTGGGGTTGGTGCTGAAAAAAAAGTTACAGTAATGACAAGCCTGCTTGCAGTAGGGAATGTGTACATAAATACCCGCCATGGAAATTATCTGGAATTTTGGCTTTGGACTGACAGGGAATGACCGGGTGTCATCAATCCAAAGTACTTGCAGGTGTGCTTTTTTGTCTTTTTGCATTTACTGCCCATGCCCAGCGTCCCTATACCTTACACATCAAGGCAAATGGTAAAGATAGCTTGCTGTTGGCCCGTCAATTTTCTTACCGAAAAGATTTTCCCGACACGCTCAGCCGGCGAAAGGAAGTAGAGCAACTCATGCGCCGACTTTATGATGCCGGCTACCTTGAAGCGGCGCCTCTATCCCTGCATGTTGATTCGCTTCAGCTCATCGTGCATTTACACATAGGATCCCAATGGAAGTGGGTCACACTGCGTCCGGGCAATGTTGATCCCCTGGTGTTGCGGCGTGCGGGCTTCCGCCTTTCTGATTTTACGGGCAAGCCAGTGTCGCCCTCTGCTGTATTCGAACTGTTGGAAGGGCTGGTAGCCCACTGCGAAAATCATGGATATCCGTTTGCCGTAGCCACCCTTGACAGTCTCAGGGCAGACAGCAGCGGCTTGCATGCAGCCCTGTCCCTGAACCTTCGGCAACGCATCCAGTTAGAGGGTATTGATTTAAATGGAAACGTGCGAATTTCTACCTCGTTTCTTGAGGGATATTTAGGTTTAAACCTCCCGCAGCCTTACAAGGAGTCGCTAATCCTTCAGGCCGGACAACGCCTTCAGCAATTGCCTTATCTGACTCTGACTGCAGCACCGCAGGTACTTTTTGTTCAGGATCGTGCCAGGCTGGTGTTGGCGCTCCAGCGAAAAAATGCTTCTCGCGTTAATGTGGTCTTGGGGCTTTTGCCAAACAGCTTACCCGGAGGCCGCCTCTTGCTTACCGGTGAAGCAGATCTGGACCTTAGGAACAGTTTTGGCCGCGGCGAACAATTAAGGTTTTCTTTTAGCCGTTTAAATACCCGCTCAGCTCAAACTCTGTTACAGGGTGAATATCCTTATCCTTTTCGCCTGCCTTTTGGTGCCGAAGGGTCTTTCTATCTGCTGCGCAACGATTCCCAATACGTTGACGTTCGGCTTCGCGGCGGTGTCAAGTATTTTTTTGATGCCAACCGCTTTGTGCGCTTCTATGCCGGCCGCAACACCGTGAGCATTATCTCGCTGGATACGATGCAAATCATTCAAACCCTGAAATTGCCGCCTTATTTGGACAGTCGGGAAAGTCTGCTGGGAGCCGAGTTGTTTTATCGGCAAGGCGCTGCTGATGGGATCAGCAAAGGCTGGATGGTTCAACTGGGCGGACAGGTGGGGAATCGCCGTATTGTACCTAATGCGACCATCACGCAGTTGCACGATCCGGAGCATCCGCAGTTTAGCTTTGCTTCATTGTATGACTCCTTTCCCCAACAACAGCCAAGGCTTTTGGTACAAGGCCAGGTAGAGGGCATTTTACCGGTATTTCCGCGGCAGAGTTTGCGCCTCGTTTATGCCGGGGCGTATCAGGATGCGCCCACCTTGCTGTTGAGCGACCTGTTCCGGCTTGGAGGCTTTCAGCGCCTCCGCGGCTTCGATGAGCTATCCATATTTGCGTCGCATTATCATCTGGTGACGGCTGAATACCGGGTGGTGCTGTTGGGTCGCTCTTACTTGTATGGGTTCCTTGATGGCGCATATGTCGAGAATCGATTGGAGCAGCCGCCAGTGCGCGACTGGCCCTTAGGCTTTGGCGCCGGCATCAGCTTCGAAACCAAAAGTGGCCTGTTTGGAGTCAACTATGCGGTGGGACGCCAGCGCGGCAATCCCATTCAGTTCCGATCGGCAAAAATTCATTTTGGATACATCAACTACTTTTAACGGCATGAGCCTAAATCTTTTTTATATAAGTCTTTTATCATATTTTTCTAAGCTTTATGTCTTATTTGGCAAGGGCGCTGCATGGAGTTTCGGTTATGCTGCCACCCAAGTTGGTGTAGCTTTTTTTCTGTCCGCAGACATGTACAGCCCGCAGCATGGTTTGCCGGCAGGCACCGTGAGTCAGGATTGGCTCTTCTGGACGTTGCTGGCCTTAGCCGCCTTGCTGACCGCCTTACGGATGATTTATCGGGCGGAGTTTCAGGAATTTGGGTGGGTGCTGCGGCGCTGGGGGTATCACCCGCAACTGCAGCGTGAGCTAAGCGTAGGCATTCCGTTAGCCTGGGTGCTCATGAATGGCTTTGCAGTAATGGTTTTGTCAGTGTATATGTCCTTGGTTGCAACGCGTTATCAGTGGGTCAGGATCAATCCCCCTTGGTTGGCTCCGCTGTGGTGGTCAGGCATCATGGTCTTGTTGTTTTTGGTCCGTTATCTGTACATGCGTGCCGCCTCAGTGCTTCTTCCAAACGCCGGACCCTTACGTTACTTTTTATATTATGAATTTCAATTGTTACGAGTAACCGGTGTCGTGTTATTTCCGCTGGTCATTCTGATTGCCTTTGCCCGCCCACCGGTGGCTGATGGGGCCCTGTATGCTTCCTTTGGTCTGTTGATGCTGCTGGTGGCGATTCGCTTCGCCAAAGGGTTTTCTGTGACCACATCCCTGCTGTATCAACGCCCAGTTCATTTTTTCCTATACCTTTGCAGCCTTGAAATTGCCCCAATCGTCATCCTGGTGCGGTGGGCGCAGAATGTGGGGCAACTCAGTATGGCATGGTAAAAACAATGAAAGCAACTTCGGAACCTGTTGCCGGCAAAAGATCACCTGCCAACGGTGCTAACCCTCGAAGAGCGCTCAACGGTAAGGGTAGAGAAAAGATCAGCTCGATCTTGATCGCTCAGGCGCGGCCGGAAAATGAGCGGAACCCTTATTCTGAATTGGCGCGCAAGCACAACATTGCTATCGAATTTAAGCCTTTCATCCGGCTGGAACCGCTCAGTTGCCGCGACGTGCGTCGCCAGCGCATTTACCCCGAACAACATACGGCGGTCATTTTTACCAGCCGCAGTCTGGTGGATCAGTACTTCAAGATTTGTGACGACATGCGGGTCAAGCTGTCGTCCGAATGCAGGTATTATTGCATGACCGAAGCTATAGCCCTGTATTTACAGAAATACATTTTGTTCCGTAAGCGCAAGGTGTTCTTTGGTGACGGCCGATTGGAAACGCTGCTTCAAATCATAGACAAACACCACAACAACGACCGTTACCTCATCACGTGCGCTGACCACCACCGCACAGACATTGCGGATCATTTCCGTAGCAAAAACTATGAGTTCAAAGAGGTAATCCTTTTTCATACGGTTCCGGCCGACATTGGGGAGAAAGAATTGCGACGCCATCAGATGCTGGTCTTTTTTGCTCCGATCAGTATTGAAGCATTGCAGCAAAAAATTCCCGGCTTCAAACAGCGGAATTTGTTGATTGGCGCTTACGGAGAACCCACGATCCAGGCAGCGCAAAAAGCAGGTCTGAAAGTGACCGTTATGGCACCTACGCCTGAGCTGCCGTCTATGGCGATGGCGCTGGATCATTTCCTCAGCCAGCAGGGCTAGCACTGTCTAGCCCAACACCCATTATTTGCCGCTTTCAGCAACATGTGTTTGTTTTACACAAGTGAAGCGGCTGCGACTTTTTCGTCAGCGCATCAGCGCATTAGCGAGTTTCGCACTATTGCTTGCCGGCCTACGCACGCATGCTCAGCAGTCGGCACCGTTGACCCAGTTGGCATTCCATCCCTACGTTGCAAATCCTGCTTTTGCGGGGATCAACAAGCAACTTGAGCTCACGGCTCACGCTCGTGTTCAATGGTTAGGTATTTCGGGCAGCCCCCTTATCCAATATCTGTCGGCACACACGCCGCTGGCCTTCGGAAAAGCCGGTACTGGTCTTTTGGTGCACCACTCATTGACCGGAGCTTTCCGACTCACCTCTGCATCGTTTAGCTATGCGCATCAACTTCGCTTGGGTGCTTCCTTGTTTGCAGCAGGACTGGCGGCCGGACTCACGCAAGCCAGCCTGCAAGGCCAAAATCTTCGGGCTCCTCAGGGAAACTACAGCGCAGGCATTGATCATCAAGATCCTATCCTTCCTGTTAACGTTGTCGGCGGCACTGCCTTTGACCTTACCGCCGGCCTTAGCTGGGTGCATCCCAGAATGAGAGCCGGACTAAGTGCCACCAACCTTCTTCAAGCCCCGCTCAAGCTGCAAGCAGAGCAAGTAGCACAGTATCGCCCGTTGGTGCAATACGTTGCCTTTTTAGACGTTAACGTGAGGTTGAGCAATAGCCTTGCTATGGAACCATTTGTTGTGGCGCGGATGAGCGCTTCGAAGCCGCAGTTTGAAGGCGGGCTCACATTTAAACACCGCAACTTGCTGTGGGCAGGAATAGGTATGCGTGGCTTTAATGAGTTCACTGCGGATGCCGTAATGGCATGGATTGGGCTTCAGACCACGCCTAGATTGCGTGTCGGCTATTCCTACGATTACACTATGACAGCACTGCGTGAAGTATCGCAAGGCACACACGAGGTGTTGGTCAGTTACAGTCTGTCGCTGTTGCGGGCGGCCACAAAAGGAAAAACAATCTACAATACGCGCTTTTGAACGCCGTTGAAACAATGGGCCAACTCTTTTCGTCAAAAGGGTTAAGTCAGCAAGCCGCAAAAACACCAGCGCGTAAAATTTTTATGGCGTCGGCAACAACGAGGAAGTTTTTTACCTTTACGGGCTCAGTTTCGTTACCGCCCTCTATGAGGTCGCATCGTCTTGGGGTAGTCATTGCAGCATTGCTGCTAACGGCCTGCCGTGGGGGATACGAAGGTCAGTTGCTGGGTTCACTGAACCGGCCTTATTGGTCTGTGACCATTCCCTATGGTATGGTATATGTAAAAAGTGGTACGCTGCACATCGGTCAAAGCGATGAGGACATCAGCAACACACTTATCCAACGGGCAAAGCAGGTTTCTATTCAAGGTTTTTTCATTGACGAAACCGAGATCACCAACAATGAATATCGTCAATTTGTCGAATGGGTGCGCGACTCTATTGCGCACACCATCTTAGGTGGCGACTACATGACGGAAAAGGCAGAAACCGGTGAGCCGATTGTAAATTGGCGTCAGCGCATTGATTGGTCGGATCCCGAAATCCAAGAGCAGTTGTCTTCCATGTACTATCCGGAAGACCAGCGCATTTTAGGAAGGAAAGAAATTGATGTACGCCAGCTTAATTATGTGTACTACTGGGTGGACTTCAAAGAAGCTGCTCGAGATGTAAACAACAAATATGCCCAGGCCGAAGGAAATGATTTTGATCGGACTTTAGTGATCAAGTCTGAAGTCATAAACGTTTATCCAGATACACTGTGCTGGGTACACGATTTTCTGTATTCCTACAACGAGCCTTTTACCCGCAATTATTTCTGGCATCCAGCTTTTGACAATTACCCGGTTGTGGGGGTTACGTGGAAGCAGGCCATGGCATTCAGTAAGTGGCGTTCACGCTTCTACAACGATTGGCGCGTGGCCAATGGACTGGTGATGGAAGATGAATTTCGTCTGCCTACAGAAAGCGAGTGGGAATATGCGGCCCGTGGTGACCGGGAAATCGCTCCGTATCCATGGGGAGGGCCATATATGCGTAACAAAAAAGGATGTATCCTGGCCAATTTCAAACCCGGACGGGGTAATTACCCGGATGATGGTGGCATGTATACGGTTAAAGTAGATGCTTACTTTCCGAACGATTACGGTATTTACTGCATGGCCGGTAATGTGGCGGAATGGACTTCTACGGCATTTTTTGAAAACGCGTACTCATTCTATCACGACTTGAACCCAGATATCCGTTACGATGCCAAACCGGATGATCCCATCACCATGAAGCGAAAGGTCGTTCGGGGCGGGTCGTGGAAAGATGTTGCCTACTTCTGCCAAACCGGCACGCGCACGTGGGAATATCAGGATTCAGCCAAAAGTTGGATCGGTTTCCGAAACGTCCTCACGTTTTTGGGTAGATCGATTGACGATAAATAGCGATGAAGAATTGTCGCTTCTTACATACAAGCTTAACATAAGCCATGAAAAAAATCATTCGTTTTTTCGAGACTGAGCGTGGCAAACGGGTTAAAAACCTGATTATCGGCCTAGGAGCTTCCATCGTATTGTTGGGTGCTTTGTTTAAGTTACAGCACTGGGAAGGAGCAGGCACCATGCTGATTATTGGCATGTGTACAGAGGCCTTCATCTTTGCCTTGCTGGGCATCTTGCCGCCGCATAAGGATTACTACTGGGAAAAACTTTATCCTGAGCTGGACATTGCTCCCGACGAGGAAGAGCTCAAGATGCTAAAGGAAACACACGCCCATGGTACATTGACCCAGCAATTAGACCGTGCCATGGCCGAGCACAACGTTGAGCCTGAACTCATTCGCCGGCTGGGAGATAATCTCAAAAGGCTGGGCGAAAGCATTAACCAACTGCGTGACTTGTCTGACGCGCAGTTTGCCACCAATGATTTTTCCGACAAAGCCCGTCAGGCAGCTGCTGCATTAGCAGAAATGAAGGTGGCCTATACCAATGCCACCGAAGCTGCAAAGTTGTTGGGAGAGGCCACGCACGAAACCCGCAATTATCATGAGCAAGTACAACAGGTGTCAAAGAACCTGGCCCAGCTCAACGCGATTTACGAGCTGGAGCTCCAGGATACAAACAATCACCTCAAGGCCATGAATAGATTTTACGGTTCCCTGTCGCAGGCCATTGTCAACCTTAATGAATCAATCGACGATACCAAGCGCTACCGGGCTGAGATTGCAGAACTGGCCAAAAACTTAGCCAGTCTGAACCAAATTTATGGTAACATGCTGTCTGCCATGACCATGACTCGGACCAGTTAAGAATTTCAAATTAGTTTTTTGAAAATTTGAAATTAACACAACCAGCAAGCCATGTCAATCCCTAAGGAGCCCCGACAGATCATGATCAACCTCATGTATCTGGTGTTGACAGCCCTGCTTGCCTTAAATGTATCTGCAGAAATTCTGCATGCCTTTCATGTGGTCAACTCCGGTATCAGCGACTCGGTAGAGGCAATCAACAGTAAAAACGACAAGACTTTTGCTGCCTTTGAAAAGCAAATGCAGAACGATCCGGAACGCACCCGGCCGTTCATGGAAAAGGCGATGATTGCCAAAAAACTCTCCGACGAGCTGTTCAACAAGATCGAGGCGCTCAAAAAAGAGATCGTGGTTAAATCAGGAGGCTTAGTGGATAAGCAAACAGGCAAAAAAGTGCCGGTGACCGATGCGCCGCTGTCGGAGCAATTGAAGAAAGCCAATCTTTTTGACGACCGAAACTTGGACATTGCCACCAACATCATGGTGCTTAATCGAAAAGGGCATCAATTGCAGGCTGATATCAACAAATTGCGTCAAGACCTGTTGGCCCTTGTCGAAGATCCTGCCGCAAAGAAGGAATTGGAGAGCCAAATGCCGCTCATCGCTGAAGACCCCACCGAGAAAAAAGATGGTGTCTTAAAGAATTGGGCTGAAATGAATTTCGAATTAGTGCCCACCATTGCGGCCATTACCCTGTTGAATAAATTTCAAAACGATATTCGTAATTCCGAAAGCCTCATCATCGATTATCTATATCAAAAAATCAAAGCCGATATTGTCGTTGTCGATAAGATTCAGGCCAAGGTGATTGCTGCCTCCAACTACGTTATGGCGGGACAGACTTATAAAGCGGACATCTTCGTTGCTGCCTACAGCAGTACCGTCAACCCAAAGGTTTGGAAAGGCCCCTTGGACTATAACATAGCCAAAAAAGATGCCGACGGCAATTTCATCGAGCTTACCGTCAACCCCGTCATAGGAGGGGGTACGCCGATACCCGTTTCTTACGGCATGGGTAAGTTGGAAATGGTGGCCACGGGCGAAGGTATTCAGAAATACAGTGGAGCGGTCGAGGTGCAAGGCCCTGATGGAAACCCGCGCTTCTATCCTTTTGAAGCCGAATTTCAGACAGCCAAGGGGGCTGCCGTAATTGCCTCGGAAAATCTCAACATCATTTATGCAGGGATCCCTAACCCATTTTCGGTTTCAGTGCCCGGCTTTCCGGCTGATAAAGTGCAAGCCTCTGTTTCGGCCGGTCAGTTTGTGCGCAAATCGCCGGGAAAATATGATGCGGTCATGGATGCTTCACTGGTGGGCAAAAAAGTGAACATTAATGTTTCAGTGCAAACTGAAAGCGGAATAAGACAGATCGGATCACAAGAGTTCGTGATAAAAAGAATTCCCGATCCTCAGGCGCAGATCAATGGCGTATCGGAAGGAAAGATGCCTGCATCTACCTTAAAGGTGGCTCAAGGTATTGGGGCAGTATTAAAAGACTTCTATTTCCAGGGTGTCAAGTTTGAAGTGACTTCGTATGAAGTGGTATATATACCGCGTCGGCAAGATCCTAAAATTGAAAAGGCGGTAGGTGCCAGGTTCACAGGCAAGGTGGCTGAATTTATCAGCAACTGCAAGCCGGGCGATACGTTCATTTTCCGAAGCATAAAAGCTAAAGGTCCTGATGGCACTACGCGTAGTCTGAATTCCATCCCCATAGAAATCACTTAATAGCCTGTGCCATGATGTTGCGTCGCATTGCCCTTGTGCTCGGTTTCATCGGCCCTGCTAAGCTGTTGGTGGCTCAGACCACTGAAACGCAACCGCGCGATTTGTTTTACACGCAAGTGGCTGTAGCCGAGCGCGAACCTTTGCCTTATGATTATGTGAGCGAGAATGATGTGTATTGGCACAAGCGCATCTGGCGCCTTGTTGACGTCAATGAAAAAATGAATTTACCATTTCGGTACGAAGGGCTCGATTGGTCCAAACTCAAGCCTTTGGTATCAGTGTTGCGGGATGCAGCTTTGGCCGGTGAACTGCAGGTTTACGACGACGACCAATTTCGTACCCCTCTCACACCCGAACAGGTGCGCCAACGGGGTGCAGGCTTCGATACCATCCCCATCTCTGACCTTGAAGGCAACTACATTAAAGACACGGTCGTGGAGCGTTTGTTTAATCCCAACCTGGTGCGTGCTTATCGTATAAAAGAAGATTGGTTTTTCAACAAGAAATCTTCGCAAATGATGGTGCGCATCATGGGCATTGCTCCGCTCTATTTTGACGAAGGTGCGCAGATTTCCTACCCCATCTTTTGGGTTTATTATCCGGCGGCTCGTCCTTTACTGGCCCGTGCTGAGGCATTCAATCCGCGCAACGACAGCCAACGGTGGTCGTGGGAAGATGTACTGGAAATGCGACTGTTCAGCAGCATTATTATCAAGGAAAGCAATGTTTTTGATCGGCGTATTCAGGATTATGCTACCGGCATTGACGCTTTGCGGGAATCGGATCGCATAAAAGCCGACATTTTTAATTTCGAACACGACCTTTGGTCGTACTGATGCAGGGCGGTATATAGTTAGCCTTTTTAAGAGGTAATCCGTTACTCAACCCATCGACATGTGCTGTGATGGTTTTACTTCAGCTTTTTCAAAAGGAAAACGGGCCTTGACGTTTCGACGCCTGAATTCCGGATCTTAATCTTAAGGGGCAGAAACAAAAGGTGTTCGTAATTCCAGGGAAATTTGAGGGCCGCGTACCGAGTTTAGTGCGCTCATCCATTGGCGCAGCAAACGCTAAAAGCAAAAAGCCAAGCTAGGGCAGATGCATTGTCGCTTCGCGACAAGCTACCTGATGCCATAGCCACAAACTTCCGGTTAGGCATCTCGGGAGGTGTCTCATACACCGAATGCAAAAGGCAATATGAGAAATTATCTTAATAAGTGTTTCATGGCTGAAAACCTGGATCGAAAGCATGAGCACACGTACACTGAATTTTATGGATTTTCATGGAAACAAAGTGTTGACTACTGCAAAATGAATTTCATTTCTCGCAAACAAAAGTGGACGATGAAAAGGCCCTGGTAACGGATCTGATTTATGTATTTACGTCAATGATAAAACGGGGAATTTGCTTTTTTCCTAAGCCTTGAGCAACCCTTGTTCTGAAAACTTGGCGTGTGTTTGGTTAGGAATGGAAGCGCATGCCGACTCGATCTACATAGCACCAGAACGATAAAAAAACGATTAAAAGCCACTAAACGTGTTTTTCTATCGAAAAGATGACGAACAACCCGATAGCCTTAACAGCCTTTTTGTCAAAGTGCAGGGTATCCCATGGATTTAATTCGGAACCACGGGCTAATACGTAACCAAAGGTGGTTGTCCTTCGTAATAGAGAACATCTGTTCCGGGGCCAAGGCGTAATTTTGTTCAAGAGAGTGAGTGTAAAAATGCGCCGGTGGCTCACCATATGGGTAATCAATGTGGCGCTGGTGGGTGTATCGTGCAACCAGCAACGGCCCACAGAAAAAAGCATCCCACCTGAGGAGGAGAAGTTTCAGTTGTTGCGTTACAACGGAGCGGCTTACTATGCCCGCTATGAATTCGAGATGACTAAAGACGTAGCCTTGGGGTATGTTCCGAGGGAGCGCTTAGCTGCCGCCCTAGAGTACACGCGTAAGCTTCAAGAAAATGCCGTGCGTGGGGCTATTCCAGATATCGTTTGGACTGAAAGGGGGCCTAATAACGTTTCCGGAAGAACACGGGCCATTTTATTTGATCCCAACGACCCAACCGGCAAAGCAGTTTTTGCCGGCGGAGTGGGCGGTGGAATCTGGAAAACCAACGACATTACGGCAAGTACGCCGGTCTGGGTCCCCATCAATGATTTAATGGCAAATCTGGCCATCTCCACCTTAGCGGCCGATCCTCAGAACCCTCAAGTACTTTATGCCGGTACGGGGGAGGGCTGGTATAATTTCGATGCGATTCGGGGCGACGGCATTTACAAATCCACCAACGGCGGCGCTACTTGGTCGGCATTAACTTCCACTGTTGGAAACCCCAATTTTCATTACGTCCAGAAAATTGTGGTTCATCCCGTCACAGGTCATGTCTATGCCGCAACCAGATCCGCCTCCCCGGGATTTGGTGGCGTTTTCCGTTCCACCGACGGGGGCAACACCTGGGTTAAGGTTTTGGGAAGTGGGCTGGGCGCTTCCTCCGACCGCGCTGCCGATCTCGAAATTGCTGCCGACAATTCCATCTATGCCGCTATGGGCATTCTGCAAACCGACGGGGTTTATCGCTCAACCACCGGTGATGCAGGAAGCTGGACCAAGCTCAATACAGGCTCTAATGGCTTTCCGACGTCCTCCTTTTACCGATGTGAAATTGCCTGCGCTCCCTCCAACGCAAGTGTGGTTTATGTGCTAACCGAACAAGCTTCTACCGGAGGACTATATAACATTTACAAGTCAACCAATAGCGGCAGCACATGGACGACGCTGCCAAAGCCTCAATGGAATGATCAAAGCTGCAGCAGCACTTCTAATGATTTTACCCGTGGTCAAGGCTGGTATAACCTAATTGCGGCTGTAGATCCCACCAATGCTAACCGGATTTTAATCGGCGGCATTGACTTGTTCCTTTCCACCGACGGAGGCAATACTTGGTCGCAGAAAACGAGCTGGTGGGGTGGCTGTGGGCGCCCCTACGTCCATGCCGACCAGCATAATATTGTTTTCCAGCCAGGCAATCCCAACGTGATTTTATTTGCAAACGATGGAGGTGTGTACCGAAGCACCGATGGGGGCAATACATTCTCCTTTAAGGGTTGGAATTATAATGTGACTACTTATTACTCATGCGCCATGCACCCTCATGCCGGTAACCATCAGTTTTTAGCCGGCTCGCAAGACAATGGCACTCAGCTTTATTACAGCCCGGGCATGAACACCACCTTTGAAATTCTGGGCGGCGATGGCGGCTATTGCCACATTGACCAGGATCAGCCTTCTTATCAGTTCGCTTCCTATGTATTTGCCAACATTTATCGTTCCAGCGATGGAGGAAACTCTTTTTCGTCGATCTTTTCCAACAGCAGTGTCGGCAACTTCATCAACCCATCGGCTTACGATCATATTAATAACGTTTTATATTTCAATTATGGAAATCCTTATAGCGGATCAAATTATGGAGTTTACGGTCGCATTCTGAATGCCACCACCTCCAATACGGTAACAACGGTCAATATCAGCAGTGCTACCGGTACCAGCTACATAACGCATATTGCGGTCTCGCCTAACACCAGCAACCGCATCTTTGTGGGCACCAGCAACGGCCGCATCGTCCGGGTCGATAATGCCAACGGCACTGCCACGGCTACCTTAATCGGAACTCCGGTCTCCAACAACAACGTGAGTTGCATCGCCGTACAAAACGGTAATGACAATCACCTGTTGGTGACTTATTCAAACTATGGCATCACCAGTGTATGGCAAACCACGAATGGTGGTACTACCTGGACGGCCGTTGAAGGTAACTTGCCCGATATGCCCATCTGGTGGGTATTGTTCAATCCCAACAACAGCGATCAGGCTATGCTGGCTACCGAAACCGGTGTGTGGACAACCGACGATTTAAATGGCTCATCCACCAACTGGTCGCCGGCGAGCACGGGCATGCCCAATGCCAGCACGCGCATGTTGCAGATGCGGAGCAGCGATCGCCTGGTCATAGCTGCTACCCACGGGCGCGGCTTGTTCTCTACCGATGTTTTTTCGGCTCCAACAGCAGATTTTTATGCCCAAAAGACGGTAAGCTACGTGGGTGTCCCGATTCAGTTTTTTGATGGTTCTTACAAAGCTTCCTCTTGGAGCTGGAACTTTGGAGATGCCACGACCTCTACTGTCAAGAACCCCATCAAAACTTACACAACGCCGGGGTACAAGACGGTTTCGCTGACCATCAACAACGGGGCAGCTACAGTTACCAAAAACAACTATATCCTTATCCTCCCAAACCGAGGCACGCCGTATCTGGCAACCAATGGTGGCAATTTTGATGTTAATCCCAACGATTTTGGTGCCGAAACGCCTTACGGCACAGGATGGGTGCGAGGAAATTCTTCGACCAGTGGAAAAAACGGCACCTACAGCGGGTCATTTGCCTGGGTAACCGGCCTGTCCGGTAATTACGTCAACTATTCAGTGAGCTATTTGTACACCCCTAATTTCAATTTCAGCGCGGCGGGAACATATACCATTTCTTTTTATGCAAAATATAATGTTGAAACTGATTGGGATGGATTTCGGGTGGAATACTCATTGGATAAAGGAAATACCTGGCACCTATTAGGCACGGTGGGCGGGTCATGGTACAACTATGCCAACACCACCTATTACGGTACGGCATTTCCGTATGGCGAACCTTTCTTTACCGGCACGGCTTCCACCTTTAGTCTGCGGCAATATTCAACGTCAGCCCTGCAAGGAAATGCTAATGTTGCCTTTCGCATTGTATTTCGCAGTGATTTCGCCATCACTGCTCCCGGAATAGCTATTGACAACTTCGAAATACTGGGACCCACCAACACGACCTTGCCTGTTGAACTCATCAGCTTTGAGGGCACCAATATGGGAAATGCTAACGTGCTGCATTGGGCAACGGCCTCTGAGTACAACAATCAGGGTTTTGAGGTTGAACGGTCTGTCGCAGCAGATCAATGGGAGGTGATCGGTTTTGTGGCGGGAAAAGGCACGGCCGCTCAACGCAATGATTACAATTTTATAGACCGCCGGCTGCAGGAAACCGCCTATTACTACCGACTTCGACAAATTGATTATGACGGAACGTTTTCGTATTCGCCAGTGATTTACGTGACGAGCCGGCAAACACAGCCTTTTGAGGTAGGTTTGGTAAGCACCGTGGGCGAGAAGCACATTACCATGACCTATCGTTATCCGCCCGAAGCACATGTTCACGTGCTGCTTTACGACGCAGGGGGTCGCCTTCTCATGCAGCAGCGCGAAGCGGCTGAGCTTTCAGGAAGTATTGACCTGAGCCTTCCCGATCATGCGGCATCGGGAATTTATTTCATTCATGTACAATCAGGTCGGGAAAAGAGAGTGCTGAAATGGCTGTGCCGCTGAAAAACGAAGGGCCATCAATTTGTATTTGAAAAATCTTAATAAGATGGTCAAAGCAGCACAACAACTACGGTTGAACGGCATGCCTCATCGCAAAAAGCCGTGACAGATTAAATTTTTTTTACTGTTGAGCAGCTTCCCTTAATGTTTTCTTGTCAAGTTGAATGCTCTTCTGCATTACTTGAGTTCGAAGGCTCAGGGTGGAAATAGGCATAAACCCGTTTAGCACGATGGGATCCAACGATCTGAGCCAAGGTATTTTCGTCGGCCTGACGGATTGCCGCCACGGAACGGAAGTGGCGCAACAACGCTTCGGCTGTTTTCGGGCCAATGCCCGCAATGTCGGTAAGTTCCGTTTTCACAACCGCGCGGCTGCGACGGTTGCGGTGGTGGCTCAAGGCAAAGCGATGGGCTTCATTGCGGATTTGCTGAATGAGCCGTAGCGAGGGAGATTTTTTATCCAAATACAACGGCAGCGGATCCTCCGGAAAATAGATTTCTTCGAGCCGCTTGGCAATTGCACAGACCTTGATGCGGGTATTCAAATTCAGTTTTTGCAAACTACTCAAGGCTGCTGACAGCTGTCCTTTTCCCCCGTCAATGATGATGAGTTGCGGCAGGGGCTGATGTTCCTCAAGCAAACGGCGATAACGGCGATAGACGATTTCAGCCATAGAGGCAAAATCATCGGGACCACGTACGGTGCGGATGTTGTAATGGCGATAATCTTTTTTGCTGGGTTTGGCGTTTCGGAAAACAACCAAAGCCGCCACGGGCTCACTGCCCTGAAAGTTGGAGTTATCAAAACATTCAATATGTGTAGGCAATTCGGAAAGGCCAAAATCTTGTTGCAGCTGCAGCAATACCGTGCTGGTTGATGCAGACGTAGTGCGGTTGCTTGGGCGCTGCCGTGCCAACACGTAATAATGCAGGTTGCGGGTGGCCAGATCCAGCAACTTTTTCTTGTCGCCGCGTTGCGGAACGGTAACCGTAACTTCCTCGGCAAAGGAGATGGCAAAGGGAACGATGATTTCTTTGGCTTGACTGTTGAGCTTGCGGCGCCACTCATGAATTAAAAATGCCATCACCTCCTCCGGAGGTTCTTCCATGCGCCGGCTGGCCTGTAAGGTGTGCGATTGCACAGCCACGCCGTTGATCAGGTGCATGCCGTGCAAAAAGACGTGCTGTTGATTTTGGAAATAGGCAAAAACATCCACATCGTTGATGGATGGATGAACGACCAGCGAATGGCTTTGGTAATGCTCCAGATGTTGCAGCTGACGTTTAACCTGTTCGGCTTCTTCGAACCGATATTCAGCAGCCAACCGCATCATGCGCTGATGTAAGGCTTGTTGTACTTCGCCGATGTCGCCCCGCAAAATTTTGCGTATTTGTCGGATGTTTTCCTGATAGTCTTCGGCCGATTGGCGTCCCTCACAGGGCCCTTTGCAGTTGCCGATGTGATATTCCAGGCATACACGAAAACGACCGGAAGCAATGTTTTTTTCTGTCAGGGCCAAACTGCACGTACGTAAGGGATACATTTTGCGGATGAAATCCAGAATCTCACGCACTGTATGTACAGAAGTATAAGGGCCGAACAGGCTCATGCGGCGTCGGTCAGGGCGACGCGTAAGTATGACGCGGGGGAAAGGCTCGTTCAGAATGGCGATCCACGGATAGGTTTTGTCGTCGCGCAGGTTTACATTGTAGCGGGGCTGGTATCGCTTGATGAGTTCGTTTTCCAGCAACAAAGCATCCTGCTCTGAAGTCACCACCGTGTATTCAATTGAAGCGGCACGCCGCACCATGACCTGAGTGCGCGGTGGTAAGTCGCTTTTTGTGAAATACGAAGCCAGCCGCTTGCGTAGGTTTTTGGCTTTGCCTACGTAAAGGACGGTTTGGTCGGCAGCAACGAAACGATACACCCCAGCTTCTTCGGGCAACGTAGGGGCAAGCATTTGAAAGACCTCAGGGGTCATAAAGCAAAACTAAAGATGGCATTCAGTGTAAATTGTACTCAAAGCTGTTGTTTTGTAGGAACTATTCATGAAGCGGTTGTGGCGATTGCTGCTGCGGTTGGTGCTTGTGGTTTTAGGGTTGCATTTGGCCTATCTGCTTTATTGTAAATGGTTTTTTCCCCCCATAACGATCACCCAACTGAACAGTTTATTGGCAGGGGAGGGGCTGTGTCGCGACTACGTGCGCATCGGGGACATCAGCCCTGCGGCCCGGCTGGCCATCATTGCTGCCGAAGATCAGACTTTTGCCTCGCATGTCGGCTTTGACTGGGAAAGCATTCGAAAAGCATGGGCCATAAACCAACGAAAAGGAAAAACGGTACGGGGCGCCAGTACCATCACGCAACAAGTTGCAAAAAATGTGTTTTTATGGCAGGGAAGGAGCTGGCTGCGCAAAGCACTGGAGGCCTACTTCACTGCTTGCATTGAATTGTTATATAGTAAAAAACGCATATTAGAACTCTATCTAAATGTCATTGAAATGGGTAAAGGCATATACGGTATTGAATGCGCTGCCCAACACTTTTTTGACAAGCCGGCCAGTCGGCTCACCGAAAAGGAAGCGGCCATGATAGCTGCAAGCCTGCCTAATCCCAAGCGTTATACCGTACGGCCAACCAGCCGGTGGGTGGAACGGCGGCATGTATGGGTGATGCGGCAAATGCAACAGCTTCGGGGAAATCCGGAGTTGGAAGAATTGCTCAAATAGCCAATACAGCATTAAAAATAGTGGATGTCGGGTCGGTTCATGTATTGACGATATTTCTCACAGTCGGTTTCAATAACCGAGGGGCCCTCAGGTACCTGAAACGTTGCGTGAGGGGAAATGCCTAACGTCTTGTCGGCATAACAGCTCTTGAGGAAGTAAGCAAAGATCGGTAAAGCCATGTTGGCACCTTGGCCGTAGAACGTGGAGCGAAAGCGGATGATGCGATCTTCGCCACCAACCCAGCAACTACCTACGACTTGAGGAGTAAAACCGACGAACCAGCCGTCGGTATTGTTCTGCGTAGTACCCGTTTTGCCGGCAACGGCACCCTGAATGCCGTAGCGACTACGTAGCCGCTGCCCCGTACCCTGGTTAACGACCGTTTCCAGCATCTTGACCATGACGTAGTTAACCTGAGGGGAAAGGACTTCTGTCTGTCGCGGAACAAATTCCTGCAGCACATTGCCTCGGTTGTCGGTGATGCGTAACAGGTACTGAGGCTTGATGT
This sequence comes from Chitinophagales bacterium, assembly GCA_025056305.1. Taxonomy (GTDB): domain Bacteria; phylum Bacteroidota; class Bacteroidia; order Chitinophagales; family UBA10324; genus JANWXQ01. The sequence goes on along the minus strand of JANWWJ010000002.1, from coordinate 27,996 downwards.
AGGTCCCCTCATTTGCAAAAGTTCCGTATACGCCGGCCATTTCATAAACAGAAATATCGGTAACGCCCAAGCTGATGGCTGGATAAGGATCCATGTGGCTTTCTATGCCCATGCGTCGGGCCAATTCAATCATAGGTTGGGGTCCAATCTGCCGGATCAGATGTGCGCTTATGGTATTGACAGAGTGCGCTAAACCTTGATACAGCGTCAGGTTGCCGCCATAACGGCCATCGGCATTTTCCGGCGACCAGTTCTGGTAGTCTTCAAAGACAATTCGCTCATTGGGAAATTCGTAGCAGGGGCTATAGCCATTGTCTACGGCCACAGCATAGAGAATGGGTTTTATGGTAGAGCCCACCTGACGTTTGGCACCGGGGTTGACGTGATCATATTTGAAATAACGGTGATTGATGCCCCCTACCCACGCCAGTACATGACCGGTTTGAGGCTGGGTGACCAAAAAGCCGCAATGCAAATACATTTTGTAATATTTAATAGAATCGTAGGGGGAAAGCACCGTGTCTTTTTCCCCGTCGTAGGAAAATACGGTCATGGGTATCGGGGCATGGAAAGCACGTAGGATGGAATCTTCGCGGATGCCGGCCCGCTTCATGCTTTGCCATCGGTAGCTTTTGCGCATGGCTTCATCAATAAAACCGGGTGTGTTGGCCCAGGGAACGCTGTTCCGGTAGCTGGCGAAAAACTGCTTTTGCAACTCCCGCATGTGCTTTTGCACGGCCTCTTCGGCATAGAACTGCATCCGGCTGTTGATGGTGGTGTAAACCTTAAGGCCGTCTTTATAAAGGTTCCATGGAGTGCCGTCGGGTTTTTTGTTGTCTTTACACCACTTCAGCAACTCCTGCCTCAGGTATTCACGAAAGTAAGTGGCCAGTCCTTTGTTGTGATCGGGACTTACGAAGTTGAGTTGAATAGGTAAACGGGTAAGGCTATCTAATTTTTCTTTCGGCAAGAAGCCATACTTAGCCATTTGGGCCAATACCACGTTGCGCCGGGCCAGGGCATGATCGGGATTGCGGCGGGGATTGTAATACGTGCTGCCTTTAAGCATGCCGATGAGCACGGCAGCTTCTTCGACGCGAAGAGAATCCAGCGAACGGTTGAAGAACGTTCGGGCGGCCATTTTGATTCCATAAGAGTTTTCGCTAAACTGAACCGTCTGCAAATAAAGATTGAGAATTTCATCTTTGGTGTAGCGGCGTTCCAGTTTGATGGCGATGACCCATTCTTTGAATTTGGATAGGATGGTGGCTACTAAATTGTTTCCGGGACGCGGAAACAGGTTTTTGGCCAATTGCTGGGTGATTGTGCTTCCGCCGCGCACGTCGCCCAGCAGCGTGGACACCAGGGCTGCAAACTGGCCGCGGTAGTCGATGCCGGAATGCCGGTAAAAACGAATGTCTTCCGTAGCAATCAGACATTGGCGCACCATCAATGGTATTTCTTCCAATGTCGAGGGTGAACGGTTTTCGATGAAGTACGTTCCCAACAGCACGCCGTCGGCAGAATATACTTCGGTAGCGAGAGCGCTGTGGGGATTTTCCAGTTCTTCAAAAGAAGGCATTTTGCCGAAGGCACCCAAAGCAGCCAGTACCAGCATGAGCAAAAACACGGCAACCGAACCAAAAACGATCAGCCACAAGGTGCGGATGAAACGACGCGTTACCTCGTGCGGCATGATGGAACCAAATGAACTGGCTGGAACAAAGTTCGCTTCTGGCTTCTAAGTGTTTCCAAGCTAATCACCCTCAGATTCTTCATCCTCTTCTTCGTCGTCGTAATTCTCATAATGACGCTCAAAGAACTCTACGTATTCGTCAATGTCTTTACGTTGATAGAAGGTTGCGAAGTTCTTTTCGTCAATAAGGAAGAGCCGATAACCAATAGTCTCGGCAACGTCGAACAAGGTTTCGCTGTCGGTAAGTTCATCGTAATATTCGATGGCGGCCGAAGCATTGGCAAATTGCTTGACAACAACGAGCTGGGAGTTTTTATCCAGCAGTTGCGTAGAGACTTTTAGCGATCCGCCCAAACCCAGGCGGCTGTTGAAGCGCTGCAATGAATCGCTCACCGACTTGATGCGCGGGTCCACCGCTTTGAAAGCAACCACAGCAAAATGCACTTCCTTAGGTTTGAAAGTGTAGGGAGAAGGGCCACGCCGTGTTTTCTGCTGGGTTACCAAAGGATCCGGGCTGCGGGGGTTCGTTACAGCAGTATTGGCACCCAGCAAAGTGAGTATTTCTACAGCTTTTTCTCGCTCTTCACCGCTGGGGTAGCGACGGGTGACGCTGTCTAAGGCGGCGATATAGCCATTGCGCTCGGTGAGGCCTCCCACGGCAAGGGCCTGCAACAAGTCAAACTTAGGTTTCAGCGGATTGGGTCGAAAGAGGCTGTCGGCCAATGAAGCATGCCTGATGACTTGTCGATAGTTGCCGGAAGTAAAGGCATTAAATGCTGCTGCATAAAGTTGTGCTAACTGTTGCTGCTGTTGTTGCTGCCGTTGAAAGTACATGGGATCGCTGAGCACGCCGGCAAAGACACTGTTGGGATACCGACTGAGCAACAATTCCCGGAAATATGATGCCTGACTGTTGTTATTGGTTTGCTCATGCAGGAGGTATAAACTATAAAGGCATCGATCAATTCCGGGATGGTCGGGAAAACGTTGCCAAGCTTTTTGGTAGACACTAATGGCTTCCGGAAGGTCATGCAACCCTGTGTGCAAGAGGTACCCCAAGCCCATGTAGGCCTCGAAAATGCGCTGGTTAGAGGCGGAGCGTTTTTCTTCGGTGAGCGGAAGAGCTTCTCGCATGGCTTTGATTAAGGCATCATCGCCGCCAAGATCTTTGTCCTGCGTGCTTTTTTCTTGGTCGGTAGTAGGTTGCCCGTCAGCGGTAGTCGTGCTGCGTCGCCAGTTGTCTTCATTACGGCGGTTTCCCCATCTGAGCAGAAACTCATTGTAGCCTGTGCTTTTCAACGATGGATTGTAGAAATACCAGTTGCCCGCAATGGCTGTGGCCTGAGCAGAAGAGGCATCGGCAGGCAATGGGGAGCTGCTTTCTTCTTGTTTCATTTGCTCTTTACGCTGGCGGGCTGCTTCACGAGCGAGCAATTTTTCTAATTCCTGAGGGCTAAGTGCCGCCAGCTGTTGAAGACTGTCTTCTTGTTTTATGGTATTCAGGTAGGCTACGATTTGAGCCAACACTGTTTTGCGTTCCTGAACGCGGGCCAAAGTGTCCAGCTTAGGAGTCAGGTAAACCACTGCACTATCGTGATATGCAGAAGCAGTGGGATAATCCTTTTCCTTGAGAGCCATATTGCCTAATTGTAGAAAGCTCAGCCCTTTTTGGTGCTGGTTGTCCATGCTGTACTTGACGGATTGTAGGAAACTTTCTTGTGCTTGTTGTTTTTGCCCTTGCAACAGGTGCACTAACCCAATGTAATAATAGATCTGATCGCGAAAGGTGTAAAAGTTTGGGTTTTGTGCCATTTCCTGCAAAGCTGCTACGGTTTGGGTAGGAGATCCGGTTCCGCTGACAAGAAAACTTTTGACCACAGCAATGCGGGCATGAAAGTCCATTTCAGGTGAAGGCTTCATGGCGCTGACCCGCTGAAAGTATTGAGCAGCGGTACCGTAATCGCCGGTGCGCTCGTAGAGTTGCGCCATGATATAGGTGTAGCGAGTGGCCGTACGTTCGGATCGCGTCAGCTCAATGGCTTTTTTAAGTTGATCGATGGCCAAAGGATAATGCTTTTGCTGAATATGTACGAAGGCATGCACAACCCTTAAGTCGGCACGTAACTCAGAGGGGAATTGCTGGTCTTCCTCTAAAAGGGCAATAAGAGCCAGGGCCTCTCCGTAGTTGCCCAATACGGCATGGGTGCGGATAAGCCATAAAAGGTTTGTGTAATAAACCGGCTGATGGCTGATTTTTTTGAGCAACGAAGGAGTCGTTCCCGATTCGCTTACGGTGCCGGTGTACGGGTTTACTTTTTTTTGTTTCTTCTTTTCAGTATCGCTATTGGAAGCCGGTGTTGGTTTACCGATGCGGGCACTGACATGCTGAAAAGCGGCGAGAGCTGAAGTATAGTCTTTTTTGTAATAATAGGCTTTACCTATGTTAAAATAGGCATCATCGTTCCATTTCTTGCTGTTACGGAGCTTGATGACCAACGTCAGTCGTCGGATGATGGAGTCCATATCCGTAGCCGAAAAAGCATCATCGGGGTTTCCGGTCAGATACAGGGGTACCAGTTGTTCGTAGTCATCCTTACGGCTGTCCAGCACTTGCTTTTCGGCTTCGGTCATTTTCAGTTTGGCGTAGTAGTAGCCATTATACCGAGCATTGGTGTTTTTGTATGCATCGACAATCCAGGAATCACCTTTTTTCTGTGCCCAGCCCACTGTGGCGGCAAACAGGGCTGCCGACACCAGAAGCAAACACCGTGGTGGACTGGGCTTCATGCCATCAACGCTAAATGTAATAACCTAAAACTGGGCCGGTTATTGTATAGGCAAATATAGGTTCACTGTAGGGCAGGGAGAGCTTTTAGCGGCCCGACACTGCTGGAGTGCTGGGAAAAGAAGATGTCGGGTAAGCCGTCTTGCGTGCCTGAACCGTACGGCGCGGCTTAGCCGGAACCTTATCATCCAGCTCAAATTTCCAGTCATCAATGAGGCCAAACGACAGAGAGAACAAAGTACTGGAAACACCGTAGTCGGGCAGGTTGACTCCTTCTGAAAGAGCAATGCCGCGGTAGTTGAGAAAATCGCGCAGGTAGTAATTAAATCGCAAATAGCTGCCTTTGGGGAAACGCAACTCGGCCAACAATGAGGCATTGAGCAGATTGACGCGATCGTCGAAGAAAGAATAGATTTTTCTTTTTTCCCCGTCGGCAGTAAAGATCTTGCGCTTATAAGCAAACATCAACTCGCCCAGTGCCCCGAGGGCAAAGCTGGCCCCATCGGGTAGGTCGCCGATACGAAAGGCCAACGGCATACCTAAAGCATACGAGCGTTCTTTGATTTTTATCAGATTATTTTCATTGTCCTTGTAATGACTGATCAAGCCTACGTTACGCACACCTAAGCCTGTGTACATACCGACGATATCGGAAAAGTCTATGTTAAAGTGCTGCGTCAAGTTGAAAAACGGCGCATAGCGCACCACTGCACGAAGCTCATCGGCTCCGGCTTCAACTGTGCCTAAGGAAAAAATGGCTTCAGAATCTACCGTCCTATACATGCGCGGTTGTGCCACGGAATCAATGTTGCTTAAACCAAGACTCCAGCCGCAGAGGAAGACGGCAAAGCGCAGGATAAGCCGAAGATGCTTATTCATTGGCGCAAGTTACGGGAATCAAAAATTGCAGAAAAGGGTTAAATCGCTATTGACCTAAATTTGAATTGATGTACAAATGTGTTGATGATCGGGATCTGCAGTTTTTTTATCAAGTAGTGGGTGGCGCTCATGTGTTGACCGATCAGGAGGCTTTGCAGCGTTACGGGCATGATGAAACCGAAGATTTGCTGTTCTTACCGCAGGTGGTCTTGAAACCTGAAAAGGCGCAGCAAATCAGTGAAATTTTGAAGTATTGCACGACCCATCGGATTGCTGTTACGCCGCGAGGAGCGGGCACCGGGTTGAGCGGGGGTGCCCTTCCGGTTTTCGGCGGGGTGGTGTTGGCTACCGAACGGCTCAACCGTATTTTGCTCATAGATGAGCGTAATCACCAGGTTATTACAGAACCGGGTGTTATTACCGAAGTGTTGCAGGAAACCGTCAAGCAAAAAGGGCTTTTTTATCCTCCCGATCCGGCCAGTCGCGGATCTTGTTTTATCGGAGGCAATGTGGCCGAAAACAGTGGCGGACCACGAGCGGTCAAGTACGGAGTAGTGAAAGATTATGTGTTGAATCTGGAGGTGGTTTTGCCTACAGGTGAGATAATCTGGACTGGAGCCAATGTGCTGAAAAACGCCACGGGCTACAACCTGACTCAATTGCTGGTGGGCAGCGAAGGCACCCTGGGGGTGGTGACCAAGATCGTGCTGCGGTTGCTACCCCACCCGCAACATGACTTGCTGATGTTGGTGGCGTTTCGCACGGCCGAGCAGGCCTGCCAAGCAGTAAATGCCATTTTTTTAGAAGGAATTATTCCTTCAGCAGCAGAGTTTATGGAGCAAGAAGCCCTGCAGCTTTCCCAGCGCTACGTGCAGTCGTCGCTGCAACTGGATAGTCAATGCGAGGCTTTTCTGCTCTTTGAAGTGGATGGCAATCACCCGGATTTGCTTTTTGCAGAAATGGAGCGCATCAGCGCTATTGTGGAGCGTTTTGAAGCAGGACAAATGCTTCTGGCTGAAACTGCCGATCAAAAAGCAACCTTATGGAAGCTTCGACGCAGTATTGGAGAGGCAGTTCGTCGGTATTCCGTTTACAAAGAAGAAGATACCGTAGTACCGCGCGCTGAACTACCTGCTTTATTTCGAGGAGTTAAACAGCTTGGAAAACAATATGGATTTAGAACTGTTTGCTATGGCCATGCCGGCGACGGTAACTTACACGTCAACATTTTGAAGGAAGACCTTAGTCAAGAGCAATGGGAGAACATATTGCCTCAAGCCATTCGTTCCTTATTTGAGCTATGTGTGCAGCTGGGAGGCACACTGAGCGGTGAACACGGCATCGGGTGGGTACAGAAACCGTATCTGATGGTAGCTTTCAACGATGCCCAGATGACAATTATGAAAAAAATCAAGAAAGCATTTGACCCGGCCGGTATTCTCAATCCGGGTAAAATTTTTGACTGACCGAGTTCTACCTTTGTTTAAACACCTGCCGTGCGATTGCGTGTCGTCATTCTTCTGTGGGCTTTTTCGCTTCCGCTTTTCGGACAAAGCCAAGGACATGAAAAAAAGCTCGAAGGCTTACCTTTCAAGGACCGTTTGGTTTTTGGAGGTAACATAGGCCTCAGCTTTGGCGACATCACCTATATAGCTGCAGAGCCTTTGGTTGGTTATCGGCTTACGTCCGAATTGATTGCCGGTATTGGTTTGCGCTATATTTATTACCAAAACAAATATTACAACTATACTTCCAGCATTTATGGAGGCTCGTTGTTCGGGCGTTACTATCTGATCAAGGGCATTTTTGTCGAAACCAGTTTAGAGCTAAACAATTTGCAAGCTTTTGATCCTTTAGACCAGCAGCTTTCCCGTATTTGGGTACCTTCCTGGCTGGTGGGGGCCGGCTTCAGCTCTTCTTTCGGTCAGGGAGCCGGATTTTATTTTTCCATCTTATACGACTTATTGCAAGATCCTAATTCGCCCTACTACCGCCAGCCAGTGATTAGGTTGGGTTTGGGCTTGGGACTTTGAGCGACAAGCCCAGGCTATTGTTGGACAAATAGCACCGTCCCTTTAGATTCGTTGATAAAACCCGCTCTGCTATGCATGAGTTTAGCCGCCTTTTCGACTTGCCGCGATACCAGTTGGCTCAATATCCCAAGCCGGACAGCTTAAATGAAAAACGCGAAGGCAAATGGATTTCGTACAGCACGCAGCAGGTCATCGATGCGATGGATAAAGTATCGAAGGCCTTGTTGGCGTCAGGCATCAGGCCCGGCGACAAAGTGGCTATTGTGGGAAACAATTGCCCTCAATGGAACTTTGCCGACCTTGGCATAATGCAAATAGGTGCAGTAACAGTACCTCTTTATCCCACCATCAGCGACGACGATTATGTCTATATCTTAAATCATTCCGAAGCTCGGTTGCTGTTCGTTTCCTCAGCGGAGCTGTACCACAGGTTGTATGCGTTGCGCAGCCGGATGCCGCAACTACAGGAGCTGATCACCTTTCGTCCCGTCCCGGGCGCCGTCAGTTGGGATGAGTTTTTGCAAAGAGGCAACACGGTTTCAGAGCAACAGTTGCAACAACTGCGCGAAGCGGTTCAGCCCACCGATCTGGCCTGCATCATTTACACCAGCGGTACTACAGGCTTTCCCAAAGGTGTCATGCTATCCCATCGAAACGTAGTAGAAAATCTTAAATCTGTTGGCAAGATTCTACCCATAAACAACACGCATGTTGCGCTGAGCTTTCTGCCGCTCAACCACGTGTTTGAAAAGTTGGTCGTTTATTTCTATTTGATGAAAGGAGTTTCTTGCTACTATGCCGAAAGTATGGACACTATTGGCGACAACATGCGTGAGGTACGCCCCCACTTCTTCACTGCCGTACCGCGCTTGCTTGAAAAGGTTTACGAACGCATCATGAGCAAAGGCCATGAGCTCAAAGGCTTAAAACGCAAACTGTTTTTCTGGGCGGTCAGGTTGGGCGAACGATGGGAAAACGGCAAAAAAATGGGCTGGTGGTACATGCTCCAGCTTAAGGTGGCCCGTAAGCTCATTTTCAGCAAATGGTTACAAGCGTTGGGGGGCCGTGTGTTTTTGATCTGTTCAGGTGCTGCACCACTAAATCCGAAAATCGGAGCAGTGTTTACTGCAGCAGGCATTACCATCATTGAAGGCTACGGCCTTACCGAAACAGCACCGGTACTTACGGTAAACCGGGTAAATCTGGATGAAAATGTTCTGGGCACCGTAGGAAAACCCATTCCGGGGGTAGAAATCAAACTGGATGCTGATGGAGAAATTCTGGCTCGGGGGCCGAACATCATGTTGGGATATTATAAGATGCCGCAAGAAACTGCCGAGGTCATGACGCCTGACGGGTGGTTCCGCACCGGTGATATTGGCGAATGGGTCAGAGGCGAGTTCCTCAAGATCACCGATCGTAAAAAAGAATTATTCAAAACCTCAGGCGGAAAACTTATAGCTCCGTTACCCATTGAAAATCACTTCAAGCAATCTCCGTTTATAGAGCAGTTTTTGCTGGTGGGCGACAACCGAAAGTTCATTTCTGCTTTGATCGTTCCTTCTTTTGCCAATTTGAAAAAATGGTGTGAACAAAATCAAGTGGAATGGACCACAGCAGAAGAGATGGTAAAGCATCCGCTTGTTCTCCGAAAATATGAGGAAATCGTTAATGAACTGAACCGTTCGTTGGGCCATGTGGAGCAGGTAAAGAAATTTACCCTTCTGCCTCGGGAGTGGACGGTTCTGGAAGGGCTGATGACGCCCACCCTCAAGCCGCGTCGTAAGGAAATTCTGGCACGTTTTGCCGCTGAAGTAGAGCAGATGTACGCGGAATAAAAGGCCAGCCCCCCTTATTTGAGGTCAAAGCGCTGCGTGCCGACCAAATAGCCGTTTTGGTAAATCTCAATGGTATAGGTACCGTTTATGTAGGTCACATCCTGACGGAAATAGACGCAAGGCGTCACCTCTACATTTTTGTAATGAATAACAGCACTGATGGAGTAGGGCAATGGATTTCCGGTTTCGGCATGAATAAAGGTTCTGGTGCCGGTAGCCGAGGTAAAGGTTGTTCCTTCTGGGTTTATGATACGGATCAGAAAGATTTGGGTGTCGGCTTCAGCAATTTCGTTTTTGGGAAGGGTAAAACAAATCTTGAGCTGGTCAATTTTTTTGGCCTTACCTGTTTTGGCATCCTTGCCGCTGCTTTTGGTACGTAGGCCGGTAACCTCGATGGCTGTGGGTTTGAGCAGCGATGCCAACTCTACCTTCTTGCTCAGCTTTTTGTTGGTGGCTTTTAGGATGGTTAATGAGTCGCGTTGAGCCAGGACCAGCCGCCCTAAAGAGTCCCGTTCGATGTCGGCAAGTTTATTGGCTGCTTGCAATGCCAGAATTTGCTGCCGAAAGGTGGAATCGATGTGACGTAGGGCGGCCAGATGTTTGGCACATTCTGCTTCGGTAATCTTGTTGCGGCGCACCAGCGTCAGGAACTGGGAGCGGCACCGGTTTAGTTCCTCTTCTTTGAGGGCAATGATGCTATCCAGTTCGCGGTTCAGGCCTTTGTAAGACAGCAATTCAGCATGAGCGGCCTGGAAACGAGCATCCAGATCCATGATCCGTGCGCTGTCAGCGACAATTTTGGCTTCCATGGCTCGTTGGTGTTCTTGCAGGGTGTGCCGCTCATAGCCAAAATAGGCTGCCAGAGCTGCTGCACCCAAAAGGCCTGTACTTAAAAGCACAACAGGCACCAGGTTTCGTCGCGTTGCTTGTTGATTCATACCCATCGAGGTATGAAAGCCAAACTATACCCTAACGACAGCTTGTTTTGACTAGAATGCCGACGTTACACACAGAAGCGGTCTTTTCGGTTGGCCTAAAGGACAATTCCCCACAACCATTGTGAACATTGCAGGCTGACTACCTTTACGCGCTGTAGCAAAACAGATGAAACGCAGAATACAGAAAGTAGCTGTGCTGGGCGCGGGCATCATGGGCAGCCGTATCGCCTGTCATTTAGCAAATGCAGGCTTCGCCGTCCTGCTTCTGGACCGCCTGCCTGATGCACCAGCGGAATCCTTATCTGCCTCAGAGCAGCGCAACCGTTTGGTTAACGACGCCCTTCAGGCTTCGGTTCGTTCTAAGCCCGCCCCGTTGTTCAGCAACCATAGGCTTCGCCTGATCACTACAGGCAATTTTTCCGATGACATGCCGCGCATTGCCGAGTGTGACTGGGTAATCGAAGCTATCGTCGAAAACCTCGACATCAAGCGACAACTTTTCGATCAGGTAGATCGGTACCGAAGGCAAGGAACCATTGTTTCTTCTAATACTTCGTCCATACCCATCCATTTATTGGCGGAGGGTCGTAGTCACGATTTCCAGCAGCATTTCTGTGGTACACACTTTTTCAACCCTCCACGCTATTTACGGTTGTTGGAAATCATTCCTACGCCTCAGACGCGCCCTGATGTGGTCGAAACATTGATGCACTTCGGAGAGCTGTTTTTGGGTAAAGAAACGGTCCGATGCAAAGACACGCCGGCCTTTATTGCCAATCGCATTGGGGTGTTTAGCGTCATGCACATCTTTCACCTCACAGAAGAGTTAGGGCTTACCGTTGATGAAGTCGATCTGCTTACCGGACCTTTGATTGGTCGCCCAAAGTCGGCCACCTTTCGGACAGCCGATATCATCGGTCTGGACACGCTGGTGCAGGTCGCACGTTTGGTATATGAGCGCTGCCCGCACGACGAGGCGCGCGACCGCTTTCGAGTTCCCCAATGGCTGGAACACATGGTGCGCAACAACTGGCTGGGCGACAAGACGGGGCAGGGCTTTTACCGCAAGGAAAAACAAAACGGCCTGACCGTCTATCCATCCGTTGATTTGAACACCCTTCAGTATAGCCTAAAGCCTAAACCCTCGTTTGCGACGGTGGAGGCGATGAAACGGGCAGCTTCTTGGCAGCAGGTATTGCAGCAGGCAACAGCCGGCACAGATAAAGCAGCTGATTTTTATAGAAAATTTTTTTATGGGTTATTTGCATATGTTAGTCGGCGCATTCCGGAAATCAGCGATGAGTTGTATTGGGTTGACGCAGCCATGCAAGCGGGTTTTGGCTGGCAGCACGGCCCCTTTGCCGCGTGGGAAGCCCTTGGAATCCGGCAGGTCCGGGCAGCTATGGAGGCCTTCCACTTCACGCCCGCTGAATGGGTGGACGAGCTGTTGCGTCGTGGGCATGAATCGTTTTACCGCTTCGAGCAATCGAAACGCTATTGCTACGACGTCAGCACACAGGATTACCGGCCGGTGACGGGATCAGAGCACCTGATCGTTTTGGAACATCGTTCCGATCATGAGGTGTGGCGTAATAGTGCCTGCCGACTTGTAGACTTGGGCGATGGGGTGGTCAATCTGGAGTGGAACACCAAGATGAACACCATCGGCAGCGAGGTACTGGAAGGCGTGAACAAAGCCATTGAGCTTGCAGAGCAGAACTTCGAGGGATTGGTCATCAGCAATCAGGGAGAAAATTTTAGTGCCGGAGCCAATCTGGCCCTCATCCTCATGTTGGCAATGGAACAAGATTACGATGAACTGGAGCGGGCGTGTCGGCTTTTTCAGCAAACCTCGATGCGCCTTCGGTATTCCGCGGTGCCGGTCGTGGTAGCTCCACACCAGCTCACCTTGGGTGGTGGATGTGAATTGGCGCTGCATGCCGACTCCGTAGTGGCCGCTGCGGAAACCTACATGGGTTTGGTGGAAGTGGGCGTAGGAATCATTCCGGCAGGAGGGGGCACCAAAGAGTTGGCCGTTCGTGCATCAGATGCTTTTACCGATGGCATTCCCGAACTGCCCATCGTTCAACGTTTTTTTACCAACACCGCCATGGGCAAGGTATCGGGCAGTGCTGAGGAAGCCTTTGAAATGGGCTTGCTTCGTGTAGGCATTGACCTTTATTGCATGAATCGGAAACGCCAGCTTTTTGAAGCAAAACAGCGAGTACTGGAGCTGGTGCGGCGGGGTTACGTGCGTGCGCAACCGCGTCAAGATATACGCGTTGCAGGGCGCACTGTTTTGGCAGCCCTATATGCCGGCATTGAAACCATGGTTTATGGCAAATATGCCTCCGAGCACGATCGCCTCATCGCCCGCAAGCTCGCCTATGTCCTGTGTGGAGGTGACCTCACAGCCACAACATCGGTCAGCGAGCAATACTTGCTCGATTTGGAACGGGAAGCGTTCCTGAGTTTAGTGACAACGCGCAAGTCGATGGAACGTATGCAGAGCATCTTGAACACGGGCAAGCCCTTGCGTAATTAAAAAGCAATGTAGCGAATGTTCAAAACAGATTTCAAATAAAACGAATAATAAAAAAAACTATGCAAGAAGCATATGTGGTTGCGGGCCTGCGGACGGCGATAGGAAAGGCCAAAAAAGGAGCTTTTCGCCATGTTCGGCCCGACGATTTGGCCGTGGTCGTTATTGAATCGTTGGTGAAACAGGTTTCAGGCCTAACCCCCACTGCAGTGGACGACGTCATCGTAGGCACGGCAGTGCCGGAAGCAGAGCAAGGCCTGCAGATGGCTCGCTGGATCGCTCTGCGCAGTTTAGCAATCGAAGTCCCAGGCGTAACCATCAACCGCTATTGCGGCTCAGGTCTTGAAGCCATAGCGTTGGCCACTGCAAAAATCAAATGCGGTATGGCCGACTGCATCATTGCCGGTGGCGCCGAAAGCATGTCGTTGGTGCCAACCATGGGATGGAAAACAGCGCCCAACTTTACCTTGGCCGACGATCACGCAGAATATTTTCTCAGCATGGGTTTGACGGCTGAGGAAGTAGCACAAGAACACCGCATAACGAGGGAAGAGTCGGATGCCTTTGCCCTTGCCTCGCATCGGCGCGCTTTGGCTGCTCGATCGGCCGGCTATTTTCAACAAGAGATTGTGCCGGTAACCGTTGAGGAAATCACGGTAGAAAAAAACCACAGAACAATTCATCGTACAGTAGTGTGTGAAGACGAAGGCCCGCGGCCAGATACCAGTTTAGAAGCGCTGAGCAAACTGCCCCCGGTTTTTCGGCAAGACGGTCAGGTCACTGCCGGCAACGCTTCGCAAACATCAGATGGAGCAGCTTTTGTTGTTGTGCTCAGTGAAGCGATGGTTAAAAAGCTGAATGTAAAGCCGTGGGCGCGCCTGGTGACGTGCGTCAGTGCAGGAGTTCATCCGCGTTTAATGGGCATGGGACCGGTAGAAGCAGTGCCACGAGCCCTGAAACGTAGCGGCATCCGACTGCAGGACGTCGGGGTTATCGAGCTCAACGAAGCTTTTGCATGCCAGGCATTGGCCGTGATGAAGGCTTTGGACCTCGATCCGGAACGGGTCAATCCAAACGGTGGAGCCATTGCCCTAGGGCATCCTTTGGGCTGCACTGGAGCAGTGCTCACGATTAAGGCGGTTCGCCAAGCACAACGTCAAAATCAGAAGTATGCTTTGGTTACAGCCTGTATTGGCGGGGGGCAGGGAATCGCGGCTGTTTTTGAAGTTTTTTCTTAAAGCAACAATCTGGTTCAGGCTTGGATGGCTGGTTTGGTTAAATTTGTTTGATTGATTCCCGACAATGAGTGAGCCATCCGCATCCGAACAGGATCAATATCCCATTGGTCGTTTCGTTTACCGCGACCCTTTGAGCAACGAAGAGGTAGCAGCGATGATAGAAACCATAGAAAAATTTCCCATGCGTTTGGCTCAGTTGCTGAGTCGATTTCGGGAAGATCAGATGGATCTGCGGTACCGCCCCGGCGGATGGACTGTGCGCCAGGTGGTACATCACCTGGCCGATGCCCACATGAATGCATACATCCGTTTCAAGATGACTCTTACCGAACAGCTTCCTACGATAAAACCATACAATGAAATGGCGTGGGCAGAATTGCTCGACGCCAAAACCTTGCCCGTCAACATATCCTTGAGTTTATTAGAGGCACTGCATCATCGTTGGGTGGTTTTGCTCAAAGCCATGGATGAGCAAATGTTTCGCCGCACCTTTTTTCACCCTCATCACATGAAGATGCATACCTTATATGAATTATTGGCCATGTACGCCTGGCATTGCCAGCATCATTACGCCCATATTGAGCGGGTGGTACCCCAAGAACAGAAAGAGATCGAGGCAGCAAAATCTTTGAGGAGCAGAGCCACGCCCGAACGAAATGTTCCTCGTTCAGAGAGAAAAAAGCATAAAAAATAAGTTAATGCATGAGTGTCAATAAACCTGCTGCCCTTCAGGGTGGTGAATTTCTGTTGCGCAGCTGTAGTGCTGACGAAATCTTCATACCGGAAGAGAAAAGCGAGGAGCAGCAGATGATTTACGACATGGCGCGTGCCTTTGCGCTGAACGAAATCATGCCACTCCATGCCCGCATCGAGCAGCAAGAATCGGGACTCAGTGAGCGGTTGTTGGAACAAGCTGGTGCCCTGGGCCTGCTCGGAGCATCCGTGCCGGAACAATACGGGGGCTTCGGAAAAGATTTCGTCACCACCACGTTTATGACCGAAGCTTTTGGTTTTGTGGGTTCCATGGCTGTAACGATCCTGGCACACAATGGCATTGGCATGCTGCCCATATTGTACTACGGCACCGAGCAGCAGAAACGCAAGTACTTGCCTCGCATGGTTACCGGTGAACTCAAAGCGGCCTATTGCCTCACCGAGCCCGGCAGCGGAAGCGATGCCCTCGGTGCTCGAAGCACTGCCACGCGCTCTCTTGACGGCAGCTATTTTTTGCTCAACGGTCAGAAAATGTGGATTACAAATGGTGGTTTTGCAGATGTGTTCATCGTCTTTGCTAAAGTAGATGGAAAAGACTTTACTGCCTTTATCGTAGAGGCAAACACTGAAGGTGTGGTCAGAGGGGCGGAAGAAAAAAAGATGGGCATTAAGGGCTCTTCCACCCGTCAGATTTTTTTTCAAGACGTAAAAGTACCTGCCAAGAATGTTTTGGGCCCTATAGGTAAAGGTCATCTGATTGCTTTCAACGTGCTCAACATGGGCCGGCACAGGCTGGCTGCTGCAGCGGTTTCGTCTGCAAAGTGGCTTACCGAACTTTCGGTCCAGTACGCTTGTCAGCGCCATCAGTTTCAGCAACCCATTTGCAACTTCGGTGCCATCCAGCATAAGTTGGCCCAACAAGCTATTCTGACTTGGGTGAACGAAAGCGCTGTTTATCGAGCCGCTTTTGACATAGAGCGAAAAAAGCAACAGTTGCTGGCGGAGCAACGACCATACCCTGAGGCCCTCATGGGTGCAGCTGAAGAATATGCCATCGAATGTGCCTTGCTCAAAGTGACCGCTTCAGAAATGTTGGACTATGTGGTTGATGAATGTGTACAGATCCACGGCGGCATGGGCTTTAGCGAAGAGGCCGTGCCTGCACGGGCCTACCGCGATGCGCGTATCAACCGCATCTTCGAAGGAACGAATGAAATCAACCGACTGCTCTCGATAGACATGTTGCTCAAACGTGCGCTGAAAGGCCGCATTGACTTGATGACACCAGCTATGGCCATACAGAAGGAATTAATGGAATTGCCTGCCCTCTCTGCATCAGAATCGGATCATCCTTATGGCCTGGAGCTGCAGCAAGTGCAAAACATGAAAAAAGCTTTTCTGCTTGTAGCCGGTAGTGCTGCCTTGCGGCTTCGCGAACAGCTCGAGCAGGAGCAGGAAATCGTGATGTGTTGTGCCGATATATTGGCCACAATTTATTTGGCCGAATCTGCTCTGTTGCGGCTTCAAAAGCTGCAGCAAAGCGCTTTACCCGTTGCTGTTCAGGAAGATATTGTACGCGTCTTTCTCAACGATGCATTAGATCAGATCGCCATCTGGGGACGTAATGCCATAGAAGCCTTCGCCGAAGGAGATGAACAGAAACTGTTGCAACTGGGTTTACGCCGCTTCACGCGGGCCGAAGGATTCAATCGTAAAGCAGCACGCCGAAGGATCGCTGCGCGCCTTATTGCCGATATGGGTTATCGTTTATGACAAACGTCGATTCAAAGGATTTGTCCTGGCCCTTTGAATGGAACCTTCTACCTTAAAATTTTTCCATGTGGTTTACCCTGCCCAAGGTTTCGGTGCTTTAGGTACGATGAACATAGCCCAAAGAGCATGAGTTTTGCGCAACGAGCCTTCCATTTTTTTCAAACTCTGGCGCAGGACCAGCCCATCATACCGGCCTCTCTTCATATAAAAATTATTAATCCGTACTGCGATGCTGCCGTAATGGAAGCCGTTCAGGCATTTTTGTTTCGTTACTATGATGATGATAATCCCCGTGTGCTGATTGCAGGAATTAATCCGGGCCGCTACGGAGGTGGACTTACCGGCATTTCGTTCACCGACCCTGTTGCATTGAGACATCATTGCGATATCGATCACCGACTTAAAAAGCGGCAGGAACTGTCCAGTTCATTCATCTATCGAGTTATCGAGCATATGGGCGGAGCTTCTCGGTTTTTTCAAACATTTTTCCTTACAGCCCTTTGTCCGCTGGGTTTCTTGCGCAACGGCCGCAACTACAATTACTACGATGATCCGCGGTTGTTGCAGGCCGTGTCCGAATTTATAGAAAAAACGTTTATGAAACAAGTTCAGTTAGGCGTGCGGCGCGATGTTTTCGTGGTGTTGGGTGGAGATAAAAATTTTAGAATGGCTCAACGGCTTAACGACAAGTACCGGTGGTTCGAGCGGCTGCTGGCTTTGGAACATCCGAGGTTTATCATGCAATACCGGCGCCGACACCTGTCGCACTTCGTAAATCGTTATGTGGAACAATTGTCGGCGCTGATACCCAGTGGGCAAACCACCACATATGGTTCAAAAACGTAATGCCGGCGATCGGTAAGGCTCAAGCACAGAATCCGTCGCTTGAGGCGTCGCAGCACTTGAAAGCTACTTTCTTCATAACGAAATCTTGCCTGCGGCGGTAGGTCGTTCAAAAAAACACCTTTATGGGTATCGTAACGGCTTAGCGCCTGCATCAGCACCGGATCGCAACAATGCGAATAAAGCGGCCGTTCCAAATGCCGACGAAAAGCTTCAGTAATGGCGCGGGGAAACAGTCTTCGGCCACGGAATTCTTCCATTAACCTTCGCAACTCTTGTTTCCACTCGCGGCCGTGCGGTGCAATATGGGGTCCGTAGCGCAGGCCGGCAGTCAAATGAGCCATTTCATGTACCAATGTGATCAGAAAAGCATATCGGTTCAGATTGTTGTTGATGCGAATGCAATGGCCGCGTTTGCCCTGGGGCGGATAGTACATGCCCCAGGCGTGTTTCAGGGGTCGGCTAACCAAAATGCGCACGCGATACTGTTGTTGCCAGCGCGCAATTACTTCAACGGCTTCTTGAGGCAGATAACGGGCAAGAGGGTGGCATTCATGACTTATGGGCTGCAGCGGAGTCAACACGCTTTTGTGCAATAATCAGCTCGCGAATTTCAAATACAGTGAAGAAAATATATAAGATAAAAAACGGAATTATGAACATAGGCGACTGCGGCTTGGTCAGCCAGGCATACAACGCCACAAACAGTGCTGAACCCAGCAATTTTGCCGTTACCATCAGGCTGACCGAAGTCACGAACCCCCGGGCCGATTGGTGCAAGGCACGCAATCCCATCCAGCCCGTAAGTGCAGTGATGAATAGAAAAAATATCAAGGCCCACCAACAAAGGCGAATAGCGGGGTGTGCCCATCCCAAAGCAAGAGCGGCCAACGCAGCAATCCCGCTCAGTAATACAAATAAGCCGAAGAGCCTAAGAAAAAACCGCCTCATTAATTCTTACGGTTTAGTTCTCGATACACCAAGTAAAGCGCAACCACTACGCCGGCAAAAGAGAGGATTACCTTAAATACAGGAACAGAAAGCCGCAACAACTTATCTAGCAAATAGCCACAGCCAAAAAACACGGCGATACTGCCGGCCATCAGGTAAATCAGATGGAAATAACGCGCATAGCCGCTCAACTGCGGCCACGATTTCTGACTGCTTGGGATTGGTTTCCGTTCAGATGGCTTCTTTCTGAAGGGCTGATGGCGCTTTTTCACTGGGCTTCATTTCCTTGACGCCCATCTTGCATGAGCCGGTAAAGCGAGCTCCGGCTTCAACCACCAGCTTGCCGGTAATGATGTCGCCTTCCAAATAACCGGTGCTCTTCAGAAAAAGCAGGTCAGTAACCTCGACTTTTCCAAATACCTTACCGGAGATGTCGGCATTCTCGCAGTTTAAATCACCATCAATCATGCCGGTACTTCCTACAACAATCTTGGCTTTGGAGGTAACGGTTCCCTTCACCTTGCCATCTATTCGGATATCACTTTCCGACTTGATTTCACCTTCGATCTGAGTACCAGAACCGATGATGTTGATGGCGGGCTGATTTCCCACTGCAGGTCCTGAGGCACGGCCAGCACTTTTGTCGTTACTCGTGTTAAACATGGGGCGGTATTTTGGACTTGTTAAGGTAAGATTATTTTTCAATCAAGGCTGGCAAAGTTAGCCAGGGGGCCAGAGTTTTCCACACGGCCACAAGAAAAAATTGTGCCTTTAGGAAAGAGGCAGATATTGGGCAGGATCTAAGGGCATACCGTTGTACCACAATTCAAAGTGGAGGTGCGGTCCTGTGCTGTATTCACCGGTGTTTCCAATTATAGCGATGATGTCGCCAGCTCTGACATGGTCTCCAGCCTCGCGCAGCAGGGAGCTGTTGTGCTTGTAGACCGATAGCAGGTTTTGTGCATGCTGCACAATGATGGTGTAACCCGTTTCTGAAGTAAATCCGCTAAAGATTACCGTTCCGTCCAGAACCGCCTTGATCGGCTCGTTTTCTACGGCAACCAGATCCACACCAAAATGCTTGCGTGCAGCATCAAATGGTTGCGTGATATAACCGCCCCGCACCGGCAAAAAGAAATGTACTAAGTGGCGTGCTGGCTGCCTGAGCGCTACGGTTTGCTGCTGTAAGATGGTAAAGCGTTCCAACTTTTCTACTTCTTTACGCAGCTGTACTTCTGATTCCGATACTCGAGCAGGTTCCCCTACATCGGATCGTAAGGGAACTTTAAGGGTAGTGTCGTAAATCGTGGATGGTTTTAGCTCGCCACTGATGATGCGGCGGATGTTTTCGAGGTATCGTTCCCTCAATTCCAGGGCTCGTTGCATGCTGTCGGCACGAAGCTTAAGTTCCATGACGGTTTGGCGCGTGTCAACATCAGCATATCCTGGAATGTATTCTTTCAATGGTGTGAATACAATTGCCGATACGGTTATCAGCACCATAACGACCAAAACGGTGCTGACCAGTACATACACATTCATGCGCGTAAGCTGAAAGCTGGTAACTTCCTCAAAGGTTTCATCGTTGAGCAGGACCAGCCGGTAGGGAGTGGTAAGTTTTGTCCACCAGTTTTTGCGCGATTTCATCCTCATTCAGAATTATTGGATTTAAGATTGCAAAACGGGTCTTCGCTAAACTATATATTTAGGTTTTTTTTATGCGTTCAATAAGCGCCGTGGTGCTGTAGCCGGGCAACAAGGGGACCAGGGCAACGGTTCCACCGTAGGCATGCACCAGATCTCTACCTATCACCTCTTCGGGTCGGTAATCGGCGCCTTTGACCAGCACATCGGGTCGGATGCGCTCAATAAGGGCAAGCGGTGTGTCTTCGTGGAATAAGATGACGGCATCCACGGCTTCCAGGGCAGCTAAATGCTGCAGGCGATCGTTCTCAGCTACCAGAGGCCGGCCGGGCTTGAGCCGTCGCACTGAGGCATCGGCGTTCAAACCCACAATGAGCACGTCGCCATAGCTGCGCGCCTGGTGCAACAGATGTAAATGGCCTGCATGCAACAAGTCGAAACAGCCATTGGTAAAAACGATTTTTTTTCCGTGTTGCCGCCACTGATGCACTTTCTGCTCGAGCTGGTTTAGGTTGCAAATCTTATCCTGAAGCCGCATGCTGCAGAAGGGGCTCATAGCACCTCAGGCGGTTGTTTTTCGGTTCAGCACAGGCAATAAGGCCAAAGTAAGCAACCCAAAAAGCAACATGCCGGCTACTTGAGTGCCATGCGAAAGAATGGCGTAAGCCAAGCCGTTGGCTTCTGCAATGCCATACAGCACCAGCGTCTGTGTTACGATGATGTGAAACGTACCGATACCTCCTTGCACCGGGGCAGCCCAGCCCAAACCCCCGAAGACCATAACGGCCAGGGCCACCCACATGTTTAAATGACTGGTTTGGGGAAAACAGAAAAAGCAGACATACGACATCATCATATACAAAAACCAGATCAATGCCGTATAGAGTAAGAACAGATGTCGCCTACGAAGTTGACCAAAGGTTTGCAAGCCCGCCATAAAACCTCGGATCAGGTAACGAATGCGGATAAAAAATCGGGAATGGCGCACCCGCTTGTAAAGCTGTAAACCCACCACAAGCACGATTGCTAAAGCCGTAAGCCAAAACAGAAAAAAGGGCAGCGGGTGGTTTGCGGCATTTTGCATGCGTTGGGTTATTGGTTCAATAACAAACTGATAAGAAAAAGAACTCATGCGATCAAATTCAACCACCACTACGACGGCCAACAGCACCAGGATCGTAGCCACATCGATGGCTCGTTCTGCTACAACGGTACCCAAAAGTTTGTTTACCGGTATTTTGTCGTAACGGTTCAGCAAAGCACAACGCATTAGCTCTCCCAGCCTTGGGATAGCCAAATTGGCCATGTAGCCCACCATTACCGAACCGAAGGTATTGAGCAGGCGCGGTTTGTAACCCAGGGGTGCGATGAGCATGTTCCACCGCAGGGCACGGAAAACATTGCTCAAGAAACCAAAAAGCAAAGCCAAGACCGCCCAACCCCAATGTGCTGAAGCCAGGTTGTTTTTGATGACGCCAAGGTCTTGATTACGTACAACCAGCCACAAAAGCACGATACCAATGCCCAAAAAAGTGGCTATGCGCAGTAGGGAAATAAGCTTCTGCCTCACCGCTGCGCTCTCAGGCGGTTATTCTGGTCTGGAAATATGATGGCAGGAGTGAAACGACGAGCCTCTTCCCAATTCATCATGGCATAGGAGATAATGATGAGCAAGTCGCCTACCACCGCCTTGCGGGCGGCTGCACCGTTAAGGCATACCGTGCCGCTGCCTCGCTCACCCTTAATAACGTAGGTCTCCATTCGTTCGCCGTTGTTGATGTTGACGACCTGAACTTTTTCGTTTTCGATGAGGTTGGCCGCCTCCATGAGCTCTTCGTCAATGGTAATACTCCCGATGTAATCGATATTGGCATCGGTGACGCGTACGCGGTGGATTTTAGACTTGACGACCTCAATCAACATAGCGTGCAAAAGTAAAGGTTACAGCCACAGCAAAACGGTTCAGGTGGCCATGAGCACATTGTCCAACAAACGCACGCCTCCTATCGTCACGGCGGTAACCCAAACAACTTTTTCGCCTTTCGGCCATTGGTCGATGGGAATGAAACGGTCCGCCAAGCAGCACTCCAAGTAATCGACCTTAGTTTCGGGTAAGGCATTAAGGCGACGGATTACCTGGCTGCGCACTTCTTGAAGAGGATAATTCAATCCGTAGTTTTCAATCCATGTAAGCTCTTTCCAAATTTGCGTGGCTAACTGCCGTTGTTCGGCTGATAGGCGCACGTTACGTGAACTGAGGGCAAGACCGCCCAAATCTCTCACGGTAGGACACATGACTAATCGTACCTGATAGTTTCGATAAGTCAAAAGGCGCTCAATCACCTTTACTTGCTGAAAGTCTTTTTGGCCTAAGTACAGCACGTCGGGCTGTACCAAGTGTAAAAGCCGATCAACCACATTAGCAACTCCCTGAAAGTGACCAGGCCGGCAAGCACCTTCCAGCACTTGATCCAGCGGGTAAAGTGGATATTGATGAAGATGCTGTTTGCCTGTTGGGTAAATTTCTTCATCATCGGGAAGAAACAACAGTTGACACCCCACCTCAGCAAGCAAGCGTATGTCGCTTTCTAAAGGCCGTGGATAATTTGCCAAATCATCAGCATCGTTGAATTGGGTTGGGTTTACATAAATACTGCAGCAGGTCAACTCATTTTCCTGCATGGATCTTTGAACCAGGGCCAGGTGACCTTGGTGTAAGGCTCCCATTGTGGGCACAAATCCAACTGACTTTTGCCAGCCGCGGCGGTACTCTGAAAGCCATTTTTGGAGGTCTGAAGCTTTTTTCAATAAGATCATTTAATGTAGGGTGCAAAGTCAGCAAATAAGCGAAGTTAAAAGCCAAAGACCTGTATCTGCCTTATTGTGGGGGTAGGCTTTTATATAATACATTGAAATTCAATGCGAATTTACTCTTTGATGGACACATTTTCGCTGCTAAAATGGCTTATATTGCATGGATACCGGTTTCTTTGTATTATCTTTGCAGCCACATTTAGTTATCCACGCTCTTTGCCTCATGCCTAACATAGCAAATCAAAAAAAACTGCGCATCCTGATCATCACGCAGGAGATGAAGCCTTACCTGATGCACAGTGAAATGGCCAGTATTGCGCATCAGTTACCTATTCATCTCATGAATGCCGGTAATGAAATCCGCGTATTGATGCCCCGATTCGGCACGATCAATGAGCGGCGACACCGTTTGCATGAAGTTGTCCGGCTTTCAGGCATGAACATAATAATTGACGATGATGATTATCCGCTCATTATTAAGGTAGCCAGCTTGCCCGGAGCCCGTTTACAGGTTTATTTTCTGGATAACGAGGAATTTTTTAAAAGAAAATTTGAGTTTACCGACGAAAAGAAAAAGCCCTTTGCCGATAATGCCGAGCGTATGATCTTTTTCTGCAAAGGGGCCTTGGAAACGGTGAAAAAGTGGGGCTGGCCACCAGATATCATTCATTGTCATGGATGGATGACCAGCCTGATTCCTATGTATCTGAAGACCGTTTACAAGCGTGAGCCGGTGTTTCAGAACGCTAAGGTGGTTTATTCCGTTTACAACCATGGCTTTGAAGGTACGTTGGCGCCCTCTTTCCAGAAAAAAGCCATCATCCACAGCAACATCAGTGAACAAGACTTTGCTCATTATCGCAAAGCCGATTTCAGTGGCCTAAACAAAGGTGCCATAGCCCATGCTGATGCCACCATCTTGGCAGATAAAGAATTGGATCGTTCGCTGAAGACCTTTATTAAAGGGGCTGGTAAACCGGTTTTGGAATACGTTAACGGTGAAGAATATCCTAAGGTTTACCATGAGTTTTATCGTTCCCTCTTAAAACGCTGAGCAACCGTTTGCACAAGATTCTGTTTTGCGAATCGTTACAGCGGTATCATCTTCCTGACATCGTCCATCAACGGTTGAAAAAATTCTTTTTTATCACTATCGGGGCTGCTTTTTTCGTTTCCTGTAATAAGCTCGGGGAATTAGGGGTAGAGCTATTGCCAGGCAGCGACGACATTGGAGCCATTTACACCGATACGTTCACCCTGATTACGCATACGCTGGCGGAAGATTCCATCCTTTCCAGTTCCACAGTGAACAACTTGTGCGGCGTTATGTTCGATCCGTACTTTGGTCGATCCTATGCCGCTTTTTTCACCGAACTAAACCTGCCAACCAACGATGTGGACTTTGGTATGCCGGACACCCTTTTTGTGGACTCGGTGGTGTTGATGTTGGACGTGGTTAATGTCTATGGCTATTCGCAGGTCCCCCAAACGTTACATGTTTACGAAGTCACCGAGCCCATGCGTCCTAAGCCAACCGAAGGCTACTTCTCTACCCGTTCGTTTACTGTGGAGGACTTGCCCTTAGGACGAAAAACTCTGTATGTTCCCAACCGGAAAGATTCATTGCAGTTGGCAGAAGGGAAATTGCCCCCACATTTGCGCATACGGCTTAGCGATCGGTTGGGGCAACGGCTGTTGCAGCAGTCAGGGAGTGAGCATTTTAAGACCGACAGCAACTTTAAAAATTTTTTCAAAGGAATCTGCGTTGCGCCCGATACCCTTGCTACTCCTTATGGGGCCAGCATCATCTACGTAAACTTGCAATCGGGCCTAAGTGGCTTAAGGCTCTATTGGCACACGCCGACTCGAGACTCGCTCCGTTTCACCTTCCCAATCACCTCCAATGAAGTGAGGACCAACTACTTCCGGCATAATTACATGCAAAGTCAGGTGCAGAGCTTTTTAGTTAATGCTAATCCCATGGGTGATAGTGTGGTATTTGTGCAGGGGGCGGCTGGGGTTAAGGCGCGACTTTTGATTCCGTCCCTGAGTCAATTAAAACAAGTAGTCATCAACAAAGCAGAATTGGTGATCACCAGTGTGTTAGATGAAAACCGGACCGACAGCATTTTTACACCTCCGGATCAACTGGTTTGCATTACAGTAGACAGCAGTGGAAAAGATATTTCCCTTCCAGATGTTACCGGTCCTTTGCAGTTCGGCGGCACTTCCATCCGTAAGGTTACGATTGACCGTCGCTCTTATGTTCAGTACCGCTTCAGCATAGCTCAACAAATTCAGCAACTCATCGATGGTAAAACGCCGGATCGAGGGTTGTTTTTAATTCCTTTTCGCCGAGCTGAAGTAGCCAGCCGATTGGTAGCCGGCGGAGGGCGTCGCAACGACCAAGCGCGCATGAAACTTATTCTTGTTTACACACCAATCAAATAACTTTACCTTAAAGCGGAGGGGATTCATGTGTGGCATCATTGGCTATATTGGACATCGGCAGGCATATCCTATTTTAATTAAAGGATTACATCGTTTAGAATACCGGGGTTACGACAGCACCGGTATTGCTTTATTGGACGGCGACATCAAGATTTATAAAAAGGCTGGTAAAGTCAGTTCCCTGGAGGAAATGTGTGCCGGCAAAGACACGTCTGGAACCGTGGGCATAGGACATACCCGCTGGGCCACACACGGTGCTCCTACCGACCGCAATGCGCATCCCCATTTTTCCCCGAGCAAAGGGCTGGCCATCATCCATAATGGAATTATTGAAAACTATGCAGCGCTTAAGGAAGAGCTCCGGCATCGTGGGCATCGCTTTGAATCTGAAACCGACACCGAAGTTTTGGTGCACCTCATCGAAGATATTCAGCAAAACGAAGGGGTGGATTTACCCGAAGCCGTCCGGATTGCATTGCATGAGGTAGTAGGAGCTTATGCCATAGTCATTTTGTCGCGGCACGAGGCCAATAGTCTTATCGCTGCCCGTAAAGGTAGTCCTCTTGTGATCGGAGTGGGTGATGGCGAATTCTTTGTGGCTTCAGATGCTACGCCAATCGTAGAGCACACCCGCAATGTGGTTTACCTCAACGATGAGGAAATTGCTGTCATGCACCGCGATGGTCAGCTTCAGGTACGCACCATAGGCAATGTGTTGCGAACCCCTTACATCGAGGAGCTGGAGCTAAAGCTGGAGATGATCGAAAAAGGGGGATTCGATCATTTCATGCTCAAAGAGATTTATGAGCAACCCAACTCGATCCGCGACAGCATGCGGGGCCGTCTTAATGTGCAAACCGGCACGATTAAGCTGGGAGGGTTTGCTGAATACGAGCAACGACTCATCCAGGCCGATAAGCTCACCATCTTGGGTTGTGGTACTTCCTGGCATGCCGGCGTGGTAGGTGAATACCTAATTGAAGATCTGGCCCGCATACCGGTTGAAGTAGAATATGCCAGTGAGTTTCGCTATCGCAATCCCATCATCAATCGGGGCGATCTGATGATTGCCATTTCTCAATCCGGAGAAACAGCCGACACTTTGGCCGCGGTGCATTTAGGAAAAAGTCACGGAGCCATTGTATTTGGAATCTGTAACGTCGTGGGTTCTTCGATTGCACGGGCCACCGATGCGGGTAGCTATACCCATGCCGGACCTGAAATAGGCGTGGCCTCCACAAAGGCCTTCACCGCACAGGTAGCGGTGCTCAGTATGTTGGCCTTGATGATTGCCAACAAAAAAGGAACGCTGAAGCAATCGCGGTACTATCAGCTTATCCACGAACTGGATGCCATCCCCGATAAGGTCAAGGAGGTACTTAAAACCAACGATCAAATTCGTTATATCGCTGATTTTTTTAAGGAGGCTCGCAACTTTTTATACTTGGGTCGTGGCTATAATTTCCCTGTGGCTCTTGAAGGAGCATTAAAACTTAAGGAAATTTCCTATATACACGCAGAAGGTTATCCGGCTGCTGAAATGAAGCATGGCCCTATTGCCCTTATCGATGAAGAAATGCCGGTAGTAGTCTTAGCTACAAAAGGCGGGGCTTATGATAAGATCATCAGCAACATTGAAGAAGTCAAGGCCCGCAAAGGGCGTATTATCGCTGTAGTGACCAAGGGGGACGATCGCATTCGTAATCTGGCCGAATTTGTCATTGAAATTCCGGAAACGGAAGAGCCGCTAACACCGATGTTAAGCGTCATTCCTTTGCAACTGTTGGCCTATCATATTGCCGTGTTACGAGGTTGTAACGTTGATCAGCCTCGAAATCTGGCCAAAAGCGTGACGGTTGAATAGACCGACAGTTGAGGCCTCGGGAACACTGCTATCTTTGCGCCCTTAACTGTTTTGTTATGCGAAGGGAAATCCACTCGTGGTTCAGTCCGGCTTTGCACCGAGAGATGCCCATAGCCGTCTATGGTCATTATGGTTTTGCTTTACTGCTGGTTCCCACTGCGGCTGCCGATTATTTAGAGTACGAGCGGTTTCAGCTTATTGATGCGCTGGCTCCTCTTATCAATTCGGGAAAAGTAAAAGTGTTTTCGGTCGATAGCATCAACAAAGAAAGCTGGCTCAACGATGGTGTGGATCCTGCCTTAAAAGGCTTTCGACACAACCGTTGGAATGAATACATCTATCACGAAGTATTGCCTTTTATTAAATATAAAACCAGCCAGGAAACACCCATATATGTGAGCGGTGCCTCATTTGGTGCGTTGCACGCTGCCAACTTATTCCTGAAACGTCCTGATCTGCTCGATGGATTCATTGCCATGAGTGGCGTTTATGATTTAACGGAATATACCAAAGGCTATTTCGACATGGAAGTGTATTTCAATAGTCCGATGCATTATATTCCTAATCTAACTGATCATACGATATTACAAACCATACGGAGCAAACCACATTTACACATTGTTACGGGCAGCGGCAGCTACGAAAATCCCGATTTCAGTCGCCGTTTTTCGGAAGTTCTGCACCGCAAAGCCATTCCCCATGAACTGGACATTTGGGGTCCTGATATTCCGCATGACTGGCCTTCCTGGAGGAGGATGTTGCCATATTACTTAGAGACCCGTTTTTGATTTAAAATTGCTTCTATTAATTGGGTTTTGCCTGATATGTTCTGAGCAGGTCAGTTATGCGATAGAAGTTTGGGAAGATTTAGGAAAAAACATAAGGGGGCGGGGGGGGGGCCCGTGGCCCCCCCCCCCAAAAAAAAACAAAAAACGGTTGGTAAAAAAAAAACACCCCAAAAAAACACGGTGGGAAATTAAAAAAGACCCGGTG
>JANWWJ010000044.1 GCA_025056305.1 Chitinophagales bacterium | reverse complement strand
ACAATTCTGAATGTACGGTGTGATCCCTTCAGGCCAGATTTGATTTTTATATAAGCATCCGAACTTATATAACCAATGGGTCTGCCCAAACATCCAATTCCAAATCTCGTTGCTGTACTCGACATAAACTTTAAGCTCTGGATTTAACTGATCTCGCACCATCGTAGCCAGTTGAGTTATGTATTCATTCGAAGCATTATGGGGCACACAGATCCACATGTGCTTGTTCAACTGGTTGCATGCCTGAATCATGATTTCGTATGGTGCTCCCTTGTTCGTTGCCCAAGTGTAGTAATCGTAACGCGCACGCTCATTCCATGAAACGCGGTGGGAATCGGCATCTTCGTCAAAATTCTCCCACATATAATCGGCTCCCCAGTTGTTGGTATGGCCCCAATCCATAAAGCGTAGAGTCGTAAAAGGCGCGACTTTCTCCATCCACGCCGGATGGAAAGGTTGCGTCTGATAAGTGAATTCATGGCCTGGCATTAAGAACCGAAAGTTTCGGGCTGGATTAGCCGGATTAGTAGACAGAATTTTTAATATAATGATGTCGTAAACAGCCGGCGTGACCTGGACCTCCAGCCTGCCCGGCATAGATGCCGTGATGGTGGCATCGCCTACAAATTCAAAAGTCCCTTCTCCGTCGTATAGGAATACATAGGTACCGGATGGCCATGCCTCATTATCGGCCCATAACGTGTACACGATCTGATCGGTTTCCAACCCCAATCCGGGCTGATAAAACGGCACCTGTAAAGGATAGCCCTGAGCATTCTTGGGAATGTGATCAATCACATTGGAGTTGAAAGGATTGGAACCGCCCGTCACCCACGTAATGTTTTGTGTGCCCCACGGGCGGGCAATCTTCATCAAATCCACAAAAGGTAGTTCCGTAGTCCAATCGTAAAGCCCGGAAAGATTGGTACCAAATTCCAACTTACAACTGTCGGGCAGTGAAGTTTGCGCCGCAGCCGAACACCAAGAAAAAATCATGATTGCCCACGGCATGTTGGGTACTCTCATATGCGTTCATGAATTGACACAAAAATATCTGCGCCCATTCAAGTTTTACGCTTATCATTTTTCACCCTTGTGGCACATTTAGCATATTTGTTCATCATGAAACATCGCCTGCTCATTTTATTGTCGGTATTGGGTGCAACAACGCTCTGCGCGCAAGAGAACGACAGTGTCGTGATCCGCCGCATCGTGGAATTTGCACTGACCCGCTCCTCTTGTTATGAAATACTACGTGGGCTCACGGAATGTTGCCCTCACCGCCTCAGTGGCTCTGATGGGGCCGATCGGGCCGTAAACTACATGCGCGACGTCATGCTCCAGATGGGCTTCGATTCGGTTTGGCTGCAGCCCTGTTATGTGCCTTACTGGGTGCGCGGTGAAAAAGAACAATGCACGTTGTTTTACAACGGCCGGCAGGAAGCACTGGCGGTGATGGCTTTGGGCAATTCAGCGGGCACCGGCAGCCTCGGTCTGGAAGCTCCCGTGATTGAAGTCAAAAACTTTCGACATCTTGATTCATTAGGTAAAAAACATATTAATGGAAAAATTGTATTTTACAACTATCCTTTTCAAGATGCTTTCATCAATCAATTTCAGGCTTATGCCGATGCCGTTGCTTACCGCTGGGCGGGTGCCTCACGGGCTGCGCGTTACGGCGCCGTTGCCGTGCTGGTGCGCTCCATGACCTCGGCCCGCGATAATCACCCCCACACCGGATCCATGGCCTACAACGACAGTTTTCCTCGTATTCCCGCTTTGGCTTTGTCTACGTTGGCAGCCGATCGCCTGAGCGACGTGCTGCGTCGCCATCCGCAGGCACGGCTCTATATACGAAATACCAGCCGCATGATGGCTGACAGTGTGCTGAGTTACAACGTGATTGGCGAACTGCGTGGCACCGTTTATCCCGATCGATTTATTTTGGTCGGAGGCCATCTGGACGCCTGGGATGCCGGCCATGGCGCCCACGACGATGGTGCCGGTTGCGTGCAGACCATAGAAGTTCTGAATACGTTCAAAAAACTAAATCTTCGGCCGCGCCATACCTTGCGTGTAGTCCTGTTCATGAATGAAGAAAACGGACTGCGTGGGGCTTTGACCTATGCAGCCGAAGCCCGTCGCAAAAACGAAATCCACGTGTTCGCTTTGGAGTCCGATGCCGGCGGCTTTGTTCCCCGCGGATTTCGAATTGGCGGAGATAGTATCCTAATCGACAAAATTTTTTCGTGGAAGAAACTTTTTGAACCTTACTACGTGCACGTTTGGAACCGGGGCGGCTCCGGTGGCGCCGATATCGCTCCGCTTCGCGGCCATTGTCCCGTACTGGCCGGCTTTTTGCCCGACAGCCAACGATACTTCAATCACCACCATGCAGATACCGACACTTTTGATCAAGTCAACAAGCGCGAACTTGAGCTTGGCGCCGGCGTCATCACAGCTTTGGTGTATTTAGTAGATAAATATTTTTGATTTAAACATTTCCGCCAGAACACTCCCAACAGCGATCCCTTGTGCCTTTTTAGCAAAAGACTCGCTTTAATCAGCCTAACACTGCTCCATCATGCAGCTTCCCTTTCTTTCTTTATTGCGCACGCTCAGCTCGCAGCAGACATTCAGCAAATCAAAGCCGACTATGACCTGATGGGCGGTGTCGTCACTGTTTTTTGCGACGATCAAATTGTTTATTCCATACCATTCGGCCTCGCCGACCTCGAGCGCCAACTGCCGGTAACCGACAGCACGTTGTTCCGAGTGGCCAGCATCTCTAAAACCATTACGGCCATGGCCTTTTTGCGGCTTGTGGACCAAGGTCTCGTCAGCTTGGATGACGACATCGGCAACATATTGGGTTATTCCGTACGCAATCCTTACTACCCCAGCACGCCAATTACACCGCGTATGCTGCTCAGTCACACGTCATCAATGAAAGACGGAAATACCTACAGCTCTTTCCTTAACGCTACTACGGCTCAGCTGCCTATACCCAACTTAAGCCAACTGCTGACTCCCGGCGGCCTCTACTACAGCATTACCAATTTTCTCAATAAACCGCCTGGAACATATTTTACTTATTCCAATATAAACTTTGTAATCATTGCAACGCTTATCGAAAAAATCACTGGCCGGCGTTTTGATGAATATTGCCGCGACTCCCTGCTTCGACCTTTGGGGATCCGGGGCAGCTTCAACCTCACCCACCTTGACGACATCAACTACGTTGCCGTACTGTACCGCAAAATCGGGGGGTCATGGATCCCCCAGGCCGACAACTACCAGGGTATTCCGCCCACCTACGATAACCTTGCTGGCTATGTGCCGGGAACCAACGGTGCCCGCTTTAGCCCACAAGGGGGCTTCCGAGGCAGCGGTACCGACCTCAGTATCCTTTTTAGGACCCTCTTGAATAAAGGTTCATGGTCGGGCTTTATGGCCCTGACGCCAGCGATGACCGACACCATGTTAAGCAACCAATGGACTTATGATGGCAATAATGGAGAAAATTATTACGGATTGTTCAACAGCTGGGGGCTTGGTATTCACCGCATTCTAAGCATTCCCAATGCTGATGTGGTACTCGCTGGCAGCAACATCATGTTTGGCCATCCGGGCGAAGCCTATGGACTGGTCAGCGATGCCTACATCGATACCACCCGTCGCCTCGGCCTGGTGTTTATGACCAATGGCTGCGGCACCGGATACCAGACCAGTGCGCAAACTGCTTTTTACACTGTTGAAAAAGCCGTCTTCGACGCCATCAACCCTTATGCCGATGCACTGAACTGCCTCACCGGAGCTCCGCATGCTATGGCGCCAACAAATGATATAGGAATTTTTCCTAATCCGTTTTCTTCGCTGGTGCATATAACCCCTGCTCCAACCCATGCGCCCTGCCGCCTCACCCTAAAAAATGCTCAGGGTAAAGTGGTGTACGAACACATGGTATCCACAGAAAAGGCATGGTTCGATTTTTCTTTTCTGCCCAACGGTTTTTACGTCTTGCAGCTTCAGGGTAACCGGGCTGTGGTGAGCCGCCTGCTAGTAAAGGCAACACCCTAGCCCGAATGCCCAACAACATGTCTTTACTGACAAAAAATGCCAGATAAAAACATTCAGGAGCATTGCAGCGCCTTGTGTAGGGCATCGGCAAATAAAGCGGCTGCCGGCTCACTGCATCGAAGCCACAATTCCGGTTCGATGAGCTCCAGTTCGGAAACCAGCGGCTTTCCCGCTTCGTTCCACAAAAGATCCACCCGACCATAGACCGGCGGCTGCGGGCTACACTGCAGCGCTTTTCGGGCCAGTTCAATTTCATCTGCAGCAGGTTGATACGGATGCACCGTACCGCCAAAGTCATCCTGAACACGGAAATCCCCGGGTCGGGCGCGCTTAAGCACGGCATGGCTGTAGCGACCGTCAAAAAACATCAAAGCGGCCTCGCCCCGCTTCAGCACCGACGGCTGAAATTGCTGTAACAATACGGCTTCTTGGCCGATGAGCTGCTGAAATACTGGCTCATAGGCGGTTGCCTCTCGGGCGGTGAAGCGATAGGTGTGCCTGGCTGCCCCCGATATGGCTGGTTTCAAAATCACTTCTTCCCAGCAGCATATGCTCAAAATGCCTTTTAAGGTTTGGCTGCTTCCTGCATGGACCAACAGGGTGGGCGGTATTGCCAGGCCTCTTTGCTGTAAGACCAGCAAATACGTTTTATCCATATTCCACATTACCACCTCATAATCGTTAATCAGGCGGGTGTGTGCGCATACATCTTTGAGCCAACGGCGAAACGAATCGGCACGATGAAAATAATCCCAGGTGGTGCGAAATACCGCAGCGTGCGTAGCAGACCAATCGTAGTTTGGATTGTCCCAGTTCGTACGCTGCACGTGGTAACCCAAGCGCTCCAGAGCCTCAGTGAGCAGTTTGTCTTCAAGGAAAATATTCGATACATAATCATTGCCTGGCTGAGGGGTGAGATAGCGCGAATCGGTCAGCAACGTCAGGTGCGCGTTTATACCCATTCCCACCGTGTGCCTTCTTTTTCGTCTTTAAGCGCGATCCCGACTTGCATCAACTGCTGGCGAATGCTATCGGCAAGAGCAAAATCTTTGCGTTGACGGGCTTGATTTCGAAGATCGATAAGAATTTGCAACACACGCTCCAGCCGCTCCCCGTGCGAATGATCGGAAGCTTTCAATCCCAAAATGTCAGTCACATAATAAGGAAATTGAAGCTGCAACAAGCTTAGGGTTTCAGCGCGAATGTCTGACAGGTCTGCCTGCCGGTTATGCCAAGAAAAGATGTAGGAAGCTAACTCAAACAAGGACGCCAGCGTCAGGGCCGTATTGAAATCATCATTGAGATGATCCGCACAGGAAGTCAACAATTCACGGATTTTTTTATCTGTTTCTGTTTCACCTCCCCCACCGGGATGCTGTAGGCGCTGAAGCAAGGCCATGGCCTGCAGCAAGCGCTCCAGGCCCTTTTCTGCAGCCTTCAGGGCGTCGTTGTTAAAGTCCAGCGTGCTGCGGTAATGCGCCTGAAGTATAAAAAAGCGTACGGTCATTGGGTCATAGGCCCGTTCTAATAGCGGATGCGTTCCGGTAAACAATTCGCGCAGCGTTATGGTGTTGTTGTAACTCTTGCCCATCTTCCTCCCGTTGACGGTAATCATGTTGTTGTGCATCCAATAGCGGGCAGGGATGTGGCCGGTAGCAATTCGCGTTTGAGCGATTTCACTTTCGTGATGCGGAAACTGCAAGTCCATTCCTCCGCCATGAATGTCAAAGGGGGCACCAA
The DNA here is from genome assembly GCA_025056305.1 of Chitinophagales bacterium. Taxonomy (GTDB): domain Bacteria; phylum Bacteroidota; class Bacteroidia; order Chitinophagales; family UBA10324; genus JANWXQ01. The sequence continues at coordinate 63,712 of JANWWJ010000044.1, read as the reverse complement.
GGTATTTGGTAGCCATGGCCGAGCATTCAATATGCCATCCGGGAAAGCCCTGCCCCCACGGGCTGGGCCAGCGCATCAGATGTTCGGGTGGAGCTTTTTTCCATAAGGCGAAGTCGGCCGGATGTCGTTTCTCCTCCTGCCCCTCCAGTTCACGGCTGCCGGCTAAGAGTTCTTCAAGGCGACGGCCCGACAGCCGCCCGTAATCATACTGCTGCGCATATCGCACCACATCGAAATACACTGAACCGTTCACTTCATATGCCCAGCCCTGCCGCAAAATTTCTTCGATCATAGCAATCTGTTCGATGATATGGCCTGTTGCCGTAGGTTCAATACTCGGACGCAGGTTGTTGAGCTGATCCATGGCATCGTGAAACAGGTTTGTGTATTTCTGCACCAGCTCCATGGGTTCAAGCCGCTCCAGCTTAGCTTTGGCTACCACCTTGTCTTCTGCCGGACGGTCTTCCTCTTCAAAATGACCTGCGTCGGTAATGTTGCGGACATAACGAACCTGATAGCCTAAATGACGTAGCCAACGGAAAACCACATCAAAAAAGACATAGGGGCGGGCGTGACCTAGGTGCGATTCTCCGCTCACCGTGGGTCCACATACATACATGCCCACGTAGGGAGGGTGCAAGGGAACAAAGGGCTCTTTCTGCCGAGAAAGACTGTTGTAAATAACTAACTGCGCCATGTGGCGGCAAAGATAACAGCCGACTAGACGGAGCTTTGGTTCTGCAGCACGTCGGCAACAGCTGCCTCAACATCGCAAAAGCGAAAGGCGAAGCCTGCATCCAGCAAGCGACGCGGTACTGCACACGTACTGGCAAGCAAGAGTTCTGCTTCGCGGTCCAAGATCCATCCACCGACCCGGACCATCCACGACCAAGCCGGTAGCCCTATAGGCATGCCTACCGCTCGACGCACCGCCCTCGAAAAAACAGCATTTGTCAGCTTTCCTGGCGCAACTACATTGACGGGGCCTTCCCACTGCGTTTGTTCAAGAATAAAAGCAACAGCGGCAACATAGTCGGCCACATGAATCCATGCCATTTGCTGAGTGCCTTTTCCTATGGTGCCTGCCAACCCCCAGCGGGCCAAAGCGGCTGTCTGGCTAAGCACGGAATTTCTGTCCCGACCAAATACCAAAGCAGTACGCAACAGTACTAGACGGGTGTGAGGTAATTTGAAGGACGAGGCTGCCCATTCCCATTGGCGACAGACTTCGGCAAGGAAATCTGTGCCATCGGTTGGGGCCTGTTCGTCATTAATACGGCAAGACGTGCAGCTGTAAATGTTGATGCCCGAGGCATTCAGCCACCACTGCGGTGGATTGAGGCTTTGGGTCAGGGCATTACCCAGGGCCTGGGTAGGCAACAGTCGTGAAGAAAGAATTTGCTGCCGATATGTGTTTGTATGCCTTTTGCTCACACTGGCCCCCGCCAGGTTAATGACGGCAAAAGCTCCCTCGAGGGCTTTTGCCCAGGGGCCTACAGTGGCTCCGTCCCATACAATCTGCTTGAAAGTGCTGCCTGCTTTTGGTTTTCGAGTCAGGATAACGGGCTCATAGCCTTTTGCTGCCAAATGAGCCGCCAGGGCCTTACCTAAAAAGCCATTGCCGCCTGCAAGAACGATTTGCGCCATAAAAACTTCCTTCCCTTCACTGCATGTGGGTACAACCCAATCTCAAGCGCCGCAAAAAACAGGCTTTATCAACTAAACTACTTCCGAAAGAACAGGTAGCAATTCCTTTAAATTGAGCAGCCTGGAAGTGTTAAGGATTTCCATGCCAACGATTTATTCGTTTTCACCAAAATCCACCACAATGTCTTCATTTAAGCGCATGTTGGTTACGGCTTGTTTTTCAGCATCAAACGTGAGATATAAAAGGTAATTCTTTGAGTCAAAATAGACCTTCATTTCAGCTAAGTCCAAGAACCGGAAAAAACGTAAACGGTTATGGCAATGAGCTTTTGTTTTTCTTCTGTAAACATATTCTCTACTTTTTTTACGCGTAAAATTTTCCCTTTCTTGTGTTTTGGCAGTCAAAAATTTTCATCGCATCAATTCGGCCCCTTTTCACTTCGTGACGAACTCTGTGAGCATCTGACTACACGATTTCCCTGCGAGTTGCCCCGCGCTCTTCAGCCCGTTTCAGAATATGATCAGTAAAATAAACCTCCATGAAAGCCCTTCCTCTAGCCGCACCTGCTGTGGCCGCAGCTTTTGCAGACCAGGCATCCTTCCTGATAGACCAGTCCGTCCCGATCGCCGCAGTCGGGACACTGGCGGTCTACGGCTGGAGTGCCGTCGGGAACATAGCGCTTCAAGGCGCGCGCCACACCGGCTTTCCAGGTGTTGAGCGAGTCGCTCTTCAAATCCAGGTTTTCCACCAGATCAATGACATGGGGCAACGGCATGCCATGACGTAAAACGCCGCTGATGAGTTTGGCGTAGTTCCAGAACTCAGGATTGAACGAACGCGATAAGCCTTCGATGGTGGTCTTATAGCCGGCTTTGTCCACATATTGGAAATCGTAACGTGTGCTTTTATCCGGAAGTTTTGTCTTAATCACCCATCCGCGCTCTACATAGCTGGGCAGATAAATGCTGTCTTCATTGATGACGCCGGTGAATATTTCATACGGCTTGCCCTTGAGTAACCCTACAACGGCCATCCATTTTTCATTTCCGTTCATGAATCGCAGCACTTCTGCTTCCAGCACGGCAGGTCGTTTGGGTGCATGCGACACGCGTACTTCCTGCGGCAGTTCCTTTTTATCGTCCTTCGCCACCAAAACACCGGTGCGGCTGCCATCGCGATATACCGTAATGCCTTTCAGCCCCCGTCGCCAGGCTTCCAAATAGATTTCACCTACTTTTTCTACCGAAACGTCAGAAGGAAGGTTTATGGTGGATGAAATGCTGTGCGTGACGTATTTCTGCACTACTGCTTGGATTTCTATCCGACGCAGCCAATCAATTTCGGGAGCCGTGCTGCCGTAATAGGGCGATTGCGTAATGTCTTTTTCTCCAGTGATGCGCATCCACTCTTTCAACTTCGGATGATAAACGTCGAATTCCTGCCAATGATCGCCTTTGGCATCAGTAAAGTCAATCCGCTGATATTGGTCGGTTGGGTTTACCTTGCGCCGTCGCTTATAGCTGAGCAGATACACCGGCTCAATACCTGAGGACGTCTGAGCCAAAATCGATAACGTACCGGTAGGGGCTACGGTGCTCAGGGAAATGTTGCGCCGACCAAAGCGCATCATTCGGTCGTATATGTCGGGCAACTCTCTTTCCAACATCTGAACAAATTCGGATGTGCGTTCGATTTCGGGGTTGAACGCTTCAAAGGGGCCTCGTTCAATAGCCATATCTATAGAAGCATCAAACTCAGCACGACATTTTGTTCTTTGAATCTGTTCTATGACGACCAAAGCCTCATCGGAATCATACTTAAGATTGAGCGCCGCCAAGGTGTCGGCTAAGGCCGTGAAGCCCAAACCGGTGCGCCGGCCCTTGCGCCCCTGCTCTTGCAGCAGCTTCCAGGTACGCACTTCACAATCTTTGATGTAGTCCGGCTCGGGATCAGAGGCCACTTTGGCCAAGATGCGGTCAATGTATTCCAGTTCCAGTTCTACCAGATCGTCGCTCAATCGCTGGGCTTCGTAAACGAGCTCATAAAATTTTTCATGATCAAAACGAGCCTTGGGCGTGAAGGGGTGCTCTACGAAAGAATAGAGGTTCATGGCAATAAGCCGGCAGCTGTCGCCACCCTGCATGGCTATTTCACTGCAGGGGTTTGTAGAAACATTACGAAAACCAGGATATATCGAAGAGGTGGAATAGAGGTGCTGACGATCCCAGAAGATCAGACCTGGTTCGGCTGTCCGGTGGGCACATTGAATGATGGTTTGCCATAGGTCGCGGGCCCGAATGGTCTTGTTGTAGCGGGGATCGGGATTATCGGCCGGCCAACGGTGGGTGTAGTAGTCATCGTTAACGACGGCCTGCATGAACTCATCACTGAGGCGCACGCTGACATTAGCCCCCGTGACCTTGGTCAAATCCTGTTTGATGGTGACAAATTGTTCGATGTCGGGGTGCGATACATCCATAGTTATCATGAGCGCCCCACGGCGGCCATGTTGGGCCACTTCTCGCGTGGTGTTGGAAAACCGCTCCATGAAGGAGACGGCTCCCGTGGTTGTACCGGCAGCATTGGCTACCGGTGCTCCTGCCGGACGGATGCTGGTGATGTCAATACCTACCCCACATCGCCGCTTAAACAGCTGAGCCAACTGCTGGTCGGTGAAAAAAATTCCTCCGTAGGAATCATAAATCTCGGGCAGCACCACGCAATTGCTTAAGGAAGCGATGATGTGGGGATTGCCCAACACACTCATCACACTGCCCTGAGGAATGATATATCGAAATTTTTTGAAATAGTTATAAATGCGTTCAGCGCCGAGGAATTCACGTCTTTGTCCGTATGCCGACAAATTCTTAAATGCACCGTTGAGTTTGTTGCGTTCGGCAAACAACAGTTCCATACGGGCGAATTCACGCGCCATGCGCCAGTGCATGTCGTCAGGGGTTCGCTCGTAAAAACGGCCCTGTGCATCCTTTACGGCATACTTGTTCATCCATGTGGTAGCTGCTAACTCGTCTCCGTCAAAGTATTCCAAGCACGCTTGCAATACTTCTTCATAAGTGTAGGTGGAAACTGCAACTTCAGCCATCGTTCTTATTTCTTATTCTTAAAGTTAGGTACCTCGTTGCTGACTGCTGGATTTGAACGAAAGTAGGCACCAGGCCTAAACGCTATAAACATTCTTTCAACGACACTTTTCACCGGAATATGTAGATGTGAATTAATCCATGTACCAACTCAAAACCGGACATACTCCTGGGTAAGTCTTTGATAAAATTTTTTCTTTCTAATAATCAATAAGTTACAAAAATATTTACATTGGATAGTACTTTATTATACAAAGTAGTATACAAAGCATATATCTTTGCAACGTAAAATATTCTGCACTTCTCTTTCGATGAACCTGGAAAACATAAAGGCACAGATGCGCAAGGGCGTGCTGGAATACTGTATTCTGAGCATCATCAATAATGCAGGCCGTTGTTATGCTTCACAGATTTTGGATCAACTCAAAAATGCCGACCTTCTGGTAGTAGAAGGTACAATCTATCCGCTGTTGACGCGGCTTAAAAACGACGGATATCTCAGCTATGAATGGGAAGAGTCACGCAGCGGGCCACCGCGCAAGTACTATCAGCTTACCGACACCGGAAAAGCTTTTCTGCAGCAACTAGCGCGCAGTTGGAACGAGTTAGTTCATTCCGTAGCAATGGTTACCGATACCCTTCATCATAAATCAACTTTTTCTAAATCTAAAAGCTAAGTCAACAATAATACCATGAAAAAGACTGTAAACATCAACCTAAGCGGACAGATCTTTCACGCAGATGAAGACGCCTATGAAAAGCTTCAAGACTATCTGGCATCGTTGCAAACGCATTTCAGCAACCAAGTGGGGCGCGAAGAAATCATCACCGACATCGAAGCACGCCTCGCTGAAATGTTTTCCCAGCGACTCGGGTCAGGCCGCCAAGTCATCACGCTGAAGGATGTAGATGAGGCAATGGCCACCATGGGACGTCCCGAACAGATGGATGACAGCACCAAAGAACCGGTAATGCCACGGCCACCGCGACGATTATTTCGAAACCCTGACGACCGCATCATCGGCGGTGTTTGTTCGGGAATTTCGGCCTATTTCGGTTGGGATCCCATCTGGCTTCGTCTTGCTTTCGTTGTTGCCGTCATTGGTTTTGGTAGCGGCATACTGTTGTATCTGATTTTATGGTTAATCATACCGGAAGCGCGCACTGCCTCTGACAAACTACTGATGCGCGGTGAGCCGGTCACCGTCAGCAGTATTGAGAAAAACATTCGTGAAGAGTTAGAAGCCTTGAAAAAATCCGGCCGTGCGCAGATGGACCGATTGAAGCATTCAGGCACAAGAGATTCATCTGTAATAACACAGTTGCTTTCGTTTTTTTCCGAGCTGATCCGAAACCTCGGCAGGGTTTTGGCCGTGTTGCTGGGCATCTTTTTGCTTTTTGCGGCCCTGGTTACCCTTGCCACGCTTATGGCACTAATAGCCTCTATGTTCGGGGAGGCCATCATGATTTTGCCTTTCAACACCCCCGAGCTGCTGATGCCGGAAATAAACTCTTTTCTACTAGCATTGGTGATTATCCTGGTTATCGGCGTGCCAGCGGTGTTCTTACTGCTGCTGAGTTTGAAGTTGCTATTCAAGACACAAATCAATTTAAATCGGGCATTGATCATTAGTCTTGTCTTGTGGATACTTGCCATAGGCCTGGCCGCTTATTTGAGCAGCGAAGTATATCGTTCATTGCGTTTTCAAGCCGAACACCACGAAAGAATCACGCTTACATCTCCCGACAACACCTTATACGTTCAGGTGGAACAACTTTGGAAAGATTTCGATCAAGCCCATTCAGACGAACAAATCATTAAATACGACCTGTTTCCTTTTAGATCTTATGGTGAGAACATTATTCCTTTGGTAAAAGTCTACTTAAACCGCAGCGACAACGATACCGCCTACCTGAACCTAACCCGAATATCAAAAGGTAAAAGTTTGCAGCATGCCTTCGACTATGCGAGGGCCATTACCTATTCCTATAAAACCAGAGATTCCATATTGATTCTTCCAAACGGTTTTGTCCTGAACCCCAAAACTCCTTTTCGCGGCCAAAGAATAAACGTAACTCTGAGCGTTCCTGATGGCTGGACAATAAAATTTCATCCATCGGTGGAACATCTCTGGATAGAATCAGACATTTGGCTTTCAGGCAAAAAAGAGGACCTTGCAGGACACACATGGCAGGTGCGCGGATACGGGCTTCATTGCTTAGACTGCAGCTTTTAAACAGCCGGAAAACAGCTACAAGCCGGCCGTTGCGCTGATTTCCAACATACGGTCTATTGCCCTCTTGGCTTTGATCCGAATCTCTTCAGGTACGGTCACTTCCGGTTGCTCATATTTCAAACATAAACACAACTTTTCCAAGGTATTGCGTTTCATGTATGGACATTCATTGCATGCACATGTATTGTCCGGCGGAGCAGCTATAAATGTTTTATGAGGTGATGCCTGCTGCATCTGATACAAGATGCCGGGTTCCGTAGCTACGATGTAGGTGGTTGCTTCATCGCGCTGTGTGTATTTGAGCAAACCTGTTGTAGAAGCTACATAATCAGCCATTTCTAATACTGTATCAACACATTCGGGATGTGCAATAACTTTTGCATGCGGATGTCGCTCTTTTAATCTGATTATTTTTTCTGCAGAAAAGATATCGTGCACGATACACACACCATCCCAGAGCACCATGTCGCGGCCGGTTTTTCTGATCAGATACCTTCCCAGATTTCTATCCGGTCCAAAAATGATTTTCTTTTCTTTCGGAACTGACTCAATGATGATTTGAGCATTGGATGAAGTGCAAATGATGTCGCTCATGGCTTTGATCTCAGCCGAGCAATTGATGTACATAATCACCACATGATCCGGATACTTTTTCCGAAATTCTGCAAACTTGTCGGGCGGGCATGACTCGGCCAGCGAGCAACCCGCTAACAAATCAGGTACGACAACTTTTTTTTCCGGAGAAAGAATTTTTGCCGTCTCAGCCATGAAGTGAACCCCAGCAAAAACAATCATATCTGCATCAGTTCGTGCAGCCTGTTGCGACAAACCCAGGCTGTCCCCGATGTAATCTGCTACGTCCTGAATGTCAGGCTCTTGATAATAATGGGCTAAAATGATCGCATTCTTTTCCTTTTTCAGTTTAGCTATTTCTTCAAACAAGTCCAGTGTAGGATCTACCGGCAGATCAAGAAATCCTTTGCTCAATAGTGTACTGACTGCCTCTTCTGTTTGTCCCAACACCCTGATTCCTTTAAAAAGCTAAAGCAAAGTTATCGTTAAACATTATTAGGGCTGTGCAAAAGTGGAAATTGAGCAGATAAATTGCTTTGAAAATTGCCTGTCGACACTTTGATAACATTCGTTTCACATTGGTTTAAGAAAACCTTGAGTATTGATGCAGCAGGTGTAATTCACTTTTTGACAACTGATGCAAAACCTTCAGAGTGGAAAATCTTGAGGATACTTTATCAACGATGCAGGCAGGGATGAATAACTTTTTGAGTGGATTTTTCTTTTGCTTTTCTTGAAAAGATGGTATTAATGGTTATTGAACCTTCCCGAAATAGTTTGTAAACATTTTTTCCTATTTGATTTAACATTGATTAGTCACCGAATGTGGATGGATTTAACCTTGGTATTGACATTATTCCTACAGGGTTTTTCACCTACAAGGGGATTTGTCAATATCAATTCACAGGTTTTGTAAACAGTGTTTCTAACTTAGGAATATGCATTGGACCCAAGCGTTGACGTCTGAAAGATTGGTGAATATTGCTTTGTTGTGGTTCTCTTTTTATTGGTCGCGGTTGCGAAAAATTCCTTTAACAAGGGGGTTACCGGCTGCTGTTGCGATCGAACCAACGACCTTATGCAACCTTCGTTGTCCGCAATGCCCGAGCGGGAAGAGGTCGTTTACAAGACCTACAGGCAATATGGATATTACTTTCTTCAAACACCTCGTCGACCAGGTCGCCCCTCATGCAGTTTATTTGACTCTGTATTTTCAGGGTGAGCCTTTTCTTCATCGCCACTTTTGTGAAATGGTGCAATATGCCACCCAGAGGAGACTGTTTACCGTCACATCCACCAATGGACACTTTATAGATCCGTATAAAGCTGAGCAATTGATTCTTAGTGGCCTGGGGCGTTTGATTTTTTCGGTTGATGGAGTAACGCAGGAATCCTATCAGCAGTATCGGGTAGGAGGATTGTTAGATCGTGTATTGGAGTCAATTCGCAACGTTGTTGCTGCTAAGCGATCTTTAAGGAAATCGCACCCACAGGTCGTTGTTCAGTTCCTGATCGGGAAACATAATGAAAAGGAATTAAGTGGCATGCGCAGCATGGCGAAAGCTTTGAAGGTTGACCAGGCGGTGTTCAAAACCATGCAACTCTATGACGAGGAGGGCGTAAAGCAGTTTCTTCCGGAAGACGACAGATTGGCGAGATATATCAGAAATGAAAATGGACTGATGTTAAAAGGAAGGTTGAGGAACAGCTGCTGGCGCATGTGGTATGGCTGCGTCGTTACGTGGGATGGTAAGGTGGTGCCGTGTTGCTTTGACAAGGATGCGCGTTATGTGATGGGTGATCTGAACAATAACTCTCTGCAAGAAATTTGGTTTGGGGAACCTTACCGGCAATTTCGACATAAAATTCTGACCGGCAGATCTAACATAGATATTTGCTCGAATTGTTCTGAGGGCGCCAAGGTATGGATTAGGCCATAGCGAGAGAAACTTCTGTGCGTCGATTTAAATGGTTTTACTCGCACCAGGGGTTCAATGTGGAAGTACAGGAGGTTGCTTTTGCCATAAAACAAATGTGACGTTAAAATTTGTACTGGTTTTTCATATATTGTATTTTTATATTTAATGTTTATTGCTTTATGAAGAAGGATTCGCCGCTGAGGTATACGGAAAATTTTACGTCGTCTAATGCGAGAAATCCTTTGGAATTCTGACGTACCCTGACCGGCTGCTGGAGCACCACAACCTGTGCCTCACCTATCACCGTTGCTGTTCTGCCCCGAACGAGCAGGGCCGTGTTTTCGTCAATACCGATACACTGGTAGGTTGGAAATTCCATCACGGCGGTTAGCATGCGGTTGTAGCGGCTGCGCACAATGAAGTGTTGATCAACAATTACAGAATCCAGCAAGCCGAGGCCTTCACGGGTTTCGAGGTTGTTTGATTTCAGCACCGGAAACGTAGGGCGGTAAAAAGTGTCCAGAAGCTGGTTACCGGTAATCATGATGCGGCTCATCACCGAAGCCCCGGCGCTGGTCCCACCTACTGTTGCACCATTGCGATAGGCATTTGCGATGAGGTTGCGCACCGGCGTGCCTGCAATCAGGTCCATCATGCGGCTTTGGTCGCCGCCACTGATAAAGATGATGCCGGATCGGGCCAGCGTATCGAGCTTGCGCTCATTGCGGACGGCAGCCGAATCAAACAACACACAGCGTTTACCGGTGAGGCGCTGCAACTGACTGCTGATGTAAAAGAACGTACTGTCCCACTGGCTGGGCAGTGTGACCACCGTTACAAAGTCACCGTTGCTCCAACGGGTGGCATTCACCATGCGCTGCATCAGGGAGTCTTCACGTTCACCGCCGCCGATGATGAACAGGGTGCCGTATGGTGGAACGGCTTCCGGCTGGTCTGCGGGTGGCGTGCAGCCAGGTTGCAGCACTGTTCCGACTGATAATCCAAGGCCTAACAGCAGAGAGAAAAGATTGTTTACGATATCGGAAATGGAGGAACCTGTAGTGTTCATGGCAAGTAGCATGAGCAAGATACACAGGTCTACCGGAAGAAGCCGGCCGAGATGTGGCGTTGCCTGCCGCGCCGCTTATATTAGACGCTGCATCCCATGAAAAAAATTATCGTCATCGGTTGCGGCATTTCCGGCCTGTCGTCGGCGATACTGCTGCGCCGGCAGGGCCATCAGGTTCATATCGTGGCAGAGCGGTTGCCGCCGCAGACCACTTCGGACAAGGCTGCAGCGTTCTGGTCGCCGTATTACATCAATGACGATCGGGCTGCCGGCTGGGCAATAGAAAGCTATTATGAATATAAAAAATGGGCATACGATCGTAGGTCGGGAGTTCGCTTGACTGAGCTGCATCGTTTCGGACGCGGCGATGACTTCGGGCATGCAGCCTGGTTTCGGGCGATTCCCGAAGGCATCATGCGCCCCCTTTCCGAACGGGATCTGCCCTGTGCCTATGATTTCGGCTGGGCGCTTACGGTTCCGCTGATTGAAACGCAGCTGTTCATGCCCTACCTCATGGAGCAGTTTCTCGGTTTGGGCGGAACCATAGAAGTGCGTAGGATTGAGCAGCTGAATTCTCTGCAGAATGATGGCGACCTGGTAGTCAACTGCAGTGGACTGGCAGCCCGTCAACTGGCTGACGATGAGTTGGTCAAGCCGGTCAAAGGTCAGATCGTCATGTTGGATATGCAGCTACCTCTGCCTATTCTGCTGGACGAACAGGAGCCCACCTATCTGGTGCAACGCAGCGACGGCCTGTTGGTAGGTGGCACACGGGAAGAGGGCGTTTATACCGAAACCACTGATGAACCTGCGCTGCAAGATATCTTGCGGCGCGCTGCAGTGCTGCAACCGCAGGTGATGCAGGCGCGTCGCCTGACCCAATGGGCAGGGCTCAGGCCGTGGCGCCCACACGTTCGGGTAGAGCGGAGCGGCAACCTGATTCATAATTACGGCCATGGCGGCAGCGGCTTTACCTTGGCCTGGGGCTGTGCGCGTGAAGTGGTAAGGCTGGCAGAAGAATGGTAAAAAATCGATTTATTTCTTCCCTCCGGCCTCTTCTGATAGGGCGGTGATCCCAGAAACATATTACAAAAATCTTCCCTTTATTGTGGAACCGATGAGTGGTAAAACCAGGAACCGACGAGCGATATCAAAAGACCATTCCGGAGGAATTCGGTTTTTTGAATAGGCCCCCAAATACTTTGATGCCGGTCAAGCAAAAAGCCCTCCTCAAGGAGGGCTTTTTGCTGAATAGCGTTTTATGAATAATTAAATTTTTTCAAATGTAAGATGGTCTACACTGCCGTCGCCACCGCTGATGTGTTCCAGGTCAATCAGCGTGGAGGTGAAGGAAAGCACAACCCAGTCTTCGCTGATTTCCTCAAACTCGTATGGCGAGCTGAAATACAGATCAAATTTGGTTTTACCCGAGTCGTTGCGAGTGCCCCAGGTGCCCGAAACGGTATTGCTGCCATTGGTGGCTGTTACCGTACCGTTGGCATTGAATGTAAACACATAGCCGCTGAAATCGCTCGTGTGGTCCACAGAATCTTCGATGAATTTCGTTATACGCCATTGGCCGTTTTGAACGGTCTGGGAAACTTCGCTGGCCGAGCCATCGTCATCTTTTTTGCAGGCGCCCAAAAAAGCGGCAACCATTAGTACCGCAAGCAATCGGTTCATTGCGTTAAGCTTTTTTTACCGCCGGGCAATAATCAGGCCAATTGGGTTTACGAGGCAGTCAGGGCCGGTAGCTGCTGAACACATAGTCAAAATCCTTGCGGCCGGCATGGCAGTTGAAACAGGCCGATTTGGGGTCCAGCTGAACGCGGGTTCCCTGCTGGTCACTGAAGCCACCAAAGCCCCAGCCACCGGTTTCGGTAAACACCTTGCTGTTTTTATACATGACGCCAATGACCTTGCGGTTGCCTTCGCTGACGGCGCTGTCCTTGCGCACAGCTTCCAGCAGGTCAAAGACGATGACGGAACCGTCGGGAAACATGCCGCTGCGGTAACCCTGCATGGCTTCTGCGTTGGCGTAGATGTGGTGAATGCCTCCAAACGATTCGTACAAGGGATGGCCCGGCTCCAGCACCATGGATTTGACGTGCGTCCAGTTGCGGTAATCAGTGGGGTAAAAAACTTCCGCAGGCAGCGTTTTTTCTTCGGCAGCAGCCGAATCTGTTTTCTTGTCGGTTTTGCAACCTACCAGCCAAAGGCAGCAAGCCATCATTACTAAAGACAACGGTTTCATGGTAAGAGGGTTTTTGATTTGAGAAAACACTGTAAGCGAAAGCAGTGCAGCAAAAGTAATAAGTTTGAAATTCTAACCAAATAGATTTTTTATACTTGCTGCGCAAACATGGCTTGGGCGAAAGCCTCGCTGTCAAATGGCTGCAGGTGTTCCACTTTCTCCCCGACCCCCACATAGCGTACGGGAATGCCGAAACGGTCGGCAATAGCCAGCACCACACCTCCTTTGGCTGTGCCGTCCAGTTTGGTGAGTACAAGGCCAGTGACTGAAGTTGCCTCGGAGAATTGGCGTGCTTGTTCCACGGCGTTTTGGCCGGTGGTGGCATCCAGCACCAGCAACACCTCATGCGGTGCTTCGGCTATCACCTTTTGAATGACGCGTCGGATTTTGGATAATTCATTCATTAGATTGACTTTATTGTGTAAGCGGCCTGCCGTGTCGATGAGCACGACGTCAGCTTTGCGGGCTACGGCGGCGTTCACGGTATCGTAGGCTACGGAAGCCGGATCACTCCCCTGCTCGCGGCGGATGAGGGGGACATCAACCCGCTGGCTCCATATCACCAACTGATCAATGGCAGCAGCCCGAAAGGTGTCGGCAGCTCCCAGGAGAACGCTGTAGCCCTGCTGTTTATACTGATAGGCCAGCTTACCTACGGTCGTAGTTTTTCCCACGCCGTTCACTCCAACCACCAGAATGACATATGGCCTGATGCCTTCAGGTAACGTAAAAGGTGTTTGTTGCTCAAGCCGGGGAAACAAGCGCACAGTTTCTTCGGCCAACAGCGCGTGAAGCGCAGAGGCATTGGCCTGATTGCCTTTCGATAGCCGCTGTTCTAACCGGCCGATAAGCTTAGCGGTGGTTTCCAGCCCGACATCAGCACTGATCAGAGCTTCTTCAACGGCTTCCAGGTCTGAGGCATCCAATCGAGGTTTGCTGCCCAACAGTCCGGCAAGGCGCGACCAAAAGCTACGCCGCGTCTTTTCCAGGCCTTTGCTGAGGTCTTCTTTTTTTTCTTTGGTCAGAAAGCGAAACCATGACATGGGTAAAAAGCTAAGGTGCCACAAACAAAACAGCTTCTCTGGAAGCGGCAGAGAAGCTGTTTTGTACTCGAGAAGCCCGTTTATTTGCCCTGTGTGGCCAGAAAGTCTTTGACCAAGTCTTTGTGAATGATTTTTTCCTTAAAAACGTATGACCCCGTTTTTTCATTTCGTTCGCTGACGATAACGCGCACGTACGATTTTGAAGCGGCCGACATGGCCGGATCTTTTACAACCTTTGCGTTCTTGGATTTTTTTCCTGCGTCTTTTGCCATAACAGTGAAGTTTTTTAGTTCATGAAAAATTTATTTGATTTCTCTGTGCAGCGTCATGCGGCGCAAAATGGGGTTGTATTTCCGAAGTTCAAGGCGATTAGGGGTGTTTTTTTTGTTTTTGGTGGTGATGTACCGGCTGGTGCCTGGAAGTCCTGAGTTTTTGTGTTCGGTACATTCCAGAATTACTTGTATGCGGTTTTCTTTTTTAGCCATTGCCGACCATGTTCATTGTTAAACCAAAATTCCTTTTTCTCGGGCTTCGCGCAACACGGCACTAATGCCTTTTTTGTTAATCGTGCGCAAAGCGCTGGTAGATACTTTCAGTTCAATCCACCGGTTTTCTTCGGGAATGAAAAACCGCTTGCGCTGCAGGTTGGGCTGGAACCTGCGTTTGGTTTTTCGGTTTGAATGCGAAACCTTATGGCCAAACAAGGTCTTTTTTCCCGTAAGAGCGCAGACACGAGCCATGACTGATGTTTGAGGGCTGCAAAGATAAAGGAAGCTGACGTACGGGCAACTGCTCAGCCCCGCAAGGCAGCAGCTCCCGAGACAATCTCGGTAATTTCAGTCGTGATGGCCGCCTGCCGGGCGCGGTTGTATTTTATAGAAAGTTCTCGTAATAATTCTTGAGCGTTTTCGGTAGCCTTATCCATAGCAGTCATACGGGCACCGTGCTCACTGGCATTGCTGTCCAACAAGACACGGAAGAATCGGGTATTGAGGATCTGAGGAATCAACTTATTTAACAACTGTTCCTGATCAGGCTCGAAAAGATAATTTGTAGCTGTTTTGCCTCCTTGACTTTTTACGACCGGCAAATAGGGTTCTACGGTGAAAATCTGTGTAGCGGCATTTTTGAACTGGGCATATACCAGGTCAATGGCATCAAACTGTTCTTGGCGAAAAGCGTCCATCAACCATTGAGAAGCTTGTTGACTATGCTCAAAGGAGAGCCTATGGAACAGGTTGACAAAATCGGTTTGTAGGGGCCATGCGAGGCGCCGAAAGGCGTCGTAGGCCTTGCGACCAACGGGCATGACCATAAGCTGGCCTGCTTGGAGCTGCCTGCTGTAGTGTTCTTGAACGTGCTGCCTGGCCAGGCGGATGATGTTTGCATTGAAGGCCCCGGCCAATCCACGGTCAGAAGTTACGACTACCACAAGCACCTTACGGGGCGGCTCCGTGCGTCGTGCGTAAGGGCTGGTGACACCTGAATCGCCCACCAAATTGCTCATGATGTCTGTCAGCTTGGCTGCATAGGGCCGGATTTGGATAATGCGCTCTGTAGCACGACGCAGTTTGGCCGCAGCCACCATTTTCATGGCTTTGGTGATCTGCTGCGTGTTCTGTACGCTTTTGATGCGGTTGCGTACTTCTTTAAGCTGCCCCGGCATAGCTTACTTGAATTGAAATGCTCTAGTCACGAAGCTTTCTTTACATATTTGGCTTCTACCTCCTTAGCCACCTGGCGGATGCGGGCTAAGGCTTCATCACTCAAGCCGCCTTTGCGCAGTTCTTCCAACACGTCTTTGTGGTGAGCTTCCATGACATGTAAGAAATCTTCCTCGAATTCTTTAATGCGGTTAACCGGAATATTCATCAGCAGGCCCTGAGTGCCCAGGTAAATGATGGCTATTTGTTTTTCTACGGGCATGGGTGCGAACTGTCGCTGCTTTAGGATTTCCACGTTGCGGGCCCCTTTTTCCAGAACGGCCTTGGTGGCGGCATCCAGGTCGGAGCCGAACTTGGCAAAAGCCTCCAGTTCCCTATATTGAGCCTGGTCGAGTTTAAGCGTGCCCGCCACTTTTTTCATGCTTTTAATCTGTGCATTTCCTCCTACGCGGCTTACGGAGATTCCTACGTTGATGGCTGGTCGGATGCCCGCATTAAAAAGGTTGGCATCTAAAAAAATTTGACCGTCGGTTATAGAGATGACATTGGTGGGAATGTATGCCGATACGTCGCCTGCCTGAGTCTCGATGATGGGCAGAGCAGTGAGGGAACCACCGCCTTTGACCAGATGACGGATGGATTCAGGAAGGTCATTCATTTGCCGGGCTACGCTGTCGGTTTCATTGATTTTGGCGGCACGTTCCAGCAAGCGGGAATGCAAGTAAAAAATGTCGCCGGGATAAGCTTCGCGGCCGGGCGGGCGCCTCAGTAAAAGCGACACTTCACGATAAGCTACGGCCTGCTTCGACAGATCATCGTAAACGATAAGCGCCGGGCGGCCGGTGTCGCGGAAGTATTCACCGATAGCGCAGCCAGCAAAAGGTGCGTAGAATTGCAGCGGGGCGGGATCGCTGGCTGAGGCCGCCACAATGATAGTGTAAGGCATGGCCCCGTATTCTTCCAAGGTTTTGGCGACCATGGCAATGGTAGAGGCTTTTTGACCACAGCCTACATAAATGCAATACACCGGTTCGCCTCGTTCATAAAACTCACGTTGGTTGATGATGGTGTCTAAGGCGATGGCTGTTTTGCCGGTCTGTCGGTCACCGATGATGAGCTCACGCTGGCCACGCCCTATGGGGATCATGGCATCGATGGCCTTAATGCCGGTTTGCAGCGGTTCTTTGACAGGCTGACGGTAAATCACTCCGGGAGCTTTTCGCTCCAAAGGCATTTCGTAGAGCTGGCCGGTCAGAGGGCCTTTGCCGTCGATAGGTTCGCCGAGGGTGTTGACGACGCGGCCCAACATGCCTTCCCCAACGAGGATGGAAGCAATGCGGCCGGTTCGGCGCACGGTATCCCCTTCTTTAATTTTGGAGCCTTCGCCCATGAGCACTACCCCCACGTTGTCTTCTTCGAGATTGAGGACGATGGCTTGCGTGCCTTCTTCAAACTCAACGAGCTCACCAGCCTGTGCATTGGTGAGCCCATAGATGCGGGCAATACCATCGCCTACTTGCAAGACCACACCTACTTCTTCCAATTCAGCCGCGGTGGTGTAGCCGCTGAGCTGCTGGCGCAGGATGGCTGAAATTTCCTCGGGGCGAATGTCCGTGGTAGTCATAAGCGTAAAAGTGTTTAGTATCTGAGTTTGTAAAGGTTTTCAATGAAATCCTGTTTGATGACCTGCAGTTGCCGACGCACTGAAGCGTCGTATTTTTTGTCTTCGAGCTGAAGGATGAAGCCGCCAATGATTGCCGGATTGACTTCGGTTTCCAATTCCAGATTTTTACCCTGCACCTCAGGGAGGGAAGCTACCGCTTGGTGTATTTCCTGAAATAATACATCGCTTAGCGGCACAGCCGTGATCACTTTTGCTTTAGCGATATTTTTAATTTGATAATAACGCAGGTCAAAAGCTTGCGTGATATCGTGTAAGGCAAACTCGCGTCCTTTTCGGAATACGAGGTCAAAAAAGTTAAGTGTTAAGGGGTGCAGCTTGTCAGAGAAGATGGAACGGAAAATTTTGGCTTTACGTTCTCCTTGAATGACCGGAGAGGCAATCAAGGCTTCGAGGTCTTTATTCCGCAGGTTGCGCAAAAAATCCAGATCGGTCTTTACAGCATCCACAGCGCCCATCTGTTGCGCTAATTCGATGAGGGCTTTGGCATAGCGGTAACCGACCTTGGTGTTGCGCATGGTTCGTCAGTTGCGGGTGAGTTCAGCTGTGAGTTTACGGATCAGCTCTTCCTGTTCTTCGCGGTTGGCCAGTTGGTGACGCAGGACTTTTTCGGCGACATCAACGACCATGTTGCCGATCTGGTTTTTGAGGTCCACTAAAGCTTCCATCTTTCGGTTTTCGATGTCGCGGCGGGCTTCTTCCATGAGGCGGGCGGCTTCGGCAGCAGCTTTTTCACGAGCCTCGGCAATGATGCGTTCTTTTGCCCGGTTGGCTTCGCCTAAGATAGCGATGCGCTCCTGACGTGCTTGTTGCAGCAAGGCTTCGTGTTCACTTTTGAGGTTTGCCATTTCCTGTCGGGTGCGTTCTGCTGCTTTCAATGCCTCATCGATAGCAGCTTGCCGCTGGTCTAAGGCCTGCAGAATGGGTCGCCAGGCATAACGCCGCAAGATGAATAAGACAATAAGAAAGACGACCAGCGTCCAGAACATCAGGCCCAGTCCCGGCTGAAGCAGTTGCATGCAGCTTCTTATTTATGGTTTAAAAAAGCTTTATCCCGGAAGGGATTACCGGCTGCCAACGGTCAGGCAGTTTAAAGAAACAGGATGAGGACACAAACGACAATGCCGAACAGGGCAACGCCTTCTACCAGGGCGGCTGTGATAAACATGTTGGTTCGGATGTCGGCTGTGGCTTCAGGCTGGCGGGCAATGCTGTGCAAGGCTCCGTTTCCGATGATGCCTACACCGATGCCGGCGCCTATGGCTGAAAGACCTGCACCGATGCCGGCACCCATTTGGGCCGTTCCGTCAATAGCCAGAAACAAGATGCTGAGCAATTCCATCATGGCTGATTGTTTTTAGGTGACTTTAACAAATGAATTTATTTTTTAATGTTTGGTTTCCACGGTTGCGGGCACGTGTTCGTGATCGTGGCTGTGTGTGGCGCCGGTTTCACTGATAAACAGTGCGGATAGAATGGTGAAAATGTAGGCTTGCAGCACTGCGACCAGCAATTCCAGCAAGTAAACGAAGACAGAGAAGGCCACACTGAAAATGCTGGCTCCGATGCCGGCAGCCAAGCTCATGGCTGCAAACAGAAAGATAATGGACATAAATGACAAGATGATCAGGTGACCGGCCAACATGTTGGCAAAAAGTCGGATGAGCAGGGCAAAAGGTTTCAGCACCACGTTGCTGAGAAACTCAATAGGCACCAGGATGGGCAACACAGCCGCCGGTACCCCAGGTGGCGAGAACATGTGCAACCAGAAATCGCGCTTGCTGCCTGTCATCATTAAGATAAAGGTGAGCAAAGCCAGCGTGGCTGTAACTGAGATGTTGCCGGTAACGTTTGCGGCTCCCGGCAGCAAGCCCAACAGGTTGTTGATCCAAATGAAAAAAAATAAGGTAAGCAGGTAGGGCAAGTAGCGATCCGCTCTGTGGCCTAACAGGGGACGAGCTACCTGGTCGCGGATGAAGACAATGATCACCTCTACCGCTGCCTGCAGGCCACGGGGGGCAGCTATGCCCTGTCGCTGATAGCGACGCGCTACGGACACAAACAGGGCAATCATCAACACCATGCTCAGCAGAAGCTGAGCTACATTTTTCGTTAGGGAGAAATCGTAAAAATGCTTGCCGTCGGTTCGGATGATTTTATGATGGCTATCAAGCGCATATCCCTTGTACGAACCTGCTTTGTGTAACTTATGATAAGAGAAGGCACTCCAGCCCTCACCTGGGGTATAAAGAATAACCGGCAAGTAGATCGTAGCGTGCCATTCGGAGCCGTCTTTTTTCTTAATAGTCAGGAAATGCCACTCGTGGCTGTCCGTGATGTGGTGCATGATCATGTCGCCGGCGTTAAATTTTTTGTCTTTGCCGGCAGGGGCAGCCTGATCTGAGCTGACAGGTGCTGCATTGCCCCCAGCTCCTAAACTCAGCAGCGGAAAAAGCAGCACGACCAACGCACATTTGCACATCAGGCAGAAAAGTTGGCCGGCCATAATGCTTCTGGTAAAAGCGGCCGCAAAGATATGCGCCGGGGTCAGAAATTCTAAACTGTTGGGCTGTATAAGGAACGATTGCAGGCCTTAAGGGTAGCCTTATTTTGTCGCCCAATGAAAGCTGAAAAAGTAGTTATCGTTGGTGGAGGCTTTGGGGGGCTAACGGTAGCGCGAATGCTTAACGGCAGCGACTATCACGTCTTGCTCATAGACCGGTTTAATCATCATCAGTTTCAACCTTTGCTATATCAAGTGGCCTTGGCAGGGTTGGAACCTTCCAGTGTGTCTTTTCCTCTGCGCGCCTTGTTTCAGGGTTCAAAAAATGTGCGGGTTCGCATGGCAGAAGTGTTAGAGATACGGCCGCTGCAACGTCAGATCGTAACTACTGATGGGATTTTTGATTATGATTACCTCGTTCTTGCCACCGGGGCTACTACCAACTTTTTCGGTCACCAACGGTTGCAGCAAAATGCCTGGAGCTTAAAGAGCACTAAGGATGCCATTTCCTTGCGACAGCATCTGCTGTTAATGTTGGAAGAGGCCGATGGTGCGCCGGAATCGGAATTACCTGGTCTGTTGACCATAGTTGTAGCGGGGGGAGGTCCCACCGGGGTTGAACTGGCTGGTGCATTGGCTGAACTGCGCAAACACGTATTGTGGAGGGACTATCCGGAGCTTCAGGCCTCTTCAATGCGTATTATTCTTGTGGAAGCCGGCGATAGGCTGTTGGCCGCTATGCGGGATACCTCGTCGGAAGCAGCCCGTTCATACCTGACACAAATGGGGGTCGAGGTGCTCACCCAAACGCGTGTGATGGATTACGACGGCCGGTTTGTTGAATTAAGCAACGGCAACCGCATAGCGAGTCGCACGTTGATCTGGACGGCAGGTATTGTAGCCAGTGTTCCCGAAGGAATAGGATCAGCAGTGAAAGTTCCCGGCAATAGGATCTGCGTTGACCGCTACTGCCGCATGATTGGAGAAGAGCACATTTTTGTTATCGGGGACTTGGCTTATCTGGAAGCTCCAGACTATCCCAAAGGCCATCCGCAAATGGCACCGGTAGCTATTGCTCAGGCCCGGCTTGTGGCCTCCAATCTTTTACGTCACCAAAAAGGCAAATCCCCCAAACCTTTTGTTTATAAAAACAAAGGGGTAATGGCGACAATCGGAAAGCATAAGGCCGTAGTTGACCTGCCGTGGTTCAGCTTACGAGGGGGATTGGCATGGTTCATCTGGATGGCCGTGCATTTGATTTCATTGATGGGTATGAAAAACAGACTTTTCGTGTTTATCAACTGGGTGATTGCGTACTTCACCAACGACTCTACGCTGCGACTGATTTTTGAGCCGATGAGCCGAAATGGGAATACTGCTAAAAATAAAAAATAGAAACCCCCGCTTTGATCCATTGCTGGAGCGAGGGTTTCTCTCTTCAGCCCACCCCCATGATGCTGAAGATGCTCCTAAAGGGCTTAACGTTTATTCCACAAGTTTTATTTCAACCCTTCTGTTCTTTGCTCTGTTGGCAGCTGACGTATTCGGCACCGCCGGTCGTGTTTCGCCGTAGCCGATTGTGGACAGCTGCTCTGGAGCAACTCCCTTTCGAACCAGATACTCTTTTACGCTGGCCGCACGCCGGTTGCTCAGGTCAAGGTTGTATGCGTCGCTACCCACGTCGTCGGTATGGCCTTCTATGCTCCAACGCAGTCCTGGATGCTTTTTCATGATTTCGGCCACGACATCCAACACGCTGAAGACGTTGGGTTCAATGATGGCACTGCCTGTCCTGAAGAGGACTGATTGAGAAGCCAAGCGAATGGCACTGAGTTCTTCGTCTGTGATGCGCTTAGGACACCCGGCATTTTCGCGCGGGCCAGGTTCATCCGGGCATTTGTCCTCTTTATCTATGAGGCCATCACCATCACGGTCGGGGCAGCCCAGCAAGGCGATTGGGCCGGGCTCATCCGGGCACTGATCGCGTAAGTCGGGCAGGCCATCGTTGTCGCGATCGGGACAACCACCAAAGCGGGCCAAGCCGGGCTGGTCGGGACATTCGTCGTTTTTATCGGCAATGCCATCGCCATCGCGGTCCGGACAGCCCGCCAGTTCCTTGAGTCCTGGTTCATCTGGACATTCGTCACGTTTGTCAATAACGCCGTCACCGTCGCGGTCGGGACAGCCGCGGTGCACAATAGGCCCGGGCTGGTCCGGACATTCATCCTTGACGTCAACCACGCCGTCTTTATCGCGGTCCGGACAGCCATGGGTTTCGCATGGCCCAAGCTGTGTCAGACACGAGTCGTTCTTGTTGGAAACTTTGTCGCCATCATCGTCTCTGAGGCGGCGGCCGTTGAAGAAGACGTGAAGGCCTGCGTAGATGTCGGCGCCCTCAAAATCTTTTAGCTTAAGAATGCCGCCCCAGGCATCGCCTCCAATGAAGAAATAACCCAGGCGAGCACAAAAGCCTATACGCGGTCGAAGGTTATGATAGGAAAGCAACGATATGGGCATAGATACCTCAATGGTCTGCGTTTCATAGCGGGGGATTACGGAGTAGATGTCGGGGTGCACGGCCCCTTGTCCACTTCGGTGCGTCAACCCTTTGACGATGGTAGCGTTTATGTACCAATTTTTATGCACGTTGTAGTCGGCGTTGAGGTGGATAGCTGCGGGCAATGCCATGGTGAATTTGTCGCCTTGATAGGAAGCCAACGAATCACCCATAAGCACGTAACTGACCCAGCGGTTGAAGTGGTCATGACTTCGGAATTTGACGGCCCGCCAGTTGTACCAATTAGCCGAGTCTAAAGAAAGCAGGTAGGTGGTAGCGCTGCGTTCGAATTTGACGATGCCCACATCGGTAAGCGACAGTCCAATGCGGTATTTATACTGACTGGCGTTGGGATCCACGAGTTTTTTACAATCCATTTCGTAAGTGAATTCGGATGAATCGCGTTTGCGTTCATAGGTGAATCCGATAGATCCGCCCCACCCATCGCCATGGATCAAGTCATTGTATTTTTTTATGTATTCATAGCTTGCATAGTTAATGCCGCCGTACTCAACGAAGCCGTCGTAATAAAAAAGGTTCATTTTATCATAGATGTTGTATGAACCTGTTACGTTTTTGATATAAGCTCCGCCGACACCCTGAAGGTATTTCAGGCCCAATCCTCCTTTGAAGCTATGGCCGTTTTTTTGGTAAAGGACTTGGGCATAGCTTAAGCCGTATTCAAACCATCCAAGGGTATTGGCTTTAGTATCGTCATCGGGCAGACGCAAACCGTAAAGAGAAGAATCGCGGTTTTCATAATATGCCTGCTGGCCTTGGTGACCCGGCGCGTCGTTGATGACTAAATAGAATCGTCCGGCCGAATGAAGACCCAGGGCATGTCGTCGTTTGCCAAAAGTGAAGTAGCCGGAAGGGCCCATGCCTTCGGCTGCTACAGACATGTCGTAGGTCTTTAACCGTTTGTCGAATTCAAATCGGGTATAAAAATGCTTTTGTTTGACCAGGTCAACGATACGACCAAACCCGAGAAACTTCAATGAGTCTCTGGGGATGTACAAAAAATTATTGTCGCCGGATATGGTAAACGATCCCAGATGAATATCCCAGGGCAGGCGACTATCGGCCATAACACTGGGGTTAAACATGGCCCCCAACATGCCTGCATAATTGCTGTTTCGAATACCTAAGTAATTCTGGGCATGGAGGGTCAAACTCATAAATAAGACACAAAGCAAAAACGGGGGCAGGCGCAGCATGTAATTTGAAAGCTTGAAGATTGACCGCATAAAGATTGATTGAATCGGGAAAAACAAGATGAAATATATGTGAAATGTTTTTCACATTTTACCCCACCCTGTTTAGCGTAGGGGTCAAACACGAGGATATGTGGAAAACAAACGGCTCAGGATACTGACGGTGCTAAAAGGCGTAGGGCATTCGGGATGAACCCTGGTTTTTCTTTTGTAAAAATTTGGTTTCCCCAGCGTTTGTGAATGATTATTTTCCTATGAGGGGAATAGGTAAAAATAACTGGCTGTTGTTCGTAGATGATCCGCTGCAGGCGTTTAGACAATTGCGTGCGTACCGAATCGTTCAGCTCGCGACGGATGCTGTCTAACAGTGCATCGGTATGCGCATTGCCGAAGCCAGAGTAGTTGCTGCCGTTTTGCTCCCAGGAGCGGGTGTGCCAGATCTGGGTATAATCTTTAGCCAATGCGCCCAGGACGCCGCCGGTAAGCAGCATATCGAAGTCATGTTCGCGTGCTTTTTGCATTAAGGTACCAGTTTCCAATTCTCTAATCCGTATGCGGACGCCAGCCGAACGGGCTGCTTCGGCAATCATGGTGGCTGCATCGCGGGAAACGGATCCCTGTGCGGCCAATGAGAGCTCTGGTTCAAGTGCCACCCGCCTGCCGTTGATCAACTTGTCCCGAATCCCGTCGTTGTCGGTGTCGTGCCAACCAGCAAGTTCGAGCAAGCGAGCGGCACCAGCAGGATCATAGGGAATTGGTTTGAGTGAACCATCTACTTCATCAGTGCGGAAAGGGGGCAGAAACGTCACCCAACGAGTTGCGTGACCGTGCGCCAATACTTCGATCATGCGATCTACGGGAATCAGGCGAGCCATAGCCTGCCGTACGCGCACATCTTCGAAATAGGGGGGCCGAAGCTGTCCGTCAGGACGACAGTTGAGATAAATACGGTTGGAAGCATAGTTTTCCATGAAGGCGTAGTTGTAGTTGCGCAAAAAGTTGCTGTCTTGCATCAGCTCCAACAACCCACGCGTAGAAATGAGGTAGGAGGCATCCATGCGCTGATTAAGAAATTCCAGTTTAAGCGGCGTTTCATCGCGGATAATTCGAAAAACGATTTGTTGCGGATTGGCTTGCAGCATTAGGGGAACAGGGTCCAGTTTTTTACTCCAATGCTTTTCTTTACGGCTTAGCACCAAAATTTGACCGGATTGCCATTGTTGCAATTGATAAGGGCCTAATCCGTTGATGAATTTAGGATCGGTGCCGAAACGGGAATGGTTAAATGATTTGCTCCAGGTAACCAGGTCGCTGTGTTCTTCTGGCCGAAAAGAGGGATCATCAAACTGGCGATAGGTAAAGCGGGAAAGCACATTGGCACTGTCATAAACATGTCGGGCCAAAATGGGGAATTCCGTTACAAAGCTTTCGTTGTGTACGTATCGGTCTTTGGCGACTATGGTAAAGCGCCAGGGAAAGCGTTGGTCAACAACGATGTCAGCCAGATTTTCTAAATATGGTTTATGCGAAGGATTCTGGGTCAGCGGGCATTTGTAGGCTTTGAACGAGAATATCACATCTTCGACGGTGATGGGTTTGCCGTCGTCCCAGCTTAGGCCTTGTCGAAGCTCGTAGGTATAGCGAAGTCCATCATCACTGATTTCGGGTAAAGCAGTGCAGAGGCCTGGCTCCAGCTTCAGGGTTGAGGGGTTAAAGTAGAGGAGGTAGCCATACAGGAGTTGACCAATAAGCAGGGCGGCCTGATTGGTCAACATTGCCGGGTGAAGCGTAACAGGGTCGGACAGTAGATGCACAAAAAGCACGTTTTGAGAATTCCATGTGGGCATCCAGTTTGGAGCATCGGGTAGAATTAGTGCATTTTGAGTTATAAGAGGGGTGGCGCGCTGCGTTTGCGGCTGCCGGCAAGCAACTACCAGCATATGCAGCGCCAGCAATGTCCCTAAAAGCCTCATCAATCGAAATTTAAGGCAACATTATGAGATTTTCAGTCTGAGCTTGAAGGGTGGTTTAAAAGTTTGCACGAGATAAAATCAGTTCAGACTTAGCTTAACGGCCTTTGACATGAGTCCGATACTGATTCTCATTTTGGTTTTAACCTATTTTTTGTCGTTGCTGTGGGTGGCACGGGTTACCTCCCGCGGTGCCGATGCTCATGCTTTTTACATCGGTGGTCGGCAGTCGCGCTGGTACGTAGTGGCCTACGGGATGATAGGCACTTCGCTCAGCGGCGTCACGTTTGTCAGCGTTCCCGGCGAGGTGGGAATAAAACAATGGGCATACCTGCAAATTGTTTTGGGTTATTGGGCCGGATACATCGTAATAGCCTTGGTTTTGCTACCCTTGTACTATCGACTTCAAGTAACCTCTATTTATAGTTATCTGCTTGAGCGTTTTGGCTCAGTAACGTATCGCACCGGTTCAGCCTTCTTTATCATCTCGCGCACGCTCGGAGCTACCGCACGCATTTTTCTTGTGGTGAACATGTTGCAGGTATTTGTATTGGATCCTCTTGGCATCCCTTTCATGGTTACTGCTGCGGTCATCGTATTGTTTATTCTGCTATACACCTTACGTGGGGGAGTTAAAACCATTGTTTGGACTGATCTAATCCAAACCACCTGCATGCTCGCCTCGCTGGTGCTCAGCATATGGCTCATTGCCGAAAAGCTCCAGCTTAGTCTTTCCGGGTTGATGCACACCATTTCACAATATGAACTGACAAAAACGTTCTTTTGGGAGTGGCGTGATCGGAATTTTTTCGTCAAGCAGTTTCTCAGCGGCATGTTTATCACCATTGCCATGACCGGCTTGGATCAGGAAATGATGCAGAAAAACCTGAGCTGTCGTAATCTGAGCGATGCGCAAAAGAATATGTTTACGTTCAGTGTGGTACTGGTCGTAGTTAATCTGTTGTTTTTGTTTTTAGGTGCTACGTTGTACGCTTACATGTTTGAGACAGGGATCGCTGCTCCGGCGCGATCCGATGATGTATTTCCGATGTTGGCCCTGCAGCATTTAGGGCAGATAGCAGCACTGATATTTCTGGTGGGGCTTATCTCGGCCCTGTATCCCTCTGCCGACGGGGCCCTTACAGCATTGACCAGTGCTTTTTGTATCGATATTTTAGGATTACCGCAGCGTCAAAACCTTTCCGAAGTTGAGCGCACGCGCATTCGTTACCTGGTTCATATAGGTTTTGCCGTCATATTTCTACTTTGCCTTCTCGTATTTCGGTTGGCCAACAAGACCGCCATCATCACTACGGTGCTTACCATAGCCGGTTATACTTACGGGCCCTTGCTGGGTTTGTATGCCTTTGGCTTGCTGACGCGGAGCACCATCGCCGACCGGAAAAGTTGGCTTGTGTGTGTGCTGGCGCCGCTCATTAGCCATGGGATCAGCCTGAATTCAGAAAAATGGTTTTTTGGCTATCAGCTCGGCTTTGAGCTTTTGCTTGTAAATGCGTTGCTAACTTTTCTCGGTCTGTGGCTTATTTCCCGAAAAAATCTGAACTCTGCTAAAGTCGTGGCTGAGTCATGAAGTGCCTGCTGGGCATCTTTTTGATCGGGGCGGCTTGTAGCTCTTGGGCACAAGTTCCAGTGTTTCGTAACCCCCTGGATACACCGGTTCAACTTTCTTCCAATTTTGGTGAAGTCCGCACCGATCATTTCCATACCGGCTATGATTATCGTACCAATGGTAAAAGAGGATTGCCGGTATATGCCGCCGCTGACGGATATGTGTCACGCATCAAAGTTTCGGCCACCGGATACGGCAAGGTGGTTTACTTGATCCATCCCGGCAATTTCATGACGGTGTATGCTCATCTGGATAGTTTTAATTCGGCATTAGGCGCTTACGTACGCGCCGAACAGTACCGGCGGCAGTCTTTTGAAATAGAATTGTTTCCCGAGCCGAACCGCTTCTATGTGCGGCAAGGCCAAACCATAGGGTACAGCGGCAACTCAGGCAGTTCATCTGGGCCGCACTTGCATTTTGAAATTCGAGATGCTTCGGGCGAAAGTTTTCCCCTCAATCCCTATCCTTTTCTTCCGGTCCCTGATACAGTGACCCCTGTTTTGAGTAAGCTGATTCTCTACCCGCAGCGCCAAGGTTGCGCTCAGGCGAAGAGTACACCGGTGCCTCTTCGTAAGCGCCACGGGAATTGGCAGACGATCCCGGATTCCGTAGTGAGCAACGATCCAGTAATCGGACTGGGTATTCAAGTTAAGGATTTTTTTAATGGAATGCAGGCCGACCAGGGCATTTACCGCCTGACCGCAGAGATGGATGACCGGGTCGTGTTTGAGCTCAGATTCGATAGGCTTGTCTTCGGCAACGGACGTTATGTCAATGCCCATATCGACTATGCAGCGTTCAGTAACGATGGTCAGGTCATCCATAAATTGTACCGGGAACCTGGTGATCACAATACCATCTACACCCAATTGGTTGATGACGGTTATTTGGATCTCGGCGACCAGCAATGGCATCGAGTAGTGGTGCGCGCTGCCGATGCGGCGGGCAACGAAGCTGTGCTGGCGTTTCATCTTCGATACTCGGGGACCAGCTCACCCGCTGCGGAAAACAACAGTTGTCTTCGCCACGACGCGCCATTCAGCTACAACGACGACAGCCTGCGCATCCTTATTCCATCAGGTGCTGTGTACCGAAACAGCATCTTCAGGACGGTTAAACAGCCGAGGCGCAGTGCCTTCAGTGCTTATTATCAAATCGGACTTGCTGAAGTGCCATTGCACCGCGAAATGGACATAGCGATCTTGCCATCCCGTATCCTGCCGACGCAGTGGGAAAAAATGGTGATCGTTCGGCTAAACAATGGTCAGAAGCGTGCTTTACCCACTCAAAAGCAGGATCAATGGTTGAAAGCTTCAAGCCGTTCGTTTGGTACCTTCGTGATCCTTGCCGATACCTCTGCGCCTCGTATTGTTCCGCTCAACGTTAGACCTTATCAAAGACTTACCGGCAGGTACATACATCTGGAAGGAATCGATGACCTGACAGGAATCAGCAGTTACGCAGCGTATTTGAATGACGAATGGATTCTCATGGAATATGATCCCAAAATTGACCGGTTCACCGTCGTTATAGATCAAATGCTGCCCGAAGGACCCCATCGGCTGCGCGTTCAGGTTGCCGATGCGGTAGGCAATCAAACGATTTACGAACTTGCCTTTCTAAAATAGGTTGTGCTATGCTTCAGGTAGGCTCTCTTGCTCCCGATTTCAGCGCCAAGGATCAGCATGGGCGCTCCGTTCGGCTTAAAGATTTCAGGGGAAAGAAAGTAGTGCTGTATTTCTACCCTCAAGATTTTACTCCCACATGCACTACGCAAGCTTGCAACCTGCGCGACCATTACCAGACCTTAAGCAAAAAAGGATACGTGGTAATTGGGGTCAGCCCGCAAGACGTAGCGTCGCATCAAAAGTTTGCAGAGCGGCATCAGTTACCTTTCATCTTGTTGGCAGATCCGGATCAGACCATAATTAAAAAATACGGCGTTTGGGGGGAAAAATCGTTGTACGGACGCCGCTATATGGGGGTGTTCCGTACCACTTTTGTGATAGATGAAAACGGAAGAATAGAAAAAATTATATCTAAGGTTAAAGCAAAGGAACATGCCGCTCAAATTTTAGAATCGGAAGCATAGCATGGCCTTCAACTTTTCGGATTTGATTTTTGTTTCTACCTTGGGCTCAAACCAACTTTGTTATGAAAAAAGCCATACTTGCTGCTGTTGTGGCGTTAGCGGGGTTTGCTGTGGTGGGCACCACTTCCTACACCAACGATCTGCAGCCTCCGGGCAGCCGCACCGGGGCACCCAGCGAAAACACCTGTGCTACCTCTAACTGTCATGCCGGTACGGTCAATAGTGGTCAGGGCAGTATTACTTTAACGTTTAGCAACCCAGCCCTGAAGTATATTCCGGGCGACACGTTTCAAATCACCGTGAAGGTTTCAGACCCCACCAAAACCAAGTGGGGCTTCGAGCTGACGGCCCTCAATGCTACCAACGACTCCACGCCGGGAAAGTTTCTTAACGAAGCCACCGGAATTCTGGTCTCTTATCCGAGTCCTATCTCTTCCTTACCCAAGCGGAAATATGTGGCTCATCGCGATGCTAATACGTCAACCAGCCAATGGGTTATCAACTGGGTTGCGCCGGCAACCGACGTTGGAAAAATCTGCTTTTACGCTGCCGGCAATGCTTCCAACAACAGCGGAAATACCAGCGGAGATAATATTTACACGGCCTCGTTGTGCATTGAGCCGGAATCCAGTGTCGGTCTGACGGCATATCCTTCTATGCCTCTGTCATTCCAAATTGAGGGCATTCGGTTCCGACAGATTGACGTGTCGTACTTTTTAGCTCAGCCCACTGCCGTGCGGTGGGTATTGTATGACCTTTCGGGACGCATGTTACAGGTGTTTTCCGATCAGCAAGAACAGGCCGGAAATCATCGGCGTCAGTTGCTCTTGCCGGCGGGTTTGGCTGAAGGCCTATATTTATTGCAGTTCTCCACTGATGCACAGCAGCATTCGGTAAAATTTTACTATCGGCCTTAACGTGCAGACATGCGCCACATCTTATTTTACGGAAGCATTTTGCTTTTTTTGAATTCGTGCACCAGCGACGTCACTCCCGAACCACCTCAGCAACCTTGTGTTGACAGCGGACGAGTCATCTCTTACAGTGCCGATGTTGTGCCCATCATCAATACCTATTGTTCCAATCCTCAGTTTGGGGACTGTCATCATCCGGGGGCGAACAACCCTGATTTAACAGTTTACGACGAACTCCAACGGCTCATTGAAGCCGGCATATTCCAAGACCGCGTCTTTGGTCCATTCGCTACAGGCCAGCGCATGCCTCCCTCGTTCTGCAACGGTTGCCCTACCACTTTGGAGCGGTGCGATGAGGAAGTGCTGAAACGGTGGATTGAGCAGGGCTACCTGAACAACTAAGTTTTAGTTGGTACGTAAGTTGTTTCAGTGAGTAAAAATTTCCGTTATGAACAAATGGTTCTGTGTGTTGTGGATCATCACTGCGGGTGTGGAAGCAGGGGCCCAAAAAACGTTTTTGGACAAGCAGGTCAGTATATCGTTTTTCTCCGAGGCGCCACTGGAAAATATTGATGCCCACACCCAAAGCGCAGTGGGGGTTATTGACCTGGCTACAGGGGCCGTTTTTTTCAAGGTGCCTATAAAGACCTTTAAGTTTAAAAAAGCCTTGATGCAGGAACATTTTAATGAAAACTATATGGAAAGCGATAAGTATCCATATGCCACTTTCAAAGGAAAAATTTTAAACCTTCCCGATCCACTTCAAGACGGAAGCTATGACGTTACTGTGGAGGGCGAACTCACCATTCATGGGGTTGCGCAAAAGCGTCAGATCCCAGGTACTCTCACATTGAAGGACAATACCCTGCAGGTCAACTCTGAGTTTGATGTGCGGGTGGCCGATCACAACATCAAGATCCCAACCATCGTCGTCAAAAACATTGCAGAAGTCGTTCAGGTGAAAGTAAGCAGCACGCTTACCCCTGCTCCCTGATGTTTGGATGGCGTACAGAAAAAATTTCTCATTGAGGTAATTTTAAAAACGGATTCAAACCCGCATGCATGAAAAAAACCTTCGTGCTTCTGATTTTTTCCTGGGGCGCCCTGTATGCTCAAGATGAGCTTTCGGTGCTGGCCGATCAACTTGACGAAACGGAAGCTGAGCCGGTCCTGGCTACCTTCAAGGCCTTTCGACTCATCAACGCACAAACCAACGAAACGGCTAAGGCGCACAATCTTCACTTCAACATTGCACACCGGTTTGGTACAGTATTCACCGAACAGAAACTCAACCTGCACAGCTTTTTCGGTTTGGATCAAGCGCCCGACATAAGGTTTTCTTTTGATTATGGCTTTACGGACCGATTGCAGATAGGAGTGGGTCGTTCCAAGGGGTTAGAGCCCTACACCGAGCTTTATGACGGCAATGTCAAGTACCGGTTGTTGTGGCAAACAACCGATAACCGCATTCCGCTGAGCGTAACCTTTTACGGTGTGGCAGCGGTCACCACACGAAAGTCATCGTCAGACTCGACTTCCGATGCCTACTATCAGGACAATTTTGCCCATCGCTGGTCTTATGTAACCCAAATCATCATAGCCCGCAAATTCTCTGCTGATGTTTCGCTTATGTTGTTGCCCACCTGGACACATCGCAATTATGTATATTACAAAGACCAAAACGACCTGTTTTCCCTTGGCATCGGAGGCCGGATCAAGCTTACCAAGCGCACGGCACTGGTGGCCGATTACTTCTATAATTTCAGCGACTACCGGCGCTATGAAACCGATGAAAGCGGCAAAAAACTTTTTTACAACCCCCTGAGCATCGGCGTAGAGATTGAAACAGGAGGTCATGTGTTTGGGCTTACGTTCACCAATGCAGCGGGTATTCTGGAAAATTCGTTTTTACCTGCCACCAAAAGCAATTGGTTAGACGGTGAATTCCGCTGGGGCTTTAACCTTACGCGCAATTTTGTCTTGGGGCAGAAAGGATGGTGAGGCGGTGAAGGGCCCATTCCATGGTGTTTCCACTTTATGAAGGCACATTTACTGTCGATCAAACCAAAAAATTTCTTCCATTCGACCCGCACAACGACAACCTGCAAGAACGTTCGCAAGGGTCATTGTTGGTAGATGTGGTGCCCTTCTTGATCGTTACCGACGACGGCCTGGCGGTGGTGGATCCGGGTCTGGGCACCGGCAATCAGCAGCCATGGATTCACGTGGCAATTCAAAAATGTGGCTTTTCCCCCTTAGACGTCAGATATGTTCTTTTAAGCCACTTTCATAAAGATCATGCAGGAGGAGCCACCTGGTTTGACGGAAAACAATGGCAGTTGACTTTTCCTCGAGCAGTTGTCTACGTACAGGAGAAGGAAGTTGTTTATGCATCCGAAAAAAAACATAGTCCATCTTATCGATGGGATGCATTAGAATTTCTTTTCAATCATCCTCAGTTAACTCGTTTGAAAGGAGCGGCACGCATCAATAGCCAAATTCATGTCGAGGCATGCAACGGACACACGCCAGGACATCAATGTTTTCATTTTTTCCTTGCCCATGGGCATTACTTTTTCGGCGGCGACGTAGCCCCACACGCGCATCAGTTGCTTCGGCGCTTTCTGGCCAAATACGATGCCCACCCTGTTTGCAGTAAGACATTGAGGCAGCAGTGGGCGCAGCAAGGAGCTGCTGAAGGCTGGCAGTTTTTGTTCTTTCATGATGCCCAAAGAGCGGTAGCCGAATTTGCCTGGGTCGGTTCTGGCATCCGTCTGAAAGCACATCGGATAGCTACGGGTTTTACAGCTTCCTCTTCAACTTAGGGCGCACAACGTCCGGCGAGCCCCCTGATTTTGTAACTTCCGCTCGTGTTCAAGGCTGAAGACGGCACGATCGTATTTCTTCGGGAAGTGGATTTTATACTCCTCCCTATTTACCTGTTTTTCTTACTCCTGTTTGCGGTATTATACCGAAACATCAAGTACCGAAACACACCCGTCAAGCAATACTTCATGCCGGGCTTGCTGGTAAAAATTTTCGGAGCGCTGCTGTTGGGCGCCATCTATGGTTTTTATTACAAAGGAGGAGATACATTTTATTATTACTATGATTCAAGAACGTTTAACAACGCCATAGGCCAGTCGCTGGGATTGTTTTTTGAGCTTTTATTGCTTCCTGCCGGTAAATACACGTTAGCCACCTATGAAAGCACCCGCTGGCTTACCTTTTTCCGCGATACCTCGACCTGGACGGCAGACAAGGTTTATGGCATATTAAGTGTCGTAGGATTTCATTCGTACCCCGTGATGAGTGTGCTCATCGCTTTCCTGTCGTTTACGGGGGTATGGGCCATGTATATCACCTTTGTTAATATATACCCTGCGCTACATCGCCCATTTGCCTACTGCATTTTGTTTGTGCCTTCCGTGTTTTTCTGGGGCTCAGGCATTCTGAAAGATAGCATAACGCTGGCCAGCTTGGGTTGGGTGGTTTACACCAGTCACCAGATTTTTTTCAAAGGAAGAAAAATCATTAGAAATATTATCATTCTTTTAATTACCGGATATCTGGCCCTGAACATTAAAGCGTACATCATCATCAGTTTTCTTCCTGCCCTGTTGTTCTGGTTGTTTTTGACTTATCGGTCCCTGATCAAAATGAAATTTATCCGTGTTCTTTCGGGGCCGGTCGTCGTTGCTGTATCGTTGGTTTTCGGCTACTTTCTGGTGAAGCAGTTGGGCGAGGAGTTCACGCAGTTTTCTTTACGCAATGTGCTTACCACGGCACAGACGTTCCACAAATGGCACGGCTACCTTTCGGAGGCAGAGCAGGCTTCCGGTTACTCATTGGGAGAGGTGGATGGGTCGTGGCAAAGTGTGATCAGCAAGCTTCCGGCATCGATCAATGTGACGTTGTTCCGACCTTACCTCTGGGAGGCAAAAAGCGTGGTGATGATTTTTTCGGCGTTGGAAAGTTTGGTGATTTTAATATTTACGATTAGCGTATTTTACAGAAATGGTATCAAGAACACCTTCACGGTTATGTTTTCAAACCCTACGATCATGTTCTGTATGATTTTTGCGTTGGTGTTTGCCTTTGCCGTAGGTTTTACCAGCTACAATTTCGGCGCCTTGGTAAGATATAAGATTCCATGTATTCCATTTTTTCTGTTGGGTCTTGTTCTCACCAATTACGAAGCAGCAAGGCAACGCGAGCAGAGTTATACACAAAAGATGCGGATGGCTTATGCCAAGCGTGGCCAGGGAAGGGTACGTTCCGTGTTGAACCCTGCAGAGCTTTCTTCCTTTAGACACTGAGCAACACGTTTACCCACCGTTCTGCCAGGGCCTGTAACGAAAAATGTTGCTCTACAAATCGACGTGCCTGTCCACCAACTTTTTGTCTGAGGCCGGCGTCCGTGATCAGTTGCGAAAGCACAGAAATCCATTCTTCATTGGTCGTGGCATGAAAGCCGGTGTTTCCATGCTGTACGATCTTCGAATTAACCCCTACCGGTGATACAACAGGCACGGCCCCGACGGCCATGTATAAGAGGGCTTTGAAACCACACTTTCCTTTCGACCATTCTTCTTCAGGCAATGGCATCAGTCCAATATCAAAATTGCTCAGCTGTTCGTGCTCGGTTTCAGGCGTCCATTTTTCCCACCTGATGGGAAGCGCTCTTTCGCCCGGCGGCATGTTGCCCAACACCGTGATTTGAATCTGGTCTTTAAACTTTTCATGAATGGTTGTTAGGGCTGGAAGCACCAGCTGGAAGTGGCGATAGGTGGTGTGTGATCCCGACCAGCCAATGCACAAGCGTTGTTTTTCCGAATCAGGTTGTTTGGGCCTGAAACGCTCGGTATCTACTACAGAAGGGATCACGATAACTTGGGAATTAAACTTTTGGGCATAAGCAGCCAGATAGTCATTTCCTGCGATGACCAAATCGGCTGTTTTGAGGATGCGGTTGATCTTGGTGGGACGCTTCAGCCAGGCGAAGCGCGCATTAGCATTAGAAGTGTCTCCAAGCCAAAGGGCGTCATCAAAATCATAGATCAGTCGGGTGCGGCGGCTTTTGAGATGCCGCTCAAACCATGCTGTTCCCAGCATAAAGGCCTCACGTTGCACGAAAACCACATCGTAATGGTTTTTGCGCCAAACATCCTTAAGCCGTGTTAGAAAGGCTTTGGCAACAATCCGCGCCTTCTGCAACCACTGACCAGGCTGATACCACACCGTGTCGTCGGCAGCCGACAAATACCATGAATAATCGTAGGCGATACCGGCCTGGTTCAAATATGGGAAAAATTGTTCCATGCGAAACCGCTGGCTTGGATTGCGGTCGGGGCGATGGGGGCCTATAAATAAAATACGCCGAACCACTGCCCTCATAATTTTTGATAAATGTGGTGATAATGTGCAACGGCTGCGCTTACATGCATGGTATTGAAGGCACGTTGGCGGATATAGTCGTGGTCCAAGGAGAGTAACCGGTCAATCTGCTGTACGGCAGAGCGAAAAGTGGATTCCGAGAGTTCCTTGAATACGTAACCTACGCCCCATGATTCCACGATTTGCCGAACGTCACCGATATCGTTGCAGATTACCGGCAGCCCCATGCTGAGCGATTCCGCCAGCTTGGTGGGCGCAGAAGCGATTTTAGAAAAAGACGGCTTGATGAAAAACAGGGACAGATCGGCGATGTTGAACCAGCAGGGCACCTCATCGTAAGAAGCAGAAATGATTTTTAGGCGAGAGGGCTCGATATTCAAACGTGCAGCATGGTGCATGATCAACGACGGTGGTTCTTGGGTTACAAAGAGAAACGTCCAATCGGGCTGATGCTGCAATAGAATTTTGAAAAAAAGCAGCATCTGTTCGGGAAGATACCATGTGGAAAGCGAACCGACGTAGATCACGATCTTATGCTGCGCGGGAATGTTTAACTCGTGTTTTCGTTGATGCACAGTTTGGGCATTATAAACGGGTTTAAAATGATTGAAATCAGCCGTAGAACAAACGACAAAAATTTTGTCCTCCGTTAGGCCTGGGATCCGCCACGACAGAAGCACGGGTATGGCCTTTTGCGAAACGCTTACCACCGCATCAGCTTGGGAGAGCATGGCGCGCTCTTGGCGTTTACCCCAGGCGTATGCCCAACGGTAATGAGGCCAGCGTAAGTCCCAAATGTTTCCATCGACACGTTCATCAACCCAGAATCCTTTCATATCAAAAACAAGGGGCATGCGGAACTGTTTTTTCAACAGCATGCCGACATAGGTCGCAGGATAGCTGCGGCCATGTATGATGTTGGGGCGAGAGGTGACACAGACCCTGCGGGCAGCTTTGTAAAGCATGTAGAGAGTGGCCAGACTGGCCAAGCCTTTAGGCTTATTTTGGTAAAACAAGGGCACCCACCGAACGGCGTGCTGCGCAAGCAGGTTCTGAACACGATCCTGATATACAGCATAAGACGAAGGCTTTTCCGCACTGATGATGGTTATGTCATAACCCCGTTGTGCCAGCCCTGTTAAGCAGGGAATGATTTGGGAGCGGCCCAGGGGGTCGGTAAGCCCATCGTAAGATAGATAAAGAATTTTTTTCATAATTTTTTTTGGCTCTTCAGGAGCCACCGCTGCAACACCGCAAGGTTCCATAGGCGCTGGTGAAGGTAGAAATGCCCCTGCTCAAAGCGCTTCAATAAATCGGCCACATAGGCATTTTCTAACACCCCCCCTTTTTGGATGGCGTCGGGCGACAGATAAAGTTGCACCAGATCCGCCAGTCCGTTGCGCAGCCAGGACAATAACGGCACGCTAAAGCCCTGCTTCGGACGTTCGGTCAATGAAGGCGGAACATATTTTTTTAACAGATGTCTTAATATAACTTTTAGATTACCATTTCTCATTCGAAGCGATTCAGGCAGGTTGAGCGCAAAGGTCGCCAGTCGGTAATCCAGAAAAGGCGTGCGGCATTCCAGGCCTACAGCCATAGTGGTGCGGTCAACTTTAACCAATAAATCATCGCGCAGGTAATAAGTTAAATCAAACAATGCCTGATGTTCGACGGCAGAAAGTTTTCGCGCCGCCGCACGCGGCAATGGAAGATGGTGATCTACATAGAGCGGCCCCAAAAGTTGAGCGGCCTCGTGTTCGGTGAAAAAATATTGTTCCTGAGAAAAAATATGTTCATGCAGATGGCGGGTATCGGCAAACAAGTGAGCGGCGCGCCGATAGCGATCGCCCAGTAAAGGGAGCACCGCAGCCAGCGGCTGTCTTAAGGCGCGAATCAGGGGATGATGGAGGCGCTTGACCCAGCGGTACATGCCATAACCCAGAAACAGTTCATCGCCTCCATCGCCGCTGAGCACCATTTTAACATGTCGGCGCGCAAGCCGGGCTACCAGATAGGTGGGCAAGGCTGAAGAGTCGGCAAAAGGTTCGTCGAACAAATCCAGAACTTCGGGAAAAAGTTGCCGGGCCTGTGCTTCGGTCAGATATTCGCTATGGTGGTCGGTACCTAAATAGCGGGCCACATGCTCGGCATATTTGGCTTCATTGTGTGTTGCGGCATCAAAACCTATAGTAAATGTTTTAATAGGTGCTGAGGCATGCTTCTGGGCTATGGCTGCAATCAACGTAGAATCGATACCGCCGCTGAAAAAAATGCCATAGGGCACATCACTGATCATGCGGTACTGAACCGAACTGTTTAGCAGTGCGTCCAACTGGTCCACAAGAACTGCCTGCGGTTCGGAAGTTGGGTTTCTGATCTGGTCGGCGGCTTCCCAATAACACTTCCAACGGTGTTGTGATCCGTCCAGTTCCAAGTAATGGCCGGCGGGAAACTTGCGTATGCATTTCCAGATGGTATATGGTGCCGGTATGTAGCCCAAACGCAGGTAGAAGGACAGAGCGATGGGATCTAACTCGAGCTGCCTGCGAATAGGGGCGACATGTATGAGCGCCTTGATTTCACTGGCAAAAAACCAGGCGGGAGGAATGTGGCAATAAAACAAGGGTTTTACACCCAAGCGATCGCGGATCAGATATAGTTTTTTCGTATGATGGTCGAATGCGGCAATGGCAAACATGCCGTTGAAGCGATGGATTGCATCGATCCCTTCACGGGCAAAGCTTTCGGCCAGCACTTCCGTATCGCTGGAAGTCTTTAGTTTGATCCGCAGTTCGGAGGCAACATCGCGGAAGTTAAAAAGCTCGCCATTGAACATGACCGTCCAGCGCCCATCGGCCGAATGCATCGGTTGGTTGGCGCGTTCCGACAAATCAATGATGGAAAGCCGGCGGTGGGCAAACCCTGCACAGTCGGTATGAAAAAATCCCTCGGCGTCGGGCCCGCGGTGAGCCAGCACGCGAGCCATTTCGGGCAGCCAACGTGAAGCCGACCCATCCAAGCCATAATAGCCGGCAATGCCGCACATACTCGTGTCTGGCTAATGTAAGGGTTTACTTGGCTCCCATTCAGCCAGCGGCAATCCTGAAAAAGGCCGCATCCATCCATTCAAATTCCTGATTTAAAAAGATGGTACGGCAATCGCCTGGCGAAGCCAGTGGCGCAGCAGTAACGCCGCATCGGTAAGGTACGATCCGAAATGACTTAAGTCAAAAATTAGCTGGGGTACATACGTCACTAAGCTACCTCCAAAACCTTCTTTGAACCGGTTGATGGCAAAGGTTTGGCTGCCCGGTCTGGCCTGCTGATCATAGCCCCCAAAGTCAAACGTTTGCAAGCCCATAGATGCAGCTTTTAAAAATGCGTGGTGGAATAACAAATGAGCCAATGGCCATGGCCGCATCTCAGGGTCAGTGACGCCGAAGTGATAAAATGCCGATTGAGCCCGTAAGGCAACAACCACGCCACCCAAAAGTTGTTCTTGATGAAAAATACCGAGAATAAACCCCTTGGCTGTGGCAAAAAAGTAGTCATGAATAGCGAGCAGTTGTCGGCAAACCAACTGTTCTTTTGTCTGCAATCGGCGCCATTTGTATAGCTTTTTATATAATTTAACCAACTGCAGTATCTGTTGTTGATTGGTCAGGGTTTGGGTGTATAATCCCAGCTGCCATGCTTTGCGGATGTTGCGCCGATGATGTGCTGAATAGGCATGTAACATTCTGTTTTCGTCGTTATGTAAGGAGACAACCCAGGTGGCCCAATTAAGCACTCGGTCGGAGGTCCGGCAAGGAACGCCGGAAAAGCAGAACGTCGGTTGAGGAAGCCCAGCTCCCTCTAAAACCAGCGGCAATTGCACCGAAAGCCGCCACCACCGCTGGCGTTGCAGAACAGGAAGCCAGGCATGAAAGAACTCTTCATATTGGTTTGGCGGAATGCCGACGGGTCCAAAAGCCACATGCAGCGCTCGCAGCGGTTTCGCATCGGCCAGCACATAACCCATAAGCTGGTTGTCGGTGTCCAGAAAAGCATAAGCACGACGGGCAGAGTCGGCCGGCAATAAAGGCCATTGATGCAGATAAGCATCAGGATGTTGGTCATAGCAATCGAGCAAAAGATTTAATGGGGGATCCGGCAGAACCTGAAACCGGCTCATGGCTTCTGTGCAACAACAAAAATCCACTGATCCGAAGCCGTGGGAAGCGCCTCCTCAGCTATAGGTTGGCCGGTTTCCAAATTATATGCGCGAAGGGCCGTGAATCCGATTTTGCGCAAATCGGCCCATTGCACCTCCGGCTTGACGTAACAAACCAACGTTGCAAAATCATCCGAGCCATCGTAAATATGAAAAAATTGTTTATCTACATAGTGTTGCCACGGTCCGTTTCGCTGATACAGTTGTCTGCGCCGGCGTAGCTCCCAGCACCACTTGAAGGGATTGCGTGGCCATTGCAAGGCATAAAGTCGTTGAATG
The DNA here is from genome assembly GCA_025056305.1 of Chitinophagales bacterium. GTDB lineage: Bacteria > Bacteroidota > Bacteroidia > Chitinophagales > UBA10324 > JANWXQ01. The sequence goes on along the minus strand of JANWWJ010000044.1, from coordinate 23,751 downwards.
CTGTTTGCGTTGTGAAAGGAGAAAAGAAGCATACCGCCGGGCTTCAAAACACGATAAAATTCCTTGAGTATCTTCTCGCGATCTTGATAAGAGACGCAATCGATGCCGTTGAAGCTAAACAGGACCACATCAAAAGCAGCGTCGGCAAACTGGAGCTGTCGGGCATCCATCACCTGAAGAGTGACATGGTCCCATTGGGGTAAATGATTTTGACACCATTGAATCATGGGCTTGGCATAGTCTATGCCTACATAGTGCCGGACGAGGGGAGCAAAATGGCGTGTGGTGCGCCCCGCTCCAATGCCCACGTCCAGCAGCATGAATTTTTCAAGACGATCCTTGTGGCGCTCAAGAAAATGGCGTTCGGCGGCAAACAAATGCCGCAGTTTACCATAGTGGCGGACCACTTCAGGCTTTTGGTAGGGATTAACGGGCTCGGACATATCTGGACACAAGTTGATGAAAACCCTCGATGTATAAGAGGGTTTCGGCGATGCTGTAGGGGGGCACTTGCAGGCGCGGCAACAGCTCAGGAAGGGTCTTTGCTGGCGATGAACAACGAGCAAAGCCGTAAAGCGTGGTCAACAGGTATTGATACCCTGCTTCTCGACATTGTTTGATGGCTTGAGGAAAAAATTCGCCGTTAACAAAAGCAAACGATTCAACCACCGTTCCGGTTAATTGTTCTAGTTTTTGTTTGGACTGGACGATTTCCCGATGCAGAGCATCGGCAGGCAACTGATCGTGCAACACCAGGTGGTCGTAACCATGGGATCCAATCGCCACCCCATTGGAAAGGCACTCTTGCAAATCGTTCGGGCGCATCATGCGCGGTAAATACAAGTCGCCCACGCAGCGGTGCATGAGTCGTTCTAAAATGTGCCGAATAGATGTATAAGGCAACTTTTTTAAGCCGTGAAAGATGCGCAAGCTTTCTCGTTCGGCGTTTTTTGGTGTAATAAATGAAGAATATTTTAATTCTTCAATTTCCAGTCGCCTCTTCGATTTTAGATGGTCATCTACGACCAGATTCAGCATATAGGTCCAATTGGGCAAGCCCGTTAGTACCGAATCCACGGTTACGTGATGAACGGCAGGCAGGCGATATTTCTTAAGCACCGGCAACACAAATTCGATAAAGTCGTAATAGCCATCATCAAAAGTTAAGACCAGCTTATTACCATTTCCCAGGCACAATTCGGGGCCCAGCGCGCACACCTGATATTTCTTGCGCAGGATGCAAATAAGTTGCTCAAATCGCTTCCACGACCAGCCGGGCCACACCCAATTCTTTTCTTCATTAACTCGGTGGAAGCAAAGGAGGGTGATCGTATTTTTTCGTTGCAGGCGCAAGAGCGTAGCAACGCCGAGCCGATAGAAGGCTCCAGCAACCATTGGTCGCAGGACGCGAGTCATCATGATTGAAGAACGGAATGCAGGACCTGAGCAAAACGGAAAGCCTGCTGTCGCCGGCTATAGGCGCAAATGACTTCTTCGTTGTACGGCAACTGTATGGCAGGGTTTTGCTTCAATTCGAAAATCAGCTTTGAAAGTTGCCTTGCTGCTTCTTCTGCGTTTGCTGCCCTGAGGCCTAAGCCGGAATCGATCAGAATTTGTTCCTGCTCGTCGTTATCGGGCGGGCATAACAGTATGGGCTTTTTATACGACATGTATACAAAAATTTTGCTGGACAACGCTCCCTTGATGCCTTTGTTGGCCACCGCCAAAAACACATGAGACTCTGCCAGATATTGCTCGACTTCAGAAGGGCTGAGCCAATCGGTAAGGAGCAGATGTGCCGGTACCTCTTTAAAAAGCTGATGCAATCGCTGCACTTGCTTTGGGTCGTAGCCAGTTCCGATAAACCGAACGGAGAGCTTAATGTCGGGATGCTCACGGCCGACTTTTTGGAGCGCCAACGCTAATATGCTGACGTCCTGAGTAAAATATAAGTTTCCTGCATAGGTAATTTTTAACTCACCGTTAAAAGGTGCCAGTATGGGGTGGAACTGCTCAGCCTCATAACCGTTGTAAATGACTTTACCAGGCTTCAAAATGAAATTTGAGATTTTCCAAGCGTAATATTTTGAGACAGTCGTGAACAAAGCTGCGCTCCTAAGCCATCGCTTTTCGGTTTTACTTTCCAGGAGTTTCAAGATATAGACCGGAAGCGAAAGCCGACCGCTCAAAATGCTGTTTTCATTGTAGTTCGTTTTCCAGGAAGTGGTATTCCAATCATCCCGGTAATCGGCAATCCACGGAATGCCGAATTTTTTATGTAAGCGATAACACATGCCGAACAAAGAAAAAGGCATGGCCGAGGCTACCAGAATGCGGATAGAAGGATCGTTGCGAAGCAGACGCTCAGCTTGTTGATAAATGTTGTAATACGGTAGATGTTTTAAGGTGAAATTTTGAAATAGGTGTTCAAGGTACGTAAGTGAGCGACGCAACAGGACGAATCGGTTGGGCCCGAATCGAGTCAGCAGGCGGTCCCGAAGGTTGCCTTTGTAGGGCATGTAGTACACTTCGTAAGTATCGGTTTTTTCATGATGTATTTCATCTGTATCCGGCCGCAAAAGTTCATAGGCGTTGGAAAAGGATTGATTCCAACTGCGGGTGACGAAAATGGGATAGAAGCCGTATTGAGCAAGGTATTTCGCCCATGAAGCAGGTCGCTTGGAGGCTGCCAAATTTGCCGGCGGAAAGAAGTAGCTCAGAATTAGGACCTTTGTCATGGTCAACCGTTGAGGGCCATGGAGGGCTTGCTCCTAGTTGGCTTCAAGACATGAGCGCGCCACCACACAGTGTACTTATTGTTCTGACCACCACTTTTCCTTATGATCAGGGCGAAGAGCACTTTGAGGAAGAACTTCCTTTCCTGTGTTCGGCGTTTGAGCAGGTAAGTGTTATACCTTTAGGCAAAGGTAGAGAACAAACAAGAAACGTTCCGACCAACTGCACGGTCGTGCCTTGTTTTTTGGAAATGCTTCCGTGGCGTTGGTCCAGCATCTTCAAACCCTTACCCCTACGATTGCTGCTGACAGAGTTCTTGCAGCTCTTGCGAAGCAAAAACTTTTCGTTCCTGTTGCAGCGCATGCGAATTGCAGTAGGAACCCTGGGAAGGGCCATGCAGGTTTTAGAGAAACTATCTGAACTGAAGGCAGCATTCCCAAATTCACCTGTACGCATTTATTATTCCTATTGGTTTGACCACAAGGCATTGTCGCTGGCCTTGTTACGCAAACGCGACAAGACCGCCCTTTGCGTTTCCAGGGCTCATGCCTACGACATTTATGTGGAACGACATCGGTATCATTATCTCCCTTTTCAAAAGTTTAAATTCTCGACCCTCGATGCGGTTTATTTCATTTCGGAATATGGAAAAAATTACTGCTTGAATCGCTATGGACTAACAGACGACGGCAAGTATGTAGTGGCGCGATTAGGTAGTCCTGAATTAAAGCCGGACGCAAAACAATCTCCTGAGTATGCGGGGCATGGCCGAAAAAGACGGCTCATCAGTGTTGGGAAAAACGCAACGATAAAAAGAAATGATTTAGCCCTTGAAGCGCTGGCACGGGTTTCGCTACAGGATGTGGAGTATTGGTGCTTGGGTGATCTGCCCTCCGAGCGTCCAAAGCTTAAGAAAATTGTTGATCAGCTCAGCAGCGAACGCCCTGATATTTCCTTAAACTTTTTAGGCTGGCTACCCAGAGCGCAGTTCATCCAACTGCTGCGCACGGAACCATTTGACCTCATGCTTCATTTAAGTGCCACCGAAGGTATTCCGGTCAGCGTCATGGAGTGCTTGGCAGCGGGCATACCCGTTATTGCCACAAACGTGGGGGGCATGCCCGAGCTGATTCGCGATGGCGAAAATGGCTTTTTGTTGGCGCCGAATCCTTCGCCGGCAGAAGTGGCTCGTTGTATCGAAAAATTCTTTATGCTTAGCAATGAGCAGCAGCAAGCCATGCGGCAAAAAGCAGTGGCGCATTGGCAAAGCTATTTTCAGGCCGAGGACAATCATCGCCGGTTCGCCCAGGCGCTTTTGGCTTTAGCGACGAAGGTTATGCCCTCAAAAGTCAAATAGTTTTCCCTTGAGTAGATAGCGCAGGGCGTCGTAGAGGCGAAGCGGCCATGAGCTGGTCTTTCGGATGCTGACGTATGGAACGTAATGGGCTCCGAAAGAGCGAAAATATCTTCCTATGCCAGGAACCATGGAACCTTCAAAGTCAAACACCGATACCTGGCCTTGTAGTTGTTTAAAGCAATGCCAGAATAGAAACGTTAAAGCGCCAGTATTTCCGGTTTCGGGCGCACGAGCACCCAGCAGGTAGTAAGCCGTGGTGGTATCCCAAACGACGAAAAGAGCTGCCCCTACGCGGCCGTGGTCGTCAACAGCGTGCCAAAGTCTGCCGGCACGGTGCTGCATGCAGCTCTGGTAAAGGCGCTCCACGTATGGGGCGGTGAAATTGAGGTTGATGCCTTTTTGGTCAAAGGTTGCTTTGGTAAATCCATAAAGATTTTCTGTATGGCTGGCCTCTACTACCCGGTATTTTTTTTCACCTTTATTGATTTCGCGATTAATCTTTTCACTAAAAGTCTGACGCAGCTGATTTGCATCGGAGGGAATGTTGATGATATGGGTATAACGCGTTTGTTGGAGAAATTTTTTCCAATAAAACGGAAGCCAGTTTAGATATCGTGGGTACCACCTCGATTCAAATCGAACAAAGGAAGGAAGGCATTTTACCAGCTGTTCGAGCAGCATGAGCTCTTCTTGTTGGCGGATTCGGGAATCTTTGGATTCCAGCACCAGATAAGGGCCAAGATAGGGAGTTAGTGAAGGCATGATGATGCTGCGCCCCCAGAGTGTCGGTCGGAAAGCATAAACGAAATAGGCTTGAAGCTTTTGATTTTTCAAGAGAATGATGACGTCCCAAGCATCGCCACAACAAGTCTGCAGCCACCAGGGTTGATGAAAAACGGGAGCATCAGTTGGCAAGAGACTGGCAAAATGTTGTTTTGCTGCCGGACCGCGAAGCGTTTCGAGTTGATTCACAGGGGAAATATCTACAAAATTTTCACAGCTGTACTTTTGAGCAACGGCAAGGCATGCGTATTGTTCATCTGCTGCCTCAGTTTAGCTGTGGTGGGGCGGAGTTGCTAAGCGGGTTAATTGCCTTGTGGCAACAAAAAAGGGGTCATCAGGTCTATGTATTTACCTTGACAGAGCCTGAGGCGTCGTTTTTTCGTACTTCGTACCAAAAAGAAATACAAGAAAAGTTAAACATAGCCGTTACCCAAGCGCGCTGGTGTATCAATCCCCTTCGAATGGGCAGAGTAAAGACGTGGAAAGATGAGTTGGAGCGAATCCAGCCAGATGTCGTGCACAGCCACTTATACGAAGCCGACGGCTTAGCATTATCGTACATCAGAAACAAGACGCTTTATTGTTGTCATGTTCATGGTCCTATTCCTCCGCCCGTAAGCTGGAAGGAATGCCTGGTTCGAAGGGTAGAGCTTCACATCATGAAGCAACGCTATAAACATAAGCAGGTAAGGTTTATCGCCATTTCGCGAGCAATGAGGGACTATATTCTGAAACAGCTTCGTGTGGATGAAGGCCAGCGTATATATGTGCTGTACAATCCTATCGAATTGCGTCGCTTTCCCTTTCGTCAACGTTGGGCATGTGGCTCTCCTGTTCGCTTGATTACGGTAGGAAATTTGATTCCGCGAAAGCAGCATCGTTTTTTAATTGATGTCGTTTATCATTTAAAGCAGCAGGGATTTTCCGCCCATCTGACCATTGTGGGAGGAGGACCTTTGGGTGAAGCGTTGCAGCAGCAAATAGCTCAATATGGCCTTCAGGATTGTGTTCGCATAACGGGCACGGTGGGGAATGTGGAACATTATCTCGATCAGGCAGATCTTTATGTACATGCTGCACAGCCTGAGCCTTTGGGTTTGGCCCTTTTAGAGGCCATGGCTTGTGGATTGCCGGCATTAGTTTTAGATGGCGGAGGAATCAGCGAGTTGATTCGTCCCGGTCAAAACGGTTGGATCATTCCGCAGCGTGATGTGGCTTTGTTTGCAGGGGCCATAAAGCAGGTAGCTGATGATAATGAGCTTTATGCTTTGTGTTCGGCAGGGGCCCGCGCAGCAGCTGAAAAATACGATATCGCGTCTTATATCGTGCAATTGGAAACGGTTTACCAAAAGGCCTTAGAAGAAATGAGCAATAACTCAGCTTAAAAAATCATGAAGCAGCCTCCAGCCTATGGCATTTAATCGAACAACATAATCTCGGCCCCAGCGCGATAGCTCATCACGGTTGTTCAACACCTCTTCTGCCTTTTGCCATAAAGCCCAGGGATTATCTATGTCAGCTGCCACCAACCGACGACCCAACTCTGGATCCCAATCGAAAAAACCACTGCTGTTTGAAGACACACAAGGTACGCCTCGAGCCAAGCTCTCAGCAATGATCATCCCGTAGCATTCGCTGAAAGTCGTGTAAAAGTTCAAGGTCATACTTCCTAAAACATCCAGAAATTCCTGATGATTTTCAGTGAAACTATGGCGTACAAGTCGGTTTACATTTCCAAAGTAACTATAATCGGTATCTGTGGCAACATGAACAGAGGCTTCAGGAAAAAGCAAGGCGGCGGCAACTTGGTTATGGTGATTTTTCCGAAATGATTCGTGACTAAAAACTCCTATATGGAGGCCCTGCAATGGTTGCGGTTGCTGGGTTGGTAGCGGGATCATGGTTAATACCCGAAAAGAAGGCAAGGCACGCAAGCGCGCAAAGGTCTCGGCAAGTCCCTTTTTCATAAAGGCGATCCGTCGTACATACCCTTTATCCATCCAATAAAAGATGCGTTTCAGAAAATATAGATCCCGACTTTCCTGATGAAACTGTGAAAAGCTGCTGTGGTAGATCAGATAGCAAGGTTGCCCTGTTTGAGGGTTACAAAGTTTTACCAACAATGATTCCAGATGTTCGCTGAAGCCCGTAAACACGATTTTTGAAAACCGAAGCTGTTTGAGTACATCGGCCAAGTGTTGGTATTGTTTGTCAGTTAAAATGGGCCTGGAATAATGGTGTGGAAGGGCCATCAGATGACCTGGAAACATTCCGCATGCACCATTGAAAACGCCACGCCAGGAGTGGTGATATGGTTTTCCGGTTATGGCGATAATGTCGGAGCGTTTTCTGATTTCTTCGACTTCTTTGAGCAAGTCATCTATGCGAATAGACTGACGAAGGCGAAAACGGTCAATTTTGTTTTTTAGTGCGCGGAGCATGCGGCTGAACGAAACGAAATATACCTAAGGCATTTTTAAGTAGGTCAAAGAATACAGGGGAATGGTTATTAATTATTATAACGTACTGAATTTCAATTGATTGATAACAATCTATCTTTTTAAATAAACCAGTAAAGCACTGATGTCGCTGGGATTGACCCCGCTTATTCTGCTGGCCTGACCAATGGTTTGAGGCCGATATTTTGAGAGTTTTTGGCGCGCCTCGGTCGAAAGCGCTTTTATACGCGAAAAATCAAAATCAGGAGCTATGGTAAGATCTTCCAAGCGGTTCATTTTTTCTACCAGTTGCTTTTCTTTTTCGATATAGCCTTCGTATTTGGCCGAGATTTCGGCTTGCTGCAGGCTATCAGCATTGGCGGGCGGTGCGCCGAAAGGCAAAAGGTCTTCAATACTGATTTGCGGCCTGAGTAATAGTTGATAAAGCGAGGTTTTCTCGGTAATTGGATTTGTTTGACGTGAAACCAATAGATCATTCACCTCTGCAGGGTCCACACGGGTTTGACTTAGCCAATTCAAAAGCTGCTGGCCTTGATCTATTTTCTGTTTCACGTGAAACATACGTTCATCGGAGGCCAGACCGATTTCTTTTCCTAAAGGGGTGAGCCTTATGTCGGCATTGTCTTGACGTAGCAAAATGCGGAATTCAGCCCGAGAAGTAAACATGCGGTAGGGCTCATCGGTGCCTTTGGTAATCAGATCGTCGATCAGAACGCCGATGTAGGCTTCGCTGCGTTTTAAAATGACCGGCGCCAATCCGTTGATTTTTCGATGGGCATTTATACCCGCTATCAATCCTTGGCAGGCAGCTTCTTCATATCCAGTAGTGCCGTTGATTTGGCCTGCAAAAAAAAGATTTTCGATAAGCTTCGTTTCCAAACTATACTGAAGCTGATGCGGGGGAAAATAATCGTATTCAATAGCATAGCCTGGTCGAAACATTTTTGCATGTTCTAATCCCGGTATAAGCTTCAGTGCCTGATATTGCACTTCCTCTGGCAGAGAAGTGGAAAAGCCATTTAGGTAGGTTTCGATAGTGTTCCACCCTTCGGGTTCCACGAAGAGTTGGTGTCGGTCTTTATCGGCAAAACGGCTGATTTTGTCTTCAATACTTGGGCAATAGCGCGGTCCAACGCCCTTAATCCGACCTGTAAACATAGGCGACTCATCAAAGCCAGTTTTAAGCACCTCATGTACGTTGGCATTGGTATAAGTAATCCAACAGCTTAATTGTTTTTCCGGATATGGGGTTTTCCAATTGATGTATTCGGACTTACTGTTAAAAAAATCGAGGGCATTCAAATAAGAGAATCTTCCGGGAGGTTCATCACCCTTTTGTTCTTCCATTTTCGAATAATCAATAGTTCGGCCATCAAGGCGAGGGGGTGTGCCGGTCTTGAGCCTGCCGCTTTCGAAGCCAATACTGCGAAGTTGTTCCGTTAGTCCGGTGGCAGCCCGCTCACTGATGCGACCGCCACTATGATTTTTCTTTCCGATATGAATAATTCCATTCAAAAAAGTTCCATTGGTCAACACTACGGCTTTACCCCAGATGGTTCGTCCTAAAGAGGTTGTGACTCCTTTGACTTTATCGCCTTCAATAAGCAGGCCATTGACGGTATCTTGTAAAAAGTCAATGTTTTTATTTTTTTCAAGCAAAAAGCGCCATGCCTGGCTGAAGAGCATACGGTCGTTTTGAGAGCGGGGGCTCCACATGGCCGGCCCTTTAGATCGGTTCAGCATGCGGAATTGAACGGCACTAATGTCTGAAACCAGACCAGATAAGCCGCCGAGAGCATCTATTTCTCTGATAATCTGACCTTTAGCAATACCGCCCATGGCCGGATTACAGCTCATTTGGGCAATGGTCTGTAAGTTCATCGTTATCAGCAACACACGAGACCCCATAGTAGCGGCCGCAGCCGCAGCTTCGCATCCGGCATGACCAGCACCAACTACAATGATGTCGTATTGGTTAAGCATCAAAAGGCAAAATTCCGGCTTTATCGGAATGAGCGGTATAATACTTCCAGGTAGTGGTCTTCCATTTTGCGCATGCGCCGAGCAAGCGTAGGGCGACTGTCGCTGTAACCCAGGCAGTGCAAAAGGCCGTGCACCATAACGCGGTGAAGTTCGCGTTCCATAGGCAGTTGCAACCGGCGCGCGTTGTCGGCCACGCGCTGTACGCTGATAAAAACTTCAGCTTCCAGAGGTTGTTCGGCTGCCGAATACTGAAAAGTCAATACATCGGTAAAGTAAGAATGATTTAAAAAATACTTATTTAATTTATACAAATGTTTGTCAGAAGTGAGCACCACATGAAGCCGTCGCAGGGGCGTGCGTTCCGCTTCGGCCACCTGCTGCAGCCATCTGCGCAAGCGGCCTTGGTGTTTTAACCGGAAGCGCCGAGTCAGCGAGGTGAAGGTTACCGCCATCGGTAGCTTCAGAGGCGAAAGGTCAGCGTGACCGTTCGGCCTCCGTCGGAAAAATCCACGGCATCGGCAAGCCGACGCATCAGGAAAATGCCTCGACCCGTGGGCTTAAGCAGATTTTGGGGTGCCGTAGGATCGGCAAGGGTTGAAGGGTCAAAACCCTGACCTTCATCCGAAATGCGGAACATTAACTTTCCATCTTCGTACCAATACTGAACAGTAACCTTGCGGTCTGGATTGAGTCGATTGCCGTGAACGATAGCGTTGGAAACTGCCTCTGAAAGAACGACCAGAATATTGGCTTCCTGCTCGACAGAGAGGTCGAATTGTTCCCTCAATTCTAGGGTCAAGGATTCGATTTCATTGAGACTTTCCAGCCGTGAACACAGGACGATTTCACGCAAAACGGAAGAATCGACCACGAGTATAGGTGTTTTTAAGGGTTTTGGAGCGACTTGTAGTAATGTTCTACCAAATCCCGGTAAAAAGGTTTCAGTTCAGGAGGCACAGTTTTAAACAATTCCAGCTCCGCTTGTTTGCGTTTTAGGTAGTCGGCTAATGCAGGAGGAACGGGTGGCGGGGTGGGAGTAGCTGTGCGGGCCTGACGCTGCGGATCTGTTTCGCGTTCACGTTCGGCATTTTCAGCTTCCAACAGGCGGGTAAAAATGTCTTTTTGACGCTTGAGTGTTTCGGACGAAAGCTGACGGTTCAGCAACTCGGTTTCGGTTTTTTCCATCTCCCGCTGCAGTTGTTCCAGGTCGCCTAGAGCTTTCCGACCGTCTTTATTCAATTGCTCATTGAGTTGCCGTAGGGCTTCACGAATGCGGGCCTGCTCTTGGGCCAGTTCGGCAATTTCTTTAGAGAGGCCTTGGCGGCGATCGCGTGGGTTGGTCTGACTCATCTTCTGACCTAACTGCTGTATGCGGTCGTTCAGTTGCTGCTGTCGTTCGCTCAATGAAGGTTTCCCCTGTTGCTGGCTTCCGGGGCGCTGACACATCTGGGCTCCGGCCATCTGGGCAGCCATTTGCTGCTGCAGCTGTTGAAGCACTTCATCGAAGATGAGGGCGAGGTTGTTGAGTGACATCATGATTTGCTGCTGACTGGCCGCAGCTACCGCCGGGCGCCGTTGCTGCAGTTGCTCCAATGCCTGCGCCATGTGTTTGTCGATATGAGCAACCTGCTCCTGTACATAGTTCTGGATCTGAAATACCCGCTTGCTGAGTGCCGTAATGCTGTCTTTGATCATCTGCAAATCGTCATCCAACATTTTTTGCGCCTGCATCGTTTGCAGATATTGCGGGTTGTAGATGTTGGCCTGCTTGGTTCGGTTAAGGAGTTCTTCCTGATCAAAAGAGGCTTTAATGAGGTTCTCTAAGATCTGACGCGTGGCTTGCAGGTCTATTTCCATTTGCTGCATTTGCATGGAAGTGAGCGCCTGGTCGAGTTTTTCGCTCATCTGACGCATTTTCTGAGCAGCGTTGCGCTGGCTCTGGCTGGCCTTTTTGCTGTCTTGACTCTTCAGGTTTTGCTGGGCTTGTTGCATGTGTTCTTTGGCCTGCTGTTCTTCTGTTTCTGTATCGGGCAGTTGGGTTGGGTGATCCAACTCTTTGTTGAGTTGGTGTAATTCATCTATTTGCTTGCTGAGGTTTTCCAAATCGTTACTCAACTTCTGTTGTTGCTGTTCTAAGTGCTGCTGCTGTTCGGATTTTTTCAGATCTGATTGCTGGGTTTGCTCGGCCAATTCCTCTTGCTTGCGGGCCAACTCATCCAACTGATCCTTGATATCGGTCATCTTTTTTTCGAACTCCAATCGCTTGTACAAGGAGAGCAGGCGTTCCAGTTGTTTTTCCAATTGCTGGCTGGAACGCTTTTGTTGTTCCAACTGTTCCAGGCCCAGGTCTTTATTGAGTTGGCTGAGTAATTCGTTGAGCCGACGCAGCAGTTCCTGCATTTCTTCACTGAGCAACTCGTCCATGAGTTTTTGGAGCTGGTCGGCTTTTTGCTGAAGTTCCTCGTTATATTGCCGGAACTCCTTTTGCCGGTCGATGGCTTGCTGAAACCGATCGCGCAACTGTTGCATGCGCTGCAGCAGCGACTGTTGTTGTTGTAGCAACGTTTCCAGTTTTTTCTTTTCCTCCCAGCTCAAGTTTTTGCTGCCCAGCAGGGTGTTGCGCGCCTTATCCAATGCCTGTCGTAGTTGCTGAGCTTCAGCAATCAGTTCCTTGAACTCTGATTTCAACTGTTGACTTTGTTCGCTTGCCTGCTGCAGCAACTGTTCGGCGGAAGGCTTCTGGAGATACATCAGGGGTGTGCGCGACGATTTGCTTCCGTTCACGGCGTCGTTGTCCCATACTTCAAAAAAATATCGCACTTGTTGTCCGGGCTGAAGACTGAGCTGGCCAAGGTCCCAGAAGAAGGTGAAAGCGGCTGACCGGTTGCCGCTGAAAGGAATGCTTACAGCAGTGAAATCTTTTGTTTCTGCGTGCGGGGCATCGCCCACATGGTATCGAAACAGCAGGCGGGAAAGGCCGTAATCATCGGCAATGTTTCCGGCGAAGTAGATGTAGTTGCGGTTGGTGCTGTCGATGATTTGAACCACATCGATTGCCGGATGGCGGTCGGGGATAACGTTGATTGTAAAACTCAAGGAATCTACATGCGATAGTCCGGAACCCGATACATAGAGGGTGTAAGGCGTGCTTGTGCGCACTGAACGCCGGAACATGAAACCCTGGCCCGAGGACTGGGCAGTCATCAACGTATCGCTAAACTTTGCATGCAAGGTTTCCACATGTTGTGATTGCAGCTTCCAAGTCACCATGGTTCCTTCCGGCACGGTAAGATCACCAATGTTGGTGAGGGTTTCCGGTTTTCGGCCGGTGTAAGCCGGATAATTCAGCTCGGTAGAAAAACGCAGGATGACAGGTCGAGGCAAAACCTGCAGTTCATAAGGTCTGGAACGATAGCCGCCTCCTTCCAAGTAAAACGAGATGTTTTTTTCAGGACGCACAAAAGTGAACGAGTACTGAAGGTTTCGGTCTTGTTGCAGAGGGAAAGAAGTTCCTTCATAAAATAGGGAAACCTGTTGGGGAACGACTTCGCCTTCAATCCGTACCTTGATCGTCTTGTCTTCAAACTGCAGGGTTTTCAAAGGTTGAGGTTCGACAATAAATCGGAAAGGAGCCGGTTTTTCGAAAACGTTTTTGTAATGAAGAAGTCGGTAACCGCTTTCTGTGAGTATGGCCGGCGAGGCCAACAACAAGGCCAGAATCAGCAAAAGCGGCGGCAGTGCATAGCGTAAATAGCGGCGATTTTTTTTCAGATTTATTGCTGCGGTAAAAGGTATGGGTCGTAAAGCTGCAATCTTTTGATTGATGCTGGCTTCAATCAGGGCTGCGTCGGCTGCTGTGTCGGCAAGCTGATGTAGCTGCAGGACGTTGAGGAGCCGGTCGCGCACTTCAACAAAATGAGTGCCGATGATTCGGGCCGCTTCTTCGTGTGAAAGCACCGGGCCTAAGCGCAGGTACTGAAGAGCTGGCTTAAGGATCCACCACGCAAAAGAGGCGAATGCCAGCACCAAAAAAGAATACAACAAAACTGTGCGTACGGCCGGAGGAAGGTAAAACTGATATTCGGCCAGGGAAATCAGTAAATAGATTGCCGGTAACAAAGCGCACCAAAAAAGTGTACCGCGAATCAGTTGGTTGAGATAATATTTTCGGATAAAAGCATCCAACCGACTGATCAGCAGGCGATAGTTTTTGGCAGCAGAACTCATAGCTGCGTGTTGAAGAAGCCTAAATTAGTTCAAAAGGTCATGGACATAACGCAACGAAATCTAAAAGTGTTAAACCGGGCTGCGCGGCCAAAGCGATACGAGTTTAATCGGTGAGTAGTTGGAGGTTTATGTGGCGTTGGGACAGGTAGTCCATGATAAAATAATAAACGGGTTCCTGAGCGCCGAGGTATTCAGGAGGAGAAATGCCTTTATGGGAATAGAGCCCTTCCAGGATTGCTGTAGCAACGGCTGTGGCGGTGTAGCCTGTGGTGCGGGCCATGGAAGTGGTGTGGGTGGTGCTGTCGTAGCGATCGTAAAGATGGTAGCGCACACGTATAGGCTGCTGTTGTTGATACCCCTCTATGAGAACGTGCAACAGGGTAAATTCTTCTTCGTCCGGTCCCAACTGCCATTGAGGAAAAAACAATGCTGCCATAAAGTCGATGGGCCTGATGCTGCAGCCGTTTATTGAAACAGGTGAAGTAGAAAACAAGCCGACGTCGCGCAAGGTGTTCATTAAAGCAGCGTGGCCGGGATAGCGGAGTGTCTTTTCACACATATTAGGAATTTTCATCGTTCGAAGCATGGTGCGCAGGCCATCGGTGGCAAAGGCCTCCAGGGTTCCTACCGGGTCCAAATCCACGTATTCAATCTGAGAAAGCGGCGGTACGGTTCGCACGGCACCATTCACCACAATACGTGCCGGACGTGTATAGATTTCCAAAACATCTACTGGAGAAAACGGAGCTTTATACTGAAACGGCAAGGTTCGGCGCATGGGTAGGCCCCCACACATGGCCACAAAAGACTCAATATGCATCCGGGCATGATGGTACCCCGCAAGGATATTAAACAAGCCCGGTGCCACGCCACAATCTACCACGGCGGTAACCTGTTGCTGTCGGGCCAGCTCGTCCAATTCAAAAGCATCTTCGGCAAAAAAGGAGATGTCAACCATATTTTTACCACATTCCAGCACACGGCGGAGGGTAGCAAAGCCCAGAAAACCGGGCATGGCGCCAACGATGAGGTCGGCGGCATCTACGAACCGGCGCAGGACGTCGGGCTGAGTTACGTCGGCTTGGTGGGCAGTGACCGTTAGCGGCAGTACTTCCAGATTGGCAGAATTATTATCTATGGCGGCCACGTCGTATCGGTCGGCCAGGTCAACAGCCATGGCCCGTCCGACCTTACCCGCACCCAACACCACAACTTTCTTATTCATAAAATATCTTATTTATTTTTTTTAACACTGTTTTGTTGAACCTGACGTCGCAGCCAACGCAGCTCATGAAGTTTTTCTTCTGCAGGAATGGCCGGGCTGCCGAAATAGGTCTTGCCGCCCTTTAGGCTGCCGGATACCCCCGACTGGGCATACACAACAGCGCGCGGGCCAATAACCAGATCTTTGTTGACGCCCACCTGCCCCCACAGCGTCACCCCTTCTTCAATGCGCGTTACGCCTGCCACAGCCACATGTGCAGCAAACAGGCAGTTAGGTCCGATGTATGTGTCGTGACCGATGTGCACATGGTTGTCCAGCTTGCAACCGTCGCTGATGATTGTGTCGGCTGAAACACCCCGATCAATGGTGCAACAGGCCCCAATTTCTACATGACTGCCGATAACGACACGGCCGCAGGATTGCATCTTGCGATAGCTGCCATCGGGGTATTTTTTAAAGTAAAAAGCATCGGCTCCAATAACAGTACCTGAATGAATAACGGCATGATCTCCGATCACACAACGCGCATAAATGCTGACGTTGCTGTGGATGCGGCAATTTTTACCGATGCGCACCTGAGGCCCGATGAAGGTGCCCGGCATGATCAAAGTGCCTTCTCCGATCTGGGCCGTTGCATCAACCATGCTTTGGGAAGGCGATGGCTGAAAAAGCAATTCCGGACAATAGTGATTCACCAACGTATTGTAGGCTTCAAATGGATCAGGACAAACCAGTAAATGTTTTCCGGCAGGCGGTGTGCTTCGGTGATTGATGATGATAACTGATGCCGCGGAGGTAAATGCCTTCTTGTAATATTTAGGGTGATCCACAAAGGTCACATCGCCAGGGCGAACCATATGAATTTCGTTAATTCCCGTTACGGGAAAAGAGGCATCACCAATAAGTTCTGCATTGATCAGGCGGGCCACTTGCTGGAGGGGGACAGGGGGGTGCAGTTCCATCAGAAATAATTATGTAGGACGAAAATAGGCAGAAGCCAGCCCTTAGCTGTAGTAGTATCTATCCATTTAGCCTGGCAAATCAACAAAGCAAGGATGCACGGGTTTTGTCGCAGGTATACAAAGAACACCTGATACAGCGGAATTATGAACAAGAGTAATCGGCACTGCTTTTTGATTGCATAAAAGTTGCTACTGTTGCAGGCTGCATATAGACTTTTAGGTAAGAAGCAAGACCACAAGGCCCTTCGCGGACTCGGATTTGCGAAAGAAAATTCACCCTATACGCTTAGGAAATTATGTTCAAGAATTAAGCCTTTCTTATTTACGGAGCTCTAATTCAGTGTAGGGGTTTATGTGCAGATGCTTTGGTGCACTTGACTGCTGCTCAAAAGGTATGTAATCAAGAACCAGAAACAGATCGGGCGGTATATAAGATCGGGGCAGGGTATTTCACATCACCGTCAACCAACTTCACAGAGCGCTTTAAAGTTCTGTTGGTCAAAAGAAGTGCCTAACATAATGATTTCACGAACGGGACGCAAATATTCAGGCTTATGTGCGCATGACGATTGTATAAGTATGGTGATTTTTTGATTATATAAAAAGCTCTTTATTGCCGATTTGACCGCATCTTTTTGAAGCATGCCCCGCTGTTTTTCCTTGTTTGCGATGGGGGTTGCTGGCGCTCATGTTTTTGTCTTGCAAACTGCCATGACCATTTAGGAATGTCATCAACGAACAAAACAGCTTTGACGAAACGACTGAAGAACCATAGCAAAACCTCGCCTTGGCTGGTTGGACTTTTATATTTGCCTGCGCATGAAAAGAACAACACTGTATGAGGTGCATGTGGCCTCAGGTGCACGGATGACCGATTTTGCCGGGTTTGCTATGCCCGTGTATTATTCCAGCATTACAGAAGAGCACCAAGCAGTGCGGCAGCGGGCTGGCATGTTCGATGTATCGCACATGGGGGAATTCATCGTCCGGGGTCCAAAAGCTTTGATGTTGCTGGAGCGAATCACCACCAACAACGTTTCCCGCCTGGCCATTGGCGATGTGCAATACACGTGTATGACCAATGAGCACGGTGGGGTGATCGACGATTTGTTGTTGTACCGGTTGCAGGAGTATTCCTACATGATGGTGGTCAATGCCGCAAACATCGAAAAAGATTGGGCATGGATCACCGCACACAACGAAGAAGGAGCTGAGCTCATCAACATCAGCGATCAAGCGGGTTTGTTGGCTGTACAGGGGCCTTTGGCTTTGCCGATTCTTCAGCCGCTCACTCAAACAGACCTTTCGCAAATTGCCTACTACAAATTTGTGCGCACCGTCTTTGGCGGCGTGCGTAACGTTCTGGTGTCGCGCACGGGTTATACCGGAGCCGGCGGCTTCGAGATATATTTCGAAAATATTCATGCAGAAAGTTTATGGAAACAAATAATGCAGAGTGGGCAAGCAATCGGCTTGTTACCTGCAGGTCTGGGTGCACGCGATACGCTTCGACAAGAGGTATGCTACCGCCTTTACGGCAACGACATCGATGAAACCACCACACCCCTGGAGGCTGGCTTAAGCTGGCTCATCTATTGGGATAAAGAATTCATTGGCCGTAACGCTCTTATGGCACAAAAACGTGAAGGCCTAACGCGCAAGCTGGTTGGGTTTGTCATGCTGGAAAAAGGGATTCCACGCACCGGTTACGACATCGTTGATGAGCAGGAACAGCGCATCGGTAAAGTCACCAGCGGATGCCACTCTCCCACCCTGCAGCAGGGCATCGGCATGGCATATGTATCGACAGATATTGCGCAGGAAGGCAGGCAGGTTAATGTGTTGATTCGGGGGCAGAAAGTAGCCGCCCGCATAAGCCGCATGCCCTTTCTTCAACCCAAAACGTAATTCATGCCCGATAAAGCCATCTTGGAAGTTTGCCTCAGTCCCGCATTGCTGCCACTGTACCCTGTGGACGACAAAGTTGTGGTGGTGGTGGATGTACTGCGGGCAACCACTACCATGTGTGTGGCCCTGGACCAGGGAGCCGAGAAAGTTATACCGGTAGAAACTATTGAAGAATGTATGCGCTATCGAGGAAAGGAAAACCACATTCTTGCAGGGGAACGCAATGGGCGGCGGGTGGAAGGCTTTGATTTCGGGAATTCACCTTTTGAATTCATGAATGGGGTGGTTAAAGGCAAAATTCTGGTGCTGACCACCACCAACGGCACGCGGGCCATCAAGCTCGCACAGGATGCCCATCAGGTTGTGGCCGGCGCATTTATCAACTTTTCGGCATTAACCCGATGGCTTATCAGCGAAGGACGTGATACCCTGCTGCTGTGTTCTGGTTGGCGAAACAAGTTTAATCTGGAGGATACGATTTTTGCCGGAGCAGTCATTCATCACACCAAAGAGTATTTTCTGGTAGATTCCGACGCTGCCTTTGCTGCAGAAAAACTTTACTTGAACTCTCGCCGAAATATGATGCATTTTGTTAAGCAATCCTCTCACTACCGGCGGCTGGCTCACTTAGGGGTGGTCAACGACGTGAAGTATTGCCTACGACCTGACCTGACCGACGTTGTGCCTATTTTGAAAGATGGGGCACTGATGAAAGCCGACATTCGTCGCGATTTGGAGGGCGAATTCTTCGTCTTGGGACCGCTCAGGCCATAAAATCCATCAATACTTTTTTGGACACAATTAAATTGAGATCTGACGGCAAGGCTGCATTCCTGTAGTTACTTTGGGGTAATTCACCGAAAAGCCAAAACATCATTCATGGCTATTGAGCAATGGCGGTTGGCCCGAGTGAGCAGTTTTGAAGATCTGACCGACGACACGCGTCGCTTTTTTTTGGAAGCGATTGACGGGTCGGTGGAATTCAAGCCCGGTCAATTCATTACACTGGATTTACCGATTCACGAAAAACGAATTCGGCGATGGCGCAGTTACTCTTTAGCTAATGCTCCCAACGGCAACACGATGGAACTGGTTATCAAACACGTGCCGGGCGGAGCAGCTTCCCGCTACTTTTGGGAACAGGTGGAACCCGGCACTGTAGTGCAGTATAGAGGGCCACAAGGCACCTTTGTACTTCCAGCAGAAATTGTCACTGACCTGTGCCTGATTGCCACGAATACCGGTGTAGCACCTTTTCGCAGTATGTTGCTCGATTTGGCTAAGCGCCCCAGGCCCCACAAGCACATTTTCCTGGTGTTCGGTACGCGGTACAAAAGCGGATTGCTATACCGCGATGATTTTGAGCGCCTGCAGCAGGAGTTGCCGGGATTTGAGTATCACTACACCTTGTCGCGGGAATCCTCGCCCGATTACACTGGGCGGCGCGGCTACGTTCATGCCATTTACGAAGAGCTGTTTGCCGACCTGCGTCCGGCCCATTTTTTTCTGTGCGGCTGGCGCAATATGATTGATGAAGCGCGTCATCGCCTGTTGCAGATGGGCTACACGCCTCGGCAGATTCATGTGGAGTTATATGGGTGAGGGTTGGATTGGGAATGATTAAAAAGCGGGGGGCTCGCCGCAGGCGAGCCCCCCGCATCATTCACTAAGAAACAACCAGATTACCTGGCTATGATCAGCTGTTTGAAGGTGCGGCCATTCAGCCCGTTGAAATGAACGACATACCAGCCGCTACCCAAGGCAGGCAGTCTCAATTCATACTCGTTGATGCCAGTCCGCAACGTCAGATCGGTTCGAAGCACAACTACACCCAGTTCATTGGTGAGCATTAACTGTCCTGCATCATCGCCAGGCGATTCCAACGTCACTTTTACGTGGTCAAAAGCGGGATTGGGTTCCAGGCGCATGGACAGTGCCGCTCTGCCGGTTTCGCTGACTTCGGGTTTGGCGGTTTCAGGCCATTGCGGAGCAAAACCATCGGTAACTTTAAATTGGAAACGGCATCTGCCACACATTTGGCCATTGCACATTGCCATTATACCCACGGTGTAGTTCCCGGCTATAACAGGGGTGAACGAAATCGGCATGCCGCTGCCACTGGTGTAATTCACTCCGTTACGCCGGACTACCCATGAAAGCATAGCACTGCAGCTTCCACCCTGGCAATAGTAATCTCCGCTAAGCGTGATGGGAACTTTTGTTTCTGACCAGTATTTGCTGCCGCAAGCCTGATAGATGTACGATGCCTCACTGGTCGTTACGGTGAAATCACCCCATTGGCCGCAGGTGCAGGAGTCAACCGGCAGGAAAATGTTGAAGTTGATGGTACACGTATCGCAAGCCGTGGTGCCGCAAACCGGAATAACCGTGAACGTATAAAAGCCTGGCAGTGGCGGAGAGAAGAATGCCGGAAAGCCGCTGCCGGAGGAGATAACGTTTGCAGCAGCATCCGTTACCTGCCAGTTGTAATCCGCCAGGCACGGCCCGGCATTAGACTGGCAGAGGAAAAATCCGGAAACCTGAACCACATCGCCAACATATCCGTTAAGCGTTGCGCCGCACTTGTTGAGAGCATAGGTTGTCGAGCCTACGCTGACGAATCGCGGCCCTTCCCACCCTACGCACACGCAGGAGGGGTCGCCGGTAACCTCCATATCGAACACACAGGGCGGACAAGGCTGTCCGTTGCAGCTTCCGTAGATATTCAGCGTATAAACGCCCTGCCCGGTAACGGTGAACGACGGGTAGCCGGTGCCTGTGGTGACCGTATTGCCGTAATACAATTCCCACTGCACCGTGGGCTGGCAATTAGCCCCACCTTGGCAGGGTGGATTTGCCGGAGTGAAGTTGAGCGTAGTGCCGGAGCTAAACATCAGCAACGTACCGCAGGTAACCGTCTCGATTAGTCCACTGTGAGCAATCTGCCAGGTATTCCAGTCGCCGCAGGCACATAATGAGTCGGGGCAGTCGGGCAGGGTGAAGCATACCGTATCCATTGACAGGCAGCAACAGCCGATGCTGTCCAGCAGGGTCATGTGGTAGCAGACCTGTGTGCCGGGCGGCAGCGAAGTGTTGAGGGTGACGGAAATGGGTGCCGACGTCTGTCCCGGCTGCAATGCCGGATTGAAGAAATAGATGATGGGCATTCCGATGCTGACCGGGTTCAGGTAGTCAATGATGGCGGTATGAACCGGAAAGGCGCTGTTGTTGGTCAGGGTGAAAGTATAAACATAGGTGCCGGGCTGCTCGCAGATGATGGTATCTTCAATTTCCCCACAAGGATTGGGCTGCGGGGCATCGCAGTCGAAGATGAGGGTATCCACGCAAACGATGCTGTCCTGATTGGTGGAGGAATTGGTCAGCCAGTTAAACAGCACGATTTGCGGCGCCGGCGTGTTTACCTGCAGGTTCAGGCACAGGGTAAACAGGTCGTTGATGGTGCCTGTGGGGATAAAGCCTGTTGGCGGATAGAACGACATCTGGGCCGATGTGCCGGAGGTAAACCAGCCGGTGCCCCCGCTGCCCAGCGAAACGCTGCCGATGGAAGCTCCCGGCGTAACCGGCACCACCTGAACGCCGGTGAAGTAGTTGGGAATGAAATTATTGGTAATATCAATCTGAGCGCAGCAGCCAGCGTTTTGCTGATTGCCGGCCTCAGGAGTTGCACTCACACTGACGTTTTCGCAAGGATTGCAGTCGGGCAGTGGAATGCAGATGCTGTCGCAGCAGCAGGTATCGCCAAAAATGATAAGGGCTTTGAAGCAGAAGGTGTCAGCCTGGCCCGGAGAAAGGGTTAAAGCGGGAACAGGGAACCAGCCCGAGCTGCCTCCGGAAGGCACGTACAGGAATTGAACGTAATAAGGCAGGCCGTTGATGGTAAAGCCTGGGGTGAAGTCATGCAGGTAGATAGCCGCCGAGGCCGATGAGTGATTGTTGGTAACATTAAGCTGCAGCGAATAGCTGCCGTCGGGATTGCATACCAACGAATCTTCAATGGTAAAGCATTTGACCGAATCGGGGCAGGGTTCCGGAGTGTATTCAAATGAAGTGGAATCCGTGCAGCCGTTTGTGGTAGTGGCAATCAATGTGATGATGTAGGGTACGTTCAGCGTAGGCATCAGGGCCGGTGTCAGAATGAGGTCCTGAGCATTGCTGACGCTTACCTGATTGATCTGCCAGTCGTAAACGGCCATACCCGGCGGGCCATGAATGGTGTCAGGCAGGCATCCTTTGGCACAACCAATGGGCAGCATGCTCAGGTCAGGCAATGGATGAATGACGACTACATCAGTAGCCGAGGCCGTGCAGCCGTTAGCATCCGTCACGGTTACCGTGTAGGCGCCTCCGCTGGCAACGGTTATGGATGAACTGGCTTGGCCGGTATTCCACAAATAGCTTACGTTGGAAGGATTGGCCGTAGCGGTAACGGTAACCGTAGCCGGAGCGCAAATGCCCAGCGGCTGTGAATTGGTTACCGAAACCGTTGGCGGCGTATGAACCGTGAACGTTTTAGGTGCCTGAGTAGTGCAATTGGTTGCGGGATCAATGGCCGTAGCTGAATAGGTGTAACTTCCTCCTGTCAGTGGACCAAGAGGCAACGTTGCACCTGACCCTATCAGAGTGTTGGACGCATCAAACCAATCAATGATATAACCGGCAGAGGCAGCAAGCCCTGAGGAAAGAGTAAGCGGCTGACCAGCACAGATCGGAACAGGTGAAACGGTAATGTTCAACGCCGGCAGCGGATTCACCACTATGTTAGCCGGGTTGCTCCCAATTAGGCATCCGTTGTTATCGGTTACTTCGCAGGAATAGGTGCCGCTGGTGGTGGCCGTATAGGTTTGCGATGTCGCGCCGCTTATCGGATTGCCATTCAAATACCATTGATAAGAAGTGTATCCTGAACCAGCATCCAACAGAACGCTGCCACATCCCGGGGATGTGTAAATCAAATTAAATTGCGGAGGTGGCGGGCAAACCGTAATTTGACCTGTTGCTGTAGCCTGGCAGCCATTGCCATCGGTGGCAGTAACCGCAACATTAAAGGTGGTGCAGCTTGGCACATTATAGGTATGTTGTGGATTCTGAATCGTGGAGCCCTGGTTATCGCCGAAATTCCAAAGCCAGCCGGTTATGGGCACATTAGATGATGCCGACGCAGAAAAGTTCACCGGCTGATTGCAGGCGCTGGATGCTATAGTGGCTGTTACGTTCGGGCCAGCGAGGGTTACCGGTTTCGTGACAGTTGCTGTGCAGCCCGAGTTGGTAGTAACGGTAAGCGCAACGTTATAGGTTCCGCCCCCCGGGTAAGTAAATGTTGGATTTTGAGCAGTGGAAGTGCTGTTACTGGGGTCTCCAAAACTCCAGGAATAAGAACTTATGGTGGCCGGCGACAACACGGTTGCCAACTGAGTAAACGAAACCGTGTTGCAGTTCACGTAAGAAATAAAATCGGCGGCTACCGGCACAGTTACAGTGGTGCAGGCTCCGGTGGGCGGATCGCATGGCCCGGTTCCTCCCAACTGATAACATACCTGGTACACCCCTGCCTGCGTAAAGGTGTGGGTTACCGTGGTGCCTGATGCGCCTTGTCCGTCACCAAAACCCCAGGCCGGAGTGCCGCTGCAATCCGTGTTTGCCGTGAAGGTAAACTGATTACAATTCGCTCCTTGGCTTACCGTAGGTGGATTGGCTGTGCACGTACTGCCCGAAGAACTGAATGGGCAAACATCGGCGGTGCAGTGAACATAAAATCCGTAAGGAATACTCTGGCATGCCTGATTATTGCTATTCGTTACGGTTACGGTATAAATTCCCGGTTGACTTACGGATATAGATGACGTTGTTGCCCCCGTATTCCACAGATATGAAGTACCGGAAGCAGGAGCATTTAGCGTGACGGGAGTTTGCAGATTGCCGTTTGTATCACAAGGGCCGCCGTCCACACAGGTGGGGCAAGGTGCCCCGCAGGCGCAAACAACAGTGTGCACATCCGTAGCTGTGCAGCCATTCGGCCCCGTCACCGTTACGGTGTAGGTTCCTGGAGAAGTTATGGTAGCTATATCGCTTGTGCTTCCATTGGACCAGGAA
>JANWWJ010000012.1 GCA_025056305.1 Chitinophagales bacterium | reverse complement strand
AATTTTTTCACAATGAAAACACTATCATTTCCGGTACGCTTTATCACGAAGAAACGGCAACCGGAAGTGTAACCAATCTGTTTGGATCTAATGAAATCATGGCCACCGTAATGGATCCTATCAACTTGTTTACGGGTGGTTTACGACGCTTCACGGAGAATAACGGCAATACGGTAGCCTCATATCAATTGTATACCGGCTTACCCTTTTTCTCCAAAGCGAACGGCCTTGGTGACCTTTCGTGGGCAGCACCTGAGTCTCCTATTGAAGTTGGCAACCGCGTTTGGAGCGACATCGACGGAGATGGCGTGCAGGATGCAAATGAACCGGGTATAGCCAACGTTACTGTTGAGCTATACAAGGAAACCTCTCCGGGCACCTTCACATTCATAGCCTCTGCAGTTACTAGCTCAACAGGAAATTACTATTTCAGCAGCGCATCAGGAACTTCTACCTCAAGTGTCAAGTACGGAATTACCCAATTGACGAAAAACAGTTCCTTTGAAATTCGCTTCCCCACCTCTGTAAGCGGCGTTCCCTTAACGGTCGCCAATAACGGTGGCTCTGATCCCAATGCCGACGAGCGCGACTCAGATGCCAATGCAGCAGGTAAGGTGTTCTTCACGACGGGGCCAGCCGGCGCCAATAACCACTCCTACGATGCAGGTTATGGTAATCCGCCTTGTACCTTAACGGTTACCGCCGTACCCGGCCCGTGCAACCCGACTACAAACACTTACACCTTAACAGGTACTTTGTCGTTTTCAAACCCGCCTTCTAGTGGCACATTAACGGTTAGTGTCAGTGGTGGCGGAAGTCAGACATTTAATGCACCCTTCACCAGCCCGATTAACTACAGCATCAGTGGTTTGGTAGCTGATGGTGCACCAAAGACAGTAACAGCCAGCTTCAGTGCGAATCCGTCTTGCTCGGCTGAGCCGGTTAACTTTAATGCACCTGCAAGCTGTTTATGTACTCTCTCGCTGTCGGTTACCGGCACCGATGCCCTCTGCCACGGTGATGCCAACGGCACCATCGACCTGACCGTCAGCGGCGCTCAGGGCTCGGTCTCCTTCCTGTGGAACGATGGCGCCACCACTGAAGACCGCACCGGTCTTACGGCCGGTACCTACACGGTTACCGTCACCGACCAGGGCGGCTGCCAGGCTACCATCAGCTTTACGGTCAACCAGCCCGCCGTTCTGGGTATGACCGGCGTGGTCAACACCGTGTCGATCACCTGCGGCTCGGATGGCTCCATTTAGGTGTCAGTCAGGTGCGGCACGGCTACCTACACCTTCCTGTGGAACGATGGAGCTACCACCGAAGACCGCTCCGGTCTTGCGGCCGGCACCTACACGGTTACCGTCACCGATGCTAACGGCTGCTCGGCTCAGGCTACCTTCAACGTCACCGAACCGCCCTGCACCATCTCACTGTCGGTTACCGGCACCGATGCCCTGTGCCATGGCGATGCCAACGGCACCATTGACCTGACCGTCAGCGGCGCCCAAGGCTCGGTCTCCTTCTTGTGGAACGATGGAGCCACCACTGAAGACCGCACAGGTCTTACGGCCGGTACCTACACGGTTACCGTCACCGACCAGGGCGGCTGCCAGGCTACCATCAGCTTTACGGTCAACCAGCCTGCCGTTCTGGGTATGACCGGCGTGGTCAACAACGTGTCGATCACCGGCGGCTCCGATGGCTCCATTGACGTGACCGTCAGCGGCGGCACGGCTCCCTACAGCTTCCTGTGGAACGATGGAGCTACCACCGAAGACCGCACAGGTCTTTCGGCCGGTACCTACACGGTTACCGTCACCGATGCCAACGGCTGCTCGGCTCAGGCTACCTTCAACGTCGCCGAACCGCCCTGCGTCTGCGATCCGCCGGTAGTGCTCGGTGTTGACAGTATTTGCGGAAACCAAGCCTTGGTGTGCTGGACTTCGGTAGAATGTGCAGTTTCCTACATCCTTCGCTGGAATGTAAATGGTGGACCGTGGATTTATGAAACAATTAGCACCAGCAGCGAAGACACTACGTGTACGAATTTTACCAATGTACCTGGCAACGTCAATGTCATAGAGGTAGCTGCAGTTTGTGCTAATGGGGATACTTCAGTGTTCTCGACACCTTTCGTACATGTTGGTTATCCTATCAACTGCAGCCCCCCGACAAATCTTACCTCCTCCTCCATCACTTCCAACTCGGCTGTGCTGAGCTGGACGGCTAATCCGGCGGCTATCAAGTATCAGGTCTGGTATAAAAACACGGTAACGGGGGTAAAGACGACTGTTAAAACTTCTGCTACGTCCATCACGTTAACGGGTTTGAGCTCTAATACCAAGTACTCTTGGAAGGTCAAATCGCAGTGTGAGTTTTGCGGATATAAGGCATGGGGTCCTTATTCCGGAAAGAAAAACTTCACCACGCTGCCCCTGCGTACAGGCGAAAGCGTAGAAAGTAACGAAGCAGTCCTGCGCGTTTATCCCAATCCGGCTAACTCTTACTTGATGGTAGAGCTGTTTACCGGATCTGCCCTCAGCAGCGATTTCACGATGGAAATCAAAGACATGCTGGGCCGCACTGTATATAGCGAAACCGGAAGCACGGAAGATGGCAGCATCTATCGCGTGATCAACCGGATCAATGAATTCCCGGATGGTACCTACATGCTGCTCATCTCAACGAATGGTACACAATATCGACAGCAAGTCGTTATCGGCAACGAGCAATAGTATCTGAGGGGGAAAACAAGCAACCCTCTGCCGAAAGGTGGGGGGTTGTTTGTTTTTGGACTTAACGAATGCTGCTGATCAGCGGTTTCTAAATGTTTTTATCGCTGATCTAAAAAACGACTACATCAGACTATTATGCTTTTAACCTGTCCATGAAGATGAGGTTGCTCTTATGGACTAAGTGGTTTTAGGGATGATTCAACCAAGGCCCTTAACGCCCTGGGAAAAAACCGATAATCATTAACGAAAATTACAAACTGTTCAATCTTTTTGTTTTGATGGGGAAGGAATTATTGATCCGGTGAAGGAATTCGATAGCTGATATGCGCTATGAAACGTTCATCTAAAACATTGAGTTGGCGTGCAGCACTTTGTGAGATACGAATGATAACATCGCTATTGCCCTGAACTTGGGGTAATTTGCCGATTACCCGAACAACTACTGACCGACCATTCATCGGATTGGTTACAACAACTTCAGTTCCTTTAGGAGCTGTCGGATGCAATGCATAAAAATTCCCATCATCATAATCACTGTAACTCCAGACCGCAATGCCTTGTTCTCGATGAGCTTTGTGCGAAACTTTTTCCCTTTCAAATTGATCATGTTGAGGGGATTTTTCTGATGTGGCCTTTTGTTTCTGCGCTGATTTTGCCCCTTCTTCTGCAGGATGATGAATCTGTTCTAATCTACGCATCTGGTCTTCTTGTTCTGGGGTCCATGGTCCCATAGGTGGTATAGGAGCAATAAAGCCCACAACGAGCTGTTGTCCTTCGCGCAGGTTTGAGGATTTTAACTTGTTCCAGCTGATCAGGCTATCAACTTTTTCGCCGTACTTGCGTGCTATGCTGTACAAGGTTTCACCTTTCTCAACCCGGTGAAAGACCATTTGATTTGATGGCTGCGGGCGAGACGGCATCAGCGGTACCGTAATAGTCATGCCGGCACGTAAAGTCTGACGACTTAAATCCGGATTCAGCCGCAGCAGCTCTTGCACAGAAGTGTGATAACGACGCGCAATACTGTAAAGCGTTTCCCCTTCACTAACCACATGACGGTCTGTTGTAAGCGATTGCTGCTTTCCGAGTTTAAGTTGTTGGCCAGTGGCCAACGTTGCTGAAATCAGGGTCAGGGTTAAAAAGCGAAAAAAGGGCATAAGCTACCTTTGTCGTGTGAAATTAGGCTGGCGTTTAAGGCAGACATTTTCAATCCATCTAGGAAAATTAACGCTGGCGCTTGCATTGTATTTCTTCAGCTACAATGCCACAGCCAAAGCTGTAGGAGATACACCGACTGTAAAAAAGGTGTATGTATTTGAAATCAATCAAAGCATTTTTCCTGCCGCATGGCGCTTGACCAAAAACGCTCTAACTGAAGCCAATCGATTAGGTGCCGATGTTGTGTTACTAAAACTCAACACTTACGGTGGCGATTTGGCTTCTGCAGATTCTATACACAGTGCCTTAATGCGGGCTCGGCCCTTGACCATCTGCTGGATAACTCAAAACGCGGCTTCCGCCGGCGCACTGGTGGCCATATCATGCGATAGTATTTACATGCGTTCGGGAGCCCTCATCGGTTCTGCCTCGGTAGTGAATCAGGAAGGGGCCGTTATGCCCGATAAATACCAGTCATACATGCGGGCCATGATGCGCAGCACAGCCGAGCGTCAAGGCCGCGATCCAAAGATTGCCGAAGGCATGGTAACGCCCAACAATTACCTCCCTGAAATTGCCGATAGCAATAAAGTGATTGCCCTTACCGCAGAAGAAGCCCTTCGCTATAATTATTGCGATGGCATCGTGGAAACGGTGGAAGCAGCTTTGGCACATGCAGGCATTGAGCCCTATGAACTATTCCATCATCATGAGGACTGGCTGGATCGCATAATCGCTTTTTTGCTCAACCCTTTCGTCAGCAGTTTATTGCTGCTTTTGATTTTAGGCGGCATCTATTTTGAATTCCAGAATCCCGGCTCCATATTTCCCATTGCTACGGCGGCAGTTGCAGCAATTCTTTACTTCGCGCCCTTATACCTGGAAGGCCTGGCAGAACATTGGGAAATCTTGCTGTTCATTGCCGGAGTGATTCTGCTGGGAGTTGAGCTGCTGATCCTTCCCGGTTTTGGAATTGCAGGGATTGCCGGCATCGGGCTCATTCTTGCCGGGCTGACGCTTGCCCTGATCCGTAACTTGACTTTTGATTTTTCTTTTACGGGTACGGAAGAAATCCTTTTAGCCTTACTCCGTGTGCTTTTGCCGCTAGGGCTGTTTTTTGCGCTGTTTTTGTTGTTTGGACATCGAATCAGCCGTTTACGGCTGTTGCGCGGAATCGTACTAACCGACACCTTGCAGGAAGCAGTTGGCTATTTGGACCGTCCCGAACAACTCAAGCAACTGATTGGCAAAACAGGGGTGGCAGTGACCCCCCTGCGCCCTGCTGGTATTGTGGAACTGGATGGTGAACAACACGATGCCATGGTGGATGGCGCCATGATCGAGAAGGGGCAAGCCATCCGCGTAGTAAACATCAGTGGCAACCTACTGGTCGTACGGAAAGCTTAAGAAAAACAATTTAAAAAAAAGTTATATAAAAAAAGAGGCTGCCCTCAAGGACAGCCTCTTCTGCTTTAGCCGCTTCGAAATTACTTCTGAACGACCAAATGCTTGTTAATGATGGTTTCGCCGCTGACCACACGCAGCAGGTAGGTGCCGCTAATCAGGTCTTCAGGCAAACTCATGAGGTGCTGCAGCATACCACTGTCTGTTTGCGTCGTGCGGCGCAATACTTCCTGACCCAACAGCGTATTTAGCGTGATCAACACGTCATCGGCAAATGGCAACTGCCCTGAAATCATTACCTGACTGCCATCGCTCGGGTTGGGATAAACGCTGAGTTCATTTACCCCGGCCTGCAGACGGCAGTTAGTTATGATAGAAACCACTGCCGATTCCGTGGTGCAACCACTGCTGTTGGTTACTTCCACAGTGTAGTTTCCTGGCGTATTGACCGTCACAAACTTTGTGGTCTGCCCTAAATAGCTGCCGTCTTTTTTCCACTGATAGGTGTAAGAAGTACCATTGGCCTTTAGGGTTATGGTGCCACCAGCAGCGCAGAGGTCGTTCGTGCCGCTCAAGTTGGTAATATTGGCCGGCGGAGCAGGAATGCGGCTGATGCTTACCAGATTGGACACAGCTGTGCATATGCCATTGCTGACCACGACGTAGAAAGTTCCCTTCTTGGTAGTAGTGTATGTGGCAGCCGTTGCTCCGCTTTGAGGATTGAGGCCACGATACCATTGGTACGTGATGGTACCCAACCCAGACGCAGAGGCACTTAAGGTTACAGGCACCCCGCCGCAAAGGGTCATCGGACCTGCGGGAGTCACAGAAACAGCTACATCGTTTTCATCAACCTGTCCGTTACAATTGTCATCTATGCCGTTGGCACAAACTTCAGCTGCTGCTGGGTTAATAGCAGGATTGGTATCGTCACAGTCTTGATTATTGGAGACATAGCCTGCAGGAGCCGTGCATGCCACAACTACAGTGGCAGGATCTCCATAGGTGTCGCCGTCCACATCAGCATACCAGGCCGAAGAAGCATTGACATTAACCGATGTAAAGTCAAAGCCGCTGCAGCCGAAGGGATCTGAGTACAGATAAATTATAACATGCGAGCCAGCTCCGGCCAAAGACGGGTCGAAGAAATAATTTCCGAAGCCATCGTCGTAAACTCCCGTACCCAGATAAATGCCCCCAGCCGGTGTACCACAAGTTAGAGCTACAGGCCCATCAATGTCGCACATGTCGGGCAACGAGCACATGGTAACCGTCGGCAGCGGATGTACCGTCACGGTTTGAGAGGAGGAGTAAGAGCCTACCGAACAAGTGATGGTGTGGGTGCCCGCCCCGGCTGTTGCAGGATCAAAGTAGTAGTTACCACCAAAGGAAACGATCCCAGGCCCGCTGATCACCGCCGACGGATTTGCTGGAAAGATCTGAACTGGTGAGGCATCTTCACACATATCGGTAGGCAAGCCTGTAAACGAC
Organism: Chitinophagales bacterium; assembly: GCA_025056305.1. GTDB lineage: Bacteria > Bacteroidota > Bacteroidia > Chitinophagales > UBA10324 > JANWXQ01. The sequence goes on along the minus strand of JANWWJ010000012.1, from coordinate 132 downwards.
GTGTTGGGTGGGATCACATTAAGAATGTAATCCTCGGTTTCACCAAAAGCAAACGGCGTGCAGGCTTCGTTGGGATCAATGCTTACGGGCAACTGGGTAGCCGACCAGGCTTCCCGTACGCGCATGCGGCGC
>JANWWJ010000006.1 GCA_025056305.1 Chitinophagales bacterium | reverse complement strand
TTTTTTTTTCTTTTTTTTTTGTTTTTTTTTTTTTTTTTTTTTTTTTTGGGGGGGGGCTGCCCAACCCCCCTCGCGCGCCCGGCGGGCCCCCCCCCCCCCCCCCCCCCGCCGTATTTTGACCGTAACTTGCGGCCGATTTTGCTCAGCAGTGATCGCTATCTATTACCGCTCCGGTGAACGCATCATCAGGGAAACCGACCTGCGCAACTTGCCGCAGATCGATCCCCTGTCTGTCGTTTGGGTTGACTTAAACCAACTCAACGATGTGGAAAAACGCTACATCACCAACAAGTTCGGAATTAACCTATACGAAAAACAGCAGCAGGAAGAAATCGAAAGCAGTAGCCGCTATCAGGAAACCAATAAAATGATCGTGGCCAACAGCAATTTTCTCATTCAGTCTGGAGAAAATTATCAGAACGATCCGGCAACGTTTATTCTTAAGAATAACTATCTGATCACGCACCGCACCAATGAGTTCCGCTCGTTTATCGAAGTGTCGCGCAAGGTGATGATCCAGCCCAAAGCCTTTCCCACGGGCTATCATGTTCTCATTTCTATTTTCGAACACCGCATCGATCTGGATGCTGACATTCTGGAAATGATTGCACGGGAGATATCCCGCATTGGCCGTGAATTGGGCAGCTCGGGTCAAGCTAAGGGGGAAGTGCTCATCCGCATTACACGCTACCAGGAACTGACCATGATGTTGCGCCAGAATTTACTCGAGAAGCAACGCATGGTGGCCGCCATGCTGCGAAGCGAACATTTCCCTAAAGATTGTTACGATCGCCTGCGCATCATGGTCAAAGATGTCAATTCCCTCATGGACCACACCTCGTTCAGCTTTGATCGTCTGGAATATTTGCAAGATACTTTTTTAGGTCTGATCAATCTGGAACAGAATAAGATTATTAAGATGTTTTCGGTAGCTGCGGTGGTGTTTCTTCCGCCCACGTTAGTGGCCAGTATTTACGGGATGAACTTTGAATATATGCCGGAGCTGTCGTGGCGCTACGGCTATGTTTTTTCGCTGGTGCTGATGGTCTTGTCGATTGTGGCTTCGTTGTGGTTTTTCAAGCGGCGCGGCTGGCTCTGAAAGCCTGCCGCCTACAGACGTACACGCTTATTTCACGGCTTGTTGATACAGCCGGCTTACCTCGTCCCAATTGATTACATTATAGAAAGCATTAATGTAATCAGCACGGCGGTTCTGGTATTTGAGGTAATAGGCATGTTCCCACACGTCCATGCCCAGAACGGGGATGCCGCGCACTTCTGCTACATCCATCAGCGGATTATCTTGATTGGGTGTAGAGGTAATCTGAAGTTTTTTCTCGGCATTGACAATGAGCCAGGCCCAGCCGCTGCCGAACCGATTGAGGCCCGCTTGTGTGAAGGCATCGCGAAATGCGTCAAAGCTGCCGAATTCTCGTTGAATGGCTTCGAGCACTGCGCCCGTCGGTGCACTGCCTCCGGGTTTAAGTAAAGTCCAAAACAGCGAGTGGTTGTAATGTCCACCCCCATTGTTGCGCACGGCCACCGGAAAACGCGACACCTGTTCCATAATTTTTTCGATTGGCCATTCGGCGGCTTCGTGTCCTTCCAAGGCCTTGTTAAGGTTGGCTACATAGGTGCCGTGGTGTTTTCCATGGTGGATTTCCATGGTCATTGCGTCAATATGCGGCTCAAGGGCATGGTACGGATAGGGAAGAGGTGGAAGCTGGAAAGGCATAAGCTGAGGTTTTTAACGGATGGTGCAAAAATAATCCAGGGGACGCTGTCAACGTCGTTGACGGAAAAACTGCTGCATTAAGGCAGCACATTCGGCCTCCAGAATACCACGTACCACCTCTACGCGTCGCGGCAACAACGAGGGTTTGAACAAGGTATATCCCTTTTTGGGATCCGCTGCCCCATACACTACGCGTGAAATTTGGGCCCAGGCAATGGCCGCCGCACACATTGGGCAGGGCTCTATTGTACAGTACAGGGTGCAGTCGGTCAGGTATTTGCTGGCGAAAAAGTTGCTAGCCGCTGTGAGGGCGATCATTTCTGCATGAGCTGTAACATCATGAAGTCGTTCGGTCTGGTTGTAGCCTTTCCCCACGATCCGATCGCCGGCAACCACCACCGCTCCTATAGGCACCTCCTCTTCCTGCGCAGCTTGGGAAGCCAGCCGTAATGCTTCCCGCATAAAGTGCTCATGAGAGAACAAAGTCATGGCGGCAAGTATAGTCAGCAACAGATGATTAAAAAATAATTTAAACAAAATGCTTTGTTGCTTGCCCCCAAGGCATCCGGTGATTTGAGTTAATTTGCCGAACAAATTCAGGCCACTTTGATTCAGCGTACCTTTCTTTTGCCGGCACTGATCTTTTGGCTGGCCACTGGGGTCTCGGCACAAAAAGTTTGGACTTTGCAAGAATGCATTCAGCGGGCAAGCGAGAGGAATCTTCAGGTGCAACGGGCCCGGCTGTCGGCGCAAATGGCCGAGGAATTCGCTGTTCAATCAAGGCTCAATCTGTTGCCATCGTTAAACGGCAGTTTGGGTTACTTCTTCAATTTCGGAAAAACCATTGACCCGACCACCAATCAATTCGTGCAGCAAAACATCCGCACTAGTTCCCTGTCTTTAAGCAGTGGATTGACGCTCATCGGCGGCTTGCAGAAGCTCAATACGGTTCGACAAAGCGATTTCGATGCCAAGGCTGTTGCAGCTACGGCCGAACAAAAGTTACAAGACCAAACTTTTTTGGTTCTTTCTGCTTTCCTGCAGGTGATTTTAGCTAAGGAAAATCAATCGTTAGCGCAACAGCAACTTGATTTAGCGCAAAAGCAACTGGAACGGGTAGAGCGACTGGTTGATGCCGGTAGCCTCACCGTTGCTGCTCGCTACGATGCCCAGGCACAGCGGGCCCGACAAGAATTGTTGTGGGTGCAGCGCAATAATGAGTTGCAAGCAGCACGGCTGAACCTGGCACATCTGCTCGACCTAACAGAATTACCCGAAGTGCAAATGCCTGACCTGACGGTACCGCCCGCCTTTGATGCCATCAATCAGACGTGGACCGATATTTATGAAATAGCCCTGCAGCGTCATCCGGCGGTGCAAGCAGCCATGTGGCAACTGCGCAGTGCTGAGGCAGGCCTGCAAGTGGCACGCGGCCGCCTGTGGCCTTCCATATCGCTGTTCGCTAACATTTCTACCAACTCTTCAAACCTCTACAGGCGCTTTTTCATTGACTCATCTTCATTGAACACCCAAACCATCGGTTTCCTCGCTACGGATTTTACGCCGGTCATCAATTTTTTTCCTTCGTACAGCTCGCGCGAGGTGGGCTTGTTCGACCAGTATGCCGACAACTTCGGTCAGGCCGTGGGCATCAGCCTGGATGTGCCCTTGTTCAACAATTGGCAAAGCCGTCACCAAGTCAGCCGCAGCAAATTGCAGGTTCTTGACGCCCAAATCCAACTGGAACAGGCGCGACAACAGTTGCGGGTTGAGGTGCAAAATGCATGGCACAATGCGGTGGCTGCGAAAAATCAGTATGAAGCCAGTCTTGAAACCTTAGCGGCGGTGCAAAAAAGCTTTGAAGATGCCCAGCGGCGGCTGGAAGCCGGCGCCATTACCAGCTACGACTTCTTTCAGCTGTTTTCCAGTTTCCAGCAGGCCCAGTCAGAGGTGCTTCAAAGAAAATATCAATATATTTTTAATCTGAAGGTTCTGGATTTCTATCAGGGAAAACCGTTCACCTTTTAGCCACTGTCTATGACCTTTAAGCGATGGTTGTATGTGCTGACGGCGGTGGCCCTTGGATTGGTCGTTTTGACCGTCATGGGCCGCCAACGCGGCTGGTTTGGTGCTGGGCGGGCCACAGAAGTTACGGTTGACTCTGTGGTGCGGCGTACCATTGTGGAACGGGTTTCGGCCAATGGTAAAATCTACGCCCAGACCGATGTCAAAATCAGTCCTGACGTTTCCGGTGAAATTGTTGAGCTGTTTGTCGCCGAAGGAGATAGTGTGCGCGAAGGTCAGTTGCTGGTGCGCATTAAACCCGACATCTATCAGGCTATTTATGACCGGGCTGTGGCTTCTCTAAACACCGCGAAGGCCAACTTATTGCAAGCGCAAGCTGCCTATACGCAAGCCGCTGCCGAGCTGGAGCGACAACAAAAAAATTATGAGCGAAACAAGCGGCTCTTGGAGCAAGGGGTCATTTCTGAAGCTGAATGGGAAAGCATCGTCTCTGCCTATAAATCAGCAGGGGCCAATGCTGAAGGTGCCCGCATGAATGTGGAAGCAGCTCAATACAACGTACGCAGTGCCGAGGCTGGTGTGAAAGAAGCCCATGAAGACCTGCGAAAGACAATGATTTTCGCCCCCATGAGCGGCATCGTCACCAAGCTGAATGTAGAAAAAGGTGAACGCGTACTGGGTACCGCTCAGATGGAAGGCACCACCATCATGCACATCAGCGATCTGCGTACGATGGAAGCATGGGTGGAAATCAGTGAAAACGATGTGTTGCGTGTTAGTGTGGGTGACTCAGCCGAAGTGGAAGTTGATGCCTATCCAGGCGAAGTGTTCCGTGGCGTCGTCAAAAGCATTGGCATGTCAGCCACAGAAGCTGCGTTGGGTCAGACCGAACAGGTCACCAACTTTCAGGTAAAAATTCTTTTGCTCAACGATGTCAACCGGCGCATCATGGATTCGCTGCGCTTGCGTTTTCCGTTTCTGCCGGGTATGACGGCTGCAGCAACCATTCTAACCCGTCGTGCAGAGCATGTGCTTGCCGTACCCATTCAGGCCGTCACTACCAGGGCTGACACTGCCAGGCAAGCGGGAAACAATAACGAACGGAACATGCGGAACTTGCGAGAAGTTGTTTTCGTTTTAGAAGCAGGCAAGGCCCGCGAACGACAGGTGGTAACCGGCATCCAAGACGACCAATACATTCAAATCATTTCTGGCCTTGATGGCACAGAGCAGGTGATCAGTGGCCCCTATGCAGCCGTCAGCCGGCTGCTGAGCGATGGAGATCCCGTCAAAGTGGTGTCTAAAGAAAAGTTGGTGCCTGCATCAGAAAAAACGGTGACCCGCTAACTTGCATTTTTTAGAACTGAAAAGATGCAATCAAACGTGTCGGCCACTGCAGCTATGCTGGGGGGCGGCAGTTGGGCGACGGCATTGGTTAAGGTGCTAAACACCAACAATGTGCGCGTGCATTGGTGGATGCGGGATCCCGCCATAGCGCATGCCTTGCGTACCCACAGACATAATCCACGCTACCTGAGTGCCGTTGAATTTAATCCTGCCCTCATTGAACCTTCAACCGATTTGCTAACGGTGGTGCGGGCAGCACCCATAGTGTTCTTGGCTATACCATCTGCTTTTGTGCGCCAGGTTTTGCAGCAGGTTGATCCGATCTTTTTGAGCGACAAAATAGTGGTGTCGGCCATCAAGGGCATGATTCCGGAAAAAAACGAACTGATTGCTGACTTTTTGCAGCGCAGCTGTAGAGTGCCGGAAAGCCAAATCGTTAACATCAGCGGGCCATCACATGCCGAAGAAGTGGCTTTAGAAAAACTTACCTGCCTCACGCTGGCTGCCCGCAGCGAAACCACTGCCGCACAAGTGGCCCCATTGCTGCGTTGCGCTTATGTGCAATGTTCCTTATCCGACGATCTATATGGTACCGAATACAGTGCAGTGCTAAAAAACATTTACGCCATAGCTGCGGGCATTTACATCGGCTTGGATTACGGTGACAACTTCATCGCCGTTTTCCTTTCCAACTGCATTGAAGAGATGGAGCGGTTTCTTCGTGTGGTGCAACCCCTCACGCGCGACATTAAAGATTCAGCTTACCTGGGCGATTTGTTGGTAACAGCTTACTCGCCTTTCAGCCGCAACCGCACGTTGGGCACCATGCTGGGGCGTGGTTATTCGGTACACACTTCCTTGTTACAAATGCGGATGGTGGCCGAAGGCTATTATGCCGCAGCGTGTATTCACCAAATCAATCAGCGCTATCAAGTGTCTATACCTATTGCTGAAGCTACTTACAAGGTGTTGTATGAAAACGAAGATGTACACCGGGTTTTTGGTCAATTAAGTCGTATGGTCTGCTGAGGGGTGTGCCCGTGGCCGCTGGGCACACAGGTGTTGCAACACCTGGTAATACTCTTCCATGATGTCTTGCACAATGCGGGCGGCAGGTTTGATGTCTTTCACTTGGGCACACACTTCACCGATCTCGAGTTCTCCCTCTTCGAGGTCTCCTTCGAACATGCCGCGTTTGGCACGTGCCCTACCCAAAAGAGCTTTGAGCTCTTCGGCCGTAGCCCCTCGTTGTTCTGCTTCGTACACTTGTTCGAAAAAACGGTTGCGCAGCAGACGTACCGGTACCACTTTTTTCATCATCAGCAACGTATCGCCTTCACCACTGGCCACCACTTTTTGCTTAAAAGCCGGATGGGCCGACGATTCTTCGCTGGCGACAAAGCGGGTGCCGATCTGAACCCCTTCTGCGCCCAGCGCCATAGCTGCTGCCATAGCCCGGCCGGTGGCAATGCCGCCTGCTGCAATGACTGGAATGGACACTGCCTGTACCACCAAGGGCACCAGCACCATGGTGGTGGTTTCTTCACGGCCATTGTGACCGCCGGCTTCAAAACCTTCTGCTACCACCGCATCGCAGCCGGCCTCCTGGGCTTTTCGTGCAAACCGGCTGCTGGAAACCACATGTACTACCGTTATGCCCCGCTGCTTGAGCCAGCCGGTCCATGTAGCGGGATTACCTGCCGAAGTGAAAACAATACGCACCCCCTCTTGTGCGATGATATTCATGTGCTGGTCAATGTCGGGATAAAGCAAAGGCACATTTACCCCAAACGGCTTGGTGGTGGCAGCCTTACACTTTCGGATATGCTCGCGTAAGACATCCGGATACATGGAGCCGGAACCAATCAGCCCCAAACCTCCGGCTTGACTCACGGCTGCCGCCAACCGCCATCCACTACACCAGACCATGCCGGCCTGAACCAGGGGATAACGTATGCCGAACAACTCACAAATGCGGTTAGTCACATCAAACTTTTTTTAATTAATCTAAGAGCTGCTGCGGACATCAACGCAGGTCAATTTCGGTATCGTCGCCCAGATTAAGGTGCTGGAAGACGCCATGCAAGGTGCAGTCGCTTCCTACCAGACTGTTTTCCAACATAACGCGCTCAATGTCGGTGTGGCTACCGATGATGGAGTTAGAAATGATGGAGCCGTCGATGCGTGTGTGTTCGCCAATACTGACATTGGGGCCTACAATACAGCGACTGAGCACCACGTGCTGCCCCAAACTTACCGGTTCGATCAAAACGGTGTTTTCTAGCTTTGCAGAAGCATGCTTGGGCGCGCCGTGTTTGCGTAACAAGATGGCATTGGTTTCCAGCAGTTGTTCTTTCTTGCCGCAGTCAAACCAGTTATTGACCTTGTATCCCTTGAACGGAACGCCCTGTTCAATCATACGCATCAACGCATCGGTGAGCTGTATTTCGCCTTGCGTGGTAATGTGATTTTCGATCAAATAATTTAATGCCTCAAACAGCAGGTCGGATTCCAGGATCTTGTACAAGCCTACCAAGGCGAGATTGGATTTAGGGAACTGAGGTTTTTCGACCAACTGGCGGATCATGCCGTTCTTTTCTTCCATTTCCACCACGCCAAAGGAGCGGGGATCGTCCACCTTTCGCACGCAAAGCAAAGAGGTGGGTGCCAGCACCAGCTCTTTCATGCTCAGGTCAAAGACACTATCACCCAGCGCAATAAATACCGGTTCACCTTTTTGCACATAAGGTCGGGCCAGCCAAATGGCATGACCAATACCCTGACGAACCACCTGCTCCACGTAGTGAGCATGTAGGTTAGGGTATTTTTCCTGTACGTACTCACGGATTTTTTCACCTAAGTGACCGATCACAAAAATGTATTCCTGAATGCCGGCTTCTTGAAGCTCATCCAGAATGTAAGCCAAGATGGGTTTACCTCCGACAGGAATGAGGGCTTTAGGCTGCGTATAGGTGTGTGGCCGTAAGCGGGCTCCGGCGCCGGCCACCGGTATGATTGCTTTCATGCCGTAGGCGAAGGTCGGCGGCCAAAGGTACGAACAAAAGGAAGGGATTGCCGATCATGGCTTCACGGACAACCGACAGCAAATCAAATAATGGTCACTGAGCTTTTGACGGCTTACTTCAAAATGGTTTACCTCGATCTGTTCATTAACCAAAATATAATCAATACGAAGCATAGGAATGACGCCGGCGTAGGTCTTGCCCAGTCCTGAAGAACCTGCCTGAAGGAAAGCGTCCTTGAGTTTTCGTGTAAGCAGTCGGTACACATAAGAGCCGGGAGTATCGTTGAAATCACCACAAAGCACCACAGGACCCGACAAGGAGTCTAACAGGGCGTGCACTCGCTCGGCTTGGTGCGGTCGGGTGCGAAATCCATGCAGCAGCTTGCGGGCAATGGAACGCAGGGAACCTACATCAAAGTCCAGTTCACTACCGACTTGCTGCAGGTAGCTATAGTCGGGATCCTCCAACGCTATGGATTGAAGATGCACGTTGAGCACCCACAACGTGTCGCCGGCTACGGAAAGACCACACAATAAGGCGGAATTGAAGGTTTTATTGCCAAACCGCAGGGCACGCTGATAGACGATGGGATGACGGCTGAAAACGGCCAGGCCCCAAAAGCCATAGTTTTCGCGCTCCACCGTTTTATCTACAGCATAGTACGGCAATCCACAATCTCGTTGCAGGCGATCAATGGTACGGAATACGCCCGAGTCGGCATGGAAGAATTCCTGAAAGCAGGCAACATCTGGCCGTTGATCAGAAATTTGTTTTATAATTTTTTCTAATAATACACCTTCCTGACTCCAATTGTATAAATCAAAGTTTCTTACGTTGTAGCTGATGAGTTTAAGCGGCGCTGAAGAGCTCTGATCTCTTGATCCGGGCAATCGCAGATGCAACAATAAGCTGGGTATTGTGCATATCATAGCCAGGGCTGGCACCAGCGCCAGCTTTGGCCGCAGCAGCAACAGGCAGGTCGCCCACACGGCGGTAAGCAACATGAGCCAAGTATAGGCAAACCCAAGCGCAGGCAACAACCACCAGTGGGCAGGATTTAGCAAGCCGATGTAGGCAGAAGCCACCAGCAGCACACTTAGGCCGATGGTGGCTATAGCCAGCAGCTGCCGCACCATGTTCATGCGTGACTAAAGTACTTGGGCTCGCTGCTTACGACTCGTTTTCCTCACCATAACGCCGCAGGAACTCTTTTTCTTCCTGGGTGAGATGGTCATATCCTGAGGCAGAAATTTTATCCAGAATGGCATTCAGTCGTTCTTCTTTGGACAGGGGTGCCTGACGTGGGGCAGAGGGGAAAAAGGAAGTACTCCACGCCCCGAAGCGCCGTTCCGAGGTTTTACGCATTGGTCGGCGCCGTTGGCCCTGGCTCAGCTTTTCCAACCATCCAAACAGATCATAACCTCGCTGCAACAGACGGATGTACACAAAACCCATGACGGCACCACCCAAATGAGCAAATTGCCCCCCGCTGTTTGGTCCCGGTAATGCAAGAATGCTCAAAACAAGCAATGTGAGCGCAATCCATTTGATCCGGACTGCACCTAACAAGAGCAAAAACATGGTGTACTCAGGCACCAACGTTGCTGTGGCTACCATTATGGCCATGACGCCGGCGCTGGCACCGATCAGCTGGGTTTGGGGCCGGGCTGGCCATAAGGCAGGCAATAAATTGTATGCAGCAAGATAAATGAACCCGCCCAGTAGCGCTCCCGTCAGAAATAAGGGAAACAACATGCGCGGCTGCATGAACTCACAGAAAATCTTACCAAACCAAAACAAGGTAAGTGCATTGAATAAAAGATGAAAAAGATTGATATGAACAAAGGCATAGCTGAGGATGGTCCAGGGGCGCTGGATCAGTTCCGGAAGGGCTGCGGGCAAGGCTACGGGGCGAATCAAGGCATGCAGATCCAAAGCGTGGTTCAGAAAAAAAGCAGGTAACCGAGCCAGATGCAGCAGCACAAATACAACGATGAATGCCAGCAGCAGCCGATACACGACCCCGTCATTCCGGCGCAGTGTGCTGCGAATGTCGCGCCACAATACGTTGCTCATGCTCTTCTGCCTTCCCAAATTCGGAATTTTGTCGCACATACAGCAACCCGTATGGTGTCAAATTCTCAAGGAAAATTTGTTATGGCTTTTGCACCACCGGCGACATCGGGGGCGCAAGTTTGTTGACCGGCGCTCTAAGCGTTTGGCCGTTTACCGGCAAACCATTTTAGCCCTGCAATTGTTGATCGCAACGGCGGAGCGGGAAGACTGGCCCTGCCTAACCCTGAGGGGCAGCAGCATGCAACCAGGGATTTCGGAGCGGACCGTAAACGCTGCAACGGGAATTCGGGATCAGGGAAAGGGGTAGCGGCTATCCCAATTTTTCCACCAGCGGGTGAGCAAGTAGCCCACAACCGCTCCACCTAAATGAGCAAAATGAGCCACGCCGGTTTGTGAGCCGCTGAAGCCTGCATACAGTTCAAACAACGTATAAAATAAAACAAAATATTTTGCTTTGATGGGTACGAGAAAATAAAAATAAAGATAGACGTTAGGGTAGAGCATAGCAAAGGCAGCCAGCACGCCAAATACGGCCCCTGAGGCTCCGACAACCGGAATGCGGTTTAAGGTTGCCGGCAATTGCATGGCCAACTCCCGCGATTGCGCTAAAAAAGCCGGCGAGTCAGGAGCTAATTTCCATTGCTCGATGAAAGAAAGTACGGCCGTATAGTTGATGCGGTCCTGATATCGAGCCATAAGGGTGGCAAAAGTCTCGAGTGAAGCCTGTTGCTGAAATGCATTGACGGCCTGAATCATGCGCGTGTATTCATAGGCCGTCACGCCCTGATGAGCCAGGGCCCCACCCAACCCACACGTAAAGTAAAAGATTAAAAAACGGAGGGAACCCCAGGTGTTTTCCAAAACACTGCCAAACATCCACAAGGCGAACATATTTGAAAATATATGCATAAAATTTCCATGCATAAACATGTGTGTGATGAATTGATAGAGGTGAAAATTTGGCGAAGCAACAAAATACAACCCAAGGGGGTGCACCAAATCGATATGAAACGTATTGTAGAACACCATGGTGGCCAAGTAGGCCAGACCGTTCAGGATGAGCAGATTTTTTACGGCTGGAGGTAGGATATTAAATCCGCCGGGTGAGTAGTGACTCATTGGGGCGAAGATACGTGGCGTGAAGCAGCGGGAACGCCGGAGCTGTTATGTAGATTGTTTGCGAAACAACTGTTCGATGTGCTGTTCATCAAATAAAATAAAGGTACGCTGGCCGTGGGGCGACCAATACGGCATTTCGCATGCGAAGAGCTGGTCGATGAGTTCTTGCATCTCTTTGGCGGAGAGCGGCTGTCCGGCTTTAACAGCCATCCGACGGGCCAACGTTGCAGCCAACTGCTCCCGAACCCGCATGCGTGGTTTTTGTTCTGTTTCCATGAAATCCTGAATGAGCTGTTCCAGAAGCTCGCGAGCAGAGGCACTGTCGGTTTCTGCTGGGCTGCTTTGGATCACAAAACTTTGTTGACCGAAAGGCTCTAACTCAAAACCCAACTCTTTCAATTCAGGGAGCAAACCCTCCAGCACAGTGGCTTGTGCTGCAGACAGATGCAGGGTTTCCGGAAAAAGTTGGTGCTGGCTGGGCTGTTGACGAGCGTTGCTGCAGCGCAACAGGCGCTCATACACAATACGTTCGTGTGCAGCCTGCTGGTCAATAAGCACAAATCCTGATTTGACCGGCGACAACACATAGCGGTTGTGCAGCTGATATGGCGTTACCTGAACCGCAGAGAAATCTTCCAGCGGTGCCGGTTGCGCATCAGTGGCGTTGGCCTCACTGGGAAGCACCAATGTTACAGGCGCATCAGGACGAGCCAGTTCCATGAGTTTTTCCCACGGGCGCCCTTTGGGGCGTCGAACGACCACCTGGGGCGAAGAAGGGGCCGTGCCCACAGCAGCAGACTCGCGAGCAGGGGGTGGCGGCATAGAGCCCAACAACTGGTTTAGGCAGGCTTCCTGAGAAAAATCCAACGTGGGCATCAACGTAAAACGGGCTAAGGCATGGCGGACAGCGGCATGCACGAAAGCATAAATAATTTTTTCATCTTCAAACCGCACCTCTTCTTTCGTAGGATGCACGTTTACATCTACCCGAGCGGGATCTACTTCCAGAAAAAGGACATAGGCAGGATGGGTATCGGGTCGCAACAGTTGTTCATAGGCCGTCAAAACAGCGCGGTGCAGGGTGCTGCTGCGAATGAAGCGACGATTGACAAAAAAATACTGATTGCCTCGCGTGCGGCGGGCGGCTTCAGGTTTGCTGATAAATCCAAAAATGTTGACCACTGGGGTTTGCTCCTGAACGGGCAGAATCTTTTCGTTGTAATCGTGGCCCAGCACATGCAGGATGCGCTGGCGTAGGGGGGCTTTGGGTAAGCTCAGCAACGTTACGTCGTGCTGGAGCAGTTCCATTTGCACGTCGGGTCGGGCCAAGGCAATGCGAGCGAACACGTCGACCACTTGGCGGAGTTCACTCTGATGGCTTTTCATGAAGGCGCGGCGGGCCGGCACGTTGTAAAACAAATTCTTCACCGTCAGGGTGGTGCCGGCAGGCAGCACAACGGGCTCCTGACGTACCACATGACCGCCTTCGAGCTGGACAAACGTGCCCAATTCATCCGCGGCACGTCGGGTGCGCAATTCTACCTGCGCTACTGCTGCAATAGCAGCCAGGGCTTCTCCTCGGAAACCCATGCTGGTAATGCGGTGCAGGTCTTCAATGGTGGCGATTTTGGACGTGGCGTGTCGCTCAAAGCACATGCGCGCATCGGTCTCGCTCATTCCGCAACCGTTATCGCTCACTTCAATGAGTTGCTTGCCAGCTTCGCGCACCACTACGGTGATGCGATCGGCACCGGCATCCAATGCATTTTCCATGAGTTCCTTGACTGCCGATGCCGGGCGCAAGATGACTTCGCCTGCCGCAATCTGATTGGCAACATGGTCGGGCAGCTGTCGGATCACATCCATGTTGCAGGCGAAGTTACGATGCGGTGCCACCGAAAGGTGGATGGCAGGCGAACGAGGGTATGTCAGTCAGATTTTGACGTGCGAGGGGCAAACAACAGGCTGGTGTCGCCGTAACTGAGAAAACGAAAATCGTGGGCTAGTGCGTATTCATAGATGCGCTTCCAGTCGTCGCCTACAAAGGCGGCTACCAACAGCAACAGCGTGCTTTGCGGCAAATGGAAATTGGTGATCAGCGCGTCTACCAGTTTGAATCGGTATCCTGGCGCGATGAGTAATGCAGTAGAGAAGACCAATTGATTTTTTTCTTCTTGTTGCATGTGGCGCAGCAGGGCCCAGAGGGCTTCGTGTACGGTGGGACTATCGTCCAGGTCGTACGGATCCCACTGCGCTACTTCTTGAGGTAGTCCACGCAACAGGCGACATCCCAACCAGTACAAACTTTCCAATGAGCGCATGGATGTGGTGCCGACACTGATCAACGGAGGCCGTGGGTTTGAGGTGCCCTGTAGCCATTGAAGCATGTGTTCAATAAAATAGCGATGCACACATACCTGTTCCTGGTGCATGCGGTGGTCGCCCAAGCGTTCGGATTTTACCGGTAAAAACGTGCCGGCGCTGATGTGTAAGGTGAGGAACAAGCTGCGTATTTGATTTTTTTTGAGCTGTTCCATGACTCTTTCGGTGAAATGAAGGCTGGCGGTAGGGCTGGCCACACTGCCGTCACGATGTCCAAAAATGCTTTGGTAGCGTTCACGATCTACGGGTTGATCGCTTCGCTTGATGTAGGGGGGTAAGGGCACATGACCCACCGCTTCCAAAACGCTGCTTAGGGAAAGGTCGGCAGGTGTCCACTGCAATTCAACGAGGTAGTCACCGTTCAAACGCCCTTTTCTGCTTAGGTGCAGCACACCGGAAGTTTTGTTGTTTTGAAAGCTTATCTGTAGGGTGCCGGTACGCCAACGCCGGGCATTACCCACCATGCAACGCCACAGCGCACTGCCGTGCTGAAACATGGCCAACTGCAGGTCGGTGTACGGGGCTACCGGTTGCAATAAAAAGATTTCTATTTGTGCACCTGTAGGGGTGCGCCCCAGCAGACGGGCATGGATGACCTTGGTATCATTGAAAACCAGGAGGCTGCCGGCGGGCAAAACGTCCGGTAAATTACGGAAGACGTTATGGCTCAATTGTCCGTCGCGATAGATCAAGAGAAGTGAGGCATCGCGCTCGGCCAGCGGTTGCTGAGCAATTCGCTCAGGCGGCAAAACATAAGTGTAATCTTTAATATTTAAGTCTCGCACCTTCATTGTTGTTTGCAAATTTAGCGACGGAGCTTCCAGCCCGTTGGGACATCAGAATCGAAGGAGACAGACGTTTAGGCAGGGGAAGGCATGACACCTGAATGACGGGCGCGCACTACCTTGGCCTCCCATGCGTCGTTGGGGTTTGGTCGTATTCGCTGCTGGAGTGTTCTTGACTCTGGCAGGTCGGGCTGCAGGCACGCTCCCCCCTTTTTTGCAGGCCGACAGCCGATGGGCTGATTCTGTGCTTTCTACCCTCACTCTTGAGCAAAAGATCGGCCAGCTGTTCATCATCGCCTGTGCTTCCGAGAATGTGGCAGCCGAACAAGAACGGGTGGGCTCATTGATCAGCAGGTATCACATCGGTGGCATCATCTTCATGAAAGGAGGACCGGCCCGCCAGCTCATCCTTACCAATTATTTCCAACAAATCAGTTCAGTGCCGCTGCTCATCGGCATGGATGCCGAGTGGGGGCCTGCTATGCGTTTAGACAGCATTATTGCTTTTCCCCGACCCTTGGCCCTGGGTGCTGCAGCCGATACTCTGTTGGCCTACCGTTACGGACAAATGATTGGTCGCCAACTGAAAAGACTGGGGGTGCATCTGAATTTTGCGCCTGTCGTTGATGTCAACAGCAATCCACGCAATCCGGTTATTGGCGACCGTTCCTTCGGAGAGCATGCTGATTTGGTAGCGCTGCTGGGGGCAGCCTATATGCGTGGGCTGCAGGATGAAGGTATTCTGGCCTGTGCCAAGCATTTTCCGGGACACGGAAACACCGACGAGGATTCGCATCTGACATTACCTGTTGTTCAGCAGTCAATACAGCAACTGCATCAACACGACTTGCCCCCCTTCAAAGAGCTCATTGGCCGGGGGGTATCTGCAGTCATGACGGCGCATATTTCAGTACCGGCCTTGGATAGTACCAGCCAGATGCCGGCATCACTGTCGCGGCCTATCGTCTCCGGACTGCTGCGCCAACAGATGGAGTTCCGCGGCCTTGTGATTACTGATGCCCTGAACATGAAAGGGGTACGGATGGACGGAGCACCGGGTGAGGTGGAACTCCTTGCCTTGTTAGCCGGCAATGACATTTTGTTGTTTTCTGAAGAAGTGGAAGCAGCAGTGGCGCGCATCCGGCAGGCCATCGAAACAGGAATATGGGCTGAGGCGGAGCTCAACACTAAGGTGCGACGCATTCTCCAAGCTAAATCGTGGTGTGGTGCCCATCGGAAATCGCAACTGAGCCTTGATGGGCTGATGGAACAACTAAACCATGCCGATGCGTGGTTGTTGCAGCACCAGGTGGTTCAACGCGGCTTGATTTTAGTTGCCGATGCGGGGGGAATGGTGCCGTTAAAGCGGCTGGACACCATGCGTATAGCCACGCTGGCTTTCAGCGATACGGGGCTTACGGCTTTTCAGCAGGCATTAGACCTCTATGCGCCGGTACACCATTTTTTTCTTCGACCCAATGCTTCACCGCGTGCCTTAGCCCGCCTCGAGCTTGAGCTTCAACCCTATAACGTGGTGTTGGTAGCGTTGTTTACCACGGGGCGCATGGGAAATGTTACGTATGGCTTGAACGCACACAGCCGCCGGCTGTTGGATTCCCTGCGGCGCCGATGCACGTTGCTGGTCACCGCTTTTGGTAACGTATTTGCTGCCTCAGATATTGAAGATTTTCCTTATGTGATGTTGGCCATGGAAAAGCACGCTTCCTGGCAACGGCTGGCAGCTCAAGCCTGGTTTGGAGGCACGCCTATTTCGGGTCGCTTGCCCGTAAGCATTTCTGCCCGCTATCCTTTCGGGACAGGCCACAGCACTGCTGCCATCCGGCTTAGGTATAGTCGGCCTGAAGCCGTGGGGCTGTCGTCTTCCTACTTTGAGCGCATGGACAGCGTAATCCGTTCTGCAATCCTCCAAAAGGCATTTCCCGGCGCACAATTGTGGATAGCCAAAGACGGTGAGGTCATTTGGCACAAGGCCTATGGATCGTATGTGTACGATGCATATGTTCCGGTTACACAGAAAACGCTGTATGATCTGGCCAGCCTAACCAAGATTGCAGCGACAACGTTAGCTGTTATGAAACTTTCGGAGGAGGGCTCCCTTGATTTAAACGCAAAAGTCGCGGAGTATCTGCCTGAATTCCGAAATAGCAACAAAGGGCGCATACGCATTGCGGAACTGCTGGCACACGAAAGCGGCCTGCAACCCTTCATAGCTTTCCATGAGGCATGGCTGAAATCGGATCAATGGGACCCTAAGATTTTTTCGCGTACACCTCACGATCCGTTTACGGTTACCGTAATGCCGGGCATGTATATGAACACAGCTTATATCGACAGCATCTGGAAGCGCATCGAAAAATCCCCATTGAGTGGTCAGGGCCGATACGTGTATAGCGATCTGGGCTTTTACTTCTTGCAGAGGATTGTGGAATGCCTCAGCGGTCAATCGCTGGATCAATACGTGTACCAACAATTTTACCGTCCGTTAGGATTGCAGACCATGAGCTTTGTGCCCCTGCGCTTTTTTGGTGTGGATCGCATAGCACCTTCCAGCTTTGATGCTCGGTTTCGTAAACAAGTGTTGCAGGGCAGCGTGCACGATCCCGGTGCGGCACTGTTGGGCGGTGTGGCAGGGCATGCCGGCCTGTTTGCCAACGCCAACGATGTAGGGATTTTGATGAGCATGTTGCTCAACAAAGGAAGTTATGGTGGCAGGCGTTACTTGGATTCGATCACGGTACTCCGTTTTACGCAGCAGTACAGTGAGCGATCGCGCCGGGGCTTGGGCTTTGATAAACCCGAATTGCAAGCCGATCGCCCCTCACCTACCGCTCGGCAGGCTTCATCATTGACTTTTGGGCATACCGGCTTCACGGGCACGTGCGCCTGGGCCGATCCCAAGTACCAAATCGTCTATGTTTTTCTGAGTAATCGTACCTTTCCAGACGATCAGAACAAGCGGATCAACACGCTCAATGTGCGGGTGCGCCTTCAAGAGTTGATCTATGAGGCTTTGGATGCCGCCGAGTCCAAGTGAAAAACAGCAAGACCAGAATCCTAATTCGTACTTTTGCCGCTCATTGAAGCAAAATGAATTCGCTGATGTGTGTAAACACGGGGAAAGCAGCCTTTATTTTTAATCAACTAACAGATTTATTGCGCGAACTCGACGACCTGCAGTACCGTGCACCGTTGCCGTTGTTCTCAGGTGCTTCGGTAGGAAAGCACGTACGCCATATAATTGAATTTTTCAATTGTGTCCGGCAGGCCGAATCGGCAGACAGCATCAGCTACGATGACCGATCGCGGGATCAGATATTGGAAACGGAACGGTTGGAGGCCCATCATGCTTTGGTGCAACTCAAAGAGGTTTTTATGTCCTTAAATGATCGGCCTGTGACGTTGCGGGGCAGCCTTAATCCCGTTGAAAATGGCGATGAGTGGCATATGCAGTCATCGTTGCTGCGCGAGTTTTATTATGCCGTTGAACATGCCATACATCACATGGCCATCATCAAAATCGGTTTGCAAGCGGCATTCCCCGAGGTGCGTGTACCGGATGACTTCGGTATCGCTCCTTCTACGTTACGCCATGAACAGCAGCTTCAGGCTCAGTAGCGTAAGGGGCATGCACTAATCAGCAATCGCGTGTGTACGGTAAGTTATCTTCCCTTGACGGGCGGCTTTCAGCTCGTTTCCAACCGTGACGAGCGGGCCAGCCGGGGCATTGCCTATATTCCACGTTCACTAGGCTACAGTGGAGATGTGGCTTTATTTGCCATGGATCGACAAGCCGGGGGCACATGGCTGGCGTTTAGTCTAAGGGGGCGAGTTGCATGTCTTTTGAACGGTGCTTTTCAGAAACACAAAAGCATGCCGCCTTACCGGCGCAGCCGGGGGCTGGTTTTGCTGGACTGGTTTGGATTTCCGTCGGCTCAAACTTTTCACGATGAATATGACTTTACCGGTATAGAACCATTTACCCTGATACTGATCGACCTTCAGCGTCGTCTGTGGGAGCTGCGGTGGACAGGCACTCAAAAGTTTTTGCACGAAGTAAACGCCAATCAAGTACAGCAATGGTCTTCGGTTACTTTATACGATGCCGATACGGCAGAACGGAAAAAGCAGTGGCTGTTGAACCATTTGCCCAACGACCGCCAGCTTTCTGTATTCGAATTAGCTGAGCTCCATAAGCATTTTTTGTATGAGCGTTGGGTAGAAAAGGAGCAGCGTGTACCTGAGGTGCACACCCTCAGCATTTCGGTGGTTCAGCTTCAGGGTCAGCAGGTGGAGTGGTATTACAGCAATTGTTGGATCCGGCCCGATTTCAAGCGTCACTTTGTCATCCCCTTGCTTGATTCTGTTGCTTCGCAGTCGGCATAAAGAAATCCTGCTGTTGGCTTAAGTTGTAGGTCATGTATCGTAGCTGGCTGCGTTATGAATTCTGGCCCTATCCGGTTTTTTATGCACCGGTTTACGGGCTGTATCTGTGGCATGTTTTGCGGCTGCGTTCATTGTCATATTTTACCCTGGCAAATCCGGGAACGGAATTCGGCGGTTTTGTTCGCTATTCCAAATACGGCTTGTTGCGCCAGTTACCTTCTGAGCAGGTTCCTACAACGCTATACCTGGAACATCCCACAACTGCTGAAAGCATCATCCAGCTTATGCGGCAAAAGGGGCTGCATTTTCCTGTTGTGCTGAAACCTGACCGAGGTGAGCGCGGTTGGCAGGTGGAAAAGATTTCGGATGAAAAACAACTTGGTCAATACTTAAGTCATGCGCCTTGGCCATTGCTGGTGCAGCAATATGTAGCAGGACCTGAGGAATATGGGGTGATGTATGTGCGTTATCCAGATTCAGCACAAGGACGCATTACCAGCTTGATGCAGCGTCAGTTTCTCACCCTTACAGGCGATGGCACATCTACTTTTGACCAACTGCTGTTGCAGCATCCACGCTGCCGCTTCTATCTAAAGCGCTTACGGCGTCGGTATGCCGATCTGTTAAATACCGTTCTTCCGTCAGGACAACAAATTATCCTCGAAGAAATCGGCAATCACAATCGAGGTACAACATTTCTGGACATCACGCATCGGGTCAGTCCACAGCTTACAGCTGTTTTTGATCGGCTGA
The DNA here is from genome assembly GCA_025056305.1 of Chitinophagales bacterium. Classification (GTDB taxonomy): domain Bacteria; phylum Bacteroidota; class Bacteroidia; order Chitinophagales; family UBA10324; genus JANWXQ01. Next base: position 27,083 of record JANWWJ010000006.1, on the reverse strand, counting down.
GTTGCCATTTGAAGGAATGGTATTTCGGACGCTTTGACGTACGTGCAACTTCTTTTGAAGCTTTGGAGCAGGGGCGTTTTCACGTTGTGGAAGTAAACGGTGTGAACTCGGAGCCGGCCCATATCTATGATCCTTCCATGAGTTTATGGCGGGCCTACCGCGATTTGTTTACCCACTGGAATCATATTTATCGGTTGGCACGGGTAAATCGCCAACGGGGATATAAACCTGCTCCTGCGGGGCAGACACTTCAACAAATTCTCCAACATTTACGGAGCAAGCGAAAAAATCCCAATCCTTGGTAAATACTCTAGGGGTGTTTGATCAGGAGAACGTTTTGCTGGTGGTTTGGGGTGTCCCAGCGCACCAGATAGGAACCGGCAGCCAACAGCGAAAGGTCTAAGGCTTCATTGGGCTGCCAGGTTTGGCGGCTTAACACCCGGCGACCAGTCATATCAATAATTTCTATATTTTTAATTGATTGATTACCCTTTAGAAATACCTGGTTGCTGGCCGGATTGGGCCATAAAGTAGCATAGGGTTGCTGTGGGGTATCCGATAAGCCAATGTCAAATTCCGACAACGTAGCAGTCCACATTCCGCGGCCATGGGTAAAGATGAATACGCTCCGATCCCACGGGCGGATGCGGCATTCATAGGTGATTACATTGGGAAAAGAACTGATCTTATACCAGTTAGCGCCTCCGTTGTCCGAAACATAAATGCCATAATCAGTGGCAATGATGAAAAATGAATCGGGACGTAAAGGGTCAACGCTGATGTAGTTAACTCCTAATCCTGCTGGCAGATTACCACTGATAGCGGTAAACTGGGGGTTTGTGGTTTTGGCCTGCGTTACTTTCCACACGCGGGGCTCGAGGGAATAATTGCTTAATGCCAGATAGATGGTACCGTTGTTGGCAGGGTGAACGGCGATACAGCGAATGAAATCGTTGGTGATGGATTGCGGCACTTTTCCAGACAAGTTGACTTCCTGACCCGGCATTGCGTTGTAAGCATCGTCGATGCGGTAGAGTAGGCCTGAGCTGCCGCCGACATAAACGGTGGGGCTAAACGTCATTTCCATGCCGATGGCGTAGGGGGTTCCTCCTTGGGCTTTGTTCATGGCCGGCAGCCATTGAAAGCCGCCGTCGAGAGTATGCCACAGCCGCTGATGTGTGACAAAAGCCAAATAGTCGGAATTGGCCAGATTGATCTCGTAGGGATTAATGAACCAAGCGCCTTCGTCAATCACATAATCTTTATTGGCGTCCAGTTCGTTAAGGATGCTGTAAAAAGAAGGCACATTTTGGTCGGCGTAGTCGGTGCGGTGTATCATGCCGTTTTGATAAGATACATAAGAAACATTAGGGAATTGTTGATTTATGGCACAGTGAGCACCATCGCCGCCGAAAATGATGAAAAAATCGTTGTTGCCGTTATAGGTGGCATGAGTTCCGTTGTCCTGGGTGCCGCCGTAGGCAGAAAGGCCGGTCGGAAAGAAGCAGCCGGTGTAGTATTGGATGGAACGGTAGCCATCGTTAAGGGGGTAATTAGTGTAATGCATCTGCGGGGTGAGAAATCGATAGATCCCCCCGTCTTCCCCTAGGAAAAACTCATCCGGATTGTCTGGATTGAAAACAATTTCGTGGTGGTCTACATGAATGTTAAAACAAACTTTCCAGGTTTGGCCGCCATCGGTACTGAAACACAAGTCGCCCACGCCGAAGATCACGAAATCAGGGTTGTCGGGTTTAACGGCTATAGCGATAGAAAACCAAGAAAACGTCATGTAGTAACCAAAATCTACGTCGGGATTTCCTACTTCGTACCAAAAGAGCCCTGCATTGTCAGTGCGAAAGATGCCGCGGATGCCGTTGTAGCTCTGGTTTTCCAGGGCTGCGTAGAGGATAGCAGTATCGCTGGGAGCCAGGGCCAGTTCTACTCTGCGAAATTCGGAAACGGCAGGAAGGCCATTGTTTCGGGGTTCAAAAGTGCCGCTGTCGCCGCTGGCGGAATAGAAAATGCCGGTGTGGTGCACACCGATCCATACGCCGCCACTGGGCGTAATCTCAATGTCATGTACCGGAAGATTTGTATTAAAAATTTTGTAAAGCGTTTGTCCGAAGTCGTCTGAGCGCCAAAGGCCTGCCGAGGCAGTAGCGATATAGACGCGGCCGGAATCTACCGGTGAAGTTTTTACTCGATATATGTAGTGAAAATCGGGATGGTCGGTGCTTGGGAGCTGAGTGAAGGTCAATCCACGGTCATAGCTGATGTACACACCGTTACCAATAAAGCCCACATGCGGCTCACTAGTTCCCGCATAAAGCACATCGCGGTTGAAATAATCCTGCGCCAAACTGCTGATGTTGATGTTTTCCAAATAGTCGTTGACAACCGTCCAGGTCTTGCCTTTGTCGTACGATTTCCACAACCCACCCGTAACAGAACCGGCAAAGAGGTGGTTGCTGTTGTCTAAATCCAGCAATAAAGCACGAGTGCGGCCACCAATGTTGTAAGGTCCGATTTCTTTCAGATGAAACAAAAGGTCGTTGCGCGGAGCCGACAATTGCTCATGCGCTCTTATGGCCTGCAACGGCAGGGGATGAAGCTTCCCCTCGGCATCTTGTTTCATTTCTTTCCATTGAGCAAACCAGCCCGGATGCTGCACACTTTTCTTAGGCTTGGTATGCCAATAGGTTTCCCACCCCGGCTTTAAAGGAGGTGGCTGTGGGCTGGACGAAGTCCCCCACCCAACGGCAAATAACAACACCCCGTAAAATAAGACCCTCGCCTTCCGCATGTATACAAAACTACAGATGGCTGCTTTACGGCTGTCTCTATTGGGTCAAAACCGTGGTTTTGCATCGCTCTCACAATTAATGAAAAGCGAAAAGTATTTTTAGCGCGCATGGATAAAAAACGGGTTCTCAGCATACTCATCCCCGTCTTTAATGAAGAAGCGACCATTACCGAAGTATTACGTCGGGTGGGGCAAAGTGAATTACCCGATGGCATAGAAAAGCAGATTATCGTCATTGACGATTGCAGCAGCGATAAGACCTATTTTCTGGCTAAGCAGTATGCCGAAGGGCGAGAGGACATGTTGGTATTACGCCATGAAGTCAACAAGGGCAAGGGTGCTGCCTTGCATACCGGCATCCGACATGCCACGGGCGATTTCATTGTCATCCAGGATGCCGATTTGGAATATGACCCGTCGGAATACAGCAAATTGTTACGTCCAATACTGGATGGACTTGCGGATGTCGTATATGGCTCTCGATTCATGGGAAGCGATCCGCATCGCTTGTTGTTGTTTTGGCATTATGTGGGGAACAAGTTGCTCACGCTGTTGTGCAACATGTTCACCAACTTAAACATGACCGACATGGAAACGTGTTACAAAATGTTTAAAAGTGATGTGTTGAAGTCGCTGCGTTTACGGGAGCAAAGGTTTGGCTTCGAGCCAGAAGTGACGATCAAGATGGCGCGCATTCCGGGCATTCGCGTTTATGAAGTGGGCATTTCCTATTATGGACGCACTTATCGGGAAGGCAAAAAAATTGGATGGCGCGATGGCTTTCACGCCATCTATTGCATCCTTCGGTATGGCATATTCGGTTAAGAGTATTCGTGTGCGGCCTCATGATGTTCAGCAGCGGGTTTGAGCGCAAAGTCAGCCAGCAACCTCTGTTGCTTTTTCTGTGGGCTTCCATTGGGGCCGTTTATGTTGCCGGCCTCTTTGTTCCGGTCATGAATGTCGATGCAGCGCAGTATGCCTTGATCTCGGCAGAGATGTATCGAACCGGTCAATATCTGGAGGTTAAATTCAGTGGGAATGATTATCTGGACAAGCCACCGTTGTTATTCTGGCTCAGCGCCCTATCCTTTCATTTGTTTGGCATCGGAACGGTGAGCTACAAGATCTTTTCAGTGCTGGTAGTATGGCTGGGCATCTATGCCGTATGGCGCCTGACGCAGCGATTATACGACCGAAACACGGCCCAAATGGCTGCGTTGATGCTGGCCACATGTCAGGCCTTTTTCGTGTTTTCCAACGATGTGCGCACCGATGCCTTACTCACCGGTATGGTTGCTTTGGCTATTTGGCAGCTTTATGAATATGGGGAACAAAAAAAGATTGCTTATCTGATCGGCGGTAGTATAGCGGTGGGTTTAGCGATGCTGGCTAAAGGGCCTCTGGGGCTGGTAGTACCGGCTGCAGCCTTGGTTCCGCATTGGCTTTTTCGCCGCCAATGGTCGATGCTGTGGCGGCCCCAGTGGTTGCTGGCGATGTGTATCGTGGCGGCGTTGCTGGCACCCATGCTTGTCGGTTTGTACCGACAGCATGGATGGTATGGTATAAAATTCTATTTCTGGACCCAAAGCTTCGGGCGGATCACAGGAGAAAACCCATGGCGCAACGAGGCCGGATTTTTTTACTTCTGGAAAGAACTGTTGTGGGCATACCTGCCATGGTCGTTGTGGGTGCTTGGTGCCTTGTTTTGGCAGTTTCGGCACCTATTTTTCAGGTCCCCTCATCCACATCCGCCAGAATATTTAAGTTGGTTTGGTTTCCTGTTGCCATTTATCGCATTATCGTTTTCTAAATTTAAATTATCGCATTACATATTTGTAGTATTTCCGATGGCTGCCATTTTCACGGCAGCAGCAGTGCAGCAATGGTTTCTTCAGCGGCGGTTGTGGAACATTATGGCATCATTGCAACTGGTGGTGCTGGTCGTATTAACAGGAGCTGCGGTTGCTGTGAACGTCTGGTTGTTTCCGCTTGTCCGCTGGGAACTCTGGCTGCTTTTTGGCCTTCTGGTTTTGGGCGCAATGATTTGGTTGCTTCGAGGAACACGTACCCCACAGCGTTTGATTAGTGGGGCGGCATTGGTTGCCGTTGCCATAAACCTGCTGATGAATGTTCATGTATATCATCGCCTGATCGATTATCAGGCAGGAACCACTCTTGCGGCTTTGCTGAAGCAACGTCAGTGGAACGCAATGCCTTTAGGCTATCTGGATTACTACGATATGGCTCTTGAATTTTATTTGGGCCGGAATTTGCCGTGGTACGATCAGCGGCAATTAGACAGCCTGCTGGCGCATAATGCTTCTTTCCTCGTCATCGGTCGCGAAGCGGCTGCTGCGTGGATAGAGCGCAGTGAAAAGCAACCCATTTCCGTAGATACCATTCCCAACTTCGGCATAACGCGGCTTACGCCGAAGTTTTTGCATCCCCAAACGCGGCATCAGGCGGTCGAACGGGTTTATCTCATCCGGTACTGATGCCATTAGAAACGCCATCCCAACTCGGTCGAGACATAATCAGCGCTGAAGCTGCCGGCCGTCAGGTACACGCCAAAAGATAATCGTTTTACATATTCATTTTTTCTTAATGGAATGGAATAGTACCATCCGATCCGCTGGAAAAATTTAATCTGCTCCGGGCTTGGTGTATAAACGTAGTAGCCCATGATCAAAGCTACTCCTACATTACCGATGACAATATCATCTCGCACTAAAGGGGCAAAGGCCACCGAGCGCAAAAAAAATTTGTCTTGATACAACCCATTTTGGCGTACGATCGTCCATGAACTTTCTTTGAAATGACCCACGGCACCGATACTCAGAATTTGTTTTCGGCCAAGCCATCGACCGGCGGTGAACTCAGCGCCATATAGATGATAGATCGGGCCGTTGGGCGGATCGATCTCTTGAAAGCCCAAGACGAACTGCAGCTGGCCGGTAAACCCTTCAGGGGGCTTCAATGGTTGGGGTTGGTGAAAGTGGTGTGTCAACCACGGTCGAGGTTGCCACGCAGCAGACAGGCGCACTTCCGGAACATTAATGCCCAGATTAGGCAGGCGCACCGCACCTGAAGAATAATGGGTGAGTGTGGTGTTTAACGCCATTTCCCATCGAGGTGTCAGGCGATAACGCGCCGAAAACTGGAATTGCGTGATGTTATTAATCGGTGCAGCAATAACGTTGTTCTGGGGATTGGTCTCAGGGTTGTACCATCGGCTGAGCCAGGCAAAGCCAGAGCCAAAACGAAAAGTGAGGGCCCATCCTCGTTCTTGGGTGGACTGGTGCTTCCAGCCGGCCAACGGCAGCTCAACAAACGGAAATACTGCCGCGCCATTACCGAGCACAGCATCATTGCCCAACTTACTGACTAGCATGGCTAAGCCCACTTTTGGATATCGGTAATCCCACTGCCATGGTCTGACCCCACGAGTTTGATAAGCAACGCTGAATTCGGCTGACTGGTAGGTGCCTTCAACTTGAGGTTTGAACCGCCAGGTGTGGGGCACAATCCTGCCTAAGCCAATGGTCGCATGGAACGACCAGCCATGCAGCCGCGTCGGAAGGGTCGTATCTGAGGTATTTGTATTCAAGCACGCTATCGAAAAAAGCAAGATGAGCATAGGCTTCAAATTTAGCCGGCCTTTCCGTTGAAGGCCGGTAGTACTGCCCTGTATCTTTGGGAAGTCATGTATCGTGCGGCAGGCAGCGGTCTTGGGCTTTTGCTTTTTGGCCTGCAAGTGCTCCTAGGCCAGGATATCGCTGTTTCCCCGCCACAGAAGGTAGCTTCAGGAGCTGCTCAGTTCAATATTCTCGGCAACACGCCAGAGGGAATTTTGATCCACTACCAACTTCGCGACCAACATATCTTATATGCCTATTATCCCAACATGCAGCTGCGATGGAAAAAAACTTTGAGCCTCAGGGAGCGACAGGCTGAGATTCAACAGGTGCTGTTGATGACCGATTCGCTCACCGTTTTGTACACGATTTCAGCGCGTGGTCAGGTGTTGCTTTACGCTTTACGTTATGGCCTAAAGTTGGAACAACCTTCCCGCACGGTATTGTTGGATACGCTAACGGCCAATGTCCTGGCAACAATGCCTCAATTGAAGGTGCGGCAATCACATGATCAAAAGCAACTGCTGATCTGGTACGAGGATGTGGGCTTTGCTATGAATAAAAAATTTTATGTATGCTGTTATGATATACGCCTGCAGCGAAAATGGAAACATGCGGTGGTATTACAGGATTTGAGTGATCCGGAACTTATTGACGGCATTGCGGACACTGTTGGGAATCTGTTGCTGGCCATGGGGGATCGCCGAAACCGCACTACGCCGCAGACGTTTCCCTACCGTAAGCTAATGTTGCTGCACCTGCAGGCAAGCGGCGTTCGGCACAAGGTCCCCGTGGAAGCCGAACATGTGTTGTTGTCGGAGTGTCTGCTGCGTCGAACGTTCAGTGGCGACCGTGTAGTGCTGTCAGGCATTTACCTGCAGGCCGGTAGCCGTGAGTCCGGAGGATTTTATTTCATGATTTACGATACCAACCATGACAGCCTGGTGGTGCGTTCGTTTGCCGGATTGAGCCCCGAGGCTTCTGATGAGTCAGGCAAAGGTGCATCAGGCCGCACAGCACCCTTGCGTTCCTATCGCCCTGTAGATCTGGTCGTCACCCGCGCGGGGGGTGCCATGTTGGTTGCAGAGGCTCAGGATATAAGCACGGAATATTATCCCAACCCGGCATTTGGAACTTTTGGCATGACTACTGGATTTGCTGTCAGTTATTTCCATTTCGACGACATTGCCGTGGTCTCTTTTCGGCCCGACGGCCAGCCGGAATGGCGTAAGGTATTGCGCAAACGACAAAACACAGAAGGAGACGGAGGCTACTATTCCTCTATTGCGCTGCATATAGCACCCGAACGCTTGTATTTTTTGTTTAATGATTTCACCACCGGAACAACGGTAACGTCTTTTTACTCTTTGGATGCCAACGGAAGCGTGGAACGGAATCAGCTCTTCCATGCCGAGCGCATGGGTTTATGGCCGGTGTTGCGGCAAAGCCGGCAGGTGTCGAATACCGAAATAATCATTCCCAGCATACGCAAGAATTACCTGCAATTTGTGCGTGTGCGGTTTTAAGTTCGCCGTCGTTGGTACGCTTTTTTCAGACATATCATCCCAGCATTGCCGTTGTGTTGGTGTTGCTGGCTGTGGGTTTACGCGTCAGCTATTCGCTTGCCGCCAATCCCGAAGGGTTGGCAACGCACGATGGACCGTTGGCCCAACTGGTCTTTGCAGGTTTGAAATTGCTGCCCGGTGGCTTTGAGCTTTGGTCGGCAGTGCTGGGCACAGCATTAGTCATAGGTCAGGCCTTTTATCTGAATAATCTCTTCAACAGGTATCGCTTACTGCGCCATCCCAGTTATTTGTCGGCTGCACTCACGTTGCTGTTGTCATTTATTGGCTCGTCTTTCTGCAGCCTAACGGCTGCTTTGATGGCCAACATCTTTCTGTTTTGGTCGTTTGGCAAGGTGGTTTCCTTGTATCGCCAGGAGCAGCAGGCGGCTAGTGTAGTATTGGATGCCGCTTTGCTCGTAGGTCTGGCTTCCCTGTGGTACCCTCCCTATCTGTACTTTGTAGTGTTTCTGATTTTTGCCCTTGCCTTCTGGATACCGTTTCACACGCGAGCCTATTTGATGGTCATTGTGGGGGCAGCATTGCCCTACTACCTGTTGGGAGCATATTACTTCTGGCAAGGAAAGCTGGCTGAGCTATGGTCGTTGCTGGGCCGAGCTGCTTTGCCACCGGTAAGCCAGGCTTGGTCGCAGCAGCTGTGGGGCCTGTGGGTGCCTGCTGCTACCGTCAGTGCTGTTGTCCTGTGGAGTTTTGTTTACCTGCAAGAAAACCTGTTTCGCATGGTGGTACAAATGCGTTTATTTCTGTTGACCGTCCTGGTGTTTTTGCTGTGTGGGGTGTTGTTGGTAATGGTGCATCCGCAAATCATGCCGCAGGGGTTAACCTGGTCGGTGTTGCCGGCTGCTGTAGCCCTAACCTTATTTGTGGCAGAGTTTCGCTGGCGGTGGCTGGCTGAGGCCTACCTGCTGTTTTTGTTTTTGTGGGCTTTGGGTGCTCCATACTTGCAATAAATCAAGCAACGGTAAAAGCTGTAGCCGTGCGCTGTTTTCAGAAGGTATAAATAATACAAAAAATAATTATGTAAAAAAAGTTGGTGCTCTTGGTAGTTAGATAATGTTTAAGTTTGTGCCAGTCCCCAAGGTTTTTTTGTTCGATCATGTGGATGGCTTCAGCAAAATGAGGTTATGAAATTTGGCGTAGTGGTATTTCCCGGATCTAATTGTGACCGGGATTTGATTCACGTATTGGAAGATGTTTTGCAGCAGGAAGTGGTAGTCCTCTGGCATAAGCAACGTGAGCTGAAAGAGTTTGATTTGACGGATTGCATCATGTTGCCGGGAGGCTTTAGTTATGGTGACTACTTGCGCCCTGGAGCCATTGCGCGGTTTTCCCCCATCATGCCTGCCGTTGTTGAATTTGCACAGAGCGGCGGTTACGTTTGGGGTATCTGTAACGGTTTTCAGATTTTGTGCGAAGCCGGCCTGCTGCCCGGAGTGTTGTTACGTAACGTGCACCAACGCTTTGTGTGCCGAACCGTTTATCTGCGCCTGGAGCACGACGAGTCGGTATTCACCCACAAGCTGGATGTCAGCCAGGTATTACAGATTCCCATTGCGCATGCCGATGGGAGGTACTATGCCGATCCGCATACGCTTGAGGAAATGCAGCGCAACCGGCAAATCATTTTTCGCTATTGTTCGCCCGAAGGTCAGGTATGCCCGGAAGCTAATCCCAATGGATCATTAGAAAACATCGCCGGCATAACCAATCAGGCCGGTAACGTGTTGGGGATGATGCCGCACCCGGAACGGGCTGCCGAAGAAATTTTAGGCAGTACTGATGGTAGGCTGCTGTTTCAATCGTTTATCGAAACAGTGCGTACCGCCGGCGTGGATGTCATGGACGATTTACTGCGCTGACTTTGCCTGTTCGGGCGTGCTTTGCGCGACAACTAACTTTGCAGGTGGTCATGAAGAAGCTGCTTTTTTATTTTCTGAGCGTTGCCTGCATTGCGCCGGTTTGGGCTCAGTATGTGAACCCCCATGTAAGCTGGCATTTCAGCGCGGAAAAGAAAGGGCCTGACCAATACGATTTGCTCTTTAAGGCTACCATAGCGCCGGGCTTTCATCTCTACAGCCAGTACATCGAGGAAGGCGGTCCTATCCCCACGTCCTTTTCATTCGAGCCTTCGAAAGGGTATCGGCTGGTGGGTAAGGTGAAGGAAGAAGGGAACCGGAAAGAAGCGCAGGAGCCTGTTTTTGACAACATGACTTTGATCTGGTTTGAACAGGAGGTTACCTTCCGACAACGCGTACAATTGACGGAGCCGGAGGCCACCGTTTCAGGCTACATCACCTTTATGACCTGCGACGACAAGCAATGCGATCCGCCTTCTGATCAGCCTTTCTCTTTTAAGCTTATCGGAGAGCCCGTCGTCAGTGGGCCAGTCGATACGGCGCGTGTTCCTGCCGTCATACTGGAACCACCAACGCAGGATACGGCCAAAGCCGTTGTTGCGCCGATGAATCAAGCTACCGTGCTGAGCGATGACGTTCGCCACAAGAGCTATTGGGGCACCTTTGTAGCCGGCTTCGTCACCGGGCTGATTGCCCTGTTGTTTCCCTGTGTGTGGCCTGTAATTCCGCTCACCGTAAGCTATTTTCTTAAGCAGAACAAAAGCCAGCCAAGCCGCGGGCGCTGGCATGCCGTCTTATATGCCCTCTCTATCACAGTCATTTTTGTAGTGCTGGGTGTTTTTATCTCGCTGGTTACTAACAGTCAAAAGTTAAATGAGCTTTCCACCGGTTGGTTTTTCAATATGTTGTTTTTTGTATTGTTCTTCCTGTTTGGTCTTTCTTTCCTCGGTGTTTTTGAAATAACGCTTCCATCGGCCTGGATCAACCGCAGCGAAAAGCTTTCGGAGCACGGGGGGCTCATCGGCATCTTTTTCATGGCTTTCACCCTGGTGCTGGTCTCGTTCTCATGCACGCTGCCTTTTGTGGCTAATCTGATCTCCCTGGTGACGATTGATGGAGAATTTGCACGTCCGCTGATCGGGTTTACAGCTTTTGGCTTAGCGTTGGGTTTGCCTTTCGGCCTGTTGGCTTGGTTTCCGACCGTACTGCATAAGCTACCTAAGTCGGGCAACTGGATGCATACTCTGAAGGTAAGTTTCGGATTCATTGAAATTGCCTTGAGCTTCATATACCTCAGCAAAGTAGATATGGCTTACCATTGGAATTTCCTTTCGCGCGATGTATTTCTGGCTATCTGGATCATCCTTTTCGGTGTGCTGGGTTTGTATTTACTGGGCAAAATTCGGCTCAGTGCCGAAGATGATGTTGGTGCGATTTCCGTAGGCCGGCTGCTCATCGCCATGTTTTTCCTGTCTTTTGCCTTGTATATGATACCAGGCTTGTGGGGAGCTCCACTCAAACCCCTGAGTGCCTTTTTACCCAACTATTCAGAATTCAAGCCGCACGAAACTGCCATCGTTCAGGCCACAAAACCTCAAGGCCGTAAATACGCCGACTTGTTTGAAGCACCCCATGGACTGAATATGTACTTCGACTATCACGAAGCCCTGCAGGCAGCTCGCAAAGAAGGCAAACCCCTATTCGTTGATTTCACCGGATGGGGATGCGTAAATTGCCGGAAGATGGAAAAAACCGTTTGGGCTGACCCGCAAGTACTAACCAGGCTGGCGAACAACTTCATCACCGTATCACTGTATGTGGATGATCGGACGCCGTTGCCCGCTGAAGAACAGTATTATTCAACGGCTCTCAAGAAAAAGGTGTTAACTCTTGGTGATAAGAATTTCGACATTCAATACAGCCGCTTTAAAGTAGGTGCCCAGCCTTTTTATGTGATTTTGGATGGCAATGAAAACCTGCTGGTCGATCCGGTAGGCTATACACCCGATGTGGCAGCATACGTGCGATTTTTAGATAGCGGAAGAGCCGCTTTTGAAGCTGCCCTGCAGCGCACAGCGGCAAAATCTTTTTGAGTTCTTATGCAACCATTTTAAAAAATCGGCCGTCTATCTTTAAGGGAAAACTTTTTGTCAGTAATCTAAAAAACGTGATTATGAAGCGAATCAGAGCGATTTTAATCCTTTTCTCTATCCTAATCAGTTGGGCTGGAAACGTTGAAGCCCAAAACCGGACTATTACAGGAACTGTTAAAGATTCCCAAGGAGAGCCTCTGGTAGGGGCATCAGTGGTCGCAAAAGGTTCTACGGCAGGTACCTACACCGACGAGAATGGTGCTTTTACCATCAGCGTGCCCGCAAACACCACGGCTTTAGTGGTCCGTTATCTGGGTTTCAGAACCCGAGAAGTACCGCTTACGGCTTCCGGGCAGATTGACATCATACTTGAAAGTGATGTATTAGGGTTGGACGAAATCGTGGTCACGGCCATCGGAATACCAGTAGAAAAGAAAAAGCTGGCATATTCCGTTCAAGACGTAAGCTCTGAGCAGCTTACTGCTGCTAACAACCCGAACACATTGACGGCATTGTCTGGAAAAGTGGCCGGTCTTCAGGTGATCAGCTCTTCTGGGTCACCTGGAAGTTCGGTTTATCTCGAACTCCGTGGAGCCTCTTCAATCACGGGTAACAACCAGCCGTTATTCGTTGTTGACGGCGTACCGCTCGACAATTCTTATAACTACTCTGGCTCCCCTGATAACGTAGGCGTATTGATTAACAATAACTTACTGGAAAGCGTCAACAACTCCAACAGAGCTATTGATTTGAATCCAGAAGAAATTGCATCGATCACGGTGCTGAAAGGCCCAGCAGCTACCGCTCTGTATGGCATAAGGGCTGCAAACGGTGCCATCATAATCACTACTAAAAAAGGAACTGCAGTTACGGGTAAAGGCTTGCGGGCTACGTTTACCTCTGCATTAACGTGGGAAGAGGTTAACAAGCTACCCAAACTTCAGAATAAGTATGTTAAAGGCACCGGAGGTATAGCATCTAGTTATGAAAGTCCCCAGGCAGGATCCTGGGGTGCTAAAGGCGATACTTTGTATTGGGACCCCAATCAACCTACACCTTTCAATCAATACGGGCAACTCATAGGTCAAACAAAGGCGCTTCAGATACTTAATGATGGAGATCCCAATACGTTAGATCCCATTCCTTTTAAGCCTTATGATAATGTTGGAAAGTTTTTTCAAACAGGCAACAGTTTCGAAAATAACTTGTCGCTATCAGGTGGTGGTGCTTTAGGGGGCTTTCGATTGGCCTTGGGAAGCTTGACTCAAGAGGGTGTGGTACCCCTCTCAGACTTCAGACGCTATAACGCTCGGTTAGCCGGTGAAATGCGTATTTCGCCTCAGTGGTCTATTGCAGGGTCGGTCACATATGTGAAATCAGGGGGAAAGCGTGTGCAGCAGGGGTCAAACCTGTCGGGTTTGATGTTGGATTTGCTGCGAACGCCGCCCTCATTTGATAACAGCAACGGAAGTGACGACCCTACGGATCCTTCAGCATACATGCTTCCCAATGGCCAGCAGCGCAACTACCGAGGAGGTGTGGGTTATGACAATCCATATTGGACCATCAACATGAACCCATTTACCGACGATGTAAACCGCATGTATGGATTTGCTGAAATCTCCTTTACCCCATGGTCTTGGTTGCGCCTTACGGAGCGGCTGGGTAATGATTTTTACTCGGATCGTCGGCGGCAGCAGTTTGCGATAAATTCTCGCTCTTACCCCGATGGGCAGGTGTTCACTCAGGATTATTTCTATCGCCACGTCAACAACGACCTGCTGGCTACGGCCACACGTGAGATCAATGATAAGGTTTCGGTGAGCCTTACCTTAGGAAACAACATCTACAGCCAATATCAAGAGCAAGTCTACGTCCAAGGCGATAACCTCATCTTACCTGATTTTTATCACATCTCTAATGCTACCAACGTGCTAAGCCGAAATTTGATAGAACGTTATCGCACCTATGCCTTTTATGGTGTGCTTGACGTAGCCATTGCCGATCAACTCTATGTCAACGCTACCGGTCGGCACGAAACCTCCTCTACGCTACCCGTTGGAAATAATTCATTTTTCTATCCTTCGATTTCGGCATCGTGGGTGTTCACGGAGGCCCTAGGGCTAAGTCAAAATCAATCGTTCTCCTACGGTAAGTTACGTGCCTCTTACGCGCAAGTAGGTAAAGATGCTCCTCCCTATGTATTGAGTCAGGTATATTCCTCAGCAGTAGTTGCCGACGGATGGACCAGCGGTTTTGCATTTCCTATTCCAAACCCCAAGGGGGTATTAACCAGTGGCTATGGGCATTCTTCGACCTTGGGCAACACCAATCTGAAGCCTGAGCGCGTGAGCGCGTGGGAAATAGGGGCCGACCTGCGTTTCATAAACAATCGAATTGGCTTAGACCTGACTTACTATCGGAGCTTGTCTCAAGACCAAATTATACCGGCACCCATAGCCGGATCAACCGGTTATACTCAAACCTTTTTAAACAGCGGCAAAATGGAAAACAGAGGGGTTGAGCTTGCTCTAAATCTCACGCCTGTTAAAACACGTGATTGGGATTGGGATGTAGGCTTGAACTGGTCGCACAATAAGTCGGAAGTCATAGCCTTAGCAAATGGCGTAGACGTATTGTATTTAGGTGGCTTTGAAGGGGCAGCTATTTTTGCTGTGGTCGGAGAACAATATGGCAGTATCTATGGCACACGCTGGCTGCGTGATCCGGCAAGCGGGCAAATCATCATTGACGATGGCACCTTAGGGCAAGAAGGTTACCCGGTCATGGATGCTCAGGTAGGGGTGGTCGGTGACATCAACCCTGACTGGATTGCCGGCATCAGCACCAACATTCGGTATAAGAATTTCAGCCTGTATGCCCTGTTGGACATTCGTGAGGGAGGTGATATATGGAATGGCACTTATGGCGCACTCAACAATTTCGGTTGCACGTTCGAAACGGGAGAAAAGCGGGAAGACACTGTTGTTTTCGAAGGGCTGCGTGGTCACGTTGATGAGAACGGAAACCTGGTTATCGAAGGTCCAAACAACCAAGAAGTGCTGACCGATGAAAGCTGGTATCGTTTTGGAAACGGTAGTGGATTCATCGGTCCTATCGAACAATTTGTGGAAGATGGCTCTTATGTGAAACTCCGTGAAGTGGCCTTTACCGTTACCCTGAAGCCGGAATGGTTGGAAAAGACACCCTTAGCCTCAATGGACGTGTCGTTCATAGGCCGCAATTTGTGGCTGAGCACGAAATATCGAGGTGTGGATCCGGAAACCAGTCTGACAGGAGCTAATAACTCCCAAGGAATGGATTACTTCAACATGCCAGGCACACGCAGTTTCGGCATCAGTCTTCGCCTTACGTTATAAAATGGTTAAACATTAAAAAACATTCATAACATGATTAGCAGAAATTTTGGGGGCGTGCTGGTTGTAATGATCGGCATCGTTGGCCTTACGTCATGTCAGAAATACCTGGAAGGAATCAACGACAATCCCAACAATCCCACCAGTGTAAGACCAGATGTTCTGTTGGCTGGTGCGCAAGGCACCTTAGCTTATACGGTGGGCGGTGATATTCAGCGTTATTCAGGCATCATGACGCAGTACTTTACGGGGGTGTCGCGCCAGTTCGATGGGTACCAACGTTACATCTTCAGCGAAGAAGATTTTAATAATCTCTGGAATAGCCTGTATGCCGGCGTAATGGTCAATCTCCATGAAATCATTAAAATCGATGCTGCCAGCGGGGGCAGTTATTCGGCCTATAGTGGTGTTGCCAAGGTACTAATGGCCTATGCGCTAATGGCCACTACTGATCTGTTTGGAGACATTCCTTTTGAAGAAGCATTTCAGGGGGCCTCAAACCTGACGCCGAAGTATGACACGCAGGAGCATATTTACCACCACATCCATGAACTGTTGGACGAGGCCATTCAGCACTTTACGACTGAAACAGGCGACGATGCCTCCGTACCCTCTGGCGATGACTTTATCTATGAGGGTGATTTATCCAAATGGACCAGCTTGGCCTATGCCTTGAAAGCAAGAGCAAGTATCCATTTGGTAAACCGCGACGCAAATGCAGCAGCAGATGCGCTGGCAGCGTCGGAGGCCGGAGGCCCCATAGCCGACGCTGGCTATCGCTTTAGTTCGGCGGCTCCGGGGCCGTGGTATCAGTATATTGAACAACGCGACGACATAGCTTATACAGGCTCCTGCCTGTCTTTAATGCAGAGCCGCAATGATCCTCGCTATCCTGTATATATTGACGTAACTGGGCAATTATGGGGCGTGGGCTACCTAGGCCCATTCTTTTCGGCCGAAGCTTCCTTTATCTGGTTGATGACGGAATTCGAGCGATTATTCATCGAGGCAGAGGCCAAGTTACGTCTCGGTCATCCCACAGCCGAGGTTCAAAGTTCTTTAGTCAATGCTGTTAATGCCAGCTTTAGCTTCTATGGCATTGATCCCTCCTCGGCGGAAGCTACTGCTTATGTGGCAACGCATTGCCAGCTTACCGGTGATTGGAATAGTGATTTGAACACCATCATGACCGAAAAGTGGATTGCCAATTACCTCAGCATGGAATCATGGACAGACATGAGGCGCACGGGCTATCCCCAACTTACGCCCAATAGCGGTGCGGCAGCCATTCCTACGCGCTTTATCTATCCCACCAATGAACGACTTTACAATCCACAGCCCGGCATAAACGATAATTCTGATTTGTTTAGCCCTAAGTTGTGGTGGTTGCCATAGTTCAAATTAGGTGCGGAACAATTAAGAACCTGCCCGAGGGCAGGTTCTTTTGTTTTTACACCTTTGCCGTCATGCTTTTATGTGTTGACATCGGAAACACGCGAATCAAAGCCGGTGTATTCAAAGGGCGACGCCTGTTGGCGACATGGGTTGGATCTCTTAAAGAGTTAAAGGCATTGGGTAGGCTTGTGCGCTCATATCCTGTAACGCATCTGATTTGTGCGACGGTTCAGCAGGAGTGCTCATGGCTTCGGCAGCTGCTGCCGGCATCCGTTCGATGGCTTCAAGTAAACCACAGACTTCGACTCAACTTTGAAAACCGATACAGCACGCCGCACACCTTAGGTGCCGACCGCATGGCTAATCTTGCCGGTGCGCGCCTGCTGTTTCCCGATCAAACGCTCCTTGTAGTTTCGGCTGGTTCCTGCATCACGTACGATGTGTTACAGGCCGATGGAATTTTCTACGGTGGCAGCATTACCCCAGGCATACAAATGCGACTAAGGGCAGAGTATGAATTTACCGATAAACTACCCCTGGTCATGGCCAGGCCTACAAAAGCCCTCCTGGGTAAGGATACGCGCAGGGCACTGCTTACCGGAGCATACAATGGAGCACGCTTTGAACTTCAAGGCTATATTGAAGCACTTCGCCACAGGCATAATCAGCTTACGGTAGTGTTGACAGGAGGCGACGCTGCTGAACTCAAGGGCACAAAATCTAAGTGGAGGGGTTGCCGCATCTTTGTGCGGCGTCATTTAAGCCTGCTGGGCCTCAACGAAATAGCGCGGTTGAATGGGTCGGCTTTTTCTACTTAATGGTATAGTTGTTTGGCTGGCAGCGCCATGCCTATGGGGACAAACCAACATTCCCTATTCCCGCTATGGCATTGGAGCGATTCAAGATCCTTCAGGAGCTCACTTACGGGCCTGGGCATCGCCGGCGGCAGCTTTTCAGAATGCCTACAGCAGCACGTTTTTAAATCCGGCTTCCTATGCCCACCTTCAGGTAACCACGCTGGAAGCAAATCTGTATCAAAAGGCCTTGGCTGTAAGCACATCGGCCGACAGCAGCTCCACCTTCCTCGATGGCGGTCTGGCCTCTTTATCTTTTAGTTTTCCTTTGATTCGCAGCCGGTGGGGCTTCAGTTTAGGCCTTATGCCTTTTTCGCGCGTAGGCTACAATCTGCTGCAACGCAACGACTCTGTAGCTGGAATTGGCTTGTCCCATAACCAATTTCAAGGAAGCGGGGGTACGAATCTTTTTTATTTAGGAAGTGGAGGCCGTATTGGCAACTTTAGTATAGGCATCAATGCAGCCTATGTATTTGGAAAACTAGAATATGTCAGCTTGTTGGTTTTTGACGATACGCTGAATGCTTTTAATACACAGCGTACCGAAGAAGTGGTTGTGGGTGATCTGTTGTTTCAGGGAGGATTGCAACAACGCTTTAGTCTTGACCAAAACGACCGTCATCGGCTTTTGTTGGGCATCAGCGGGAATGTGGGCACCGATTTGAGGGCGCGTCGCAACCTGCTTTATTCGCGGTTTACCTATGGCTTCGGCGGCATTCAACTGGTAGAAGACACCATCCAAAACTGGATCGGTGAGGAAGGCAGCCTCAGGTTTCCCGCCATGGTACAAGGTTCGGCCATCTATTCCATAACAGGTAAGCTCATGGCAGCGGCAACCTATCAGACAGGGCGATGGTCCGATTATCGAGCTTTCGGGGCTTTGGATTCAACTCGAAATAACTGGAAGCTGGCCTTAGGGGTGCAGTTTATTCCTGACGTAGAAAATTTCCAGAGCTTTTGGAGTCAAGTTGCCTATAGAGCGGGATTTTCCGTAGGAAGCAGCTATTGGCATCTCAACGGCAGACAGCTTTACGAACAAATTTTCAGCATAGGTGTGGGTTTTCCGGTGCGCAAGCTGTTATCTGAAGCTGCCGTTTCCCTTGAATATCACCGGCTGGGCTCATTAGCTACAAATCCGTTAGCGATTCGTCAATACCGCATCACCATAGGATTTTTGCTGAGCGACCGCTGGTTTTTGAAACGTCTGATGGAATGAGCAGCACGCAGTGCATTTCGTTGCTCTTTCTGTTGTGGGTAATGGGTAGCTGTGTCAGCGACCCCGACACCATCAAACGCATCACCGCCGGGGAAGATCCCAACAAAGAGCATGCTCATCAAGTAAGATTGGTTTATAGTCAATCCGGACAAATCAAGGCTGAATTGGAGGCCCCGCTCATGGTGCGCACTGTGGAAGGTGAGAAGATCACGACTGAACTTCCCGAAGGATTGCTTTTGAGGTTTTTTGATGAAAAACTTCAAGAGCAGAGCCGCCTGACGGCTGATTATGGGGTGGTCTATGAACATGCCGATGAAATGATTGCCCGCAATCGTGTAGTTGCTACCAATATCAACGGCGATAAATTGGAGACTGAAGAGCTCATTTGGAATCAAAAGACACGTCGCATTTACAGCGATAAGTTTGTGCGCATTACTACGGGTGATGAAATGATGTTTGGTGATGGTTTTGAATCAAATGAAGACCTGACCAACTACAAAATCCGAAAAATCAGGGGTACGGTCCGTTTAGAGGGGTCGGCCATGCCTTAAATGGTCGGCTTGTTTATTCCCCTCACCTCCTGTTATTTTGCACCTCCTTTTAAACGCTCATCCGGGCAGCATGGCGCTCATTCAAACCATCCGCAACAAGTTCGGTCCTATTGTAGTGATTCTCATAGGGGTTTCGCTGGCTGTGTTTGTGCTAGAAACGGCTTTGCAATCAGAAACAGCACTGTTGCGGGGCTCCACCGACGTTGTCGGCATCATAGACGGAGAAAAAATCCGTTACGCAGAACTTGCTAACCGCATAGAAGAAAACATCAGCAACTATAAACTGCAGACCAATCAAAGCAACATTGACGAAAACACGCTGAACTCCCTGCGCGAACAAACGTGGAATCAGCTGATTAACGAACGGATCAATCATGAAGAATATCGGAAGTTGGGGCTGAGCGTGCCGGTAGAAGAGCTCAAACAAATGTTTTTCAGTAATGACCCTGTACCGGAAATCAAACAGGCTTTTACCAACCCTCAGACCGGGGTATTTGACCCTGTGGTGGTGCGGAATTACTATGAAAATTTAGACCAAACGGGTCCGAACGAGCGGCCGGGCGAGCGGCGCCAGCGTTGGGTCAATTTCGAAAAGGCTCAAAAAGAGCAACGGCTGAGCAGTAAATACTCAGCCTTAATCAAGGGGGCTATCTACGTTCCTAAATGGCTGGCTGAAGAAGATTACAAAGACAAGAACCGCCGCGCGCAGATCCGCTTCGTCATGCTGCCTTACCACCTGATCCCCGATACGGAAGTAAACGTTACCGATGGGGAATTGTTGGCCTACCTGAATGCCAATAAAGCCCGATTTCAGCAGGAAGAAAGCAGACATCTGGAATACGTGCTCTTTACTGTTAATCCCTCGCCTGAGGACACTGCCGTAGCTCGACGCTACATCGAAGAAGTCTATCAGAAGCTTTTGCCAAATCCTGTTGACACCGATTTGATCAAGTTATACGCCGATAAAGGGTTGGATCCTTATTATTATTCACAGGACGAAATTGAGTCGGAGACCGTCAGCGATACGTTGTTTAAGGTCAAGCTCGGTACTCTGATCGGTCCTTATTTTGAAGAGGGTGCTTATAAGCTTGCTGTATTGCTGGATCGTAGATCCGTACCTGATTCAGTTAAAGCACGTCATATTTTGGTGCGGGTGGAACCTGGTGCCGATACTTCGGCTGCGTGGAAGAAGATTGACAGCATAGCTCGATTAGCCAACAATGGGGAACCTTTTGACAGTCTTGCCAAAAAATTTTCTGAGGATGAAGGCACACGAAATAATGGGGGTAACCTCGGAAGCATTGCACAGGGTAAGACGGTAAAAAACTTTAATCATTATTTGTTTTTTGAAGGTAAGGTAGGCGAGCTTCGTATCGTACGTACCGAATTCGGCTACCACCTGATACGTATTGATGAAATCATTAATTCGAGACCGAAGGTTCAGGTGGCCCTCATAAGTCGGGCAGTAGAGCCCAGCAGTGAAACCGACAAACGTATATATGATCAGGCACAACGTTTTGCCGCTGAAAACGCTACCGCAGAGCTGTTTGACCGTGCCGTAACCGAAAAACGGCTGCAAAAACTCACGGCTCCTGTTGTCATGAAAAACACCTACAGCCTGCCTGGCTTGCCTCAGGGGCGGCAGCTGGTACAGTGGGCCTTTGCGGCTGAGGTAGGGGAGGTTTCAGCGCCTTTTGCAATTGAAAACCACTACGTAGTAGCCTTGCTGCGCGGCGCAAAGCAGAAAGGTACGCCTGCCCTGGCCGACGTGCGGCCGCAGGTAGAAATGGCGGTGCGTAAAGAGAAGAAAGGGGCCTTGTTGGCAGCTCGGCTTCAGGAAGCCTTGGCATTAAACGCCACCCTGGAAGGTGTGGCTGCTAAGGTCGGTCAGCCGGTTAAAAAAGCTGATCATGTTGTTTTTTCAAATGCCTATGCTGAAAACTTAGGTTACGAACCGCGGGTGATCGGTGCTGTATTTGCCTTGAACCCGGAGAAAATATCGCAACCCATCCTGGGAGAACAAGGGGTGTTTGTCGTTCAGGTTGATTCGATAACCGAACCCCCTGCTATTGCTGACTATAGCCAGTTTAAACAACAAATTCAGTCGTCATTGCAGCCACGCATGCAATACCAGGTTACCGAGGCTTTGAAAAAAATGGCTCAGATCGAAGACAACAGGGTGCGCTTTTTCTGACGTAATTTTCTTTTCTGCGGCACCCAAAGTGCCGTACCCCACTCCAGAACTGCAAAACCGTAACTGATGGCTAACGATCAGCTCATAGTAAACCGTGTGGCCGAAAGTGGCTTAATCACAATTGACCTCGAAGCATGGTACCCTACGGAAGAGCCTGCTTCGTTCGACCTGAAAGACTACCTGTACATGGGGTTGGTGTTGCGCGAAAAGGAATTTCGCCAGGCACTGAAAAATATCGATTTAGAAGCCTACCGGCATAAGCGGGTAGCCATTTATTGCAGTGCCGACGCCATCGTGCCGGTTTGGGCCTACATGCTGGCCGCTGCGCATGTAAAACCGGTAGCAGCCGCCGTTCACTTCTGCCGTCCCGATCAGCTGGATGAAGCTCATTACTGTCGTGTAATCGCCACGTTGGATGTCAGTCCGTACCACGCGCAACGCGTCATCATAAAAGGGTGCAGCAATAAGCCTGTGCCGGTGGCTGCTTATGTGCAGCTCACGGAACGCCTGCGCCCTGTAGTCAAAAGCCTGATGTACGGAGAAGCATGTTCTAACGTTCCCATATTCAAAGCCAAAACCACAGACCATGGTTAAGGGCTTTCGCATTTCCAGACCTCTGCTGTTGCGCAGCTCGGTGTTGCTGGCTGTACTGATGTTGATGTTTGTGTCGGTACAAGCCATCCGGATCGATCGGCAAAGCGGGGCAGCGAGCTATCTGACCAGTACCATCTACTCGCCGACTGAAAACCGTTGGTATTCGGTAAAAATTCCTGCGCGTCTGGATTTTGCCGGAGAGCCTGTGCCGTTGCACGATCCTGATGTGCGCAAGCGACTGGACCGTGAGCTGCTCATTAATTCCTACTGGCATTCGCAAACCTTGTTTCTGCTTAAAGAATACCGGCAAGTGGTACCCCTGATTGAGCCCATTTTGGAGCGTCACGGCATGCATAAAGATTTCATCTATCTGTGCATTGCCGAAAGTAACCTCCAGCATACCGCTCAGTCGCCGCAGGGGGCCTTGGGCTTGTGGCAGTTGATGAAACCTACAGCGCAGAAGTACGGACTTACCATCAATGCGGAAATTGACGAGCGGTTGCATCCGGAAAAGGCCACGGAGGCAGCTATCCGCTACCTGAAAGATGCCAAGGAACGGTTTGGAAGCTGGACCATGGCCGCCGCAGCCTTCAACCGCGGTATGGAGGGATTGGAAGCAGCCGTGCGTAATCAAAAAACCAATAACTACTACGAGCTATACCTGAATCCCGAAACCGCCCGGTATGTGTATCGCATTCTGGCTCTGAAAATTATTCTGCAGAATCCGCAGCAATACGGGTTCTTCTTAACTGCAGAAGACGAATATCCGGCGCAGCCCTACCGCGTTGTGACGGTCGACACTACGATTTCGTCTTTACCCGATTTTGCTCGACAGCATGGAACCAGCTACAAAACGTTGCGCCTTCTCAATCCGTGGCTCATCAGTTATTCGTTGACCAATAAAGAACGGCGTCCCTACCAGATCAAACTACCGGCTTAAAGCGGCATTCGGCCTGGTTGTGTAGAACATGCTGGGCCAATAACTTAGGCGGCAGCCATGTCGCCAGCGTTGGTTGCGTCGCAGGGGGAAGCCGGCTGCGACGAAGCAGGGCGCGGTGCTCTGGCCGGGCCGGTAGTGGCAGCAGCCGTGGTGCTGCCGCCCGGTTACCATCATCCCTTGTGCAACGATTCCAAAAAGCTTTCGCCGCGCCAGCGCCAACAGTTGCGCCCGCTGATCGAACAGGCAGCTCTGGCCTGGGCTATAGGCGTTGCCGATGTAGCAGAAATCAACCGCCTTAACATTCTGAGGGCAACCCTGTTGGCCATGCACCGGGCCCTGGATGCCCTTCACCATAACATTTCGCTGATCCTGGTTGATGGCAATAGGTTTTTTTCATATAAGAAAATTCCTCATCGCTGCATCATTCACGGCGACGGCACTTATATCTCAATCGCGGCTGCGAGCATTTTGGCAAAGACGCATCGCGATCAGCTCATGGAGCAATTGCATCAGCAATACCCATGCTACAACTGGCAGTCCAACAAAGGTTACGGGACGAGGGAACACTGCCAGGCGCTTATTACCCATGGGCCTTGTCCTCAGCACCGCATCCAGTTTCTCAAGCGCTTTAGCAAAACGGCCGGATGGGCACACAGGAACATCGAGGTTCCCTTAAAGCTTGAAGAACAGCGACAAAGGACTATTTTTGGAAGTCAGAAGGAGGGTGGGTAATCATGTGCGAAAGGCTGTGGGTGTGTGCCCTTGCGTTATGGATGTGTAGCACATTCACGGCAGGATTGGCCCAAAGTCGCTTGCCTGCAAAAATTATAGAAGTAGCCGATACTTTAACGCTGCAAGAGGCACACGAACGATACGGCATATTTGCACCGCGGCCTCCGACGGCGTCGGCCTCGGCCACACGCGATGATCGTCCCAACATTATTTTCATAATGGTTGATGACTCGCGGTGGGATTCTTACGGCGTCAATGGTGGGCCCAGTTGGTTCAAAACACCTGCCATAGACCGGCTGGCCTTGGAGGGAGCTAACTTCAAAAACTTCTTTGCCGTACTTCCCCTATGCACTCCCTCGCGCGGCACCTTCTTTACCGGCATGTATCCCCACCGCCATGGGGCTACAACGAATCCAGAAGAAATTGACTGTTGTTTCCCGTGGATTTCTGAAATCCTTCAGGCCAATGGATACTACACGGTACTAAGTGGCAAGCTGGGCTTTGACCTGGACAGCCTACGTGGCTTCGACGATTATCTGGTGGCGATCACCGAAAGCTACAGCCCCGCCAAATACCTTATCAGCACCGGCAACAGCGTCATCAAAGTAGTCATCGGCGGACACACCACCGATATCATCAAGAACTATGCGGTCGGCCGCATCATCAGCCGTCCGCCGGGCCAACCGTTTTTCCTGTTCATGGCACACCGGGCGCCTCATGTGCCCTACATCCCGCGTCCGCAGGAGAAAGACATCTTTGATACCATTCCTATGCCCTATCCGGAAAATGCCAATAAATACACCAAAAACTTTCCTTCGTATTACTATCCGGACAATGAAGCAGGCGACTCTATCGTGCAGGATTCCACTTATCGCGGCTACTTTGAACTGTTGGCGGGCGTGGAAGCGGTAACGGGTGCCTTCTTGAAGTTTCTGGAAGATACCGCAGGCATTTTGGATCAATGCCTGATCATGTACACCAGCGACAACGGCAATCTAAAATCAGAACACAAGCTGCAGGGCAAGCAGTTGCCGTTGGAAGAGTCGATTCGCCTGCCCATGTTTATTCGATACCCTAAATGGTTCCCCGAGCCCGTAGAGGTGTATGATGTGATGGGCATTAACGTCGATTGGGCCCCCACCATTCTGGATGCGGCTGGCATTCCCAACACCTATGGCATGCAAGGCCATTCGCTGCGCGCCCTCTATCAGGGCGAAGTCAAGCGCAATGCCTTCCTGTACGAAGTGTGGAGCGAAATCGAAAAAGATCCCATTCATCCATGGCTGGCCAATGAAACGCCGGCCATCCGTGCCGTGCGTACCCCTTACTTCAAATACATTAAAAGTTTTTGTAATTCGACAACCGAACAGCTCTTTGATTTAATCAACGACCCAAAAGAAAACGTCAACCTCATCAACGATCCCTACTATCAAAAAGTAGCCGACTATTACCGTTGCCTGTTGGACAGCATCCGTCAGGTCTATGGCGATTTTTACGTTGATACCATTCTCAACTGCAAGCTCAAGAATGTGGACTATTCGCACGTAGGGGCTTCTACCGATCCGGGGCCCATCGGTCCATGCATCTACATTCCTGCGGATGTGGATACCAGCTTGAATGTAGGTTTGGGTTCGATAGAGGCTAGGGCCGACTGTGAAGTAGTCGTATTCACGCTGGGCGGGCAGCCCGTTTATCGAGGCTGGGTGGCGGCAGCCACCGTTTCCAATGTGCTGCAGGAACAGGGACGGCTGCCGGCCGGCGTGTATGTGGCACGCTTTTGCTGCGGAGATCACTTGCAGGTGCGGCGCATCGTGCTGCAATAGGACGGCCCCTTTCCGGCAACAAAAATTTTTTTGTGTCGTCGAAAATGACGTAATTACAATCACGCCAGTTGATTGTAATACAATCAGCCATGAATTCCTCAGAGCGCACCATTGTGCATCTGGACTTAGACAGCTTTTTCGTAGCCGTAGCCCGGCAGATGAACCCGAAGTTGCGGCAACGACCGGTGTTGGTAGGGGGTACAGGCGAACGGGCCGTAGTGGCTGCCTGCAGTTATGAGGCCAGGCACTATGGGATTTATTCGGGCATGTCGCTGAGGCTGGCCCGCCGCCTTTGCCCCGATGCTTATATAGTTCAAGGTGACTACGAGCTCTATGTCCGTAAGTCGGATGAGGTAGCTCAAATCATTCGCATGCATGCGCCGGTGTATGAACAGGCCTCTATTGATGAGTTTTACCTGGATCTGACCGGCATGGATCGATTTTGGGGCTGTCGGCGTTGGGCCCTGGAACTATGGCAGAGGGTAAAGAAAGAAACCGGCCTGCCTTGTTCGTTCGGCTTGTCGATAAACAAGACGGTAGCCAAGGTGGCTACGGGGGTAGCTAAGCCCGACAATCACCTGGAAGTGGAGCGCGGCACGGAACGCACCTTTCTTGCACCGCTCAGTATCCGCCAGCTCCCCATGGTGGGCGAAAAGACTTATCAGCTGCTGCGGCGCATGGGCGTGGAGCGCATCGGCACGCTGCAGCTCATGCCCGTGGAACTATTGGAAAAGCTGTTGGGCCGCCATGGCCGGCTGTTGTGGCAGAAAGCCCAAGGGCAGGATGACACGCCGGTAAGACCTGCAGCGGCACAGCGCAGTCTGTCGGCTGAAGAAACGCTGGATGCGGACACCATAGATACCGACCTACTGTGGAGCCGGCTGCTGGCTCTGACCGAGGGGTTGCTCTATGAGCTGCGTCGTGAAGGGTACTGTACCGGTTGCGTGACGGTCAAGATTCGCTACAGCAATTTCGACACCCACACCATGCAGCGCCGCTTGCCCTGCACCTGCAGCGATCATGAGGTGCTGCCGGTGGTCAGGGCATTGTTTGACCGGCTCTACCAAAGGCGGCTGCGCGTGCGGCTGGTGGGGGTGCGGTTCAGCCAGCTCACCGCTGCCAACCAGCAACTGAGTCTGTTTGCCGAGGGCCTCCGCACGCAGCGACTGTACGAAGCCCTGGACCGCCTGCGTCATCGCTTCGGATCCCGCAGCATCGGCCGTGCCGCCGGCTTTACCACAGCACCTGCAGATTCATAAAAAATTTTCTTAATAAAAAAACACACTCATGTGCTACGATGTGGCCTACCTGAGCCGCCATAACGAAAAGCTGGTGCAGCGCTACGGCGCCGGCCTGCCCGACCGCCCCCTGCCGCAGTACTACCATGTGCGGGGCTTTGACCATCCCGAGCTGCCTGTGATCACGGCAGAAGAG
>JANWWJ010000041.1 GCA_025056305.1 Chitinophagales bacterium | reverse complement strand
GAGGTTTGGCACCTCGATGTCGGTTCGTCACATCCTGGGGCTGGAGAAGGTCCCAAGGGTTGGGCTGTTCGCCCATTAAAGTGGCACGTGAACTGGGTTCAGAACGTCGCAAGACAGTTCGGTCCCTATCTGTGATGGGCGCAGGAAATTTGAGGGAAGATGACCCTAGTACGAGAGGACCGGGTTGTACGAACCTCTGGTGTACCTGTTGTGTTGCCAAACGCAGCGCAGGGTAGCTATGTTCGGCCGTGATAAGCGCTGAAAGCATCTAAGCGCGAAACACTTCCCAAGATGAGATTTCCTAGGGCCGTAGTAGACGACTACGTTGATAGGTGGCAGGTGTAAAGGTGGTAACACCAAAGCCGAGCCATACTAATTGCCCGATCCGCTTTCTACTCTCTTTTTTCTTGCGTTTGTACTTCCGTCGTCATTATGTCGCCTGTTGCTGATTGATTAAGGCAAAGGGAAAAAATTTACGGTGGCTGGAGCGTGGGGGTTCACCTCTTCCCATTCCGAACAGAGAAGTTAAGCCCCACAGCGCCGATGGTACTGCACCACCATGCGGGAGAGTAGGTCGCCGCCAAACTTCTTGACCCCGACCATTGGTCGGGGTTTTTTGTTTCTTGCCCCGCAGTTGCCCTTTCGCTTTTATAGGAATTCAGAACTTTGCTTTGCTGACCTGTGGTGTAACTGGCAACACGTCTGACTCTGGATCAGAAGAGTCCTGGTTCGAGCCCAGGCAGGTCAACGCTGTTTTTTTTGTGGTCAGGCCGCCACAGCCATATCATTGAACAGTCATCGTCCGTGGGCTTCAGTCCTCAACTTCGTATTGCTGAGCCTTGTTCGGCAAATCCATGATTTCAGGATGGCGAATTTGCCCACCTGAATGACCTACCTGCCAAGAAAAGTACATGCCCATGCAAGCCACCAACAATATGGCATAAGCAGTGTAGCGTAATGCCTTTGGGCGTTTCAAACCGACGATGAGCGCTATGCCAGCCAACAATCCGGCGGCGTAGTTCATGTACGCTAACCGCTCGGCGGCAACTTCGTGCTGCTCAACTAACTGTTGGTCAAAACCGCTCAAGTGTTTAGTAAATTCCTCTGCTTGTTCACCGCTGCGCATGGCAACTATTGTAGTCAGCGCACCCGTGAGGAAAAGCATGTAAGCACTTCGTAACACGCCTGCATTGGAGTCCAATAAGCCCATAAGCAGGACCATCATTCCGGCCAATGGTAAAATGATGGGAAAATGATTGATTACTAAATGAAAATGTGCTGGATTCAAATAATAAAAATTTTACTGGTTAATGAATGAAAAAAACAGTCTACTTGAAGTTTTTGGGCATCATTGATGCGTAAAAATATTTGGAAGTAGCTTTCGGTTCACCCATCCATACCAATTGGGTCATAACGTATCTTTACTTGGAATGCAGCGAATTTTAGCGCTACTGATGACGGTTGCTGTAGCCGCTAAGGCTCAGGACATTCATTTTTCCCAATACTTTGCTGCGCCACAAGTAGTGAATCCAGCCCTCAGCGGTGCCTTCGCGGGAGATTATCGCTTTGGCTTGAATTATCGCACTCAATGGTTTAGTGTTACGGTGCCCTACCGAACTTTTGATCTGTATGGTGAGTTGTCGCCATGGCGAAGCAGCACTTCGGGTCAATATGTGTCTTTGGGTGCGTTGCTGCTCGCTGACCGTGCTGGTGATGGTAACCTGACGGTAATTAAAACAGGTATGTCGGCAGCCATGCATCTATTACCCGGCCTGTCGCGCGCACACGACTTGACCTTAGGTGTTCAGGCAGCTTGGGTTCAAAAAAAAGTTGACTTCAGCAAGTTTTATTGGGATAATCAATGGAACGATGCCGGTTTTGACCGCGATTTGCCCAGCGGCGAAAATTTTGTAGCGGGTCAGACCAGTTATGCCGATTTCGCCGCTGGAATAAATTATACCTATGGCGGAGGAGGCTGGTTGGAAGCTTACACAGGCTTGGCCGTTTTTCACTTGACGCGACCTCGAGAGTCTTTTTACGAGCAGAACAACAGGCTCGGTCGCCGGTCGGTAGCCTACACTGGCCTCAGTTGCAACATTGCGGAGGTCTTAACCATATCGCCATCGGTGTTTTACCAAGAGCAGAAAAAGGCGCGCGAATTGCTGTTTGGAGGCATGTTGCGTTATGCTTTGCCCACCTCAGAGCAGATACCGGTGGCCAGTGTATATGCGGGCCTGTATGGTCGCCTGAGCGATGCTTTGATTGCCATGGGAGGCATAGAAGTGGGCCACTGGAGGCTGCTGCTCAGTTATGATGCCAACACCTCGGCGCTGAAGGCGGCCAGCAAAGGCCGCGGAGCCGTGGAGTTGTCGTTGGTTCACATTGGGCTCATGAAAAAGAATCAGCCCTTGCGGTTGGACTTACCCTGCCCGCGTTTCTGATTTATGGAGAAAAAATTTATAATTCTTTATGCCATCAGTGTTTTCGTATGGCTTGCCTGCCGCCAACAATCGATGCGGCAAGCTGCTTCCCCCTTGCAGTCCCTGCGTATCGGCATGACCTACACTGAAGTGTTGCAGACGGTGGGTTTTCCGGATACCATTATTCATGTAGGCACCAGTTTGGATGAATACGGATCGCAAACCAAAATTGACGAATGGTGGTACGGGCCCCACGAACTGGTGGTGCTGGTGAACGACACGGTCAATGCCATTGATTTGGACGCACAGGCCAGCCAACAGCGCATCCGGCACATTATGGATTCGGCGCGTCGTGCAGAAGAGCGCTTGCGCAACCCTCGGTAACTTCGGGTCGTGTATTTCGAATTTCGCGCCCATCATCCCAAAGCCCGGTGGTGGTTTCTGGTGTTTCTGCTGATAGCATCGGTGGCCAATATTATAGGCATTGGTTTATGGTATCCGGTGGCGAAGCAAACCGCATCGTTAACAGCAGGCACAGCCCTGCTGGTGGTACCGTGGCTGTTGTTTCTGCTGCTGCCCTCCGTGATTTCGGCGGTGATCTTGTACCATGCTTTGTTTCGACCGCATCGTTTTCACCTCAGTGATCGGGGATTACTCATGGCCACCGTGCGCCGGCAAAGGTTGGAACGCTCGGTATTGCTGCCGTGGACGCAGTTAAAAGAGGTTCAGCTTATTGACTTCGAAGACAATCACTATTGTGTGCTGCGGTTTGCCGACGGCCGCCATGACCGCGTGCTCGATCGTACTACAGGTGACTTTACTAATTTCTTTAATGAGTTAACACGATATATTGACCCGGCGCTGGTTCGTACACATGCGGAAATGCCCTGAACAGCATTCAGGACCCACACATCAAGCAGTTTCCGTTTTCGTCAAGAGTACAGCTGCCTGTGGCAACGGAAGCAGCTGCTTGAGCTCCCTGCTCAACGCCTGCTGCCTTTTGCACCAGCTGATGATCGACCGTGAATTTTACCGCTTCGGCTGCCGCTTTCGTGCGCAGGTAGTACATTCCGGTTTTTAATCCTTTTTCCCAAGCATAAAAATGCATGGAAGTAACCTTGGCAACGGTGGGATTTTCCAAAAACAAGCTCATCGACTGCGATTGATCGATGAAGGCTCCGCGGTCGGCAGCCATGTCGATAAGGGTGCGCTGCTTTAATTCCCAAACGGTCTTGTACAATGCTTTTAAGTCGTCGGGGATGATAGCGATGTTTTGGATGGATCCGTTGGCGGCAATAATCAGGTCTTTGAGTTCCTGATTCCACAGGCCGCGTTTTACCAGATCGCGCAATAAATGTTTGTTGACTACAATGAATTCGCCGGACAGCGTTCTGCGGACGTAAATATTTGATGTGTAAGGCTCAAAACATTCATTATTTCCTAATATTTGAGATGTGCTGGCTGTGGGCATAGGAGCCACCAGCAGGGAGTTCCGCAAGCCATAGCTTTGGATGTCATGTCGAAGCTGATCCCAGTTCCAGCGGCTGGTGGGAGTAACGCCCCAAAAGTCGAATTGGAGGATGCCTTTAGATGCGGGGGATCCGGCGAAGGTTTCATAGGGGCCAAAGCGCCGGGCCTCGGCTACCGATTCGGTTAAAGCGGCAAAGTATATGGTTTCAAATATTTCTTTGTTTAGCTGGCGGGCGGCCTCGCTGTCGTAAGGCATGCGCAGCAGGATGAACGTGTCGGCCAGGCCTTGAACACCGATGCCGATGGGCCGATGACGCAGGTTGCTGCGGCGAGCTTCTTCCAGGGGATAATAGTTGCGGTCAATGATGCGGTTGAGGTTGCGGGTGACCACTCGGGTAACTTCAAACAGCTTTTGATGGTCAAAGCTGCCGTTGTTAACGAAGCGGGGCAGGGCCAACGAGGCTAAATTGCATACAGCCACCTCGTCGGGGGCGGTATATTCGACAATTTCGGTACACAGGTTAGAGCCTTTAATGGTGCCAAGGTTTTGCTGGTTTGATTTGGCATTACAGGCATCCTTATAGAGCATAAAAGGCGTGCCGGTCTCAATTTGTGCCTCCACGATAGCCATCCAGAGTTCCTGTGCCCGAATGCGCTTACGAGCTCGACCCTCCTGCTCATATTGCTCATACAGTTGATCAAACTCTTTGCCCCAGACATCAGCTAGTTTCGGGGCTTCATTAGGACAGAACAGGCTCCAGTGAGCATTTTCCTTTACCCGGCGCATAAACAAATCGGGGATCCACAAGGCGTAAAACAGATCACGGGCACGCAACTCTTCCTTTCCGTGGTTTTTCTTCAGGTCAAGAAACTCAAAGATGTCGGCATGCCAAGGTTCCAAATAGATGGCAAACGACCCTTTGCGTTTGCCGCCTCCTTGGTCCACATAGCGGGCTGTGTCGTTGAACACGCGCAGCATGGGAACGATGCCATTGCTGGAACCATTGGTGCCGCGGATATAGCTGCCGGTGGCGCGGATGTTGTGAATGCTCAGCCCAATGCCGCCAGCCGCCTGCGATATCAATGCACATTTTTTTAATGTTTCATAAATGCCGGCAATGCTGTCTTCCTGCATGGTCAGCAAAAAACATGAGGACATTTGCGGTTTTGGCGTGCCGGCATTGAAGAGGGTAGGTGTGGCATGGATGAACCAGCGCTCACTCATCAGATGGTAGGTTTCAATGGCCGCATCTACATCGTCGAGGTGGATGCCAATTGCCACCCGCATAAAAAGATGTTGGGGCCGCTCGACAACGCGCCCATTGATTTTGAGCAAATAGGATTTTTCTAGCGTCTTGAACCCGAAATAATCAAAATGGTAGTCACGGTCATAAATAATGGTGGAGTCGAGTAGGTCGGCGTGGCGATCGATGACCTGCATCACTTCATCAGCGATCAGGGGGGCTGGCTCACCGGTTTTGGGGTTGCGGTATTCATAAAGCATCCGCATTGTTTGGGAAAAGCTCTTGCGTGTGTTTTTGTGCAGGTTGCTGACGGCTATGCGTGAGGCCAACAAGGCATAATCGGGATGTCGCACGGCCATGGTGGCAGCGGTTTCGGCAGCCAAGTTGTCCAGTTCGGTAGTGGTTACGCCATCGTAGATGCCTTCGATGACTTTCTTAGCGACCAAAACAGGTTCCACATAATCCATGTTTAGGCCGTAACATAACTTTTCGATGCGGGCCGTGATCTTATCAAACTTGACCGGCTCGGTGCGTCCATCGCGTTTAATGACAAACATGGAAGGAGTGAGTTTAAAGCTTGACTTAATTAAAATTCTGCATCAAGGGAGAAGCCATCGTTGATGATTTCGGGCTTGGCTTCTTTTTTCAGGACTCCGGTTTTTTGATAATCGCCGACACGTTTTTCGAAAAAGTTGGTTTTGCCCGGCAGGGAAATCATTTCCATGAAGTCAAAGGGGTTGGTTGCTCCATAGAGTTTGGGATAACCCAAGGCGGTGAGCCATCGGTCGGCCACAAATTCGATGTACTGACTCATCAAGCGGGCATTCATGCCAATCAGGTCAACGGGTAAGGCATCGGTGATGAATTCTTTTTCGATGGCTACGGCATCACCAATGATTTCGTACACGCGCTGTTGGGACAGCTTGTTTCGGATGTAGCGCGTATAGAGCAAGCAGGCAAATTCGCAGTGAAGGCCTTCATCGCGAGAGATGAGCTCATTGGAGAAACTGAGGCCGGGCATCAGGCCACGCTTTTTTAGCCAGAAGATGGAGCAAAAGCTGCCGGAGAAAAAGATGCCTTCCACAGCAGCAAAGGCAATGAGGCGTTCCACAAAGGTGCCCTGCTTGATCCACCTCAGGGCCCATTCTGCCTTCTTTTTCACGCAGGGTACGGTTTCGATAGCATGAAACAGTCGGTCTTTTTCTTCGGGATCTTTTACGTAGGTATCTATGAGCAATGCATACGTTTCGCTGTGTATGTTTTCCATCATGATCTGGAAGCCATAAAAGCAGCGGGCCTCCGGCATCTGCACCTGTTGCAGGAAGCTGGTAGCTAAGTTTTCGTTGACGATTCCATCGCTAGCGGCGAAAAAAGCCAATACGTGCTTAATGAAATGTTTTTCGTTTTTATTTAAGCTGTCCCAGTCCTTAAGGTCTTGAAACAGATCAATTTCCTCGGCTGTCCAGAAACTGGCTTCGTGTTTTTTATACATTTCCCACACATCCGGATGGCGGATGGGAAGCAGCACAAAACGATCTTTGTTTTCTTCCAATAAAGGCTCTTGGATTATGCTGTCTTTAATCATCTCTTTTTACATTTAAAAATTTCACCATTTTAAACCCGTCTTCAGAGGCAGACGTACCCTCACCCTTGCTGAGGAGGACTCAAAGCCAAATCGCTCAGGTATGGGTAAGGAAAACCGATGCGTTACCGAACGCTAGCGATCAGGTAAAACAGCTCAACAAGTCTATGCCGGTTGACATCATCAAGCAAACAGGCAGCCGTTTGTTTTTTCACTGCAAGTTGTGAATTGCGCTGCCTGTTGGTTTTTTGTGGATACGATTTTGATCCCGTTTTAGGAACACTACGGCTGCAACATCAGCGACGATGAAAAAAAGCTGCCGGCGGTTGCGATGTGGTGATTATAGAGTAGGTTCGAAAAATGGAAAAACAAAATTCTTCTGTCGGTACCGTTAAAGAGATCCGCATTCGCATAACCCTTGACGAGCAGCAGATTCCCGAACAGATTTGTTGGGAAGCCGACGATGCGGGCCCCACAACCTTTCGCTCTAAAGCGGTCGTGCTGGGTATGTGGGATGAAAGCAGTCACGACGGCATGCACCTTAATTTATGGACCAAGCAAATGACGGTTGAGGAGCTCGGTATGTTCGTCTTTCAGGTTTTGGTGGAACTGGCCAACATGTATCGAAGGGCGACGCAGGATGAAGCAGGTGGCCGAGAATTGATGGGGGCAGCACATCGCTTTGCCCGTTGGCTTGGGCAAGCCGGCAGATGGCACGGCAAAGCGTAGCGGTTGCCGTACCTTTGTAGCAGCCTATTGCGCTGTGAAGGGTAGGCGAAGGGAGTAGAGCTGGTATTTGTGAGCACCAAAAAGTCTATCCACAAATTGTCGTTGCCGATGGTGCTCGTGACCATCGGCATTGTATTCGGAGATATCGGAACATCGCCGCTGTATGTGATGTCGGCGATTATTGGCGACCGCGTCATCAGCAAAGAGCTCATCTACGGGGGGGTGAGCTGTGTGTTTTGGACGTTAACGCTGATCACCACCGTTAAATATGTGTTGCTGGTCCTGCGGGCCGATAACAAAGGTGAGGGAGGCGTTTTTGCCTTGTATGCCTTGGTGCGGAAGCGAGCTCGCTGGCTGGTGATTCCGGCCATCATCGGAGGGTCAACGTTGCTGAGTGATGGAATGCTGACGCCGGCCATATCGGTATCGTCGGCGGTAGAAGGGTTGCACATTCTTTCCCCGCACATCAACACAGTACCAATTGTGTTGGTTATCATCACCCTGTTGTTCTTGTTTCAGCGGGCCGGTACGCGTATCGTTGGCAGCTCTTTTGGACCGATAACCACAGCATGGTTTGTAATGCTGGCAATCCTCGGAGCCATCCAGATTGTTAGATTTCCCCAAATCGTTGAAGCAATTCATCCGCGTTATGCCTTAGAACTGTTGCTCTTGTATCCGCAAGGTTTCTGGTTGCTGGGGGCCGTCTTTTTGTGTACTACCGGCGCTGATGCCCTGTATTCTGACCTGGGCCATTGTGGTAAGAAAAACATCAGGGCTGCATGGAGCTTTGTCAAGTTGTGCCTGTTGCTGAACTATTTCGGCCAAGCGGCCTGGCTGGTGCAGTTTGAAGGGTATCGACGCAACGACCTGGGCGTGACCAATCCATTGTATGGCATCATGCCCAGTTGGTTTGTGCCCATCGGTATTGTGATTGCGACGGCCGCCACGGTCATTGCGTCGCAGGCGATGATTACGGGGGCATTCAGCCTGGTTAATGAGGCCATGCGGCTGAACTTATGGCCCAAAGCCAGGGTGTTGCATCCTACCGAAGAGCGAGGCCAGTTGTTTATTCCCTCGATCAACGGAATTCTGTTTGTCGGCTGTGCGGGCGTGGTGCTTTACTTTCAGGAATCGGAGCGTATGGAAGCCGCCTATGGGCTGGCCATAAACATCACCATGATTGTTACGACGATCCTGCTTAGTGCCTACGCTTATGTGCGCCGGGGTTCCTATACCATTATGCTGGGTATTGGACTGACTTTTCTTGCCATCGAGGGTATGTTTCTGATTGCCAATCTGGCCAAGTTTCCGCACGGGGGCTTTGTAGCTATTCTGACGGCAATGATTTTTGGCTTGATTCAGTTTATCTGGTACAAAGCGCGGAAAATCAAGAATCGCTTCCTGGAATTTGGCCCCATGGACAAGCTGCTGCCCCGATTAGTGGAGCTCAGTGAAGATCAGAGCGTGCCCAAGTTTGCCTCGCACCTGGTGTTTATGACCAGTGCTAATTATCCCTCTCAAATAGAAAGTAAGTTTGAGTATTCCATTTTCAGTGGGCAGCCCAAACGTGCCGACACCTATTGGTTCGTGCACGTGGATGTAGTTGATGAGCCTTATACCTGCCAATATGAGGTCACCATTTTGGTGCCCAATCTGGTGTATCGCATTGACCTGAGGCTGGGTTTCCGCATTGAGCCCCGTGTAAACATGATGCTGCGCAAGGTTATTGAGGAAATGGTAGCCAAGGGAGAGGTGGACATTACCAGCCGTTACGAGTCGCTCAACAAAATGCACTTGCCCGGCGATTTCCGCTTTGTAGTACTGGAAAAATTTCTCAGCTATGAAAACGACTTGCCGTTCTGGGAAAAACTAATCATGGATTTGTACTTCTTGCTTAAGAAAATTTCCTTAAGCGAAGGCCGGGAATTTGGATTAGACCCCAGCATGGTGACGATAGAAAAGGTGCCCTTGCTGGTTTCCACGCCAAGACCGCTGCGCTTGGAGCGTACCAATGTGACGACACAGGAAACGGTGGCAGAAAAAGAACACCTGAGCTAAACTGACTTAACGGATCAGGGT
Source organism: Chitinophagales bacterium (assembly GCA_025056305.1). Taxonomy (GTDB): domain Bacteria; phylum Bacteroidota; class Bacteroidia; order Chitinophagales; family UBA10324; genus JANWXQ01. Next base: position 56,195 of record JANWWJ010000041.1, on the reverse strand, counting down.
AATATTTCCGGTACGCACCTTTCGTTTGCCGTTGGAGAATACGGTTTCCAGCGAATAAACATATACGCCCATTTCCTGAGGAACACCCTGGTAACGGCCGTCCCAACCGCTGTTGGGGTCGTTGGTCTGAAACAGCAATTGCCCCCAGCGGTTAAAAATTTTGAACTGGAATTCTTGGTTGCCGTCGGTGATGATATAGAATATGTCATTGATTCCATCGTTGTTTGGAGTGAAGGCATTCGGGATGTAGAAAGGACAGGCCGCGTCGACGAAGATGGTGTCGAAGGATGAGCAGCCATGGTTGTCCACCAGCACCCATACCCGTTGGGGCACCTGCGTCACCAGATAGGTCTGGGATGTGTCGCCGGTGTGCCATTGGTGGTAGAGCCCCGGATTGCCGGCATTGAGCAAAAGCGTTTCATCGATACAGATGGCGGTATCGGGGCCAAGGTTTACCGTAGGGTAATCGTAAACGGTGAAGGTTTGATGAGCTGTATCAGGGGGGCATAAATGGTTGAAGATATATAAGAAAACTTCATACGTTCCAGGCTGGTCTAGGGTGGTGGTGACGATGGGGTTGGTAAGCCCCGTGATGCCCGGACCTTCCCAGAGGTAATCTGAGGGGTTTCCTAAGGAATTATCTGAAAAGGTGATAGGCTCTCCCACGCAAAGGTACTGGGGGGTGATGGTGAAATCGGCCTGGAGGAGCTCCACGGGTTCAAGGTTTACCACGGTGTCATCGGTACATCCAATGTAATCGGTCACCGTAAGCCAGATGGAAAAGGGGGCGTCAGAGGAAATCACATAGAATGGATTTTGCTGCGAGGAACTGCTTCCGCCCAGGTTCCATGTGTAAGCGGTAAGAATTCCGGAAGAAGCATCAGTAAGAAAAAGGGTATCGCCCACGCAATAAGGCGGCGGAGAAATGGTAAAGGATGCTTCCGGAATAACGGTTTGTGTCTGAATCAGCACAGTAGTATCGTCCGCGCAGCCCGTACTGTCGGTAATGGTGAGTGAGATGCTGTAGGTGCCTGTGTTGGGATAAAAAGCACTGACGTTTTGGCCTGAGGCCGTAAGCCCGGCATCCAAGGTCCAATGCCAAGAGACGATGGAATCGCCGATGCTCAGGTCAGTGAAATAAACAGAGTCGCCAGAACACGTTTTAATGATTTGGTAGGAAAATTCTGCTCGAGGCACGCCTACATGGAACGGAACATATTCCGATAAGGCCAAGGCATTGCCGCAATTGTCCAATAACGTGTTCAAAAACAAATTATCGTTTTTAAAATGCAACTCGTAATCCCCGTGGAACGAGATGGGGGAGGTCAGAAAGATGTCCACTTCGGTGAAGAAAGAACCATTGTCGCAGGCAGGGGCATGGGCCCCCGAAATGGTGACAGGGGCCGGGCCGGTGATGTAAAAGTCGCTGCCGTCAGGGTTAAGCGACGTACAGCGAATATTTTCATTTAAGGTGAGGTGCAGAACAGCAGGCGGATCGCAGGTCAATGGATCCAACATCACCGGCTTAGGCTTGACCGTGTCGTAGATAACGGCAGTACCCGAAAAGTTGAGGGTGTAACCTAATAAAGTGTTGGCGTGGTTGTTGATGAGCAGCACGTAGGTTTCGCCCGCTGTAACGTTCATCGGAGCACATTGATTGGGTCCACCAGCAGGTACGGAAATAAGGGTGTAGGGAAAAGACATGCCCGTAGATCCGGGAATGGCAGAGTAATTACACCGAACTTCTGGAGCGGTGCCGTTCAGGATGGCACTGCAATCGGCGTTGGTCAGATCGTAGATGGCCCAATCGTAATCATCGGAGGGGGATACAGGAGTGATTTGCATTTCCAGCGTGCCCGAAGCAGTGACCGTAAAAATGTACCATACCGAGTTTTCTTCACCGCCAACCAGACACGATGTGTTCGAGGGATAATCCAGTTCCTGAAGAAGGCCTTCTTGGTAATAGGAGACGGCCTGGAAATAGGTGCTTTGGCAAACGGGAATGGCGTTGATGCAGTCCTGTTCGGGAAGTTGGCAAAAAACGGAAGACGGACAGGCAAGCAAGGCGAGTGCCCCAAAAAATCTTCGCACTGGATGGCCGGTTTTGCTTCTTCTGGTTTAAGACAAATTTACGCCTCGCATAGAGGAAAAAATGTGGTCGATGAGGTTAGCCAGTTGCCTATCGCGATCGGTAATGCGATTGCCGACATCATGGGTGGTTAGGCGGATGTGAACCTGGTTCCAGGCATTGGTCCAGGTGGGGTGATGATTCATGCGCTCGGCAACCAAAGCAACACGACACATGAAGCCGAAGGCTTCGTTGAAATCAGCAAACGTGAAGGTGCGTTCCAAACCATGGTCTTTTTCTGTCCACATAACGGGTTTTTTTGAAAAATCAATCAAAGATCAGACGGTTTTGGTGTTTGACACGGCGCAGATCGATTTCAAAGACGAGTTGCAACTCAGCTCGGCTGCGCAACCGCTCAAAGAGGAGGTCCCGTAAAAGGTTGGATTCCGCACCCGAGACACAAAGCAGGTAGTCAGCTTGCCGATATTCGGGAAGGAGGCAATTTTGACCACAACGATTCGACAACAGATGATAGGTCAAGTGCAGTTCTGGGTCGGTATATCGAAACCAGCAGAAGTTGAGGCGCTGACGTGTGCGCGGGATTTCAACTTCAAAGTCAGGTTGGCGCTCCAGGTCCAGGTGCAACAACTGGTTGAGCAAAAACCCAAGTTGGTAATCGCGCAGGGTGCAGGCCAAGCCTAAGGGCAAAAGGTCGGGAGCAGGTTGAGAAGCCTTGAGGCTGTATCGTTTACGCGTTAGCATGCCGGGGAAGCGTATGGTGCTAGGTGCTCATTGTCAACCCGAAAATAATTTTAGGGCGTGTTGCTGGAAATCGAAGCATTAACTTTCTTTGCCCAAAATTTTTCATAACCCAAAACCCAAGCTCTATGTCAGACATTGCAGCACGAGTCAAGAAAATCATCATTGACAAGTTGGGCGTGGACGAAAGCGAAGTAACGCCGGAAGCCACCTTTACCAACGATTTGGGCGCAGACTCGCTGGATACCGTAGAGTTGATCATGGAATTCGAAAAGGAGTTTAATATTTCCATACCAGACGAACAAGCAGAAACCATTACTTCAGTAGGCCAAGCTATTGCCTACATCGAACAATACGCCAAGCAATAAGGGCATTTATGGAGTTAAGACGGGTGGTAGTTACCGGTCTTGGTAGCCTTACGCCCATAGGAAAAACGACAGCCGAGTTTTGGGATAATTTGGAAAAAGGAGTTAGTGGGGGAGGTATTATCCCTTACTTTGATGTGAGCAAATTCAAAACCAAGATAGGCTGCTGCCTCAAAGGCTTTGATCCCACCGACTATCTGGATAAAAAGGAGATTCGTAAGCTTGATCCCTACTCACAATATGCATTAGTAGCTGCCGAAGAAGCTGTTCGAGACAGCGGGCTGGAAGAAAGCAAGGTAGATAAGACGCGCGTGGGAGTGATATGGGCTACCGGCGTGGGCGGTATCGATTCTTATGCAAAAGCCATGATGGAATATTGTGCCGGCGATGGCACACCTCGGTTCTCGCCCTTTCTCATTCCGTTAATTATACCGGATTTGGCCGCCGGCCACTTATCGATTCGATGGGGATATCGGGGTCCCAACTACACGGTCGTGGCCGCCTGTGCCTCATCCACCAACTCGTTGATCGACGCATTGACCTACATCCGTTTAGGCAAATGCGAGGTGGTGTTGACCGGCGGGTCAGAATTTCCGTTCTGCATTCCTGCCGTTGGGGGCTTTTCGGCCATGAAGGCGCTTAGCGAGCGCAACGACGATCCGGAGCATGCTTCGCGCCCTTACGATAAAGATCGCGACGGCTTTGTCATGGGCGAGGGAGCCGGAGCGCTGATCTTTGAAGAATTGGAACACGCCAAGCGACGCGGCGCCAAGATTTACTGCGAGGTTATGGGGGGTGGCATGAGCGGTGACGCATATCACATTTCGGCGCCGCATCCCGAAGGGTTAGGTGTCATTCAAGTGATGAACGAATGCCTGAAAGATGCTGGCCTGCGGCCTGAGGATATCGACTACCTCAATACGCATGGAACCTCCACTCCCTTGGGGGATGTGGCCGAGCTTAAAGCCATCCAGGTGGTCTTTGGAGAACATGCTTACCGCATGAGCATCAGCTCCACCAAAAGCATGACAGGACATATGTTGGGTGCTGCCGGTGCGGCTGAAGCCATTGCTTGTATTGCTGCTATTCAGCGTGGATTCATTCCGCCCACCATCAATCACTTTACGGACGATCCGGAAATAGATCCCCGATTGGACCTCACGTTTAACAAAGCCAAAAAAAGAGAAGTGCGAACGGCAATGAGCAATACATTCGGTTTTGGTGGGCACAATTCATCAATTATTTTTAGAAAATACGAAGAATGAGCTTCAGTGGATAAGTCGCCTGCAACTTAACTGGTTGGGCATAAGGCCTCAGGTAAGCTTTTTTACTTTAGCAAAAAACTTATAGCAAGTTGTTGCCGCTGTCGTTTTTGCGCGGAGGGAAATTCAAGAAGAAAATCAGGCAGGTGACGGGGTTAAACCCCTCTAACATCAAGTTGTACCGAACGGCATTTCGGCACAGTTCCTTGGGACTGAAGGAATACGAGAGCAATGAGCGGCTGGAGTTTTTAGGGGATGCTGTTTTAGGAGCCATCATAGCGGAATATTTGTTTCAGAAATTTCCCTACCGCAGCGAAGGCTATCTGACGGAGCTGCGTGCCAAAATGGTGAGCCGCAACCAACTAAACAACATCGGTGTGCGTATGGGGTTGGACGAGCTGTTGCGCTACAATGAAGCCGACCTGCTGCTAAGCCGGCGCACTTTGGTGGGCAATGCCTTGGAAGCGTTAATCGGCGCTGTGTTTCTGGATCGAGGTTACGCTGCTGCCCGTCGGTTCATCCTGAATAAAATTGTGAAACCCTTTCTGAACATAGAAGAGATCGAGCGGGCAGAATTCAACTATAAGAGTAAGCTACTGGAATGGTCGCAAAAGACCGGCATGCAGGTAAGTTTTGTTGTAAAAGATTCTAACCGCTCGAACCACCGGACTTTCTATCGGGTGGCCGCCGTAGTGAACAGCGAAGAGGTAGCTGTGGCGGAAGACACCAGCAAGAAGAATGCGGAAAAAGCGGCCGCACGCCTGGCCTTCGAAAAGCTCAACCTCTCAGTAGAGCAATTTGTCTGATTATTGCTTCAGCAATTTATTAAGCTCTAAGTAAACCTCGTCGTACGAACTGCCGGGAGTGAGGCGGCTGAACGTACGACGAATGGTGTTGTTACGATCGGTGATGAGCAGAAGGGGTTCGCTGCCCACCTCCTGATCATTGATGCTGAGGCGGCATGATGCTTCTACATTTTCACAATAAGAGACGATGGTAAAAGGCATTGGAGGCATCGCTGCTGCGTCAGCAGGCTGAGCCGTTAGCATCGTTCCACGGACCAGGGCAGTCACGCTGATGGCGTGATGGCGGAAATATTCGTTGATTCGGTTGAGCACTTCAAAATATACCGGAGTGCTGGCATGGTTCAGGTCGCCAATGAAAATGACCTGTGGGCTGCCGGCCTTGGGAATAAAATTCAGCACGGCATTGCCTGAGGCTTTCAACGACAGGGGCTGGTTTAGTAAAGCTTGTTCGGCAATAGAAGTTTGAGCGGCAGCAGTGAATGGCAACACCGCCCACCACAGCAGAAAAAAGCAACGCATGAACACACAAACTATTTGGTCAAAAGTAATAAAACTACCGGAAGCAGTCACCGCAAGAGAGTTACATTACCTGACTTGACGACTGACTTTCCATTGGAAAATCGGGCTGAGAGCATCCAAACATAGACTTCCATTTCCTGAGCCACACCGCGAAAGGTACCGTCCCATCCCTGATTCACATCATTGGTTTGAAAGACCAGCTCGCCCCAACGATTAAAGACTTTAAAATCTAATGAGACAATGTCCTGGCCTTTCACGTACAAAACATCATTTGCACCATCGCCGTTGGGTGAGAAGGCATTAGGAACATCTACGACAGGCACAAGCTCCACTGTTATCAAGGTGCAAACTTTGGCCGGACAGCCGTTTTCGTTAAAAGCCGTCAGGCAGGCTAGATATTGACCGCTGATGGTGTATTTATGTGTGGGATTGACTTCGGTGCTTGTGGTTCCGTCTCCAAACTCCCATAAGTAAGCCACTGCATTTTGACTTTGATTGATAAACTGAATATCGGTGACAAAGTCGGTGACATAGGCGGTGCTTACGGTAAAGGCAGCCAGAGGGGGCCAGTCGTAAACCGTGACCGTAAACCACACCGTGTCGTAGGGCCGGCAGGCATTCGGATCATGAGCGACAAACATTCCGTAGTACGTGCCAGGCTGCTGATAGGTGTGTGTAGGGTTGGGATCGGTTGAAAAGTGGCCATCGCCGAAATCCCAATAAAAGCTGACGCCACCAAATCCGGTATTGGTGAAAGTTAGCGTCAGCGGCGGACAGCCGTAGTAAGTGGTTTGCTGCAGCTCAGCTATCACGACGTGTGTAAAGTCAACCGTAAAGGCGAACGTATCTAAAGGGTTGCACGCCGAAGGGTCGTTCGCGATCAGGCTGACGGTGTACAAACCCGGTTCTTTGTAAGTGAAATGGGCGGTAGCTCCGTAAGCGAGATTGCCATTGCCAAAATCCCATAGAAAAGTGGTTAAGGGGCCTGAGGAAGATGCCTGCACGTCCACACGCAACGAATCGCAGTAATCGGTTAAAGTGTAGGTGTAAGAAGCATCAACCGTGGTGTTGTAGACAATTACAGTAGTATAAGCTGTATCTTTTGGAACGCAAGCCAGCGGATCATAAGCGATCAGCATGACCTGAAAAGTGCCGGTATCGGTGTAGGTATAGGTGGGTTCAAAAGCATTTGAGGTGGATCCATCACCGAAATACCAGGTAAACTGAGAGGCATTAACGCTGGTATTGGTGAAGTGAACGGTCAGCGGTACGCAGCCTGTGGCTGTGGGATTTGCCATCAGCCCTGCCGTAACCACAAACAGGTTCATTTCGATTTTCAGCCCCAGCTCATTACAGTTAAAGCTTTTGTTGGTCTCGCTCCAGGCGCCTGGGGTAGCCGGCGTGAGCGAATTCCCGCCGCATCCGGCACAGATTGCTTGATAAATAATGCCGTTTGGGTCAAAGCGGCTGGTGCCTCCATCTACATGTTCGGTAGCCACGTCAGGGCCTCCGTAACCGCCATAGTATGTAGCATAGGCAAGCTGGGAAAAATCTTTTCGGAAAACGGCTAAGTAAAAATCGTTGCCGTCGGTAGTAGGCTGGAGGGCATCAGGCGTGAGCGGCATATTGAGCATGTTGGTACTGAACCACGGCCAGCCACTATAGACACTGCCGCCCCATCCGCTGATGTACACGTTTTCACACGTATCTACCGAAAAAGCAGTGGGTGAAATGTTGGGCTTCCCATTGCCATTACCAAAGACGCTGCTGTAAATAGTAGCCCCCAGCGCACTGTTGAGCTTATGGATGAATTGACCGCTGTTGGGATTGCTGTAGGCAGCGTTGATAACGGGATATGTGCCGTCGGTTTGGCCAAAAACGTAAACATTAAAATTTTTATCAAGCTTTACGAAATACACCTGATCGTTGCCTGAAGTGCCCAGAAAGGTAGAGGAATTCAGGCTGGTGCCTGTGCTGTTCAGGTGGGACACAAATCCGTCCATGTTCCCTCCCTGATACGTAGGGTGTAGTGCTGCGGCCGTTGTGGGAAAGTTGCTGCTCATGGTGCCGCCGGCAACATATACGTCATTGCCGCGCAGGGCCAGGGAATAGCAGGCGTCGTCTGCGGCACCACCCAAAAAGGTGGACCAGAGCAACATGCTGCAATCGGGTGAAAGTTTGAACACGACGCCATCTTGCCCACCGGCTAAAGTTTGCTGAAAAGCTCCAGCAGTGGTCGGAAAGTCGGCAGAATGGGTGCAGGAAGCAACAAGGATGTTGTTGGCCGCATCCAGCATGACTTCACCGCGGGCGTCGTCGCCATAATTTACTTTGAGGTTCCCTTTGGCCTGGGGCTGGGCATCGTAGTTCACGCCGTCGCTGTTGGTGCCACCTATGTATGTAGAGCCCAGCAGCTGCGTACCGTCGTAACTGAGCACCGATACCGTGATGTCTCCATTTCCGTTGTACGTGGCATCGAACGATGAGGCTGTAACCGGGAAGTTGTTCGACCAGGTGCGGCCGTAGATTACCAGATTTCCGTTGGCATCGGCGATGAGTGAATGAGGCGTTTCATTACTTGAACCTCCCAGGTAAGTAGCCCAAAGCAAGGCATTGCCCATGGGGCTAAGCTTCATAATGCCAAAGTCACAGGCATAAGCGTTGCCTACGGTGTTGTTTCCTCCGCCAAAAGTCGTTTGCACGGCTCCCAGGGTCACCGGATAGCCCGTACTATGAACCAGGCCGCCCAGGTACATCGCACCGTTGGCATCGTAAGTAGCTGTGTAGCCAAAGTTGTCGGCAGTGCTGCCGGTATATGAGGCGAAAATGAGGGTAGGATCTATGATAAGCGGGGATGAGCGGTCAAAAGAACCAATGCGGAAGCGAGCTTGCTGGCCGGCAATTTCCCACCGGCATGATACGCTTCGCTGTCGTCCGTTGATGAGCTGATACGCATATGGTTTTTGTTCAATAAAATTTCCAATGGAGGTGTGAATGTTCAGCATTCCATTTTTTACTGAAAGACCGTGCACACCATAGTAGTGCAGCACCAATTTGGCCACATCGGCACCGGGGTGCACAATGAAGTCATATTTCAAATTGCCTGCACCTGAGGAAACACGGAGGTCAATTCCTTCATATAGATTTTCGTAATATACCTCATCATATTCTCTGACTGCAGTGGCCCACTGGGCGGGGTTGTTTCCGAGAAAATAGTTGTAGTAATGCGCCGAGGGACCAGAAGCCCGAATGCGTGTAGGTCCGGTAGCCCCGACAAAGACCTGCTTCCAAGCATGTCCACGAATGAGGAGTGAATCGTGGCGGTGCAGATGTATCAGCCTTAGGTCGTCGGGTAAAAACTGGAAAAAGGTAAATGCGTTGTTTTCTAAAAAAATGCTTCCTGTGGACAGGCGTACTTCGTATAAGACCTGAGAAGGATGTTGCCCTTTGTTTTCAATAAAATGCAATCGATGGTCTGCCCGAACGAAAAAAGCGATAGCGCAGTTTGCCAGCACCACAGCCCCCACGAACCCAAGGCCCGCTCGTATCATAGTTTAAAAGTACTTCGAAGGGCTAAACCTGAAAAATCACCCTTTACAAAAGCGGAATCGGTAAATGCGAGTGTCCGTGAAGAGTTCAAGCACATAAATACCGGCCGGCAAAAAGGAAACCTCCGTTTGCAGGCAAGGACCCGATGGAATTGGTTTGGACAGCGGAACGGAGGCACCCCTTGACGTAAGTACGCGTGCATGCGTGGGTTCACTGACCAAAAGCCCACACATCCACAGAAAGTTAGCTGCAGGATTCGGAAAGATTATGTCGGACATCTGCAAAGAAGGTAAAGCCGTAGGCACACAATTGACTACCTGGATGGGCAAACTGTAGGTAGAGCTGTAAGTTCCTGAGCTTTCTGTGGCAGTAAGTGTAACCGTGTAGGTTCCGGGTAGAAACCAGGCATGCGATGCATTCACATTCGTACTGGTAGTGCCGTCGCCAAAGTCCCAGAGGTAGGAGGGTGTGCCCGGATAGGTGTTGGTGGTCAGGTTGGTGAAAGTGACCAACTCTTTAATACACACCGAATCGGAGGAAGCGATGAAATACGCTGAAAGCGTGTATTGCGGCTGAATGATGTTGGCGCCGACGCAGCAATTGCCGCCGTTGGACACAGTATAGGTACCCTGCCAACAGCCGTACTGAGTGTAATGATAGCGTAGCGTTCCGCCAAATTGGGTCAGAAAAAAGTGGACGATTTGATCAGGAGTGTTGCAACCGCCCTGATAGCTAGACGAATCGCATGAATAGTTGCAAATGATGAAGGGGTTTCCAAACGGATTGCTCCACGTGGCGGGTGGGTATTGCAAGATGGTTACAATGGATGTTGGAACTCCGTTTATTTTCACGGTTAAGGGGCTTGGATTGCAATGCATGTTATCTCCCTGGAATCCAGCATAGATGACCTGAGTGACATTACCCACGTAAGGTCCGCTTAGAGTGATCTCACAATCTTCATAGGTGGTAATGCCCACTTTAAGATTGGGTATGTTGACATCGACGGAAATGTTCAAATAACCCCCGTCGTAATTGGAATACACGATGACATTCCCGTTCGGATCACAGAGCGTTTGGGCATGCACATGCAAGCTGGTGCTCACCAGAGCAATACCGATGAGCCATGTTTTCAATCTGTACACGAGCAAAGAATTCCGTACGTTGAAAATAGCATATTCAAGATATTCACCAATGATAAGTTTGTAAGCTAAAGCTTTTGGGATGAAGCAAATCTCTCTTTTGTTGCTCGCTGTGTTGCTGATGGGCTCAGAGGAGCTGTGTGCGCAAATGTTGACTTTGGAGGATATTTTTTTGAAACGCTTGTACCGGCCTCGGGGGCCAGAACCTATGGAGCCTTTGGAAGACGGCGCTCATTATGCCGTTCAGCGGCAAGACGATCAAGGCAACTGGTATGTGCTGAAAGTGGCTTATGCAAGCGGGGCAGTGACAGACACGCTCGCCGACAGCCGCCGCATACTTTTTCCTACTGACCGCCGCATGTTGCCGGTGTCTTTTTCCGTTAGCCAAGACGAACAAAAACTTTTGTTGATCACCGAGGCCAAACCTATCTACCGATACTCACAAGCTGTGGTGTGCTATGTCTATGATCGAAAGCTAAAAAAAGTGTTTCCTATCGCCCAAGCGACTCCTGTTCAAGAACCGACCTTTTCCCCCGATGGCAACAAGTTGGCCTACGTGTTGGATAACGACTTGTTTATAACCGACTTGCAGACCGGTGAAGAACAGGCTCTCACCACCGACGGGCTACGCAATTACATCATCAACGGCGTTTGCGATTGGGTTTATGAAGAAGAGTTTTCATTCACCCGGGCCTATCAGTGGTCGCCAGATAGCCGCAAGATTGCATGGTATCGATTTGATGAAAGTCAGGTGCCTCTGGTAACGATACAATATTTTCATAATCTATACCCCGAAAACTACACTTATCGTTATCCTAAAGTAGGGGAGGCTAATGCGGAAGTATCCATACATATCGCCGACTTGAATTCGGGCCGGCAGGTTGACGTCGCATTGCCAGAGGAAGACGATTACATCCCCCGCATCAAATGGACCGATGATCCGAACTTGCTGTGCGTCTTTCGGATGAATCGATGGCAGAACCGGCTGGAACTGCTGCTGGCCGACGCAGCCAGTGGGGTCACCCGACTGCTGATGCGGGAAGAAAATGCCCGGTATATCGACATTCACGATCATCTGGAATTTTTTGACCACAACCGGCGTTTTCTCTGGACGTCCGAAAGAAGCGGCTACAACCACCTTTACGTAGGTTCGGTCACTGACGGCTCCCTGCAGCCGTTAACCATGGGCAACTGGGAGGTTACCGAATGCTACGGTATAGATAAAAAAAACGGTAAAGTGTATTTTCAGAGCACTCAAGCATCTCCTTTGGAACGGCATGTTTATGTGGTAGATCTAAAAACCCGAAAGGTGAGTCTTTTGGCTGGGGAACAAGGCTGGAACGCTGCCCGCTTCAACCAAACGTTCAGCTATTTTGTGCTGACCCATTCTGATGCTGATGATGTACCTAGTTACTGGATTTGTGATCGTCAGGGCCGAAAAGTACGCCTGTTGGAAGACAACAGCGATTTGCGCAGCCGCTGGGCACAGTTGCCTCATCAGCCTAAAGAGTTTTTCACCTTTACCACTGCAGATGGTACGTTGTTGCACGGCTGGCTGATCAAACCATGGGATTTCGATCCCACGCAGAAATACCCGGTATTCATGCACGGGTATGGTGGACCAGGCAGCCAGCTGGTGACGCGCAGCGGTGGCCCTTCCGCCTTTCATCAGTTTCTGGCGCAGCAAGGGTACGTGGTGGCCTGTATCGACAATCGGGGTACCGGAGGCCGGGGTGAAGAGTTTAAGAAAACTACATATATGAAGTTAGGATATTACGAGCCACGCGATCAAATCGCGGGTGCTCGTTACCTGATGTCGCTTCCTTTTGTCGATGCTACGCGCATCAGCTTTTTCGGCTGGAGCTACGGGGGCTATCTGTCGCTGCTGTGCTTGATGTTGGGGAACGACGTGTTTCGGGCTGCCGTTGCCGTGGCACCGGTAACCGACTGGCGGTTCTACGATACCATATACACGGAGCGGTACATGCGGAACACTCAGGAAAACCCGGAGGGATATCGCGACGGTGCCCCCCTCACCTATGTCGACCGCATCCGCGGAAGCCTTTTGCTGGTCCATGGTCTCGCCGACGATAATGTGCACTACCAAAACTCAGCTGTGCTGATGAAGAAATTGTACGAACACAACATTCCGTTTGATCAATTGACCTTTCCGGATAAAAACCACAGCATCAGTGGTGGAAACACATCTTATTACCTGTATTCGCGTATCGTAGCATGGCTCGACCAGATCATGGAACCTTAGTGCAGCTCTTTGCTCTTCGGCTCCGGCGCGTAGGAAATTCCTGCTGAGAAGTGAAGTAAAAGATAATTTTCATATAACAATTTTCTTTACTCATGCCAATGGTGGGGCTACCTAACCGTTTTGCGGCTTATGCCTTGTGTTCGTTCAGGAATTTTGTTAATCCTATTGCTGCTAACTTTGAAAAAAACATGCGGGGGTGTCTCAGCGTTTTTGCATTATGCTTTTGCGGGGTTGGTTGGCGTGTGTAATCTGCACCTTGCTGGCAGTTAATGCCAGGGGGCAGCGTTGGGATTATGGCCCGTGGGCCGGCGGCACCGGCTACTTTGGTGATTTAAACCTGCATACCAGCCTGCGGTTTTTTGGTCCGGCAGCAGGGTTCTATTTGCGTTACAACCTCGACGAACGCCTGTCGTTTCGACTCAGTGGTGGGCGAGGCCACATCTGGGGCGATGACGCTTTTTCTCCCGACTACATACACCGCGTCCGTAACTTGCGTTTTTTCTCACCGATTACTGAAGGAACACTACAGGCAGAGTTCAACTTTCTTCCTTACTACAATACCAGCAACAGCTCACACACCGACCCGCATTTTTTCAGCCCTTATTTGTTTTCAGGTTTTTCGGTATTTCATTTCAATCCGATGGTTCATTACGGTGGTGAAAAAGTTCGATTGCAACCCTTGGGTACGGAAGGTCAAGGCTATTCGCAATATCCCGAACTGAAGCGCTATAAGCGTACCACCACTGCTTTTGTAGTGGGAGGTGGGTTTAAGTGGCGTGTTAACCGACGCATAGGCATGTTTGCCGAAGCCGGCATTCGCAAATCTTCCACAGACTATCTGGACGATGTCAGTGGTGTATATGCAGACCCGGTAGTGCTTTTCTTCGAAGGCGGACCCATGGTGGCCTACCTAGCCGACCCTTCGGAAGACGTCGTTGGGGAGCCCATAGGAAAACCGGGCATGATGCGCGGCGATGCCTCTAAAAACGATGATTATCTTTTGGTAGCAATCGGTGTTTCTTTCACCATCAGGCCATACCGTTGTCCGTACCGTCAGTGACGGCCGGGAGCACGGGAGGAAATGGCTAATTTCGTCGGCTTGATTTATGGCGCTTGTTGACCTCATTGACCGGACCCGTTTGCCGCAACACATAGCCATCATCATGGATGGGAACGGGCGATGGGCGCGTCGACAAGGCGAAGAGCGCATTTTCGGACATCGCAATGCCATAGCTGCTGTGCGTGCAGCCGCTGAAGGTTGTTCGGAACTAAGTATTCCCTATCTCACTTTGTATGCTTTTTCAACGGAAAACTGGGCTCGGCCGCGCCAAGAAGTAGATGCCCTCATGGAGCTGATGGTGGAAACCATTCACCGGGAGCTGAAAACGCTCATGGCCCATAACATCCGGTTGCGAACTATAGGCGATTTGAAGGGGTTGCCTGCAAAATGTGCGCGCGAATTGGAGGAAGCTGTGGCCTGCAGCCGCCTCAATACAGGGCTCAATTTGATTTTGGCAGTCAATTACAGCAGCAAGTGGGAATTGACTGAGGCTATGCGCAAGCTGGCCTATCAGGTGCAGGAAGGCAGCCTGGATCCGGAAGAAATTACCGATGCCACCATCAGTGCTGCCTTGCAAACGGCAGGTATTCCCTTTCCGGAGCTTATGATTCGCACCAGCGGCGAAATGCGGCTGAGTAATTTTTTGCTGTGGCAACTGGCCTATGCCGAACTGTATTTTACGCCAGTACTTTGGCCTGATTTTTCCAAGGAAGATTTGTTTGAAGCTATTCTGGAATTTCAAAAACGGGAGCGGCGCTTTGGCATGACCAGTGAACAAATTAAAGCCTTATGAGCGTCCGATGGGCTTCGCAAGCCGTGCTGCTCGTGTTTTTAGCGGGCAGCTTCAAGGGGCTTGCCCAGCCCATGCCGCTTCATTCAGACAGTTTGAGGGTAGATTACTCTCGTCCCAAAGAATATGTGGTTGCCGGCATCACGGTATCGGGGGCTGATTACGTCGACAAAGAGATCCTCAGGGCCATAGCCGGCATTCGCATTGGTGACCGCATCGAAATTCCCGGCGACGCCATAGCGAGGGCCGTTCGCAACATCTGGCGCCAGGCATTGTTTGCACATGTAGCGGTGTACCTGGACAGCATTCACGACTCAGAGGTGTGGTTGCGCTATGAGCTCAAGGAGCGACCACGCCTAAGTGGCTTTAGCTTTCGAGGCACCCGTAAAAGTGAAGAAAACGAGCTGCGTGAAAAAATCGATCTTCAGCGGGGTAAGGTTGTTACCGACAATGTGGAGCTAAACACCGTAAACCAGGTAGCTGCCTACTATCGCGGCAAAGGCTTTTTCGATGTTCGTGTGAATGTTCGGCAAATTCCAGATACGACCCTGGCCAACAGCATTCGGTTTTTGATCGAAGTTGACCGAGGCCGACGGGTGAAAATTGACCGCATCGTTTTCGAGGGCAATCAAGCGTTTACGGACAGCCGATTGAAAAAACTAATGAAAAAAACCAAGGAAAACACATGGTATCCGTGGTCCATATTCACGATTTCAAAATTTGATTCCAAAGCTTATGAAAAAGACAAGCAGAAAATTCTGGAACACTATTCCAGCAAGGGGTATCGCGACATGGCTATATTAGGCGATACCCTTATCCGCAACGCGCGTGGCCATCTGGAGATCACTATAACGCTGCGGGAAGGCAATCCATATTATTATCGAAACATCTATTGGACCGGAAACACCAAATACAGTTCCGCTTTTTTGGATTCAGCCTTACGCATCAAACGGGGTGATGTTTACAATGAAAAATATCTGCAACAACGGCTCAATGGCGATCCGCGAGGCGACGACATCAGTGCTTTATATATGGACGATGGCTATTTGTTTTTCCGTATTTACCCGGTAGAGGTGGCCGTAGAGCGTGACTCAGTGGATTTAGAAATCCGCATCTTTGAAGGATCGCAAGCCTCGATCAACAGGGTTAACATACAAGGAAACACCAAGACTCACGATCAGGTAATCCGTCGGGCAATACGCACCCTGCCGGGCAGCAAATTCAGCCGTGCCGATGTGATACGCTCAAACCGGGAGATTGCGGCGTTGGGCTTTTTCGATCCTGAAAAGCTGGATCTTCGGACCGATCCCCACCCTGAGGAAGGAACTGTTGATTTGACCTACGTCGTCGAAGAAAAGCCTTCCGATCAAGTTGAGCTTTCGGCCGGCTGGGGCGCCGGAGCCGGTGTCATCGGCTCGTTGGGTCTGCGTTTTAACAATTTTTCCGCTTCCGGCATTTTCAACCCTAAGAGTTGGACGCCCCTGCCTTCAGGTGACGGTCAAACCTTTTCCATACGTTTCCAGAGTACGGGTCGCCGTTATCAATCATTCAATATCAGCTTTGTGGAGCCTTGGCTCGGCGGGCGAAAACCCAATTCCCTCAGCATAGGAACATACTTTTCCCGCTTTACCAACAACTTACCGGTGGCCGACCCGAACTATGGAAGCCTGGCAACCTTGGGCAGCAGCGTCGGATACGGAAAACAGCTCAAATGGCCTGATGATTTCTTTACGCTGGTTTCCTCACTCAATGTTTCTAATTATCATTTGAAGAATTTTCAGGATAACTTTTTCATGACCGATGGCAATGCCTTAAGCATCAGCGTCAAGGAGACGTTTGGTCGGTATTCTTCCGGCCCCGACAACATTTTTCCCCGCTACGGTTCCAACATTTATCTGAGTTTAGCCGTTACGCCGCCTTATTCATTATTTATAAAAAAAGATTATGCCAATCTACCCCCTTCAGAAAAGTATCGGCTCATCGAGTTTCACAAGTGGCGTTTTGGAGCACAATGGTTTGCCAACCTTACCGGAAAATTCGTGTTGCACCTGAATGCAAAGGGGGGCTTTTTGGGTTATTACAATGCTGCAATTGGAGCGCCGCCGTTCGAGCGTTTTCAGGTGGGTGGTGATGGATTGTCCCAAACTTATTCGCTTTATGGTATTGACTTTATCGCCCATCGGGGCTATGAGATATACACCACTGATGGGTATGCTACTATTTTCAACAAGTACACGGCGGAGCTACGCTATCCATTCTCGACTAATCCGAGCGCGTATGTTTTTGGCATGGCTTGGGCCGAAGCGGCCAATGCGTGGTACTCGTTCAGTGAATACGACCCGTTTCAGCTCAAGCGGTCGGCAGGGCTGGGCATACGCGTTTATTTGCCCATCTTTGGCATTGTGGGGTTTGATTATGGCATTGGATTTGACCGTACGCCTTCAGGCCCCGTAAATACTGTTGGAGATTTCTTGAATAACTATGGAAAGTTTAGCATTGTCCTTGGTTTTGAACCTGAATAAACTTTGTCCTATGAAACGAGTTGCTCTAATGTTTTGTTGGCTTTTCGTGCCGGCCTTGGTCCAGGGCCAGAAGTTAGCCTATGTAGATTTGGAATACATCCTCAAAAACATCCCTGAGTATCAGGATGCCCAGAAGCGCATCGATGACCTGACGGCGCAGTGGCAAAAAGAAATTGACCAGAAGTACGCCGAAATAGACCGACTGTACAAGCAGTTTCAAGCTGAGCAGGTACTGCTCACGGAAGAAATGAAAGCCAAGCGCCGGCAAGAAATTGAAGAAAAAGAAAAAGCGGCTCGTGAGTTGCAAAAGAAACGTTTCGGCTACCAGGGCGACCTTTTCCAAAAACGGCAGGAGCTGGTGCAACCTATTCAAGACCGTGTTTATGATGCCATACAAAAAACCGCCTCTGCACGTCAATACGATTTCGTCCTGGACAAATCAGCAGGAACGATGCTGCTCTATGCCAATACCAAGCTGAACATCAGTGATCAGGTACTTCAAACCATGGGCATTACGCCGAAAACGCCCAAAACCGAAGGTACCACCCCTCAGAAACAAGTGCCTAAATAAGTCGGGTATAAAGGCTTGACCTTCGGAAACGATGTTTTTTGATGTCGCATTGTTGATTAGGTTTGTCAGCTCTAAATCTTGTCGTAATGCGAAATAGACTTATCATTACTGCTTTGGCCCTGCTGGGGGCTTCCATGTCGAATGCTCAACCTATCAAGTTTGGGCATGTCAATTCGGCTGAGCTGTTGCAAATGATGCCGGAAATAAAAAAAGCTGACAGCAGCCTGTTGGCATACCAGAAACAGTTGGAGGAGGCAAACCAGACTATGCTCAATGAATATCAGATGAAGCTTGCCGAGTATCAGAAGAATGAGGCCACGATGGCCGATGCCATTCGTGAAGTGAAGCAACAAGAAATTGCAGACCTGCAGCGACGCATCACAGACTTTCAGCAGACAGCTCAGGATCGTTTTCAAGCGAAGAAAGAAGAGCTGTATACGCCTATACTGAAAAAAGCGGAAGATGCCATAAAGGCTGTGGCAAAAGAAAACGGGTTTTCCTACGTTTTTGATACCAGCGCCGGTGCTGTTATTTACGCACAACCCAGCGACGATATCATGCCGCTGGTAAAAAAGAAGCTGGGCCTTAAATAGTTGTTGTTGCAGCAGGCCCCTATCGGCATTTTTGATAGTGGTATTGGTGGCCTAACGGTGGCGCGGGCCATTGCCAACCTTTTACCGGGGGAAAGCATCCTGTATGTTGGCGATACTGCCCATTTGCCCTATGGGGAAAAATCGCCGGAAGCGGTGCAGCATTATGCCTTACGCATCACCACGTTTTTATTGAATCAGTCGTGTAAGGCTTTAGTCATTGCCTGTAATACGGCTTCGGCTTTAGCTTATCTGCAGGTTGCTCGGCTGGTGAATGGCCGCATACCGGTCATCAATGTCATTGACCCAATCGTTGCTGCGGTAGCCGCCGATGCTGCGCTTCACAAGGTGGGAATCATCGGCACACGGGCCACCATCCGTTCTCACGTGTATGATCAAAAGCTGAAACAACTTCGGCCCGATATCGAAACCGTTTCTTTAGCCACTGCCCTTTTGGCCAGCATGATCGAAGAGGGTTTTTACAACAATCAGGTTTCCCGGACGATAATTGAAAATTATCTGCGATATCCTGATTTCATGGACATCGATGCCCTTATTCTTGCGTGCACGCATTATCCGCTGATTCGCGCCGAAGTGGAACAGTTTTTTCAACATAGCGTTAAAGTGTTTGATTCGACTGGGCCGGTGGCGCAGCAATTAGCTCAGCAGTTGGCTATGCGCCGGCAGCTGGCGCCGCCGGGCGATGCCAATCATCGATTTTATGTAACGGACTATACAGAATCATTCGAAAAAACTACCCAATTGTTTTTTGGTCGAGCGGTACATCTGGAGCCGTTGCCGCTGTGGGATTAGGCACACCCAGTTTTTCTGCCAGCAGGTTTTGCCATCGATCGCTATCAGGCAAAGCCTGCCAGCCATGATAACGGTGCGCTTGCGCAAGTGCCTTTTTCAGATCAAGGCAACTTTGGCGTACGGCATGGCAAATACCGAGTTGGTTTAGATGGAAAGCCAGATATTCCTGTTCAGGCTGACCCGGCGTAGCCACAACTACGGCAGCTATTTTGCAGCGTTGTAAATCCATTAACGTACTATATCCGCTGCGGCACACCACGACTTGAGCAGCGCACAGCTCTTCTTGCAAGCGTGGTGTGGTAAGAAAGTCTGCCACATGCAGATGTTGCTCTTCCCTTCTTATCTGGTCAACAACGCCTTTGGTGCCTCTTATCAACAAAGCTTTAATAGGTAAAGTTTTAAGTTGTTGACGCAACAAATGCTCAAAACGGCTGCGCATGGGTTCTGGTCCTGATAGCAAAAGCAGCACATCCCAGCGTTTGGGCGAAGCCTGACACGGCCGCAGGCGCGACAACGGACCTGCATATTGCACCGGTATGCCCAGGGGGACGCCACGGGCAAGCCGTCCGGAAAGACCGTCGCCGTGTGCAACGTCAGGCACCCAACATTCGCTAAACCGATTGATCAAACGACGGTTTATATAACCCACTAATGGCTCAAAGGGTCGCAAATACCAGGGAAGCAAAATCCTGATCTGATGCGTGATGATGATGCTGGTGTGTTTTTTAGAGTGGCAGCCAAAGTGGTTGTCGGAGATAATGAGGTCGAAAGATTCGCGCTGCAGCAGATGCAAAAAGAGGCGCCGGTCCTGATACAGCGACCAAAACCATAGGGGAAGTTGACATAGTATCGAAAGCACGGCAGGTAGCCGCCTGTAGTATTTCATCTCAAAGCCGCTGAGGGGCACAAACCGAAGGTGTGGTAATTCGCATTCCATAACACGACGCGCAGCCCCTGATGCCGCCACCGTTACCTCCGCACCCATTTCCGACAAGATCCGGGCCACCACCGTCATGCGCGTGGCATGTCCTAGGCCCCAATTCAGAGGAATGATCAGCACTTTCCTGCGCCTATTGGCATTATTCATGAATGCTGAACTTTGCACTATAATTGATTTTGATGCCTGTGTTGCTGCAGCGACAACGGTGGCTAAAGCTACTATTACTGCTTGCATTAATAACCTTGCATGCCTGCGCAGCTTCCAAGAAAAAATGCAAGCCATGCCCTTCCTTTGGTCAGCTTCCTTACAAGGTATCTTTCTGTTAACAGCATTTGCGCAGTAGTTAAATAGGTCTTTAAAAATGTTCGGGTGTTTTTGTTCGTTAATATTGTGATGGGGATGAAGAAGCGGAATCAGCTGATTAGCCTTGCCGAATTAAAGAAAGGACAGCGCGGCATAATCCAGGAGCTGCCGGAAGGAGAACTGTCGGTTAAGTTGATGGAAATGGGCTTGTTGCCCGGCGAAACGGTTCGGGTGGAGCATGTGGCTTTGTGGGGCGATCCTATTTCGGTTAAAGTGGGCAACAGCTTACTGAGCTTACGCAAGGAAGAAGCTCAGGTCGTGCTGGTGGAGCCTTGACAAGTGACGGAAATTGGGCCGGTTTAAGCGAATTGCATTGGTCGGCAGCCCTAACAGCGGCAAATCTTCCCTGTTTAATCTACTTACAGGTCTTCGGCAAAAGGTTGGCAACTTTCCGGGCGTAACTGTGGACAAGCACAGCGGATGGCTGGTCCTGTCGCAACATGAGGTAGTGGAGGTCATCGATTTGCCGGGCATATATAGCCTGCATCCCCGCCGCATCGATGAGTTTATCACTTTTGACGTATTACTAAATTCAGAAAACGAGGTACACCCCGATCTCATCATTCTGGTAGCCGATGCTACCAACCTGAAGCGAAGCTTGTTGTTGTGTTCGCAGGTGTTGGATTTGCGTATCCCTGCGGTTATTGCCCTGAACATGGTTGATGTAGCTCGTGCTTCCGGCCTGGCCATAGATACCCTGAAGTTGTCGCGCTTGCTGGGTGTGAAGGTGATTCCCATCAATGCAAGAGAAGGAAAGGGAATCAATGAGCTAAAGCGTGCCATACAAACGAGGCTCAAAGCACCTGCATCGGATTTTTTAGATGTATCTGCACTGGCACCTGACTTAATCCAACCGTTACAGCAACTGACAGGTGCCCGAGCACCTTACGCGGCATTACAGATTGCATGTCATTATATTAATTTTTATTGTTTCCAAGCAGAACAAAAAGCGCGCATTCGCCATCTGTTGGAAACACATCATTTTTCGGCGGCTCGCTTTCAGGCTGAAGAGACCTTACGTCGTTACGAACGTATCCGTCACCTTTTGGATGAAGTGACACGTCAGGCCCTTCAGCCTTCACCAATGCTGGATGCGACGCGGCGTATCGATGCGCTTTTGCTGCATCCCATCGGCGGGTACGTCATCCTGTTGATCATTTTTCTTTTGGTCTTTCAGGCGGTGTTTTCCTGGGCTCAATATCCTATGGAAGCCATCGATGCATCCATCAACCATCTGAAGCGGCTGCTTGCGGCCGTGCTACCCGCAGGTGTACTTACCGATTTATTAATTGAGGGGATTTTATCCGGTATCGGGGGCGTAGTCGTTTTTCTGCCTCAAATCATGATTTTGTTTGGCTTCATCACCGTGCTGGAAGATACCGGCTACATGACGCGCGTCAGCTTTTTGATGGATCGCCTGATGCGGCGCATGGGCATGAGCGGCAAAAGCACCTTGCCTTTGGTCAGTGGCATGGCATGCGCCGTACCAGCCATCATGAGTGCACGCAACATTGAGCTTCAGCGTGACCGGCTCATTACCATTCTCGTCACCCCCTTGATGAGCTGTTCGGCCCGTTTACCGGTTTACACCCTACTCATAGGCTTTGCCGTTCCCGACACCCGGCTATGGGGCTTGTTTCACCTGCAAGGTTTGGTTTTGCTGGCTATGTATCTATTTGGATGGGTGATGGCTTTTCTTGTAGGCTTTGTATTTCAATTTTTCATCAAGGTTAATGAACTGAGCTATTACGTCACGGAATTGCCGATTTATCGCTGGCCTCGATGGAAAAATGTAGTGCTGACCATGATTGAAAAGGGAAAGGTCTTTATCACCGATGCGGGAAAGATTATTGTTGCTATCAGCGTGGTGCTGTGGTTTCTGGCCTCATACGGCCCGCCGCAAGCGATGCGAGACGTGGATGAACGCTACGTGCAGCTTCGCCAGCAAGCCGCATCACCGGTTGAAGCTGAAGAGTGGCTACGCACCCACAAGTTAGAAGCTAGCTATGCAGGCCACATCGGAAAAGTGTTGGAGCCGTTGATTGCGCCTTTGGGTTTTGATTGGAAAATCGGCATTGCCTTGTTGACCTCCTTTGCCGCGCGCGAAGTGTTTGTCGGAACCATGGCTACTATCTACAGTACCGGAGCTGGTGAAGACAGCGGGCTGGACGTGCTGCGCCAGCGCATGCGCCAAGAACGTAACCCACACACCGGCCAGCCTACTTATTCTGTGGCCACGGCCTTTTCGCTGATGATCTTTTTCGCTCTGGCCATGCAGTGCATGAGCACTTTGGCTGTGGTGCGCCGTGAAACCCATACATGGAAATGGCCCCTTATTCAATTGGCCTACCTCACAGGCCTGGCTTATCTGGGTAGCCTGATTACGTTTCAGCTTTTGTCTTAAAGCTGCGGTTCCCTTTCCTTCTTGCTGTCTAAAATGATGGTCACCGGCCCGTCGTTGACGAGTTCTACCTGCATGTAAGCGCCAAAGATGCCACTGCGTACCGGCTGAGGACAGTGATGTTGCAATCGTTCTAAAAATTTTTCATATAAAGGCATTGCTTGCGAGCTCGGTGCTGCTAAAGCATAAGAGGGGCGATGACCTTTTCGCAACGTAGCGTGCAAAGTAAACTGACTCACCACCAATAGTTCCCCACTTACCTGAACTACCGATAAATTCATGAGTCCTTCTGAATCATTAAAAATGCGCAGGTGGGTAATGCGATAAGCCAGCCGGTCGGCGTCGTGCTCGTTGTCGTCGTGGGTAATACCCACCAAGACCAACAGACCCCGGCCAATGGTTGCATGCTTCTTTCCTTCAATGCTTACAGAGGCGCGGCTTACACGCTGAATGACTACACGCATGCGTATTTTTTATGAAAATCTTAGAAAGATCTTCCATATACCGGTTCGTCCGTTTTCAATTCATGTATGATGGAACAATAGCTTTCGTAGCGACTGGGGGCAATACGTTCGTTCTGAACTGCTTGACGTACCGCACAACCGGGCTCATTGAGGTGAAGGCAGGTATGGAACCGGCATAGGCTCAGATAGGGTTTTAAGTCGGGATAGTAATGACCTACTTCATGCAGTTTTAAACTGAAAATTCCTAATTCTTTGATGCCGGGCGTGTCGACCAAATATCCAGAAAAAGGTAATGCATACATTTCGGCAGCCGAGGTGGTGTGTCTTCCCTTGTTGTGGTAGCGGCTTAATGGGGCTGTACGAAGGTTTAAGCCCGGAATCAGCGCATTGATCAAGGTAGTTTTCCCCACACCACTGTGACCGGCCACGAGGGTTGTTTTTCCGAGCAACAGCTGGCGCAACGTGTCCAATCCCAGGCCGGTCTTTGCACTGATTAACAGACTGGAGTAGCCGGCCCCTTCGTAGAGGTTTTTCCACTGCTCCGCCTGCTTCATCATGAGCGCATCATAAAGGTCGGCCTTGTTGAAGGCCAAAAAGACAGGCACACCATAGGCAGTTGACACCACCAGAAAGCGATCAATAAAACCCAAAGAGGTGCGGGGATGCGCTACCGTTACCAACAACAAGGCTTGGTCGAGATTGGCAGCCAGCACCTGCACGGTAGCCTGGTCACGGGCCGATTGCCGCACAATGCAGTTGGTGCGTTCTTTCACTTCGGTGATGACATAGGCGTGGTTGTGTTGTTCAAGGCTTACGCGATCGCCGACACAGACCGGATTAGTCGTGTAATGCTCTGTGAGGCGAAGTTTGCCTTTCAGGGTAGCCTGGACCATTTGTCCGTCGCTCAGGCGTACACTGTACCATCGGCCCGCAGAACGGGTGATTATGCCTTCTAAGGTACCGTGGTTTTTCTCCTCGCCGGCCATAGTCAAGGAACCCCTGCTGAGGCATGCACTGCAGCGGCCAACACCGATAGCGACTGCAAATTATCTTCTGCTGCTGAACCGACAACCACGACATCGGCACCGGCCCGGCATAAAGCTGCAGCTTGTTCTGCCGTGCGGACTCCTCCGCCCACGAATATGGGTACGTGGGTGCGTTCGCGCACGGCACGCACCATTTCTGCGCGTACCGGCGTCCGCGCACCGCTGCCGGCTTCCAGGTAAAGGGTGCGAAGTCCTAACAGCTCGCCCGCAATAGCTGTACATACCGCCGATTCAATGCTGTGCGCCGGAATTGGCTGCGATTGACTCACATAGGTTACCGTTGAAGCGCTACCTCCATCGATAAGCATGTAACCGGTAGAAATGATTTCTAAACCACTGGCCTGCAGCATCGGGGCAGCGATTACGTGTTGGCCAATAAGCAGCTCAGCATTTCGGCTACTGATCACCGACAAGAGCAACAATGCATCGGCCCCTTCACATATTTGCAACACACTGCCGGGAAACAAGATCACAGGAATAGTGGTTACGCTTTTGATGATGCTGACACACTCGCTCAGGGTCTGGTTCAGCAACATGCTTCCGCCCACAAACAAATAATCCGCTTCACATTGCTGACTCATGTTGACGACCTGCAACAGGTGCTCGGCATCGGTTTTGTCTGGGTCGATGAGTACGGCAAACTTTTTTTGCCCTTGTTCGCGGGCCAACAGCAACTGGGAATAGATCGAGATCTGACGCACTCGAAGCGATTTGGATCCAAACGTAAAAAAATTATTTGCCCTCGAATTCACGTAACCAGCCATGGTATTGTGGATGAGGCGTAAGGTAGCGCAAAGTGCCGCCGACAAAGGTGGCAACTACCATCAATGAGTCTTTCAACAGCAAAGGATTGTCATTTAACACGACAAAGTCGGCCCACTTGCCTGCCGAGAGGCTACCGTTAAAGGAGGCGGTTTGATTGGCCCATGCGCTGCCCATGGTGTATGCTTCCAAGGCTTCTGCAGGCGTGAGCCCCTGGTCGGGGCCGATGTAATAGCCTTCGGCATCCCGGCGAAATACCGCAGCACGCAGGTTATCAAAAGGATTAAGCGAGGAAACCACAGGGGCATCGGTGGAAAGAGCCAGCCTTACACCGGCGTCGCGTACCGACCGGAGGGGATAGAGACGGTTTCGGCGCTCATCATCCAGATACAGTCGAAAATTTCGACCTAATTCATATATAAAAATTGGCTGCATAACAGCACAGACGTGCGCTTCGTGCATGAAATGCAGATTATCGGTTGAAGGCAAGCCAACATGTTCAATTCGATTGTAAGGTCGGCGGTATTGCTGCCAGAGCTGTTCGTATGTATGGCACACTAGGTCCATAGCTGCATCGCCTATGGCATGAGTGGCGATACGAAAGCCGGCCTGCTGGGCTTCGTTGGCATAATGGAAGAGCTGTTCGGCCTGCAACCGCAAACACCCTCTATGGTTGGTGCCGGGATAAGGCTGATACATGGCTGCGGTGCGCCCACTGATGGCACCATCGGCAAAGAACTTTACGGTGTTTATTTGCAAGTAAGGGTGCTCAAAAAGGTCGGGCAAGGGCAATGGTTGTAGTGCTCCTTCGGGCAAACGCACAGGTATAGCCTGCAAGCGCACCTGAAGCAGACCTTGCTGACACATGTGGCGATAGACCTGCAGTACATCGGGCATCACGGCCGGGTCGGTGGCGGCCGTAATCCCGTTCTCCAACAACCTGCGTTGGGCTGCTTCGATCATCTCACAATACTCTTCTGGATTAGGTTGCGGCAGGCGGTTGAGGATTAAGCCCATGGCCGTTTCAATGAGTTGACCGTTGGGTTGACCCGTGCTGTCTCTACCTATGCTGCCTCCGGCAGGATCTTCCGTCGCTGCAGAAATCCCGGCTGCTTCCAATGCTGCGGTGTTGGCTACAAGCTGGTGGGCACAGGTGCGCATAACTGTCAGGGGTCGGTCGCTGACAGCGCGGTCCAGATCGTGGCGGTCGGGCATACGGACCTGCGGCCACAATGCCTCATTAAAACCCCGCGCAAGTAACCAACGACGTTCGGGATATTGCCGGCGGTAAGCAATCAGCGCTTCGAGCAGCTCGTCCAGCGATCGAACGTTCCGAACATCGAGCTGGTGGGTGAGCAAGTTACCAACCTTCCAGACGTGTATATGGGCGTCGATAAAGCCGGGAATTAGGGTTAATCCCTGCAGGTCAACCAATGGCGTGTCGGCCGAAGCATGGGCCAAAACGTCGGCTGTTTCCCCAACGGCCCGGATGGTATCGCCACTGATCAGCAAAGCAGAAGCCCGAGGCTGCCTGCTGTCCTGGGTCAATATGTTTGCATTATAAAAAATAATATGCTTGGAATGCCTCATTTATCGTGTTGCTTTTCGGCACGAGCAATGGCTGCCTCCAGCACGGCCAAACCCTCGTGAAGCTGATCATCGCTGATGACCAGAGGGGGCAACAGGCGTATGCAACTGCTGTACAAACCGGCGCGGATCAACAACAAGCCATGGGCAACTGCATCGCGAATGATGGACAAAGTGATTTCGGGGTCGGGTTTTAGGGGATCCCCATCGCGAACAAACTCTATGAGTTGCATGGCACCCAACCCCCGCACGTCGCCGATAATCCGATAGCGGTTTTTCCAAGTCGATAAAGTTTGTTGTAAATGCGCTCCGATCTGCTGGGCCCGTTGCAGAAAAGTCGGCGAAGCGATCTGACGAATGGTTTCCAAAGCAGCGACACAGGCCAGCGGGCTGCCTCCGTACGTGCCACCTACTCCACCCGGATGTGGACTGTCCATGATTTCAGCCTTACCAACAACGGCACTGATCGGTAAACCTGAACCTATGGATTTGGCCATGCAAATCATATCGGGAATGACGCCGCTGTGCTCGCAGGCAAAAAACTTTCCCGTACGTCCGGCTCCGCATTGTATCTCATCAAATATGAGCACGATGCCGTGAGCTGTGGCTAATTCACGCAGGCGTTGCAGAAAACGTGTAGGCATGGGAATAAAGCCTCCTTCTCCCTGGACAGGCTCAATGATGATTGCGGCAACTGCAGCAGGATCTACTTGGGCAACAAGTTGTTCTTCAAGCCGGCGGCAGCAGTAGTCGATGTATTCCTCCTGGTCCATGCAAGCTGGTCTTCGGTAGGGGTAAGGGGCTTCCAGCCTGTAGATGTCGGGGCAAAAAGGCCCAAATCCTTTTTTGAACAATCCGTACTTGCTGGTGAGCGATAGCGTCAACAAGGTGCGGCCATGATAGGCGCCTTCGAAACATACCACGGCAGGGCGGCGCGTATAATAGCGTGCGATGTTAACAGCATTTTCTACCGCTTCGCTGCCAGAATTTGCCAGCAATGTCTTCTTGGGAAAATTGCCGGGCGCTAAGCTGTTGAGCAGTTCGGCAAGCTCAACATATGGCGGTATGGTAGCTACCAACGTGCAGACATGGAGGTATTGGTCCAGTTGTTTCTTTAGGGCTTCTACCACAGCCGGCGGGCGATGACCAGCATTCAGCATGCCGATGCCGCCGGCAAAATCCAGCAGATCATTGCCGTCCACATCACGCACATGGGCACCTTCAGCCCAAGCAATCACCACATCTGTGGAACGGGCCAAGCCCGTGGGCAATGCCTGGCGTCTGCGTTCTAACCATTGCCGGGAAACGGGCCCGGGTACTTCCGTCCGTAGCTGTATCGTATTCATTAAAAAAAATTTTTATGAACTAACCTAAAAAAGGCGGCCTCATGGTTCACAGGTCGGCTTCTGCCGGCAATACCATTAAAACCCCTGCATTGCCGCAGGTGGCATCATGCAGGTAATCTTTCATCAGGGCTACTGGCGAAAACCCTATTTTGATTTGAACGCTTACCGTCGGATCAAACAGTTCGCCTTTAAGCACCTTTTCGTAGTATTCCTCTACAGTCATCATTTCGCTGTACCGCTGATATCCGTTGAGCATGCCAACAATAAGCTGGCCGGCAAGGCCCAGCTCCCGACACAAATACTGACGTACTCGGTAAAAGCCTCGGGCAATGCCGCGTTGGCGATACTCAGGATGCACACTGACGTCGAGGCCATAGAGCCAGTTGCCATCGGGTTGATGGGTGCTGAGCCATCCTCCACCCATGATTTCGTAAAAGCGGTGTGGGGTTATGTGGCTGAGGTCGGCACGATAGCGCATCGTGGTCGTGCCGCCGACCACCTGTCCGTCGGCTAAGGCTACAAACTGGCCCTCGGGAAAGACCTTTAAATGCTGGCGGTATTGGTCGGCATGCAGCCGTTCTTCCTCGGCCAGATGGGGAAATACCAGGCGTTGCAGGGCTTCCAGTGCTTCGGCATGCGCTGCCTGTGTATGGGTGATGATCAGTCTGTCAGGTAATTGAAGCTGCAACATGATCGCTACGACATAAAACCTGCCAGCAGGTACAGCAACAAAGAAAGAGCAAAAGCCAGCAGGGTGTACGGCAGTTGGGACAAGGCATGATCTACGTTGTTGGTGTCGGTGGCCTGGGCCGTCAGGATCGTCGCATCCGAAAAAAGGCAGGCATTTGCGCCGAAAACTCCTGCGCTGATCACCGCTCCGAGGGTAAGCGAAACATCAGCGCCACACGACTGGGCAAGCGGGAGGACTAACGGGATAACCACAGCGTACAACCCCCACGAACTGCCGGTGGCCCAGGCAATGGCACCCATGGTAAGGAAAATAAGTGCTGGCAACAAGTGGCCATTCACATAGGGCTGCACCTGCTCAATGACATAACGAGTTAGGTTCATTTGATCACCCACTTCCTTAAGCACATAGCTCATGACCAACAGAGCCAAGGCATAAACCATAGAATTGAAACCTTGGAAAACGGTTTCAGAAAGTTTGTGAAATGGAGCAATCTTTTGTATTAAATAAAACACAAAAGTGAATAGCACGGCTATCATCACTCCCTTGAGGGCATCAAAGTCCAACAGCACGGTGGCCAGTAAAAGCACCGCCAGAGGAATGATGAAATGCATGGCTCCTACCGAACGTTGGCCCACTAAGTTCATCTGTTGGTCAACATCAACCGGGGTTGCTTCGGAAAGCTGGGCGTTTGTTTCTGCTTGTTGCATTCGCCCCCACAGCGGTAACCAGCCCTTTACAACGAAGGGCACCAGCAGTACCGATATCCATCCATAAAAAATATATGGGATCAGCGACCAGTATGCGGTATTGCCGCCTTCGGCAGCGGCATAGCCGCATTCTTCCAGGATGCTTCCGACAAACAAGGTCCAAGTAGAAAGCGGTACGATAACGCACACCGAAGCAGCCGTGGCATTGACCACATAGGCCAGCATGAGCCGCGAAATGCGGAACTGGTCGGTAACGCGCTTCATGGTAGAGCCTGTGGTCAAAGCGCTGAGGTAATCGTCAAGGAAAAGAGCGATGCCCAAAGCCCATGAGCTGATTAAAGCCCTCTGCTTTGAACGGATGTTGTTCAACATCAGGCGGGCAAAAGCCTGTGCCGAACCGCTGTGCATCAAAAGGCCGATCAACGAGCCATACAATCCGCATACCAAGATCACCCAGATCGTTTCTTTATCCATCATGACCTGGTAGAGGGTGTTTACAAAGCCGGTAAAAAAGTCCGGTCCGCCTTTCAGCGAGATGATGAGAAATCCCGCCAGACATCCCAGCAGCAATGGTTCAAAAGAGCTGCGCAAGCGAATAGCCAGGATGATGACCAACAACGGGGGGATTAACGCCAGGGCACCGTACTCAGATGGCATGCCGCGCACAAGTTCGTGAGCTCAATGCATGTTTGTATGTGTTTGCAGAGAGAAAAAATCCCTTGCGTTCAGGAAAGATTTATAGTTATGAGTTTCTTTTCCATATATTCCAACATGCCCTCACTGCCGCTTTCGTGTCCTAGTCCGCTTTGTTTCCATCCGCCAAAAGGGGCCTCGGTAGCGTGAGGCGCCCATTCATTGACACCGATCATGCCGAACCGTAACCCTTCGGCAGCAACGTAGGCTCTTTTAAGGTTTTGCGTCCACACGTAGGCAGCCAGTCCATACGGCGTGTCGTTGGCCTGACGCAAAGCTTCGTCCAGTGTGTTAAAGGGGATGACCGGAAGAACGGGGCCAAAGATTTCCTGCTGCCGAAAAACGACCGCACCACTGCGATCGGCCACCACGGCCGGAGTAACGAAAAACCCTTTTTCCAGCGTTTGACCCCCACAAAGCAAACTAGCCCCTTGTTGCTCGGCCAGATCCAAAAGCTGCAGCACGTGCTGCTGTTGCCTTCGGTTGATCAGGGGGCCCATGGCCACCCCTTCCTCCAATCCGTTTCCAACCCGTAGCTGTTGAGCATGGGTGCTTGTAATATTTAAAAAATCTTCATAAATATTTTCAGCTACGTAAAAGCGCTGTGGAATGTTACACACTTGGCCGGCATTGCGAAACCGCCCACTGACGGCGGTTCGGGCCACGGCTGCCACGTCCACATCGTCAAAAATAAGCACAGGGGCATTGCCCCCCAGTTCCAGCGCCAGCCGTTTCACCGTTCGGGACGCCCCATCCATGAGCAACTTCCCTACGCGTGTGCTGCCCGTGAAAGAAATTTTACGCACGGCATCTTGTTCAAGCAGGGCCGCTCCTATGCGTGCAGCATCGCCGTTGACCAAATTGGCTACCCCAGGTGGAAGGCCAGCTTCGTGTAGGGCGCGAAACAAATTCATCGATGAAAGCGGTGTGTACTCCGATCCCTTGCATACCACCGTGCAGCCAGCTGCCAATGCGGCTGCGCAGGCCCGCGCCGGATTGTATGCAGGAAAATTCCAAGCAGTGATGATGCCCACCACACCCATGGGTTCTAAGATCACCTGCATGCGTCGATCGCTGCGCTTGGCCGGAATCACCCGCCCGTAGGCCCTTTTGGCTTCTTCTCCATACCATTCAAAAAGATCGGCAGCAACCTGCCATTCCCCGACGGCTTCACGCAAGGGCTTACCACACTCCAAAGTGGTTTCCCGTGCAAATGTTTCAGCATAGGATCGGATCAGATCCGCAACTCGACGCAACAGTGCCCCGCGTTCCCATCCCGTTAGCTTTTTCCAAGAATCAAAGGCACGTTCGGCAGCCGCTATGGCCTGTATGCAGTCGCGATCATCGCCATAAGGGACTTCTGCAATGAACTCTTCAGTGGCCGGATTCTGCACCTTCCAGATGCCTCCTCCCACAGCATCGCACCACTGGCCATTGATGTATTGTTTTTTCATTTATCTGTAGGCTTTAGATCCAATATAGAAGTTTTATCAAAAAACAAACCCCTTGCGGTATTCGATGCCCTGCCGGGGATGGACGGTGGCGCCAATTCGTTTTGCCGTTTAGCACTGGTTCAGGAATCAACTGTTAAAAAACCGATTTAGGACAATGCGCAGTTCCGATGCAGGCACTTCGCCTGCACGCCGGTACACAATTATCCTGTTTTCATCGATAAGGTAGATGCGGGGAATAGTGCGGGTGTTGTACAAGCGCGACAGATGCGCTTCATCGTCCGGTTCGCGGACATGGATCCAGGCGGAAGGCAGTTGCAGCGAATCCACGAAAGCCCAGCATTCAGCAGCTCGTGGACCTTTGGCCATGCATACCGATATTACACGCAACCCACGGTCCATGAAGGCGGGCGTGACTTGCCTTAGTTCCGGCAATTCTTTCTGGCAATGTCCACATTCGGGGTCCCAGAAAACAAGCAAGGTGGGGCCACCCAGCAGGCTGTCCAACGGACGTTTGCGGCCACGGCGGTCAAGTACTAACGCGTTTCGGGCCCGGTCACCGACAAGAGTTCCGGGCATAAATGCTGCTTGAGTGGCATAGCGTTCTAATTGCTCCGCATCCAGCCAGGAAGCCTTACCCGTTTTTACATAAGTATTGTACATATGCAGAAAAACCTCATCTAAACTAAATCTGCTCATGGATGCAAAAGAGTTGAGCATATATGTGAAATAGTATTGATAGACCGATGCGTGAGGCTGCAAGGACTTTAAGAGTTCATCCACGAGTTTGGCCACCTGTCGAGGATCTGCATACAGTTTGAATACCGTCAAGTCCAGCCATTCAATCCATAAAGGGCAGGACATCTTTTGCAGGAGGTTGCCCTGTCGTATTGAGTGCTGCAACGCTTGGTGAAAGGCAGCTTCGCGAAGGCGCTGCCGCTCAAGCAGCGGAAAGGAATTTTGGTTCCACGCTTCGCCGTCAGGCAATAAAGTCCAGCTCACCACACTGTCCAACAATGTACCGGCATGTGCTGCGCGCACACGCAGTTGATAACTGCGCATGCGCTGCTCGAATGCCGTCAAGGATTCGAAGGCTTCTGTGGTTTGGGTCAGCCTCCACAGGTCGTTCAAGGAATCGCGCACACGCAATCGGGTCTGAAATTCATCATAATATCTCAGATAAGCTTCAGTGAGCGCATTGCCAGAAACGATGGCATGGCTGTAGGGCTTTTCTACGGAAGTCTCTATCGTCCAAACGCGAGTTTCCTCGGTGACCAAGCAGGAAAGGTAGGTGAA
Source organism: Chitinophagales bacterium (assembly GCA_025056305.1). Classification (GTDB taxonomy): domain Bacteria; phylum Bacteroidota; class Bacteroidia; order Chitinophagales; family UBA10324; genus JANWXQ01. The sequence continues at coordinate 23,372 of JANWWJ010000041.1, read as the reverse complement.
TCGTGCATGGCGGCCTCTTTTAAACAGCAAGGCGTATATGCCCGGTTGAAGCACTGAATCGGTGCGAAGCCGAGCAGAACCGTCTGCTCCTTTTGTAGCAGAAAACATAGGCACGGCGCGCTTGCCCCAGGTGCGGCCAAACCATACCGTGTCGGTAGGCAGATTTCTAATCTTAATTAGTACCTCTATTTGTGCTGATGTGTGGGAGGCCCATAGCACGAACACCAGACCCGGAAGCCATGAAAATAACTTACCCATATGCTTAAAGATCAGGCAACGGGCACAACCCATCAGTTTCACAGAAGGGCTGCAAATCTTTACCATGTAAAATACAAAGTGGCTACAGCTATGGCCGTAAGTACGGTGATCAGGTCAACCAGCAACATAGCGCCTATGGTATATCGAGTGTTTTTTACGTTTACAGCACCGTAGTACAACGCAACGACGTAAAATGTGGTTTCGGCGGCTCCTTGAAACAGGGTGGATAAAATGCCTGCAAAAGAATCAGGGCCGTAGGTTTTCATGGCATCCAGCATAAACGCCCGGGAACCGCCGGCGCTGAACGGTCGCATCAGCGCTACTGGCAAAGCTTCAATGATCCCTTCCTGTACACCCCAGCGCTGCAGCACCTTGCTCAACCCACTGATCAACAGTTCCATCAGTCCGCTGTTGCGAAAAAGACTGATGGCAGCCAGCAAGGCAACCATGTAAGGCAGAATGCGCAGCCCCGTTTGGAAGCCTTCGCGGGCGCCCGCTATGAAGGAATCAAAAATGTTGGTGCTTTGATCTCGAAACACCTTCTCTTTCCATACGGCATAAGCAACAATCAACAAAATGATCAATAACAATAATCCATTGCTGAGGTTGGTTGTGAAGGTGATTTTCGAGGCCAGCGAAAGCCGGGTGATAAAGAACAAAATGCCGGCGATGAGTGCTGCCATGCTGCCGATGACCAGCACCACTATCGGTCGCAGCAGGTTGATGCGTTGACGAAGGCCTACCAACACCAAGGCGGCTACCGTCCCAATGAATGAAGTCGTTATCAGCGGCAACATGATGTCGGTAGGATTGGCCGCGTTCAAGGCTGCGCGATAGCTGATGAGCGAGGTGGGAATCAGCGTCAGACCTGCCGCATGCAGCGTTAAAAACATAATCTGACTGTTGGTGGCAACGTCTTTGTTGGGATTGGTTTCCTGCATGCTCTGCATGGCTTTCAAACCGAAAGGGGTTGCGGCGTTGTCCAATCCCAAAAGATTGGCGGCGAAGTTCATCGTCATGAAGCCATAGGCTGGATGCCCACTAGGTAAGTCCGGAAAGATGTGGGTAAAAAAAGGAGTCAGCCAACGGGAAATTTGCTCGGTGGCCCGCGAATCGGTGAGCAATTGCATTAGCCCACAGAAAAACATCAGGTATCCCAATAACGGTAGCCATAAATCGACTACGGCGTAGCGGCAGGTAGGAAATAGGCCATCAGCAGGTTGGTGGCCTCTGCTGACTTCCACAAGTCCGGATTCCGTGAGCCGCAGCACCGTGTCACCCTTTACCAACCCTTGGGCGCCGGCCGCCTGCAGCTGCGTCATCAGGCTATCAGAAACCTGATGGCGTTCCCATAAATCCACAACCAGCGATTGACCTTGCTTGCCGTTGAGCAAGAAGGCCAGGCTGTGCCATTGACCGCTGACCAACTGAACAAATGACCAAATAATGCTGGCAAGCAGGATGATGCTGAAAAAGCGAGCCAAAACCATTGTGGAGCACCTTTAGCGAGAAGGCTATCATTGGGCAACCAGCTCGGCTAAACTTTCTTCAATGATGTCGAGGCCTCGATGCAAAACATCTTCTTCAATGACCAACGGACTGAGGATGCGCAGAATGTTGCCGTGAGCGCCTGCCGTTATAAGGATCAGTCCTTTTTCATGACATCGCTGAACCATAGCTTTCCCCAGCTCGCCGTTAGGCCGACGGATGTCACCCTCATGTGATAATTCTAAAGCCATCATGGCACCCAGACCGCGTACGTTGGAGATATGCTTGGGAAATCGCTTTTGCATTTCCTCAAATCGCCGTCTGATGATGCTTCCGATGTGCTGCGCCCTTTCGTTAAGCTGCATGTCTTTCATGTACTGAATTGTTGCCAGAGCAGCAGCACAACAAACCGGATTGCCCAAAAAAGTACCACCAATGGTACCGGGGTTGATGCCATCCATGATGTGTTGCCGGCCGATGACGGCACCCAAAGGCATACCGCTGGCAATGGATTTGGCCCAAGTGCTGATGTCGGGAACGACGTCGTAGTGCTGGTAAGCAGCCCATTTTCCGGTGCGGCAGAAACCTGTCTGAACTTCATCTATGATGAGCACAATACCGTGCTGGTCGCAAACCCGCCGCAGTCCTTGCAGGTATTTTTTTGGCAAAACGTTGAAACCGCCTTCGCCCTGAACACATTCGATGATGATGGCAGCAACGTCTTTTTCAGAAACATAATAATAGAAAAATTCATCAAGTTTACGGAGGTGGTATTCGGTAAAAGCGTCTTCATCCATACCCAGATTGTCGTGCACAAAATCCGGAAAGGCCAACCGGTACACTTCAGGAGCGAAAGGCCCGCATCCGAGCCGATAGCCCACCTTGCTGGTTAACGACGTGGCCATGAGCGAGCGCCCATGAAAGGAACCGGTATAACAGATGACAGCAGGTCGCTTGGTGTATTGTCGGGCAATTTTAATGGCGTTTTCTACACTTTCTGCCCCAGAGTTGGTCAGCATAACCTTGGTGGCCTCTCCGTGGGGAAAAAGTTCTACCAGCCGTTCGGCAACATCTAAATAGAGGTCGTAGGCCGCTACGCCAAAGCAGGTATGCAGGAACTTACCTGCCTGCTCCTGGATTGCACGCACAACCGGCGGTGGACAATGGCCTGCATTCAAAACACCGATACCGCCCGTAAAGTCAATGAGGGCGTAACCGTCGGCGTCGGTGAGGTAAGCGCCACTGGCTTGCTGCACGGTGGCGGGGGTAAAAATGCTCAGAGCGTTTGGTATCAGCTTGCGGCGGCGTGCAAAGATGCGTTCACTCTGCAGCCGCAGCTTGTGCTGGCCTGCCTCTTCTTCCTTACGTGTGATGATGATGGACATATTAGTGTGTTTTTTAATTGATGTAAATGGTCTTGATGTTGGTGAATTCAAGCATGCCGTGGCGGCCCAGTTCGCGGCCATAGCCTGAACTTTTCATTCCGCCAAAAGGAAACCGAACATCACTGCGCATCAGGGTATTGACAAACACGCCGCCACACTCCAACCTGCGGGCAAGTTGTTCAGCCCTTTGCCGGTTGCGTGTCCAAATGGTTGCCCCCAACCCATAGCGGCTTTGATTGGCCAGAGCGACAGCCTGCGCATCGTCACGAACCGGAATTACCACTGCCACGGGCCCGAACAATTCTTCCTGAAAAGCCGGCTGATCGGTATGCACCGAAGCCAGCAGCGTTGGAGCATAGTTGCAACCGTGGCGTTGACCACCGGCAAGCACCTGAGCTCCCATTTGCACCGATCGGTTTTGTTGCTGCTCCAGTTTTTCGGCCAAATCCAAACGAGCCATCGGACCTAATGCTACCCCTTCTTCCAAAGGATTACCCTGACGGAATTGTTTCAAGCCTTCCAGTAACAAATCAACAAAAGGTTTATATATGCTTTCGGCCACGAGCAGGCGCTTGGCCGCAATGCAGCTTTGTCCGGCATTTTGCAGGCGCGATTGCAAGGCGACCTGTGCTGCCTCTTCCAACGGTGCATCGTCCAGCACCAGAAACGGGTCGCTGCCTCCGAGCTCCAGTACGGTTTTTTTTATGTGTACACCTGCCAAAGAAGCTACCGCAGCGCCGGCACGCTCACTGCCCGTCAGCGTCACACCCCGAACCAGAGGATGGGCGATGATTTGCGGCACCTGATCCACATCGATGATCAGCGCTTGGAAAACGCCCTCAGGAAAGTCGGCCTGCTGGAATAGTTGTTCTAACCTTTTGCTGCACGCGCATACGTTGGGGGCATGCTTAAGCAAAAAAACGTTGCCGGCCATCAGCGCTGGTGCTGCTGCGCGTAATACCTGCCAGAACGGAAAGTTCCAAGGCATAATGCCCAGAATGATGCCCAGGGGCTCGTAGCAAACCAGTGCCCGCTGGGCTTCACAGCTGATCGGTTCATCGCGCAAAAAAAGTTCTGCGTGTTCAGCGAAATAGCGGCACGCAGTGACACATTTATCTATTTCTGCCCGTCCTTCGCGCAGGACCTTTCCCATCTCTTTAGCCATGAGCAACGCCAGCTCTTCTTTGGCTTTTTCTAACTCATCGGCAAGGGCTTGCAAGTACAGGCCGCGTCTGCTTACAGGCAGGTTTTTCCAGTGAAGCCAGCCTTGGGTTGCCGCTTCCAGGGCTTGCCCGATACCCCGGACGTCCGTCACCGGATGTTCGGCAAACACCTGCTGGTTGTAGGGATTAATGGAATAAAAAACGTTGGCCATCAATAACCCGGGTATTGCTCGATGAGGCCTCCACTGGCCAGAATTTGATTGATCGGAATGGGAAAAACAGGGAGCACATGCTCACCCAGAACTTCAGCAACTTTACCAATGCGGGCAAGGTCCAAGTAGCGATGCCCTTCGAAGTTGAGTTCGGCACGGCGTTCGTCTTGAACCAAATCCATGAAGTTGTTGGCGGTAACAGGCGGAAGCGTATAGCCTCTTTTTTGTGCCAACGTTTGCAGGTCATTCTGACAAGTAGCTAAATCTCCCAACATGGCCGCAGCTTCGGCACGGATCAGATACATTTCGGCCAATCGAATGACATATGCTGGATTGTCTCGGCTTTCTTCACCTCGGTATTTCTGTGTGCGCCCGTCGGGCTGTATGCTGCCGTCGTTGCTGGCAGGGTCGAAGTTGACCAATTGGCTGCGCCGATCGCCCGGACGGGCTTGAAAAAAGTCGTTGAGCAATCGGTTGGCAAGAAAATAAACATCTACGCGCAGTGCATCGTCACGCACGTAAGTGAGGTTGTTGTATTGACTTTGATCTTGTGCTGTAAACTGCAATTCGAAAATGCTCTCCGGCGTCAGTCGTTGCTGATAAATCAGCACAGGATCATCCAACAGCATGTATGAGCTGTTTTGGATCACCTCTGTAGCGTATGCTACCGCTGCTGGGTAATCCTTTTGATACAGCGATACTCGGGCTAGCAAAGCTGCTACAGCCTGAGGGGTGATGTAGGCAGCGGTTTTAAGGCCCGTGCCATAGGCTAAATCGTCTGCAGAAACCAACTGACGCGCTTGCTGCAGATCGTTTAATATGAAGTTGTAGCAATCGGCCACTGAAGCCCGGCCTTTGGGTTGGACAGGATCATCGTGTTCGTTCATGAGTGGAATGCCCCAAGCCGATTGCAGATCCCAGTGTTCGCCAAAAGTGCGCAGGAGGTCAAAGTGAGCTAAGGCCCTGATGGCCAAAGCTTCTCCTTTTACATCCGCGCGCAATGCATCGCTCAGCGACGCATCTTGAATTTCATCCACACTGCGCAGAATACGGTTGGCGGTGTAAATGACCTGATATGCGGCTACCCAGTAGTTATCGATGAAAATGTTGTCGGCACCAAGGTTTTTTTCATTGAACTGATTCAGTTGGGGGGCGTCGTAGCCACCGGCTGCTCCGTTGTCGCTGTAGGCATCGATCATCAACGGGAAGAAACCACCGTAATAGGCGTCGTGTTGCAAGGCATTGTACATGCCAATGCGTGCCGACAGCAAACCTTCTGCAGAGGTGAGCACCTGATCGTCGGTTACTTCATCGGGCGGGGTGAGGTCTAAAAAAGACTCGCACGAGGCCAACGCAAGCAACAGCACGAAAACAAGACAATTTTTTTTCATAGTACTTTTTTTAAAATGAAGCATTTACTCCGAACAAAAATGTGCGGGCTTTGGGATAAGCGGCATAATCCACACCGGTGGTATTCAAGTCAGAACCGCCGGTGCTGCTCACCTCCGGGTCAAAACCACTGTACCGCGTGAACACCCATGCGTTCTGTACTTGAACATAGAGCCGCAAGCGACTTAGCCCCGCGACCTGTCGGAAAACGTACGAAAGGGTGATGTCGTTGAAGCGCCAAAAGCTGGCATCTTCCAGATTCTGGGTTGAGTTCTGGTAATTATGTGAGTTGATCAGTGAGGCACGGGGAATATCGGTTTGATCGCCGGGTTGTTTCCAGCGGTCGTTTGCTTCGGTCGAATTATTCGAATAAACCATGTAAAGCACATTGTTTGCATCCCATCCTTCAGGGCTGTAGCCAAGGCTGAGGTATTCGCCTCGAATTAAGTTGTACACCTGGTTTCCGATGTTAAAACTGGTTGCGATGTCCAGCATCCAATTTCGGTATCGCAGCGAAGTATGCAGACCGCCGAAGTAATCGGGTAAAGCCTTGCCGATAATGGTGGCATCGTTGTCGTCAATGATGCCATCACCGTTTAAATCATCGTAGATGGGATCGCCGGTGAGCGGATCTACGCCCAGATAGCGCACACCCCAAAAAGATCCTTGTGGGTGACCGATGGCCAAAATGTGCGTCGGCGCTAAATCGTTATAGGCATATAGCAATAAGCTATCCGTAGTCAAGTCCAGCACTTCGTTATTGAGATAGGAAAGATTAAATCCCACTTGCCACGTGACGGCCTGTTGGATGGGCGTTGCTTCGACTTGAAACTCAAAGCCACTGTTTCGGATGCGGCCGGCATTACGCGTGATCGAGCTGAATCCTGAGGTGCCCGGCAAGGCGTCCTCACTGAGTAAATCATATTTGGTTTCCCTGAAATATTCTATAGAACCATTGATTCGCCCATCGAAAAATTCGTAGTCTAGACCTGCATTGAACTTTTGATTGCTTTGCCAGCGCAGTCGTGGATCGGCGAGGTTACGTGGACCTAAACCTGCCTGACCATTATAGCTTACTGGTGTCCAAAAGCTGATGTATTGAAAGTCGCCGATCTCTTGGTCTCCCGTGAGGCCAAAGCTGAGGCGAAATTTTAGGTCAGAAAGGAAATTGGTTTTGGGAAAGAACGGTTCGTCGCTCAAGCGCCATCCCACCGAGGCAGCAGGAAACAAGCCAAAGCGATTGTCGGGCCCAAAACGCGAAGACCCATCTGCCCGCATGCTGGCGCTGACCAAGTAGCGGCTTCGGAAATCGTATTGCACGCGACCCAAAAACGACACCAGACTCCATCTTGAAGCACTGGCATCATGGCTGGTAATGAGTGCCGCACTCTGAACCGTCTGTAGGTTGCTACCGGGGGGAAACCCTTGGCCGGTGATACCTAAACGATTTTGTTGGTTGCGCTGCAAGGTGAAGCCCGTCACGGCATTGAGGTGGTGCGCATCGTTCCACGCTTGGCTGAAGGTGAGGGTGTTTTCATTCAGCCAAATCAACTGCTTGAAACTGCCGTTGAACGCTTTGCCGCCCAAGGCACTGGCATCGGCAGTCAGCGGCGACCAAAATTGATCATCGGTCAAATACGTAAAGTCGGCTGCCACACTGCTTCGCAGAGCCCACGCAGGGCTGAAGGTATAGTTGGCATAGATTGAGCCGAGGAAGCGGTAGCTGTTGGAAAAAGCAATGATTTCATTGGCACTTAGAATGGGGTTGTCACTCAACCACGCCGCCTGATATTGGGTGTAGTCAGAATAATTACCGTTTTCATCGTAAGGCGGCATCAGGGGGGAACAGCCCAAGGCGTTGGTGATGATGCCGGTGTAGGTGTCGTCGTTGAAGCTGCGCCGGTTGCGCGAATAAGTTATCGACAAATTTTCCCCGAACGTAACTCGTTCGGAGGCCGTCTGGTCAAAATTGAGGCGGCTGGTAAAACGACGGTAATACGAATTGATGACGATGCCCTGCTGATCAAAATAAGCATTGCTGATGTAATAGCGGTTACGCTCAGTGCCGCCCGATGCCGAGAGTTGCACGCTGGCAATAGGGGCCGGCTGCAACACTTCGTCCAGCCAGTTGGTGTTAACACCGGTAAACCACGATTCCGGAAGGGGGGTTGTCAAAACGGCTGGGTCAAAATCAGGCCCGAAATAATCTGGGTTTTCTTCATATTTCTTTAAGTCCTGAGCACGGGCATCTTCGACCAACGCCACAAACGCATCACTGCTCAAAAATGGGATGATGCGGGCTGCTGTCTGTAAACCACTGTAGGCATTGAAGTGAAATTGTGTTTTGCCCGCAGCCCCTCGGCGGGTGGTGATGAGCACTACGCCGTTGGCAGCCCGTGCGCCGTAAATAGAAGCGGACGACGCATCTTTTAAAATTTCTATGCTGGCTATGTCATCGGGGTTGATGTCGGCAATGGAAGAGATGTTTTGTCCGTTGCCGGTGATGTTGCCCTGCGTGTCATAGGAGGTAGCCAGGGCGGAATTGCTTTCACTGAGCATGGGAATACCGTCCACCACGTATAGGGGGTTTTCGCTGCCGCGCACACTGACCAACAACCCTGCCCCCGGTGTACCTGACGGCGTCTTGATGTATAAGCCTGAAGCCTTGCCCGTGATAGAAGTGCCCAGGTTGGCGTGAGGTAATCCTTCGATGTCACGAGCCCGCAGCGAGGCAATTGCGCCGGTGACATCACTCTTGCGCTGCACGCCGTAGCCGATTACGATTACTTCTTCCAACTCTTTTTCGGTGGAAAGGGTGATGTGGAAAGTGGTGTTGGCCTCAGAAAAGGCAACCTCTTTTTCTTCAAAACCCACATAGGAAAAAATCAAAGTACCAGAGGCTGCCGTGACTACAAGTGAGAAACGGCCGTCTTCATCGGTTTGGGTGCCTACGGTGGGGTTTTCTTTCCAGCGGACCGTAGCTCCCAGCAGTGGCTCGCCGTTCTGGTCTCGTACACTGCCGGTCAACGTCAGCTGGCCATAGCTGATTACGGGCAGCATCCCCGCCAAGGCAAACAGGCGCAACAGGTTCATAAGCATTTATTTGGTGTTTGAACTTACTAATAAATTCGGACGAACCAGGCTCAGATCGGGTTGGGCAATTTTGAAAACCCGTAAGTACATATTTGTATTTGTTTCATGTACGCCGGTGATCCTGTGTATTTTTTCATTCATCAGCCGAATCAGATGGTCGTTGTTGGGGCACATCACGTTTACCTCCAAATCGTACTCTCCGCTGATCATCGCCAGAAAGCTTACTTCGGGCAAGCGGGCTATTTTTCGAGCAACATTGTTGATTTGCGCGGCCGGCCGCACCTTGATAAAAATATGAGCGTAAGCATGAAAGCCGACTTTTTCCGGATCAACGCGGCCGATCACTGTCAAGGTACGTGAAGCAATCAGAGAGGCAATACGGTTGCGCACCGTTCCTACCGAAACGTGCAGTTCTTGCGCAATTTCGGTGAACGACTTGCGGCCATCATCCTGCAACTGCGCCAGAATGCGGAAATCTAAATCGTCCAATGCGGTAGATGCCATGGCACTGTCAGCCCAAAGGTGTTGCATTTTTTTTACTTTTTAATCGCTTTTTTCAAAAAATGTTATTTTTTAAAGAAAAATTGACTGATTTTGCAAGAACGCTGCGTCCGTAGCCTCGCTGAACTAAGCCCAAACCCGATTTGCTCAGCCAAATCCTAATTTTGCCGTTGCGCGTAAGCGCCGGGCCTATAGCTCAGCTGGTTAGAGCAGCGGACTCATAATCCGTAGGTCCCAGGTTCAAATCCTGGTGGGCCCACCTACAGGTCAACATTCGGTGTATTCGTCGCTGAAAACGCCGTTTACGGCAACTATGTCATTTATAGCTATGCGCTGGCCGTTGGTCAATTTAATTGAACTTTCCGGTCCCGGCGGATCGATGTGTTGAATGATGCCTTCGGCGCGTTGCATACCACCTTTATCGTACAACAGGCGTACGGGTTCTTGCGCCACAAAGCAGGAATGCAGCATATCATAAAAGTTGCTGCCGCAATCCAAGGTTTTGCGCTGATCGGCCACCGCTTTTCTTGCCTCGAAGGTACAACGCTGTGCATTCGCGGCCTTTCAACCCTGTGGCCAGACGCGCAGCACGGGCTGGCGTAATCCGCGGGCTGCACCTCGGCAGAGCTGATGCATCAATTCAGCCAAATGACTTGGCTTTACCCACTGGCGGAAATCGGCATGTGGCATGCTGCGCCGATTATCAGGAGTGTCAATGACGTGCGGCACCAATACGGTGGCTGCCACCTGGGTTCCTTCGGCCATGGCATTGATGTATTTGGCCAGTTGGATCAGCAAACTTTTCGATAACCCATAGGCGATCATGCGCTGAGCTGTTTGGGGCTCTAATGCAGCAACCGATCCCATGAAGATGAATCTTCCGGAACCGCGTTGAAGCATTGCGGGCAACAGCACCCGTACCACACTGTAGGCCGATTCAAAGTTAATGGCCATCATGTGGCGCAAGGCATGCTGGGGGCTTTGTGCAATGTCGCCCAGAGCAAAACCGCCAGCGAGCAGCAACACATGATCAGGAGGCTGATGAGGGTAATGAGCTTGCAACGCAGCAGCTACAGCCTGTTCGTCGGTTAATTCCACAGCTACTTTTCTGATCGACGAGGCGTCCGGCACCCGGGAAAATTGCTCGTGTCGTCGCACAACTGCTGTAATCGCATAACAATCGGTAGAGGAAAACCATCGGACGACTTCACGGCCGAGATATCCTGCAGCACCGGTGATCAACACTTCTTCTCTTTGGGCAGCTTCCTCAGAGGCGGAGAAAGCAGCAGGCTGCGTTTGTCGGCACTCCTCGGTGGATGATGTAGGGCTCATATGTGCTTCAAAACTAACAGAAGGCCTTCAGTGACCACTGCACCGCATTCCGTCTAAACGCTGTTTGATATGATACCCAAGGCGGCAAATGGATGTGTGTAAAGACGGCATTATGCTTTAGTTCCCGGAAGTTGATACTTGTCTATATTTGCTTTGTTTAGAATGATTCTAAAATAATAGTTACCGTGAGCAAAGGATTTGTTGCCATTAATTTCATTCGTTGCGAACCAAACTATGTGTCACGCTTTGAGGAATTGTTCCGAACGCGCGCCCGCGCCATCGAGCGAATGGCCGGCTTTCGGTCCATGGCTGTGCTGAAACCCAAGCAATCGGGAGAGCCCTATTTGGTCGTCAGCCACTGGGACAGCGAAGAGGCCTTCGAGGCCTGGACCCGTTCCCCAGAGTTCTTGGAAGGGCATCGGCGGGGTTTTGATGACATGCGCAAAGCAAAAGAAAGCGGCCAAAATCCTCCAATGACCTCTGAATTTAAAACTTATGAAATTTTGACAGATTGAATTACCGCCGTTGCAGAGTTTACCGCCAAAAACCCTGAGGTATCCGATCGGAGCGTTAGAGAGGTGATGGCTTTAGAAAAAGCCAATCCGGCTTTTTTATTATTGCATACCTTGTTAAAAAAATGGTGGGGAAATGATACGCAACATCATTTTAGACTACGGTGGGGTCATTATTGACATAGATTATGAAGCCCCGGCCCGTTACCTCGAACGGTTGCAGGTACCTCAGTTTCGTGCTTTGTTCAGTGCCCATTACCAGCATCCGCTGTTTGACGCTTTTGATCGGGGCCAAATCACCGAGGCAGCATTTCGTAATCAGTTGCGGCAGGTGCTAGGGGTGCCCCTCACCGATGAGCAAATAGACGAGGCGTGGAACAGCATGATCGTGCAGATCCGCCCTGAAAAAATCGATTTGCTGCGGCGCCTATATGCAGAAGATTATCATATGTTTTTGCTGAGCAATACCAACTTTATTCATCTGAAGTTCTTAACCAAATATCTGTTACGCCATTACGAAAAACCCACGCTGGAGGAATTTTTTGATAAAGTTTATTACTCATGCATTTTGGGCCTGCGCAAACCCGATCCTGCAATCTTTCAACGCGTGATTGACGAAAATGCGTTACGACCGCAGGAAACGCTGTATGTCGATGATCAGCTGACACACGTTCAAGCTGCCGCTGCTTTAGGATTGATTGCGGTGCAATATAATCCTGCAACAGATCTGGAAGCCCTCCTGCGCAGGCTTATTGCCGCGCACGCCGAACAGTCTCGTCAACAAGCCGTTTCAGAATAAAGCCTTGACAATTTCCACAATCGGCTTGGGGTTGCTCATGGTGTAGAAATGAAGCACGGGCACATCGGCGCGCAGAAGTTCGCGGCACTGCTGGATGGCCCATTCCTTGCCTACCTGGCGTGCCTCGGCATCAGTATGGGTTTTGAGCAGCGCATCGACCAAGTCGGCAGGTAGCTCGATATGGAACTGTCGGGGCAGGGTGCTTATTTGTTGCCGTGTGGTAATTGGTTTGATGCCCGGAATGATAGGCACCGTTATGCCCATGGCTCGGCATTGCTCTACAAAAGAGAAATAATGCCGGTTGTCGAAAAACATTTGCGTGACGATGTAGTGTGCTCCCGCATCTACCTTGGCCTTTAAGTAAAACAAATCGGTTTTCATATTAGGCGCCTCATAATGTTTTTCCGGGTATCCAGCTACGCCGATGCAGAAGTCGGTAGGTTGCACATCTGTTAGGTCTTCTTCTAAGTATATGCCCCGGTTCATATTCACTACTTGACGCAACAACTCAATAGCATACCGGTGGCCACCAGGTTCCGGCTCAAACACGCGCTCGCTGCGCTCAGGATCACCCCGCACCACCAACAGATTGTTGATGCCCAAATATGCCAGATCAATTAGCGCATCTTCGGTTTCTTCTTTGGTAAAGCCCCCGCAAACCATATGCGGCACGGCATCTACCTGATACCGGTTTACAATGGCCGCGCAAATGCCAACCGTTCCCGGCCGCTTTCGCACAAACACTTTTTCAAACAACCCATCTGCGTTTTTTCGGTAGATGTATTCGGCCCGATGATAAGTGACGTTAATAAAGGAAGGGCGAAAATCCATGAGGGGATCCAGCGTGTCATAAATGCTTTGAATGCTCCGCCCTTTCAGAGGAGGCAGAATTTCAAACGACAACAGCGTGCCCTTGCGGCGGGCAATGTGCTCGGTAACTTTCACGTTTGGTGGGGGGGCAAAAATAGCTTGGCTGTCTGCGCGCCTCAGTTCAATTTGTAGGGGGCTATCAGCTGAAATGCCGGTATGGCAACTTCAAACATGCGCCCATCGGTAAGCCGTTCCATCAAATAAGTGCCATGCATACGACCCATTTCACTACGCAGGTGACATCCTGATACGTACTGATGTGACTGCTTGGGTCCTATAATTGGTTGTTGCCCTACTACACCTTCCCCTTCTACTTCCCGATACGTTCCGTTGCTGTCGAAAATGTACCAGTGCCTGCGCAATAGCCGAATCGGTACGTCACTTTGGTTTTCAATGCGAATGCGGTAGGCAAACAAGTACTCCTGCATCAGCGGATGCGAATAGTCTTCCTGATAAAAGGTTTCTACTGTGATTTTGACACCTTCAGTAGTGCGGGTAACCATGGGGGTGTTTTTTGCAGCTAATTTACTCTTTAGGTTCTTTTTTACGAGCTTGTGTTCTTACGAACGTGAAAAAATTATGTTTCTGAACTTCAGGGCTGACTGTTAACGAGTTCAAAAATTTTTTGTTTTTTTAGCTTTTGTGCACGGGCTGGCTGCGCTGTTCCTTTTGGTACTGACCGTATCGCAGCAGAAATGCCGCGAAGAATCTGTTCCGCTTTGCATTCAGCAAATGATTGAAGATTTTTCCCGCCAACCACCTCGGCATCCGCCATATAGCATTTATTCCTATACGTATCAGGGGCGAACCGTCTATTACGTTCAACCGCCTTGCTGCGATCAGCTCAGTAAACTCTACGATGCCGACTGCAATTTGATCTGTGCACCTGACGGAGGCATTACAGGCCGGGGCGATGGCCGCTGCCCCGACTTTTACACTACCCGTACCCATGAACAACTGATCTGGACCCAGCCGGTCCATTAACTTTTTCAGTCAATCTCCCTCGGTAACCGGCACATCCAGGTGCAGCTCTCCACTTTCTTGCGCAATGGTTACAGGGATGCCTCCGACTACTCGGGCATTAAAGTTGGCATCAAACCCGGTCATGAACACATAGTAATTTCCGCATTTCAGTCCTTCGATTCGCACAAAATCATCACCGGCTTTTCCTACAACAACCAGATCGTAATCGGAAGCGTTGACACCTGGCAACTCGCTGGCGTTGAATTTTATCAGGGCTGAATCGGGCCATTGTTCGGTACCAAAGATGGGTTTGCCGTGGTGTTTGGCATAGGCCACTAACGTTACATTGCCACCAAGACCGGCCTCACATCGTTCCCTACAGGAGGAACACGCCAGTACTGCCGCCGTTCCGAGCACAAAAGCCAAAGAGATGTTCTTAAGTTTTAACATAAATGCACGTTTTTACAATTTAACATCAAGTCCAATTTGCAACTGCCATCGCAACGACACCTGTTGGCCTTGCAAGCGCTGATAGAAAGGAAACAGCACCTGAACAGGCAACCGAACTTCATCGCGGAATTGCAGGCCCGTACCCACAGCGGCCATCAAGCGCATATGACCGCTATTGGAAAACGGGTACAACTGCTGTTCCGCAACAGCATGCGATAAATGGTGATAGGGGGGCATGCTCATACGTTGCTGAGCCAGGAGATACATGCCGCCTTGGAGCAACACATTCCTAATGGACTGACTTGTTGGTATCCTGAATGCGCGCAGGGTAGTTAGCGATAGGTGGAGGCTGCTTCCCATGTTGTGGTTCAGGGCTGTCGTGGCTTTCCGAAAAGCAATACGAAAATTTATTCGATGGTGTTTATTTTGATATTCTGACCATAGTTGCAGGAGCGGATCCCATGAGCCCGATCCAGCCTGAAGGTGCAACGGCGCGAGAAGACCATCACTGCTGAATTGTTCGCGCTGACCGGTAGGCATTTTTATACCTGCAAGTAACGTAAGTTCAAAGCAGCTATCGGCGTTGCTGAAAAAACGATACCCTGCCTGTACTGTCGCATCACCAAAACCACTGATGTTGCCAAAAGCAGTGATGTGTACTTGCTCATCGGCATGCTTGAAGGCTTCGAGGTTGTCCATGGAAAAAAGAAAGGGGAATGCAGCCTGAATCACAATGTTTTCGCGTAAGGGCACTGAGATCAAAAGCTGAATAGAGTGTTGTGAACGCACACTGTAAACGGGGTCATTTCCCGTGATGTGTGTTAGCTCTTCACTTGAGAAGGGCTTATAGATATTCGACTGATACGTCAACTGAGTTGCAGCCCGATGACCACTGACGGGTGGCAACAAATCACAGCCACAACTGTTCAGGCATTGGCTGGCTACGGAAAGGCTAAAGTGGGAAAGCACTAAGGTTAAAAAAATATTTCCCTTCATGCCTCGGGCAAAGCTACAAACAAGGTTTCCGCTCCTATTGTTTCATCAACATCGAACTATATGTAGTGGTCCCTTGCACCACAGACAGCTGATACAATCCTGATGGCAACGTTTTCAATAAAAGCAAATGAACAGACTGATGAGTGGTTTCTTCGATGAGCACACGCCCCAGCAAATCATATAGGCGGATTTGTGTGCGCCCGTGGTGTGTTGGCAGGCGAATTGTCACGTAGTGATGTGCAGGATTAGGCTCCAAGATAACGGCAGCTTTGCCAGGAAATGCCGGTACGGCAGTGAGACTGGATAGCTTCACCAGCCAGAAATCTTTTTTGCCGTGGTTGCCCGATACATCAAAAAATGTATCCACTGAAGCGGTGTAACCCATCAGCGCCAAACCCCCATCGGCAGCAACCGCTACATCGTAACAGACATCGGCCAGCAAGCCACCGAAATTTTTACTGTGCAGCAGATTGCCGGCTGTGTCGGTAAGGACCAACCAACAATCCCAGTCGCCGTAGTTGGCCGGCACATCGCCCCCCGAAGATCTACTATAGCCGGTAGCTATAATCGTTCCATCCGCAGTTTGGATGGCTTTACTCAACGATTCATCGGCCGTGCCGCCGATGTTCTTGCTCCAGAGAATTTGCCCATCGGCAGCGATGCGCAACAGCCATCCATCGTCGCCACCGTAATTACCGGTTAAGTCACCGTCGGAAGAGGAAGCATAGCCCGTTAACATCAGCGAGCCATCTTTTAATTCGGTGATGCTGTACAAGGTTTCGAAAAGCGTGCCTCCATAACAGCGGGTCCACTTGGTTTTGCCTTTGTCATCCAGCCGCACCACCCAACCATCGAAATCGCTGCTGTGGTTTCCTATAACTTGCCCGTCCTGGCTGCTGGTGAAGCCACAAATGGCCAAACCTCCATCGGAGGTGGCGGTGAGGCTGAAGGCTTTTTCATAACCGCTTCCTCCAAAACATTTGGCCCACTGAATGTTTCCAGCAGAATCGGCTTTCACTACCCAGAAGTCGCTGCTGCCGAAGTTGCCACTGACTTGACCGCTGTTTGAGGTAGTTCCGGCACAAAAGGCAAACCCCCCATCTGCAGTAAGCACAAGCGATCCGAAATCTTCATAACCTGGCCCTCCATAACATTTTTTCCAAAGAACATTGCCAGCTGCATCAAGCTTAATGATCCAAACGTCAAAGTCGCCATGATTGCAATCCACATCAATATCGTTTGAGGCCGTGCTGCCGGCAATGAGAAAATTTCCGTCGGGCAGCTCCAGGGCTTTGCGCGCCACATCACTTTCAGTTCCATCCAATAATCGCTTAAACAAAATGTCGCCCTTATGGTTTACGTGAGCGGTCCAGTAATCGCATTTTCCTCCGTGCAAAACTTCTTCAGTCTTGGGAGGGATGTCGCCATTAATAGAACCGGCACAGCCAGCGAAAATGAAACCTCCATCGGTGGTAGTGCTTATGGCATAGCCTATGTCATCGTCAGTACCGCCATAGCAGCGCTGCCATTCGATTTGAGGGGGCACCTGGCCATCAGAGCGGCTGCATGAGAGAATGATGAGCAATATGAATAAACGACTCATGCAGCAGGTCTTTCCTGCAAAACTATGTCATGATTTAAGCTTTGCGGAACGCATTCCACCCAAGGGCGGTTAGCGTATGTACGTTATTGCCCTTGGTGATCAACTGGCATCCGAGAGAAGCATCTTGCATATGGCCGATAACCGAAATATCAGGATGATTTTTGATTTTTTCATAATCCTGTTGGCGAATGGTAAACAGCAGCTCGTAGTCTTCACCACCATGCAGGGCGCACGTTATGGGGTCCAAGTGGAATTTTAGTGCCAATTGATAGGCTTCTTCAGCAATGGGTATTTTTTCTTCATATAGCCGACAGCCGGTTCCCGAAGCCTCGCAAAGGTGCAGGACCTCAGATGAGAGTCCATCGCTGATGTCAATCATGCTGGTGGGCAAAATGTCGGCCTGCGCCAGCCATTCGATTACATCTCGGCGGGCTTCTGGCTTGAGTTGGCGCCCTACGACATAGGCTTGCCCTTCCAGATCTGGCTGAACGTTAGGATTTTCCAAAAAGATGCGTTTTTCTCGCTCAAGCAACTGTAGTCCCAGATAAGCCGAGCCCAGATCACCCGTAACACAAATCAGCTCGTTGACGGCAGCCCCACTGCGCCGAACCAAACGGTTGGCATCAGCTTCACCTATAGCTGTCACTGATATGACCATGCCTTTAACCGATGAGCTGGTGTCGCCACCTACCATATCTACATCATATTTCCTGCATGCGGCATAAATACCAGCATACAGCTCTTCCAATGCTTCGACCGAAAACCGATTGGAAACACCTATGGAAACCGTGATCTGCCTTGGGGTAGCATTCATCGCATACACATCGCTGAGGTTTACGACCACTGCTTTATAACCCAGATGTTTGAGCGGCACATACATCAGGTCAAAATGAATGCCCTCAAGCAAAAGGTCGGTAGTAACCACCACCTGTCGTTCGCCTTCATATCGGATCACAGCCGCATCATCGCCTACGCCTAACACGGTAGAGCCATGTTTCTTCTTGAACCGTTCGGTAAGACGGCGGATTAGGCCAAATTCACCAAGTTCAGAAATTTCGGTACGTTGTGCGGCAGACATGGAAAAGGAGGATCCGCACGAAACTACTCTGCTTCGGGCGATAAGTTGGCTACACCGGAGCAATCTTTGTTTTCACATTGAACTCATCAAAAAAGCCAAGCCCATCCCATCGTCTTCCGCTTTCCATACACGCCACAGGTCTTGCAGGCGGAAAATCTGCTGCACGACCCAACCTTCTGCCCTTAAAAGGCGTGGGTTGCCGCTGGTTGGGTGCGGTAATGGATATTGGGAATCGTTGCTAATTGAATTGCTCGGCCAAGGGGTGATGAACAGGACCTCCTGTATTGGCTCATGGCTCCCTGACCTTCCTCATTGATTCATTTTTTGGTCATGGATCTATGACATGCCAACCCTTGCATGAATTCTTCGCTTGCAGGAATGACTCATAATGCCGCCGTCTCTTGTCCCGACGGCACAAAACCAGCCATATGACCTTTGCTTCAGTTGCTTCTGCCAAGCCGCTTTCGATAGTGAAGACACTTGGTAATCATGACCATAAGCTTTGCCACGGAGCCATCTTCGGCCCGATGCTTGCGATCGGTTTCACACGTCGGACAAGCAACCCTGGAGCAAGCCGCGATTTCAGTCCGAACCGGTTTTTTCACGCACTACTTGCCGAATCCACTTGACCATCGTCATCATGACGGCAGCAGAAATCAAAGCCGCAACCAGCAAAATGAGAAAGTAGTCTTTCTTGTCGGTAAACGAATCCCAGAAGGTGGCCATCAGCCCGGAAATTTTGCCGGCAATGGAATTGACCAGAAACCAGCCGCCCATCATGAAGGCGGTGATGCGGCGCGGCGACAGCTTGGAAACCATGGACAGGCCAATCGGACTTAACAGCAGTTCCCCTAAGGTGAATACAGCATAAGTGCTGATGAGCCAAATCATAGATACCTTGTTTTCATATATGTTGGTTGACATAATAGCAAAAATCATCACCAGCGATGACAAGCCGCCGATGAGCATGCCCAGGGTAACCTTCATGGGGGTGGAAGGCTCACGGCCGCGTCGCCGCAGCCAGCCAAACAACCAGACCGAAACCAGCGGCGTGAAAAACACGATGAAAAATGGGTTGACCGACTGAAACAGCTCCGGGTTGATGAGTTTAAGCGAATTGCCGTTCTGTGGCCATTCTTCTTTAGGCAGGTTTTTGAAATACATATGCGCACCGATTTCTTCGATCGGCTTACCCTGCTCGTCAGTTATGACGCGCAGGTATTGATCCGTCTTATAGGTTACCTGCGAATCGGTTTTGACGACCTGCACCATGTCGATTGAAGAGAAAAATTTCTCGACGGCCGGCGGCACCGTTCGGCGCGTATATTGATCGGCCCAAATGGTTAAGGCGGTGCTGTTTTGATTGTAGATTACCCAGAAAACGATGCTGACACCAAAGAAGGCCATCAAAGCGCCCAGCCCACGCCGGTCTTCAGCCGAAGAACGCCACAAGAGGCGTAGGTAAAAACCAATGATAGGCACACAGGCAAAGAAGAAAGCATCATTACTGCGCGACCCAAAGATGGTTGTCCCCAGCAAGTTTGGATGACTGATAAAGTAGCCGACAACACCGGTGATGGCTGCAGGCAGAAAAAGGGTGCGCAAAATCTGACCCATGGAGGGGTCACCCGGCTCTAAAGCTTTCACCTTATCGGCGCGCACAAAATGTTCATCTCCGTAGTTGATGATAAGCCATGCTAAGCCGATGAGCAAGCCTATCCCCGCAGCGGCAAAAGCATATCCCCAGCCGTAGTTAATGCGTAAGTAGGCGGCCGCGAAGTTGCAGAAGAAAGCTCCGATGTTGATGCCCATGTAAAAAATGCCATAAGCCGAATCTTTCTTCGCTTTTAATTCTTCGGCATCATAAATGTTGCCGAGCAGGGTCGAGATGTTTGGTTTGAAAAATCCATTGCCGATAATGATGCTCAGTAGCGACAAGTACAAGGCAGCATCGCCTGGAAAAGACAGTCCGATGTAGCCGGCAGCCATGAGCAACCCGCCCAACACTATGGCGCGACGATAGCCCAAATACCGGTCGGCAATCATGCCACCGATGAAGGGGGCCAAATACACCAGAGCAATAAAGGAACCCACCAGGTCAGCGGCATCTGAATTCAGGAATCCCTTACCGCCAGTAGCCGTGGGATCAATCAGATATAGAAAAAAAATGCCTACCATCAGATAGTAGGCAAAACGTTCCCACATTTCGGTAAAGAACAAAACATACAAAGCCTTCGGGTGGCTGCTGTTGGTAGCATGTGCACTCATTAGGCAAGGGTTTGGCGGCGAAATATAAAAGGAAAAAATTACGGAAAGGGCATGGTGCGCCTCAGCGGCGGATATCGGCGCCCCACATCAGTTTGCGCCGCAACGTGTCTAAAAAGTGATGATCCCGAAGTCTGATCAGCTTCATGGTAAAGCCGCATTTTTTCACAGCGATCTGAAAACTGGCATCCAGCGTTTCGGTGCGGCTGTCCAACGTACAGTAAAATTCACGACTTCGTCCTTCTACTTCAAACGAGAGCACACTGTCTTCAGAAAGTACCATTGGCCTGACGTTAAGGTTGTGCGGCGCAATGGGTGTGAGGATGATGTTGCCGGAATCCGGCATTACAATAGGCCCTCCACAGCTCAGCGAATAGCCGGTGGACCCTGTGGGAGTGGCCACAATAAGTCCATCGGCAAAGTAGGAATTTAAGAATTGCCCGTTCAGATAGGTATGAATGAGAATCATGTTCGAAGTGTCCTTCTTATGCAAGGTGATGTCGTTGAGTGCGAAGTTGACTCCGTCAAACACCGGCCGATTCGTCACTAATTCCAACAGGGCTCTCCGGTCAAGTACATAAGTTCCTTCCAACAAGGCATCGATGGTGGCTTCAATTTCATCCTTTCCGATGTTGGCCAAAAAACCAAGGCGGCCCAAGTTGATACCTGCTACCGGTATAGGGCGGTCGCGCACTAAGGTTAAGGTGTCTAACAACGTACCATCACCACCCAAGGAAAACAGGTAGTCGGCATGTTCACTGATTTCGGCATGTGTCGTAAAAACCTGGGTCCCGGCAGGTAACGTAACGGCTGCAGAAACACATTCATAAAAACGCTTATGTAAAAAGATGCGGAACTTTCGGTGTTGCAACAGTTCCAGCATGCGCTGCACCACAGGCAGATCAGCTTCTGCTATGGATCGGCAATATAATGCAACCGTCATGCGCCATCCCTTTACCGGTGTGGTCAAAAGTAGGTGGTGTAATGTACAAATAGGCCATGCTCTCTTTTGCAGTTGATGGCATAATTGAGTCGGAGTGAAGTATCATAAAACAAGACGATATCGGCTCCTAGACCAGCACTAAGCAAAAGGCGGTTAGACAGCTCGTTGCCCGGTGCTTGAGGCTTTTGCCACACATAACCTGATTCCACAAATGCTTTTGTATAGATCAAAAAAGGGAGCCGTGCTCCCCGCGTAAGCACATTGTTGGGGCTGGTAGGCAATTGCCATTCCAGCAAAGGCCGTCGCAGGGCAAATTTTGCTATGCCCAAAGCCGTTCCATTAATTGCATAATACTCATAACCCGAAACATAGTCAGAGCCATAACCGATACCTCGTTGCAAAAGGTAGGGAAGGTCGGCCGGTACTGAAATGCGCATGCGAATCAGACCTGCGGCGTACCAGCGCCGCCAGCAGGGATAGGCTGAAGCAGTAAACTGCATGATCCAGCCTGAAAGATTGTCGGAAAATCCCAACCCCAGGCGCATGAGCGACAGCTCTTGATAGTTGCCTTTAAGCGGATAGGCCACTACATCACGGAAATCTCTCTCGTAGGTGAATGCTACATATGGATAGAACAGCACGGTAGCACTATCGCCGGCATAATCCGGATTAAGGGTTGCAACGGTGTCGGTAATTGCATACCTGCGTAAACCAATCGTAAACATGTAGCGGTGATTAAAGGCAGGCCGCCACTGATAGTCCATATTGGCCGAAAAGAAAGTGCGCTGATAGTGGTCGATGTCTTGAAAAATGAGTTCTCGGTTATCCTGCAGTCCATAGGCCAGCCGCTTGCTTCGCGAGTACGCGGCATAGATTCTCAGCAGGTGCCGGCGCTCCGGATCCAGTTGAGGCAGGCGATACTGTAACGCAAATTGTTGCTGGAAGCCGGTGAGTGCCGTGAGCCGTAGCTCGTCATTGTGGCCGGATAAATTCTTGTAATAAAAACGGAGACCCCATTGCAGCCAACGCAGATCACGGCGATGCTCGACCCACCAAACATTAAAATTTCGGTCATATAAACTTATAGCAGGGACCGGTATGATGTACCAGCGTTCAATCACCTCGATGTGGACGGTGCCGCACAAACAATGACTGGCTGGCTGTAAGCTGAGCGTGGCTTCATGAAACAGGCCGGTATTAAGCAAATTATTACGACTGGCGGAAAACTGTTGCCACAACCGCTCACGAAGCAGCGTATCGCCTTCTGAAAAAGTCAATTCGCGCAAGATTACCGCAGGCCGGGTACGTTCATTACCGGAAATGGTAATGGCGGTGATCAGCAGCCTGCTGCTGTCAATAGGCAGCGTCTGTGCCATTAACGAGCCAGGCAGTAACACCCACATGCTTAGTTGGCGAATCCTCAGGGGCCAAAGTCTTGAACAATACAGCAAGGCAGCGTAGAGCATTAGGGTTTTGCGGCCGGGCCAGACCAAAACAATCTTCGAAATTGTTGAAAAATTGTTTTGCACATTAAAGCAGCTTTATATCTTTGCCCTCCGCTTCAGACAAGCACACCACATTTCGTTCTCAGCATTACGATTAACCAAGTAGGTTAGCCCAAGGTTGCCCCAAGGAGGGGCAATCAACGTTCTTTGAGAGAAGGGATAGCTTGAGCAAACAGGAAAGCGGCTCACGTCAATCGACTTTTTACAACGGAGAGTTTGATCCTGGCTCAGGATGAACGCTAGCGGCAGGCCTAATACATGCAAGTCGAACGGCAGCGGGTGTAGCAATACACGCCGGCGAGTGGCAAACGGGTGCGTAACGCGTACACAACCTGCCTGCAACCGGGGCATAACCTTGAGAAATCAGGGCTAATTCCCCATGACATTGCTGCCGGGCATCCGGTAGCAATTAAAGCTACGGCGGTGGCAGATGGGTGTGCGTCTGATTAGGTAGTTGGTAGGGTAACGGCCTACCAAGCCGACGATCAGTAGCTGGTGTGAGAGCACGACCAGCCACACGGGCACTGAGACACGGGCCCGACTCCTACGGGAGGCAGCAGTAAGGAA
>JANWWJ010000024.1 GCA_025056305.1 Chitinophagales bacterium | reverse complement strand
TCTTTCTATCTTGTGTTTTTGTCTTTTGTGGGGGGGGGGGGTGTGTGGTGGGGGGGGGGGGGGGCCCGGCCGGCCCCCCCCCCCCGCCCCGATCCTACCAAAAAACTTCCTAATTCCGCCGACCCAGGTAAATCAAAATATAGTAAATCAGCGTTGTCAACGACGCTAATGCGGCAATGACATAGGTCATTGCTGCCCATTTCAAACCATCCTTAGCCATATCATACTCCCTGCCGGCCAGCACTCCTCTCTGACTGATCCAAGCCAGGGCCCGACGGCTGGCATCAAACTCTACCGGCAGGGTGATGAAGCTGAACAGCGTGGTTAAGGCAAACAGGATGATGCCAAACAACAACAATTGAGGGAAAACGTTCAGCATTAATATGCCTGCCAGCAGCACCCACATCACTATGCGCGATGAAAAGCTTACCACCGGCACCAACTGTGATCGCAAGGTAAGCCATTGATATGCCTGCGCGTGCTGCACGGCATGGCCGCATTCGTGAGCCGCTATGGCAGCAGCCATTACACTGCGGCCGTTGTACACCTCCGGACTTAAGTTTACTGTCTTGTTTACCGGATTGTAGTGATCGGTCAAAAAGCCAGGCACTGAGGTGATCTTGACATCGTAAATGCCATAGTCATGCAACATGCGCTGGGCCATTTCGGCGCCACTGAGCCCTCCGGGCGTGGGATAGCGGCTGTACTTAGCCATGCGCGAGCGCAAAATGCCTTGCACGATGAATCCGCCTACCATCAGGGCAATCAAAGCAATCCAAATAAGTGTCATGGTTAAAAAATTAGTTGATGCAAAGGTACTTTGCTAAATGCAAATTGCCTGCCGAAGCTTAAAGCATATAGTTGAATGTGACAAAGGTGCATAACTGATTTGCAGGATTGACAGCCCCAAGCTTCAGCTGTGGCTATCTTTGCCAGCACTCCTTGACAG
This sequence comes from Chitinophagales bacterium, assembly GCA_025056305.1. Lineage (GTDB taxonomy): Bacteria > Bacteroidota > Bacteroidia > Chitinophagales > UBA10324 > JANWXQ01. Next base: position 16,193 of record JANWWJ010000024.1, on the reverse strand, counting down.
TGAATTCAATTGCACGTTTCATCGAAGCCACCCTGTTTGTGGCCGAAGAACCGGTCACGGTTAAAGAACTTCAGAAATGCCTGGCAACGGCTACCGGCCTCACTCCTACTATCGGGGAAGTGGAACAACAATTACAGGCCCTGATTGAAAAATATCACCACGGCGACTTTGCATTTGAAATAGTTCCTATAGCCGGAGGCTATCAGTTTTTGAGCAAGCCTGATGTAGCGCCTGTAGCCGCCGCATATCTGAAAACGCGCCACAGCAAACAGTTGACCACAAGCCAGTTGGAAACCTTAGCCATAATTGCTTACCGGCAGCCGATATCCAAGCCGGAAATAGAGCGCATCCGCGGCGTGAACTGTGATTTTGCCATTCAAAAGCTTCTCGAAAAGGAACTGATCCGTATTGTCGGCCGCAGCGATACCGTAGGAAAGCCGTTGTTGTACGGCACCAGTCAACATTTCATGAATCACTTTGGTATCAACAGTGTAGATGACCTTCCTCAGCTGCGTGATCTGGAACAACCTACGGAAAACACCATAGGCTCCCCAAGTGAAAATTGATGTTTAAAGCGGACCAAAACAAACACTGTCAACTTTTCGCTGCCAATACGGTTCATTAAGTCGTTGTTGCCAATCGGGCAAGGCAGCTAATTCTTCTAACACTTCGTTGATAAGCTTTCCTTTTTGCAAGGCCTCAGCATAAGGCAGATGGGAAAACGAAACCATTTGATAAGGCGACACATAACGCTCAGCCCATCGTTCTGCAATGTGCTGTTCGATTTTTTTCTTGAGTAAAAAATGCGGATCGGCAACCAGATCACGCATTTCGATGAAATTGTTCAGTGCCAATGCACAAATGGCATCGGTATTGGGTTTGCGCTGTTGCTGAAACAAGAAGAGTCTTTGAGGCCACTCGGCAACTTCATCCATCAGACCATCCAGCACCGTGCAATCCTCAAAACCACAATTCATTCCTTGGCCAAAAAAGGGTACGATGGCGTGCGCAGCATCACCGATAAGGCAAGTGTGCTCGGTGGCCCACGGATAGCATTTTACATACAGCAGTGATGAGGTTGGATTATGAAAAAAATCATGTATGTAATCAGGCATTCGGGCAACTGCATCGGCAAAATAGTGCGCAAAAAACTGTTGCACGTCGTTGGGTGTACGGAGTGCAGCAAAGGAAACGGGACCTTCAGTGTGCAGAAACAAAGTGCAAGTAAAACTGCCGTCGGGATTGGGCAAGGCAATCAACATAAAGTTCTTGCGCGGCCAGATGTGCAGGTAATTTTTCTCCAATTGCCACTGGCCTTCAGGCCCCGGCGGAATGTGCAGTTCCTTGTAACTGTGCTCAATGTAGGTCTGTTCGAAATTGAAATGGTCGGTAAACAGCATGGCATGGCGAAGTGCTGAATATGCACCATCGGCACCGAAAAGCAATTGGTAAGGCACACTGCTGTGCAGGTGCACCTCATCAGGGCCATTACTGAAATACAACTGACGGCGTTTCAGATCAACCCGCGCGCAGAAACGATCAAACACAATGCGAACCTTGCCGGTGCTTTCAGCAGCCGTAAGCAATAACTTGTTTAACGCTGCACGCGATACACTGTAGATGGCTTGATGCGGACGTCCATAAGGTTGTGGTGAGCAACTTCCATCCGGATGATGCACCATACGACCATACATGGGTATGGCCCATTTCTTCACTTCCTGTTCTAAACCCACGCCGGCCAATCCTTTCCATCCCCGGTCGCTCAAGGCCAGATTGATGCTGCGCCCCCCCACATAACCAGCTGTACGCGGATCGCTGCGCCGCTCGTAGATCGTCACTGAGTAATTCCGACGAGCCAAATACACCGCCAGCAAGCTGCCTACCAGTCCGGCACCCAAGATGGTGATGTCATGTGTTGGTGAAGACTGTTGATGGGCACTCATGGTTTAACCTTCAGGCAGTGGGGTTCATGAGCGCTGCTGCACACTCATGCAAAGCTTGACCGACCTTCCAAACATCTTCAAAACTATTATACAAAGGCACAGGCGCCATGCGGATGATGCCTGCCTGCGGGTCATCGCCAAGCGGACGCCAGTCGCAAACGATGCCGCTATGACCAAGGGCTTCAAATAATTGTTGACCATAGCTGCCGGTGCGGAACGAAAGCTGACATCCCCTTTGTTGTGGATCGGTGGGGGTGATTTGCTCTAGCCTCCATTGCGGAAATGTTTTGTTGTATTCGGCTACTACAAATTCAAGGTAAGCAGTGAGCCGCTCGCTTTTGGCCCGCAGCAAATCCATCCCGGCTTCGTCAAACAATTCCAATGCCGCTCGATGGACAGCCATCGGAAGTACTGGCGCATTGCTCAACTGCCAGCCGGCCGCACCGGGCTGAGGGATGAAAGTTTTTTCCATGCGAAAGCGTCGATCTTCCTGATGTCCCCACCATCCGGTAAAACGAGGTAGGACATGGTCTTGGCCGTGGCGTTTATGCACAAAAATTCCGGCTACACCCCCAGGGCCACTGTTTAAATACTTATAACTACACCAGCAGGCAAAATCCACCTCCCAGTCATGAAGACGCAGAGGCACATTACCAGCAGCATGGGCCAGATCGAAACCCACTGTGGCTCCTACCTCATGACCAGCCCGCGTAATGACTTCCATGTCGAACAGCTGGCCTGTGAGGTAGTTCACGCCCCCCATCAGGATCGTCGCCAGCGATTCACCGTGTTGTCGGATTTGCGCAACGATTTCTTCAATACTGAGCGTAAGCAATCCAGGTTGAGTTTGCAACTCTACGACCGCTTCATCTGGATTGAACCCATGAAAACGAACCTGAGAGGCTACAGCATATTGATCCGAAGGAAAAGCAAAAGGCTCAATCAAAATTTTGTAGCGCTGGGCTGTAGGCCGATAGAAACTGACCAGCAAAAAATGCAGGTTGGCGGTGAGCGAGCCCATGGCCACCACTTCCTCCGGCAGCGCCCCTACCACTCTAGCCAATGTTTCGCGTTGAAAGTGATGATAGTAATACCACGGATTGCGCGCTTCAAAATGACCAGCCACACCCAAGGTCTCCCAACTTTTTAATTCCTCCTCAACGTACTGCTTTGCTTTCAACGGCAACAAGCCTAATGAGTTACCGGCTAGATATACCAGCGGATGACCATTCCGGTGTGGCAGGGCAAAACGAAACCTGAAACGATGCAGCGGATCTTCATCATCCTGCTGCCGAGCAAAATGAAGCTCGTTGTTCCACGGCATAAAATGCTTGCTGGCTGCATCAACGACATCTGGCAGCCAGGCACCAAAGATATCCGCCTTTGATCAGTTAAGCTTAGGCGGTGGCTGCATCACAGCCCCACATTTCTTACACGTACGCAGTTCTTCAGAAGAGTAGAAACTCTCCATCACCACCGGCAAATCTTTGACAATATCCTTGACAGGAATGCGGGTTTCATACAATAAGTTGCCGCATTGTTCGCAATACCATTGAAAGCCGTCGAGCTTGTCGGGGCGAACTATTTCCATTACCAAACCAATTGTGTTGGGGCCGCGTTGCGGAGAATGAGGCACCCGAGGCGGCAACAGAAATATTTCTCCTTCTTTAATAGGTATGTCGACAAACTTGCCGTCTTCAATGATTTTTACAACAATATCCCCTTCCAACTGGTAGAAAAACTCTTCGGTTTCATTGTAATGGTAATCCTTTCTGGCATTCGGCCCACCGACAACCATAACGATAAAATTGTTGGTGTGCTTATATACCACCTGATTACCTACCGGCGGACGCAACAGATGTCTGTTTTCTTCTATCCATTTTTTGAACGAAAATGCCCTCTGAATCATAGGTGCTGATTTTACTTTTGAAGTACTGAACGCCTAGCTTTAGCCACTTAAAGGTAACACCAAAACAGCTACTATTTGCTCCTGACACGAACACCGGTCATGGAACTACTGGGAAAAAATGCATTGGTCGGAGGCAGCAGTAAAGGAATTGGTCGAGCCGTTGCCACAGCCTTATCACAAAAAGGCTGTAACATCACGCTGTTAGCTCGAAACGAAGAAGCCCTTTTAGATGCCATTCGTGGACTGGATACCACCGCAGGCCAGCGGCATGACTTCATCATCGCCGACCACAGCCGGCCCGACGAACTGCGCGAGCTGATAGAGCATCAACTGCGGGAAACCACCTATCACATTCTGGTCAACAACACGGGTGGCCCCCCTGCAGGCAACTTAACTGAAGTGACCATTGAGCAATTAGAATTGGCTTTTCGAAGCCACGTGCTTAGCGCTCATTTGTTGACGCTGTTGCTCGTGCCGGGTATGAAACAGCAAGGGTATGGCCGAATTATCAATATTGTCTCTACCAGTGTGAAAGTACCGATTGAAGGTTTGGGCTTATCCAACACGGTACGGGCAGCCCTGGCCAACTGGGCCAAAACTTTAGCCAACGAATTGGGACCCTTTGGCATAACCGTCAACAACGTTCTGCCGGGAGCTACCAACACCGAGCGATTGCAGGAGCTGATTCGCCTACGCGCCGTCAAAAGCGGACGACGACAGGAAGACATCGAAAACGAAATGATTGCAGAAATACCCTTGCGGCGTTTCGGCTATCCCGAAGAAATTGCTGCAGCAGTGGCTTTTTTAGCCTCCCCTCACGCAGCCTACATCAGTGGCATCAATCTGACGGTCGATGGAGGCCGCATGCCCTGCCTGTAGCTTAGGCATACTCTTGCTCGCCCACAGCCAGGTGGGCCGCCTGATCGTAAAACATAGCGCAGTAAATACAGTCGCTCTGGCCGCATCCTTCATAAAAACGATGGCTCATGATGGCATCGTAGGTTTGGACAATAAGCTCACGCACAGATCGCTCATGCGCCGCATCGATCGTGAGCAGGTAATCTTCAAAATCTTCGGCGGTGCCACCGGCGGGTAAGTCCACAAAATCAAAGCGAGCAGCTACCATCTTCCAGGGGGTGCGCGCCTCGGCTAACAGCAACTTATAAAAAACCATCTGCCGCCAGTAATCACCACCGTGCGGATTTTTTTCAGATGGCACAGCCAGCTTGCCACTCTGGCGGGCCCGCTGCAAGCTACCGGTCTTGTAATCTACTACCGTCAGATCATGCCCCTGGAATTCCAGTTTGTCGATGCGGCCTTTGACCGGCACACCATCAATCTGTATGTTGCGCAGATTGTATTCCAGCAATACAATTTTGTTCCAGCGCGAAATGTTACGTTGGTAATAAGCCGATAGAACCATGTGGCCTTGATCGCGACGATGGCGGAACTGTCGCTCGGTAAAATACGGGCGGCGCCGTTCCATTTCTTCATCAAAAAATCGGAGAAATTCCTCCAGCGAGGGAAATTGTTCATTCCGTTCTTTCATGGTCTTAAATAGCCGGTACAAAGCTGCATGGACGGCACTTCCGTATTCTAAAGATTCGGAAGTGGCTGTAGGCATAGTGACTATATACTCATAATAAAAACGAAGCGGACAATCCAAATAGGCAGCCAAAGCAGAAGGACTTAACACAAAAGACGACAACCGATCCACAACCAACTGTTGCTCTAATCGTGCTGCCGATGGCAAGGGCGGTGGGGTTACCAGCAAGCTCAAGGCATGAGCAGTTCGGTCGGCATCTACGGTACGCTCTTCAACTTCCAAGCCTGTTTCGGTGACGAAGAGCGAAGGCACCTGCAAGATCCCCTGATCAGATTGAGCCGCATAGCTGATCTGCAATCCTTTACGAGCGCGAGTGCAACCTACATAAAACAAACGCCGAAGCGCTTCCACATCATTTGTTTCTACCGAAAAAGTAAGGGTATCGGGCAAGGCAAACTGGTATCCTCCCTTTTGCGCTTTTTCCCACCCTCGAGACGAACAGCCAATTAGAAACACATAATCGAACTCCAGTCCTTTAGCGCTGTGGCAGGTAGAAAACAAAATTCCTTCGGCATCACCGAGCACATCCTGCACGGGAAGGGATAATTCAAAGCGCTCATATTGATCTATTACGTCTAATAAGTCGCTCAACGTTAAATCGGGTGAAGCCGCTGCCTCGCGTTGTACAAACTGATGGAATGTGTGCAAAACCTGTAAATGCCAATGTTTGTCAGGTTGGCTTAATGCCCATCGTAAAATGCCTGCTTCTTCCACAATACGTTCCCACAATATGGGCACCGTCAATACAGAGCACTCGGCAATCCATTGCTCAGTGTGTTGAAAGACAGCCAAAACTGCCGCAGCATCGTTTAAGCCAAGTCTACCTATAAAAGTTTCATCCTGCAGCAAATGCCGCCAGTTTTTTGCTTTTGCTTCAGGCAAAGAGGCAAAGTAAGCCAGGCGAGCAAGATCGGCCCGATGCAAGGAAAACCAAGGCTGATGCAACACTAAGTACAGTGTCGAGGCATTGATATAAGGATGCTGCCACTCGCTGGCAATGTAGCGCAGCAGTGCAATCCATTGGCGTACCTGTGGCAATTGGAAGGCATTCGTGCTGCGAACAACACGTACCGGTATGCCTTTGCGCTGAGCCAGCTCAAGAATCAATTGGCTGTGCTGATGGCGATGATACAATACCGCCATTTCGCGCCAAGGCACACCTTGTTGATGCAATGCTTCAGCCTGACAGAGGATGTCAACAGCTTCCTGATGTTCGTTCGCGTACTGTATGACCCGGGGCGCAATGTTTGGACTGCTATGTGCCGTAGCAACAAGGTGCTTGGCCAGGCGCTCATCTATGTTTGCCAACCGTTGGGTGTTGTTGGCAATCACACGAGCTGCTGTATCCAAAATGGCCTGAGAGCTTCGGTAATTGTGCTTCAGCACAACAGTAACCAGAGCTTGGCCATAACGAACCATAAAGTCGGTCATATTTTTCAGGCGAGCACCTTGAAATTCGTAGATGCCCTGGTCGTCGTCACCGACGCAAAACAGGTTAGGAACTTCCCAATAACTGGTCAGCAACTCCAGCAAGCGGTTTTGCGCGCCATTCGTGTCCTGAAATTCATCGACCAACACGTACTGGTAGCGTTCTTGATATTTACGTAGCAACTCTTCATTGTTGCTGAATGCTTCGATAACCCATAAAATCATGTCTTCGTAATCATATGCGCCGGCAGCCTGTTTCAATTCTTCATAGCGGAAAAACAGGCCGGCAGCAGCCCGCAAAAGCTCCATGCGTTGTTGGGCCTCAGCTACAGCCGCTTGCTTTAATTCACCTTTTTTACCATAGCGTGAATTGGTTTGATAAACGAACTCTGGCCTTTGCGGCAGCGACGCGAAATAGCGGTCAATCGCCTCGCTCACATGCTGCGGGGTCCAGTTCTCTCGCTTCATTAGGGTAAACAGATCGCCCAGTTTTTTTACCTCGCGCGTGAGCATGCCGCGTGGATTCCGTAGCGGGTGACCTGAGGGCAGCTCTTCCAATATGCGTTCCAGCAATTGCATGCGCTGCAGGTCGGTTAAAGGCTGCAGAAGATGCATACCGAATAGCTCTGGATTCTGCTGAATGACGGCATTGGAAAAAGCGTGAAAAGTCTCTACAGTAATTTGATGCGCTGCAGCTCCAATTATTTGCAATAATCGCCGCCGCATGTTTACGGCTGCCGCCTCACTGAAGGTTAAACACAATATGGTGGACGGATGTATCTGCGTTTCGCGCGTATGTAACAAGTAGGCTATCCGTGTCGCAATGACTTGGGTTTTACCGGTACCCGGGCCGGCAACTACAAGCACAGGCCCTTCTATGGTTTGAACCGCAGTCCTTTGTTGCTCGTTAAGCTGTTCAAAGATTCTTTTAAATTCACCTTGTGCCTTGCCCCCTGTGCCCATGTGACAGCTTAAAAATACATTGTGTTTTTTCAGACGTTCTGGCTACTTGCCCACATCAGGAAAAAACAAGGGCATCCTACAGGATGCCCTTACCGACAGTTTTTTATAATAGAAACGCTTATTGTTTCACAGGCGATTCTGTGGTTTGTTCCGCTGCCTTCTTAGAGGCACAGCATCCTTTTCCTTCAGCCTTCTTTTCTCCGCCACAAACCTGTGCACCAGCTTCGCCTTTGTTTTTACCGCATTTGCAACCGGCACCACAATGCTTCTTGCTGCATTTCTTCTTTTTATCCTTCACTGCACCGGCATGCTCGTGGCTGGCCTCCAGCGTATGGGCAGCAGCCACAGATGCCTTGGCTGCCGGACATAAGGAAACAGCCGCAGCTGAACCACACTTTTTTTCCGCATCTGTTTTAAGACTATGGCAAGAGCCTTTGGGTGCCTTTTCGGTTTGATTGACGGATTGCGCCTGCGCAACACTAATGGCAACAAACACTGTAAAAATGCTTAGCAATTTTTTCATGGTTTCCCGGTTAATGCGACAAAGGTAAACAAAATCAGCACTATGTGTCCTTCGAAGGCAAAATCTTTATATTTTTTCTATGCCTGTTTTGATCTCGTCGGCTTTTTTTACGCAAATTTTTTCGGAATGCTGTAGTCAAATCCACACCCGTCTGGTTAGCCAGGCAAATAAGAACGAACAGCACATCGGCCATTTCGTCGGCTAAATGCAGGCGTTCCCCTTTTTTGCAGGATTGCTCACCATAGGTGCGCGCCATGACGCGCGCCAGTTCCCCCACTTCTTCTGTCAGCAAGGCCATATTGGTCAGTTCATTAAAATACCGGACGCCGGTTGTACGAATCCAACTATCTACTGCCTGTTGTGCCTGCCGTAATGTCAACTCTTCGGCCATGCTCCTTACGGTTGAATGCACAAAAACATATCGACAGGAGCTGGGCGCTGTGCCGGTAACAAGCGCAGACGGTAAACACCCCCAGCGAGTTGCGGTACCTCTAAGGCTATTGATGAGCTATTATAGAAATTTTCATGAATCAATATCCGGCCTTGGAGGTCGGTTAACCACAATTCCCCGCTGGTGGGCGCAGCAAATGCCAGCTGAATATGTTGGTTGGCTGGATTGGGATAAAGCACTGGGGTGAAAACATCAATGGTTTGCATGTTAACTCCCACCACCGGAAACGGATCGGAAATCTCACTGCAGTCATTCTCGGTTACCATTACCTGGTAGTTACCGTTCTGCGTCGGAGTATAAGATTGAGCCGTAGCGCCGACAATGGGATTTCCATTAAGATACCACTGATACGCAGCTGCCGGTGAAGAAGTAAGTATGCCGTTGGCAAAAGTGATGGTCGGCTTTGGGGGAGTGGGATTAATGGTTATGGGTAATGTCAGCGTATTTGTTGTATCGCAGCTGTTATATGCAGTAACAGAAATGGCCCCGGAAGGCTGGCCGGCCACCAGCATGATCGAAGCAGTGCCTTGCCCGCTTATAATAGAGCATCCTGAGGGCACCTCCCATTGGTAAGTTTCAGCACCCGTGACCGGCGTTACCGAATATTTAGCCGTATCTCCACTGCACAGAAAGGCCGGTCCGCTAAAATCGACAAGATCATTCATGGGGGAGCAGGCACTGGCATACTTGAGAATGAGAGCTAAGTTGCCCACAGCATAACCTGTGTCCGATACCGGAAAGTGAATACCCAAAAGGCCCTGTGGGTGAATGCTGTCGTTCAGCCAGGTGGCGCCACCATCCTCCGTTCTGATCAAATAGCCGAGATCACCAACAAACCAACCTTTTTGAGCACTAACAAAATGAGCTCCCCTGAAAGCCCGAAGCGTGTATCCGGCATACACCTGGGTCCACGTAGCGCCTCCGTCAGTCGTCTTGACGATATAAGCATAATTTGCCGGCGAAGCAAACTGGTTGTTGCCACCGCCAGCATACACGATGTTTTCATTTACGACCGCAACCCCCAACAAGCCTTGCGGATTGGTATATACTGGTATCCAATTGTTACCGCCGTCCGTGGTTTTTATGACAACTCCATTTGTGAAAAGTGCCGTACTGGACACCGCATAACCAACCTGAGCGTTGGCGAAACGTATGTTGATCAGATCTTGTGTGGTGCCACTATTGGCAACAGGCGTCCACGTTTCCCCGAAGTCCGTGGTTTTTAATATCGTGCCGGCACCGCCACAAATGAAGCCCGTGGTGTTGCTGATGAAATCAATAGATCGCAGCGTTTGCGTGGTGCCACTGGGCTTTATCGTCCATGTCGCTCCTCCATTGGTAGTTTTTAAGATGTACCCCCCATAGCCGCAGGCAATACAGTTGTTTGCATCAATGCAATAAATAGCGCGCAAGCCGGTATCGATACCGGCTGTCTGTACCGTCCAACTCTGCCCCCCATCGGTAGTTTTTACAATAGTCGCAGAACCGGGATAAAATTCCTGACCACCGACAATGTAGCCGGTTTTTGCATTGAGGAAATAGGCAGCCCGCAATGTAGGACCTTGATTGCCGCCAAAAATTTTTGTCCATTGAGCAGCCGCTTTATCCTCTAACATTAAGCAGGCAGCTGTTGCCAAGAGAAACAGATACCTCATGTGAGTTCTTATTTTCAGGAAAAATAGAAAGTATTTTTTCAATCAACACTGCTTCAAATGGGAAGAACGGGTATTGAATTTTCTTTGCTATCAAACCCGCAAAGCATGCACCTGAAAATTCTGGTTACCGGAGGCACTTTCGATAAAGAATACGATGAATTGACCGGAAAGCTTTTCTTCAAGGAAACCCATGTTCCCGAAATGTTGCGGCTAGCCCGTTGTACCCTGCCGGTTACCATTGAAACGCTGATGATGATTGATTCACTGGATATGACCGATGAGCATCGGAAACTGATTTTGGAACACTGCCGTCATTGCCCGGAGCAAAACATCGTCATTACGCATGGCACCGATACTATGGAATTGACAGCCCGTTATCTTGGACAAGCTCATCTGCCTAAAACCATAGTACTCACAGGTGCTATGGTGCCCTATAAGTTCGGTAGTTCCGACGGGCTTTTTAATCTGGGCAGTGCCATGGCTTTTGCTGAAGCCTTGCCTTCCGGCGTTTACGTGGCCATGAATGGCCGCTATTTTCATTGGAACCGGGTAACAAAAAATCGTGAAACCGGTATTTTCGAAGAGAAGTAAAGCTAATTGCAACTCATGTATTTCATTACAACTTTTTTGGCTGCGATGCGTAAAAGTTGTTATCGACGTGCATGACCAAGCTTAACATCTGTAACCTTTGGGTGGTATTGCTTTTCTCGATTTCTGGCCTAGCACAGACCGTAACGGGCTTGCAAGGCTTTTGGCGCGACGGACAGGTTTTTCTCACTTGGAATGAAATCAACAATAACAATGCCTTCTATAAGATTTACCGAAGCACTGCCCCCATCACCAATGCCTCCCAGCTTGCATCGTGCGAATATTTGGGAATGGTTAACAGCCATACTTCTGTGAACCATTGTTTATCGCATGCAGAAAAAACCACACGCTATCTAAAAATTGACCCAAATGGCTCGGCACTTACTGCAACCACAGGCTTGTTCGTGGGCTTAACTCTCGTGCCGGGAAACTATTACTATGCCGTAACCACGATGACCAACGGCTCAGAGAACACCGCGATCGTTGTAGGAAGCAATGCGTTGAGCACCCCCATCTATGAGCAGGTAGCACCGATAGCGCCGGTATTTCAGCAAACCAAAAAGTTAGGGCCCATCAATTTTGATATCTACACCGTATTTATGAGTTCAAAATATGCTGCCGACAAGCCCCTGATGCTGCAAGCAGCCTTTGTGGCCTTCGATTTTGCGGTCTATCTCAACAACGCCACAGGCAATAATCCGCTACGCATTTTCTTTCATGGCGGCGGCAGTCATTATTTAGAAAACATCGGTGTAGTGGATGGCGATGAAGTTCGCATCAACCTCGCTAGTACCTATCCCGACACCAGCATCCATTCTGAATGGTGGGGTGCCAACCAAAATTTCGATGTGTTTAACAATGCCAATAATACCACTCCTCCTACTGCAGGCCTGAACGTGAATCACGGGCAACTCTTCGTTTACGTGGTCATGGATTGGGCGATAAAAACCCTGCCTATCGACAGCAACCGCATTTATCTGCATGCCACCAGCGACGGCAGCACGCCTGCATTCATGTATGCATTGCACTATCCCGAACGCATTGCCGCCTTAAAACTGGCGGTCGGCACTTTCAACCTCGCCTTTTTGGACGATTGGCAAGCCAACTGTGCGTTGAATCCGGGAAAAAAGAAGCGAAAAGAGCTGGACAATCGTCTGGGCACCGTTTCTACAAACCTGCCCACTAACCTGGGCATCAATACCTATAACGCCTTAAACGGCGGTTGGATGATCGCTCAATATCCGCATCGCAGCTTTCCTTTTGTGTATAGCGTCAACGGCAAACAGGATAAGCAGACCGGTTGGACCGAAAAAACCCTGTTCTATGATTCAGTCAACACTCATCGCTTCGGCGGCTGGTTTTTCTGGGACAACCGCACGCACGACGGCAGCGGCAAAACATGGGTAGATGCCAACTTTGACTTATATCGTTTTCGTCGTAATGTATCATTCCCGGCCATTTCTTATTGTAGCTTAAACGAAAACTGGGGCAATGGCAATGGCAACGACGGCCAAACCTTCGGCACCGTAAACGGCGCTGTGGATTGGAATCCCAATGTTACAGAAACAACCAACAGTTGGCAGGTGAAATTGTTTGTTCGAAACCTTAAGGCCGTCAACAACACCACCATCACCTATCCGGATAGCTGCACGGCTGACGTAACGCCACGCCGACTCCAGCTTTTCTCCCTGCTGTCGGGGGCTACTTACAATTATCAGGTCACCCGAAAAAACAAAATCGTGCAGTCGGGATCCGTAGTCTTTAACGGCAAACATTTAGTAATACCCTCAGTAAAAATTTATCGCGATACTTCAGTGTTGACCATAACCTTGGCTTCACAACCACTATCCATCTGGTATCAGGACGTGGACAACGACTCTTATGGAAACAATAATGTATTTATTTATGCTGAATTAAAACCTTCAGGATATGTAGCCGTGGGTGGTGATTGTAACGACCAGAATGCTGCGGTGTACCCCGGCGCCAATGAGACCTGCTCCAACACCATTGACGACGACTGCGACGGTATGATCAACGAGTCGTCATTGGTGGCTACCATCACTCCATCGGACACGGTCTATGAATGCAAAGGCAAAAAAGTCAAACTCACTGCAAACAGCGGAAGCGGGCTCAGCTATCAATGGTTCAAAAACAGCTCGATCATTGCCGGTGCCACCGCCAAAACCTATACTACCAAAAAAAATGAATCCGGAAAATTTACAGTAACCATCACCGATGCGCAGCAATGCAGCAGCAGCTCAGCCCCCACCACCGTTCAGCGCTATGATAAGCCTCAAGCAATCATAACCCCGCTGGGAAACTTAGACATCTGTGCCACCGGTTCTGTAGTCTTGCAAGCCAACAGCGGCGAAGGCTATACCTACCAATGGATCAAGGGTAACAATTTGATTGCCGGTGCCACTCAAATCACCTATACCGCCACCCAGACCGGCACATACAAGGTCATGGTCACCAATGCCAACGGTTGCAGCGAAACCTCATCGGGGGTAAAAGTGACCAACAGCTGCAGGCTCAACAATACAACCGACTCGCTTCACTTCGTATTGTACCCAAATCCCAATACCGGCCGTTTTCAGCTAATCATTCATAACGGCGCCGCTGGCCCGCTGCACATAGAAATTTTCAACCTCACCGGCCGGCTGGTTTTTGCCCAAACGCTTGATAATTCCTCTCTCAATTCCTCGTCTGTACTATTCGATCTGCGTGATGTTCTTGCTGCAGGATGCTACGTGTTTCGATGCACCAGCTCCGCCGGCAGCCAACAACATTTGCTGATTATTCAGCATCAATAAGCTAGTGAACAGTCATAAGCTTCAGGTTACAGCAAGTTTCTTTTGAAAGGAAAATTTTTCTTTACTTGGTTCATGCAATCCAGTTAAAGCTAATATGATTTTAACCATCATTCGAGAATAGCAAAAACTATATAAGAAAATGGATAATTAAAACCTAATGTGAATTACCCCCTCTGAGCATAACCTTAGCAAAATTCTTAAGGAGAAAATTTACAGCTTGTATACTGTTAAATGCCTGCATCATAATCAGAACATCAATTCATCTGATTTTGCAAACACGATTTTCTAATCCTTCTTTTTATCAAACAATCCTCTGGATTTTCACCAGTAGTACCTTAAACAAATATGGCAAAACTATGCCCCTTAAAACACGATATTGATCTAAAAACAACCATCAACAATGTTTTAGGCGTCTTTTTACGCTGTAAGCAGCAAACTCTTACGAAGTCAACAAGACAAAATCATATTTTTCCTTTACCGATTATTTGTATTTGACGACACGAACAACACGCCAAAGTACCATATACAGCAAATCGACTTGACAGAACTACGCAATCATTCAGTTTTGTTAAGGGTAACACCAGATGAATGATTTTTAAAACCAGAAAAAAGCGCAAAAAGTAAACTTGCATTTTACAACCAAACCATAAATCTTTACATAGTGCTTTCAATCTAAACTTATCTAAGGCAAGCCTTTTTCTTTTACATAACTACTGGAATAATAAAAGGCCACTGACTATGGCAGTACACCTGGATAGCATATTCGGACTTAAACGTAGGAAAGGACATTTCTGAAATTGTATAGTTAAATATTGATTCTCACTTTATCCTGGAATCTGTCATGATATTTGCAAGTAAGCTCACACCGGCATTTTATCTAGGCCCAGCTGCATCTCGAAGCTTCATGACTGATGTGAAGATTTTAGCCGACAAGTTGCTGAACCTGCGATAATCAATATCGCGACAAAGTAAAATTGCGGTTAGAGGGAATAGGAAAGCTTAATGATCATAGGGCCAAATGTGAAACCGTTGCGCCATGTTTTTCGCCAACTCATAACCCGCATCGGCATGCCTTAAGACGCCCAGGGCGGGATCGTTATGCAGCACGCGCCGCAGGCGATGGTCGGCGGCTTCGGTGCCATCGCACACGATGACCATGCCGGCATGAAGGGAATAGCCCATGCCCACCCCGCCGCCGTGATGCAGGCTTACCCAACTGGCGCCACCGGCCGTGTTGATCAACGCATTGAGCACGGGCCAGTCGGCAATGGCGTCGCTGCCGTCCAGCATGGCCTCGGTTTCCCGGTTCGGTGAAGCCACACTGCCTGCGTCCAGGTGGTCGCGCCCGATGACAACCGGCGCTTTCAGTTTGCCCTCACGCACCATACGGTTGAACAGCAGGCCTGCCTGTTCGCGCTCACCCAGTCCCAGCCAGCAAATGCGTGCAGGCAGCCCTTGAAACGAAACTTTTTTTCGGGCCAGCTGCAGCCAATTGACCATAGACTTGTTATCGGGAAACAACTCCATGAGAGCTTGATCGGTACGGAAAATGTCCTCGGGATCGCCGCTGAGGGCCACCCAACGAAAAGGCCCCTTGCCTTCGCAAAACAACGGGCGGATGAAAGCTGGAACAAATCCGGGAAAGTCAAATGCGTTTTTTACGCCGCGCTTGTCGTGTGCCTGACCACGGATGTTGTTTCCATAATCGAAGGTGACGGCACCGCGACGCTGCAGCTCCAACATGAGCTGTACATGCCGGGCAATACTGTCCAGGGCCCGATGCATATATGCTGCAGGATCGTTTTTCCGAAGCCACTTAGCCTCTTCGACGCTCAGACCTTGAGGGAAATAGCCGTTTAACTCATCGTGAGCAGAAGTTTGATCTGTTAATGTGTCGGGAATAACGTTGCGCTCCAGCAGGCGCTGCAGCAAGTCAACCGCATTGCCACAATAAGCTACGGAAATAGGTTCTTTCCGTTCTTTGGCATGCAAAGCGCGGTCAATCGCTTCATCCAAATCGGCGCTCCAACAATCCAGATAGCGCGTCTGGAGGCGCTTTTCGATACGCCACTGTTCCATTTCGGCTATCAAGGCTACTCCTTCATTCATGGTAATGGCCAGCGGTTGAGCGCCCCCCATGCCACCAAGGCCTGCCGTAACGTTAAGCGTACCACGAAGCGAACCTTTGAAATGCCGGGCCGCCAGTGCCGCATAAGTTTCGTAGGTGCCCTGAACAATGCCTTGCGAGCCGATGTAAATCCACGAGCCGGCCGTCATCTGCCCGAACATGATGAGCCCTTTGCGATCCAGTTCG
>JANWWJ010000019.1 GCA_025056305.1 Chitinophagales bacterium | reverse complement strand
TACACATATTTTTTGTTTTTTTTCCTCCCCTCCTCGGGCCTCTTTTTCTATTTTTTTTTGTGGGGGGGGTTTTTTTTTTTATGCTTCTTAATCTTCGGGGGGGGGCCCCCCCCCCCCCCCGCCCCCCCCCCCCGCTTCTTTCCTGCGACTTGACCCCCGTCCCTTTTAAGGTGAGCTTACGCTCTTCCGAACCGCTTCACCCATAATCGTTTGACGTCCAATGCTGCAATAATAAAAACCGTGCTCTGCTACTTGTTCCAAGTTGTATAGGTTCCGTCCATCAAAAATAACCTTTTCGGCCATCAGACTACCGATGCGCTCGAAATCAACTGTTCGGAACACACTCCATTCCGTCAAAATGAGCAAAGCATGTGCTCCATGAAGCACAGAATAAATGTCGTGGCAATATGTGATTTGCTCACCGAAAACTTTTTCGAGGTTACGCAACGCTTCAGGATCATAAACCAAAACCTTGCAGCGCCGGCGCAATAACTCTCGAATCACATATAAGCTTGGGGCCTCCCGAATGTCATCGGTATTAGGCTTGAACGAAATGCCCCATATCGCTATACGCAGTGAACTCCAGTCGTCGGCGGGCAGGCCGCGTCGGCGGTAAAAATCAGTCATCTTTTCGATCAGAATAAGGCGCTGGCGCTCATTCACCTGCATGACAGACCGCAGGATGCGCATGGAATAGCCGACATCGTGGGCGGTTTTTACCAATGCTTTGACATCTTTCGGAAAGCAACTGCCGCCGAAGCCAATACCCGGAAACAGAAAACGCTTGCCGATGCGCGAATCGCTGCCAATGCCCTTGCGCACCTGATCGACATCGCAGCCGAGCAGCTCGCACAAATTAGCAATTTCATTCATAAATGAAATACGCGTGGCTAAGTAACTGTTCGCGGCATATTTGGTCATTTCAGCCGAACGTTCATCCATGATCAGGATGGGATTTCCCTGCCGCACGAAAGGTTCATAGAGCTGTTCCATGATTCTGCGGGCCCGCTCGCTGCGTGTACCGATAACAACCCGATCAGGCCGCATGAAATCTTCTACCGCATATCCTTCTCGCAGAAATTCGGGATTGCTCACCACATCGAAGTCGGCCTGCGCATTCAGGGCGATGACCTCGCGCACCTTTTCAGCAGTGCCGACCGGCACGGTGCTTTTGTCCACAATGATGGTGTAACGCCGTATCAACTTGCCGATGTCGTGTGCTACTTGCAAAATGTGGCTGAGGTCTGCGCTGCCATCTTCCCCTTCCGGCGTCGGTAAAGCAAGAAACAGCACCTGTGCGTGATGCACGACTTCTTCCAATGAGGTGGTAAAATGCAAACGACCCGCTTCTAGGTTACGGCGAAACAACGGCTCTAAGTCCGGCTCATAGATAGGAATACAGCCAGACCGTAAGCTCCGCACCTTCTCTTCGTTGATATCCATGCACACCACTTCGTTGCCCATCTCGGCCAAACAGGTGCCCGTGACCAGTCCTACGTATCCTGTTCCTACAACTCCCAGATGCATGCTTCAATTGATTTTGTTCCTCAGCAAATAGCCTTTGTTTGGTCCGTGGTGCAAAGGTTTACTTTCTCGCGCAAAAAATGTTTCACGTAACAAAAAATTCCTTCACGCTATTGGCAATATACTGAAGCTGGTCCGAGTCCAACTCGGTATGCATCGGTAGCGAAACAACGCGTTGGCTTAGCCAGTAAGAGTGATGAAGTGTGCCGCATAATCGTCCTTTACCGACAAATGCCTTCTGTTGATGGCATAACACCGGATAATAAATCATGGCTGGAATGTTTCGCTGATGGAGATATTGCACGAGAGCGTCGCGTTCGCGATGCACGATCAAGGTGTATTGATGAAATACATGAAAGCTGTACGGAGCGCGGTACGGAATGGTTATGTCGGGATGGCCGGCAAATGCAGCGTCATAAAAGTCGGCAGCGGCCCGCCGACGCCGGATGAAGTCATCCAGATGAGGAAGCTTGGCCATTAAGACGGCAGCCTGGAGGCTGTCAAGTCGCGAATTAACACCAATCAGGTCGTGGTAATACCGTCGGCTTTGCCCATGATTGGCAATCATCCGCAGCCGTTCTGCCAGGGCCGCATCGTTGGTAATCAAGGCTCCGCCATCGCCATAACAACCCAAGTTTTTTGAAGGGAAAAAAGAAGTACAGCCTATTAAGGCTATGGTTCCGGTTTTTTTTCTGGTGCCATCACGAAAAACATATTCGGCACCGATGGCTTGCGCATTGTCTTCAATAATTGGGAGGCCGTGATGACGAGCGATGTCGAGCAAGGGCTCCATGTCACAACTCTGTCCGTACAGATGCACCGGAATGATGGCCTTGGTACGCGGACTGATGGCTTTTTTTACTTCGTCGGGTTCAATATTGAAGGTACGAGGGTTGACGTCTACAAAAACGGGCGTCAGTCCCAGCAGCGCAATCACTTCAACCGTGGCAAAATAAGTGAAAGAGGGACAAATGACCTCATCGCCAGGTTTCAGCTCCAAGGCCATAAGGGCTATCTGTAAGGCATCAGTACCGTTGGCACAGGGAATGACATAACCGGCCTGCAGATATTCGGCCAGCTTTCGAGCAAATTCATGTACCGGCGGTCCGTTGATGAATGCTGCCGATTCAAGCACCTGCTGTATAGACGCATCAATTTGCGGTTTTAGCCGCTGATACTGCGACCGCAGGTCAACCATCTCAATTTTACGCATGAATTTTGGCGGCGCAAAGATAGCAGGCCTGTACGGCGCACATACCAAGTAAGCCTTTGGGACAATAGTCCATTTTCTACACGAGAAGAAAAGTAATCCTTTTATTTTCGGCCAAAATCATTTTCAAAATGAAAAAATACCTCATCAGTTTGTTGCTTGTTGGTATCGCATTCCCTTGTGCTTTTGCCCAACAGATATCGTTAACGTTCTTCAGCGGTTACACCTTCGCCGAAAAGTTCGAAGCTGATGAAATCTATGGCCGCATAGACGACGGTTATCAGTGGGGGATCGGCATTGAAAATGCGTTTAATGCAGAAAATGCTATTGAGGTAAATTATCAAAATATGGTCAGCGGGGTATGGTATAGAAGAATTTTCACGCAATACGAAGGCGATCTGAGCACGAACTATCTGATGGCCGGATACATGAGAAAAGCGAGATTTCAAGACAATTTTTACGGTTTTGGTGTGATGCAGGCTGATGCCGTTTGGTTTATTCCCGACCGCTCCTTAGCCTCGGATGAAGTGGTCCGGCCAGCTTTTGGCGCCCGCGCCGGCTTTCGATTTCAGCCTACCAGCCACGTT
>JANWWJ010000008.1 GCA_025056305.1 Chitinophagales bacterium | reverse complement strand
AAAGGGTCGCCTTTGTTGTTTTCGGGAGCGTTTTGTTTGGCTACGGCCGGTGAGGTTGCTTGCTTCTGCCCTATTGGTTGCTGCGGGATTGAGGGGGGTTGGTTGTGGGAGGATTTTTTGTCATAAGCAATGACAGAAATGTCATTAAAAAAGGCGTAGCGGCTATTGCAGGCGGCAGATCGCTCGTTGCAGGCGGCAGATCGCTCGTTGCAGGCGGAATTATTGTCACCATCACCGACAAAATTTCTCTTGCAATTTGTTTATAGCAGTGTGACGGCGAGCAGTTGCAGCGAAATGGGTGCTTGGTTTAGGTTGCAAGATTTAAATTTTCTATTTTTATTAACAAAACACCAGTTTTTGCCCACCTAAAAAACAAAGTGTTATGAAAAGAAAGATAACATTTGCAGCAATCGTATGGTATTTGGTCTTGCTGATGTTGATTTTACGGGAAGGAAAGCTACTGCAAGCAGCAGATGGGCATGCGGCAACCTATACTGATGCTGATGGGGACGGCTGGCCCATTCCCTCTGATTGTGATGATACCAATGCGAACATTTATCCGACAGCGTTTGAGGCATGCGATGGCACGGACAACAACTGCGACGGCAACATCGATGAGGGTTACTACCCCGGCTATCAGACGTGGTATGCAGACTGGGATGCAGACGGCTACGGTGACGCGAGCAACAGCATAAGCTCATGTTATCCTTTCTGGCCCTATACCGCCACTGACAACACCGACTGCGATCCGTGGAACTGGTATGCAAATCCGGGAGCCAGCGAAATATGCGATTACGTGGATAACAACTGCGACGGCCAAGTGGACGAAGGCTATATCAAGACGTGGTATGCCGATT
This sequence comes from Chitinophagales bacterium, assembly GCA_025056305.1. Taxonomy (GTDB): domain Bacteria; phylum Bacteroidota; class Bacteroidia; order Chitinophagales; family UBA10324; genus JANWXQ01. The sequence continues at coordinate 6,148 of JANWWJ010000008.1, read as the reverse complement.
ACGATGGGGATGGCTATGGGGATGGGAACATGGTATTCAATGGATGTAACCCAGCATGGCCATATACGACTACGGACAATACGGATTGCAGCCCATGGGATGCGGCCATCAACCCGGGGGCCAGCGAGGCGTGTGATGGGATGGACAACAACTGCAACCAGCTCAGCGATGAGGGGCTGGTGTATGTAAACTGGTATGCCGACTGGGATAATGATGGGTACGGCGATCCAAATAATTATGTTTTCGGGTGTGGGGCCAGTGGCATCTACAATACTACGGACAGCAGCGATTGCATGCCCTGGAATTGGTTCATTTCGCCCGGGGCTCCTGAAGTATGCGACGGCCTGGACAATAATTGTGATGGTGAAATCGATGAAGGACAAATAACCCAATGGTATGCCGACTGGGACAATGACGGCTACGGGGATCCGAACAACTCCATCACCACATGCTGGCCGTCGTGGCCGTATTCTTCCAGTAACAATCTTGACTGTGATCCGGGGAATGGGGCCATCCATCCGCAGGCAGTGGAATATTGTAACGGAGTTGATGACAATTGCAATGCATTGGTAGATGACGATGATCCCAGTGTTGTTGGGGCGACGTGGTACTGGGATGCCGACGGGGATGGATTTGGACAGGCTGACAGCAGCATTATTTCGTGCAGCCCTCCGGCGGGGTATGCTGCTGTTTATCCGGACTGTGACGATGGGGATGCGGCCATTAACCCGGCAGCTGCGGAGACATGCAACGGAGTAGATGACAACTGTAATGTGTTGATCGATGCTGATGACCCCTATGTGAGCGATGCGCTTTGGTATTATGCCGACAATGATGGAGATGGTTTCGGCAATGCGTTTGACAAAGTGCTATCGTGCGTGGCCCTGTCGGGTTATGTGCTGAATTATCAGGATTGTGACGACACCAACAGCGGCATAAATCCTTTGGCTGCCGAGCAAATCAACGGCATAGATGACAATTGCAACGGCTTGATCGATGAAATAGCGACTGAGGCTGCTGCGGTTGCGACGCCGCAGCTAAAGGTGTTTCCCAATCCGGTTACGCAGTTGGCCCTGTGGATTGTGGCCGAGGGGTTGAAGGACACGCCGATAGACGTGAGGATCCGCGACAGTATGGGTAAGGAGGTGTTGCGCCAAAGCGTGCCGCTGAGCGGCCCTGTGTTTACCGTGGCGGTGCCAAAAAATGAGCTGGCCGACGGGATGTATGTGGTAGAGCTCAGGAGCGGGCAAACCGTAATGATGGCATGCCTTGTGGTGGCGCGCTGAGGGTTGATGGATGCAGTCGAAAGCGTGAGCGAGTTGACGAATGTGTTGGGTGAGTTAAATGAAATGCCAAAGGATTTTATGTTGCTTAAGAGCTGAAGCGATCAACAAGCAAGGCAAAACGCGATCCATGAAATACAATTACTTTTTTCTGATGCTTGTGGCGGTGCTGAGCAGCCTGACAGGGCAGGCGAGGCCGAATGAGGAACCAACGGATGCCGCATTGATACAGTCCTGTTTTTTTATTGAGAACAAAGGTCAATGGCCTGAGGAGGTATTGTTTTTTGCGCGGTATGCAAATCTGCATGTATGGATTACGCAGCGGGGTGCGGTGCTGGATTTTTTTGAGCTGACCGGTTGTGAGACAGCACTAGAGGCCCTGCCGGAGGAAAGCGGCGAAACAGAGGGTAAGACGGGCATGAGAAAGGGGCATGTAATAAGGCTGGAGTTTGTAAACACTAGCGGAGCAGAGCGCGCGGAAGGCAGGCAACCGCTGCAGACGCGGGTGAATTACATACAAGGAAAAGATCCTGAGGGCTGGGTGTGTGATGTACGGACCTACGGAGAAGTGTACTTAGCGAACCTCTATGCCGGCATAGGGCTGCGTTGGTACACCCAGGGTAGTCGGTTGCGTTTCGATTTGGTGTTAGAGGCCGGAGCTGACTACCGGCAGATTGCTTTGCAGATTACGGGGGCCGAACGGCTGTGGCTGGAGCAGAACACCATCTATTTGCGTACTGTAGTGGGCGACGTACAGCTCTGCGACATGAAGGTATTTCGAACGGAAAAGCCAGAAGGGCCGGCATTGGCAGCGCGGTGGGCAGCCGGAGACCATTGGCTGCATTTGGTGATGGAAGAGCCGCCGGCCGATGAAGCTATTACCGTTGACCCGTTGATTTATTCCACGTTTGTGGGGGGAGGCGTTCACGATCAGGGGCGAGCAATGACCATAGACTTTGACGGCAATGCCTATGTTACCGGGGTTACGACGTCGCCGGATTTTCCAACGACGACGGGAGCCTATCAAGAAAGTTTGAATGCGAACCTAGATGTTTTTGTTTTCAAGCTCAACAAGTCAGGCAGTGCTCTGATTTATGCGACCTATATCGGCGGGAGCGGCGATGACCACGGCATGTCGGTGGTGGTGGAAGGAAACAGCAGTGTTTGTGTAGCGGGATATACATATTCATTTGACTTTCCGACCACAAGCGGAGCATGGGACAGCACATTTAACGGGATTGTAGATGCCTTTGTATTCAAGCTGAATGACGATGGAAGCGGGCTGATCTATTCTACGTATTTAGGGGGAAACAATGAGGACAAGGCATATGCCGTACAGGTGGATCATACCGGCTATGCCTATGCGACGGGATATACGTTTTCGGCCGACTTTCCGGTAACTGCCGGAGCCCTGGACCAAACGTTTAATGGTTTTTATGATGTTTTCGTGAGCATCATAACCGAAGCAGGGGCCTTACATTATTCCACATATTTAGGGGGCTCGTCGTCTGACATCGGGGAAGCGCTGGTTTTGGATGCCGAGGGGCATGTATATCTGACCGGCTGGACATTTTCGATGGATTATCCCACGACAGCAGGGGCCTACGACCTCTCGCTGAACTCGCTGCAGGATGTTTTTGTAACCAAATTCAAGCCGTCCACCAATACGCTGGTGTATTCCACGTACATCGGGGGCATAGCCCCTGAATACGTGCGCAGCATAGCCCTCGATCCGGACGGGCAGGTGTACATTACGGGCTATACGCTTTCGGGAGATTTTCCGGTTACTGCCGGTGCTTATGATGAGACGGCCAACGGCAACTGGGATGTGTTTGTCAGTAAGTTCAACAGCAGCGGGAGCAACCTGATCTACTCGACCTTTCTGGGGGACTATGGGGTAGATTGGGCCTACAGTGTCTATGCTGATGCCGAGGGGCATGCATTGATTACCGGCCACACGTCAGGGCCGTTTCCGACGACGGCAGGGGCTTTCGATGAGAGCTACAATGGCGACTGGGATGCCTTCATCTGCCAGCTCAGCCCGCTGGGCAATAGCCTGCAATACAGCACGTATCTGGGAGGCAGCCTGGGGGATTTTGCCTATGGGCTGAAGGCGGAAGGGACAACGGCTGTAGTGGTAGCAGGCTATAGTGCGTCGGCCGATTATCCGACGACAGCTGGAGCATTTCAACCCGTATGGAATGCTCAAAGTGATGTGGTGGTCACCAAGCTATCGTGGGATTTGCCGACGCAAGCAGCAGATGATATGTTTTTAGCGCAGCTCTGGAGGGTTTGGCCCATACCGGCGAAAAAGTGCTTTTACATAGAAGTGCAGAGCAGTGAGGCTATTGAAATTGCATTGCTGGATGTATATGGCCGGATACAGGAGCGCTATGTTTTAGAAGCCGGCATACATGAGCTGAAACCCGATGTAGCTGGTGGGGTGTATTTGCTTTGGGACACCGCGCATGGCCGTACGTGCCGGATAGTGCTTGATTGATAGCAAGACGGTATTTCTGCAGGTAGACGGCGCTGCATCAGTGAGCAGCAGAGCAGCAGGTTTATGGTGTGGAGATAATTTTTTTTGCTCCAGAAGATTTTGTTTAAGCTTTTATTTTTTATACTTTTATTTAACTAAACACCAAATCATTTTTTCACCTAAAACATTTTCCCCATGAAACAAGAAAGTTTTCCCAAGGAATTAAGCCGAATGCTGCTAAAGGGGGCAGTAACGGGGGCAGTGGTGCTGCAGAGTCTATTGCCGCTGCCGATTTGGGCTTTAGACATGTATGAAAGCGGAGATGATGACGGCGACGGGTGGGCTGTGCCGTTTGATTGTGATGACAGCAATCCTTTTGTTCATCCCGGAGCAACAGAAGTATGCGATGGCATAGACAACAACTGTGACGGCAATGTCGATGAAGGGTACACCACGACGTGGTATGCCGACTGGGATGGCGATGGCTATGGAGATCCGAACTATTTTATATTTTCCTGCTGGCCTTCGTGGCCCTACAGCACGGCCGACAACACCGACTGCAATCCATGGAATGGGACCGTCTATCCCGGCGCTCCGGAGGTATGCGATGGCGTAGATAACAATTGCGATGGAAATACCGATGAAGGGTATGCAGTAACAAGCTGGTATGCGGACTACGATTATGATGGCTACGGCGATCCGAACAACAGCATTGTAAGCTGTGCGCCCATCTGGCCGTACACGACGACGGACAACACCGATTGTGAACCCTGGAATCCGATTGTGAATCCAGGTGCCTATGAATGGTGTGATTACGTTGACAACAACTGCAATGGTCAGATCGATGAGGGGTACAACACGACGTGGTATGCCGATTTGGACAGCGATGGCTATGGAGATCCCAGCAGCTCGACCACGAGCTGCTGGCCAATTTGGCCGTACACGGCGACCAATAACACCGACTGCGACCCGTTGAACTGGATCGTTAATCCCGGTGCCACAGAGGTATGCGATGGCTTAGACAACAACTGCGATGGAAATACAGATGAAGGGTATTTAATAACGAGCTGGTATGCGGATTACGATTATGACGGCTACGGTGATCCGAACAACAGCATTACGGGCTGTTCGTCTTCATGGCCCTACACGACGACGGACAATACCGACTGCGACCCCTGGAATTCTTCGGTATATCCGGGAGCCTATGAGTGGTGTGATTATATGGACAACAACTGCAATGGTCAGATCGATGAGGGGTACAACACGACGTGGTATGCCGATATGGACGGCGACAGTTACGGAAATCCAAACAGTTTCGTTGTATCGTGCTATCCGTATTGGCCATACTATAACATGAACAATACCGACTGCGATGACGGCAATGCGGCTGTTAACCCCGGTGCTGCAGAAGTGTGCTTCAACGGCATTGACGACAATTGCAGCGGCAGCGTGGATGAAAACGACGTGTCGGTTTCGGTAAGTCCGTCGGGATCCATGACGGTATGCCACGGTGTTCCGGTATTGCTGAGCTCATCGGTTTCCGGTTCGGGTCCGTACACCTATCAATGGTACCGAGGCGCCAATGCGCAGGCCGGGGCCACCGATCCGACGTACACGACTACGAAGAAGGGTACTTTCTATGTGGTGGTGAGCAACGGAAGCTGCGTGGCCACGTCGAATTCGGTGAGCATCAGCCGTATTCCGTCACCTCCGGCCAACATCACCAATGTAACGGGCACCAATGACCTGTGCGCTGCCGGAGGCAGCATTACGCTGAAGGCCAACGGTACGGCTTACACGTATCAGTGGAAGAAGGACGGTGTTTACACGGGTCAGACCACGAAGTTCATCACGGTGAATGCGCCGGGCAGCTATACGGTAGAAGTAACCAACAGCAACGGTTGCACCAAGGAGTCGGCTCCTGTAAATATCATTTCTTGCTCTGAGCGTAGCACTTTGGTTGCGGATGCATCAATCAGGCTGTATCCGAATCCGACGGATGGCGGACAGGTGTTCTTGAGTGCGCCACTGAGCGGCGATGGGCCGGCAACGATTACGGTGAGCACGTTGCCGGGACAGGAAGTGCTGCGTACGGTGGTGAACAGCGAAGGCGGCCTGCTGCAGACGACGCTAACCCTGCCTGCCGGATTGGCCAGCGGCACGTATGTGGTGAAGCTGGTGAGCGGCAACAGCACGGTTACGCGCCAACTGGTGTTGCAGCGCTAAGCGTTAGCCGATAGAACAAGGCAAAGGCGATCCGAAAGGGTCGCCTTTGTTGTTTTCGGGAGCGTTTTGTTTGGCTACGGCCGGTGAGGTTGCTTGCTTCTGCCCTATTGGTTGCTGCGGGATTGAGGGGGGTTGGTTGTGGGAGGATTTTTTGTCATAA
>JANWWJ010000004.1 GCA_025056305.1 Chitinophagales bacterium | reverse complement strand
TGTTTGAAGCGGCTTCTGCCGTGGTTGTGCTGTGATCGATAATCCAAATCTCACTGAAGTTGCGCACGCTGAGCATGATTTGATCCAATTGCGGGTGGTAGGCTACGGAATTGATGTGCGTCCAATCAGGATTTTGCGAGCTGAGTAATCCCAAGTTGATGTTGATGCGACCGGGGTGATCGGCTATGGTTCCGTAATTGGTTTTTGTGGGGTCATAATCCTGAATCAGATGATCCCAAGTGCGCCATTGCCATACTACAACACCACTATCTTTACCGAGGGGCTTTATTTCCATCAACATGTCGGACCAGATCTCATTGCCGATGGTTGCGGGATTACGACCCATGGAGATCGCCTCGTTTTTGGTGTGGCTTTCCCAAACTATGGCTAAGATGTTTCCGTTGGGAAGCATGATGGCATCGTGATGCTGGCATTTTTGATTATCGGAAATTTTATATGACCAAAGGAGGTCGCCTTCGAAAGAATACAACTCCAGGATGCCGCCATTGCCGCCGGCATTGAATTTTTGATTGCCGATGCGACCGGTTCGCAACAGGCGGCCGTCTTCCAACAGATAAACTGCGTGGCCAGGCTTGTAGGCGCTCTTCCACGTATGAACTTTGCGGCCGCATTTGTCGATGAGGTAAGTGGTATCCGAATTAATGGGGGCAAACAAAACATAACCTTCAGTATGACCGGGGTGGGAGAAAAACCAACCTACGGTTTGGGCGGCAAGGTCGCGCCCCAGAAACAGAATGACGAACGATAGCCGCAAAACAAAAAAACGCATGCGAGAAAATTAATTAATACAACAAAAAAGCACTTTCTTTCAAGCCGGCTTAGTGATTTTGCATTTGTGGTGAGCACTTTTTTGTCCTGTCTTGCGTACAGGGCTGAGCACAAGATGCACGCAGGGCTGCAATGGCTTTGCAGGAGGCGGGCTACTTTTACAGCGTGCAATTTCTCGATGAGCTTAATGCGGCGCAGCGGCAAGCGGTAGAGGCTACGGAAGGTCCGATTATGATCGTTGCCGGCCCGGGCAGCGGCAAGACGCGCGTGCTTACCTACCGCATTGCCTATTTGCTGCAGGGCGGCGAGGATGCATTCCGCATTTTGGCGCTCACGTTCACCAATAAGGCGGCCCGCGAAATGCGCCAGCGCGTGGAGCAGCTGTGCGGTCCGGAAGCGCGCAACCTTTATATCGGCACGTTCCATTCGGTATTTGCGCGCCTGCTTCGCGTGAATGCCCATCGGTTGGGTTTTCCTGCTGATTTTGTCATTTACGATACCGATGATAGCCGCTCTTTGCTGAAAACGATTATCAAAGAAATGGGTTTGTCCGACAGCTTGTATAAGCCAACTACGGTGCACAACCGAATTTCTGCTGTAAAAAACTGTTTGATCGGGCCTGAAGAATATTTGCGCGATGCCAACCTAATGGCCGATGATGCCGCTAGCGGCCGGCCGCGGCTTGGAGAGATCTATGCCGAATACACCTTACGGTGTTTCAAAGCCGGCGCTATGGACTTTGATGACCTGCTCTATCTTATGTACAAGCTCCTTACTCGTTTTCCGGATGTCTTGAGCCGTTACCAATATCATTTTAAATATATTCTTATAGATGAATTTCAGGATACCAATCCAGCTCAATATCTGATTGTGCGAAAGTTGGCCGATGTGCATCAAAACATCTGCGTGGTCGGCGATGATGCCCAAAGCATTTACAGTTTTCGGGGTGCTACGCTGCAAAACATGCTGCACTTTGAACAAGACTATCCGGAACGAAAGCTGTTTAAACTGGAGCAGAATTACCGAAGCACCAAACAGATTGTGCGAGCCGCCAACCGGTTGATTCAAAACAATAAGCTGCAAATCACCAAAGAGCTCTGGACCGAGAATGAGGAAGGGGAAAAAATTCGGCTGATCAGTGCGCTGAGCGACAGCGAAGAAGGCAAGTTGGTCGTGGATATGCTCTTTGAAGAGAAGATGCAATATCGGCGTCGGAATCGCGACTTTGCCATTTTGTACCGCACGCATGCGCAATCGCGTGTCTTTGAAGAGCAGTTACGACGGGTTAATGTTCCCTATGTGGTGTACGGAGGGGTGGCTTTCTATCAGCGCAAGGAAATCAAAGATCTGCTGGCCTATCTGCGGCTAACCGTCAATCCGTATGATGAGGAAAGTTTACGTCGGGTGATCAACTATCCGGCGCGGGGCATTGGCGAAACGTCTTTGGAAAAAGCCATGTTGGCAGCCAAACAACACAATTTGAGGCTGTGGGACGTTCTGGAACAATGTCAGCAGTATTTACCCGGCAATCGGAGCAATGCAGCTATTCAAGATTTTGTAAGCAAGATCAAAAGTTACCGACTGCTGGCCGAGCAACAGAATGCCTACGAGGTAGCACTGTATATCGCCCGCTCATCGGGATTGTGGCAAGAGCTCAGTGCAGACAAGAGTGCCGAGGGATTGCATCGCTTAGAAAACGTGCAGGAATTGCTGAACGGAATTAAAGCATTCACCGAAAGCCAGGCTCAAGAGCAGGCTGTTGTTCCTTTGATCAGTGCCGATGGTGAAGTGCTGGAAACCACGGTGGCACCTGCTTCGTTGGGTGCTTATTTGCAAGAAATCACTTTGCTTACCGATCAGGACCACGACGACGATCAAGCCGACCGAGTTCTGCTCATGACCATTCATTCGGCTAAGGGGCTGGAATTTCCCTGCGTGTTCGTGGTAGGCATGGAGGAAAATCTTTTTCCCAATGTGTTGAGTCAAAGCAGCAGAGAAGAACTGGAAGAAGAACGGCGGTTGTTCTATGTAGCCGTAACTCGTGCCCAGGAAAAGCTTTTCATTTCACATGCAGCCATGAGGTATCGCTATGGTGAGTTGCAGTACAACGAACCCAGCCGTTTCATTTTTGAACTCGATCCCGACCTGATGACGCAACGCAAGGCAGTGCTTTTCCAGCGGGCCGCAGCCGAAGGCTACACTCGGGCCACGCAGCCCCTCCTGGTGCCTAAAGTGGCCGCCCCTCAGGCGTTACCAGATTTTGTTCCAGACGACCATCAGTTGATCCAGATTGGTATGGAAGTGGAACATCCTCGCTTCGGAATCGGCAAGGTCATTCAGATGGAAGGAAAGAGTCGAGACCGCATTGCTACGGTTGTGTTTGGACCACCGTTCGGAGAAAAAAGAATTATGCTGCGCTACGCCCGCATGCGTATTGTACGAGCGCAGTCGCCGGGTGAGGCATGACAGCTTCGGCTTGCCTATGCACAGGAAAGCCGAACGGACCGACCCTCACAACTGCTCGGCGCAAGCCATCATCTTCTGCACCTTCGGATAATTGACCCGATAGAGCACGCGCTTGCCGTCGCGCCGAAACTTTACCAGGTCGGCGTCGCGCAAAATTTTTAGATGTTGCGACGTCACCGATTGTTCCAGCCGTAAGGTGCGATGGATGGCGTTTACGTTACATTCCTTGCGGGAATCAATGAACTTCAAAAACTTAATGCGTAGGGGATGCGCCAAGGCACGTAATTTCAAGTAACCTTGTCGTGCCGTCTTGTAATCCAGTTTGAGTGCCATATGGCTTGATTGTGTCGGGCAAAGATAACAACAACAAATCACATAAAGAAATGTTTAGATAAAAAATTTTATGAGCACTGATTATTGTTTATTGATTTTTCTGTTGATGGAATCCGTTTTTGTGTTTTTGGCTGTAATAAACCGGCTTAAGGTATTCGGGTTCAAAGCGTGCTGGGTCGGCAAATATTCGATTTTGGTACAATTGTTCGGCGACAGGCACCATCGAGCGGGCGGAGGGAAGAATGTCGTCGTCGACGTCGGCATGAGTCCAGTGCCAAAGTTGGCGGTACCGGGAGGCATGGGGGCCTACTATTACCAGATTTTTAAGTGGAGGATTTACGGGAGCGACTGACGCAGGTATACACGCCGGCGACACTATGTGGTGCAAGGCTGCGTTGTATAAAGCAAAAAATAATTCGTCTTGTCGTGCAGGTAGGACTGTGGCAAAGAAGGCGGCGTCGGTATAACGAAGACGTGCTGCCGCCGCCAGTGCAGCCAAGGTACTGACGGCCAGCAAAGGCTGCCGGCCGGTGTAGCAGAGCGCTTTGGCAGTAGCAGCACCGATGCGCAGACCGCTGAAAGAGCCGGGGCCGGCACTGACCGCTATGGCATGCAGTTGCTTAAGGGTGATGTTGCTGCTGCGGAGCACGTCGTCAATCAAACAGGTAAGCACAGCAAGGTGGCGGAAAGGCTGCGGATCTTCGGCTTCACTCAATACTATGCCGTCGGCACTTAGGCACACCGAACAAAGCTGCGCCGATGTTTCCAGATGAAGAATAAGACTCAAAGCTCAAAACGTTATAGTGACGGTCAGCTGCTCACCGTTGCGCAAAATACGTGCCGGCACTCGCTCGCCCTTATTGAACGCAGCAAGGGCTTTCATGTAGCTGACCACATCGGTGATGGGAAAATCACCCAGCTGGACCAGCACATCTCCCTTTTGCAGACCGGCCCGCGCTGCCGGCTGGCCTTCGTTCACGCCTTCAATGCGCATGCCAGGACCTTCAAAAGCATAATCGGGTGTGACTCCGAGCCGTACGCGAAAAGCCGGAGCAGCAGCTTGATCTGCTTCGGGAGTTTTTTCAAAGGGTAACTTGCCGGCAGCGTCCAGCTGCTGAATGATGTGGTAAATGAGCTTGACGATGGAAGCATGAGCGCCGTAATTCAGCAAATGCGCATCGTCGGAAGGTTTATGATAGTCCGGATGTGTTCCGGTAAAGAAGCTCAGCACCGGAATGCCGGCGTGGTAAAAAGACGTATGATCGGTAGGGCCGGTACCGGCGCGACTGGTTCGCACAACAATCGAGTCCCATTTTAACGTATCGAGAAAGGCAAAAGCTGCTGGCGAAGTGCCCAAGCCGCTGATTTGTAGCCCTTTTTCGCGGCGATACCTACCGATCATATCCATATTTATCATATAATTAATTGACTCTTTGCTAATGGTTGAGTTTTGGACGAAGTATTTTGATCCGATCAACCCTTCTTCTTCACCGGAAAAAGCGATGAACAGAAAATTGTTTTGTTCCCGTAGTCCGTTGGTTGCAAGCAACCGAGCCAGTTCGAGGAGGGCGGCGGTGCCGCTGGCATTGTCGTCGGCGCCGTTGTGGATTGCCGGAGGGCCCTGGTAGGTAGAACCCCCGCGCTCATTGTAGCCCAGGTGGTCGTAATGTGCCCCCACCACTACCGTATAAGGTGCCTGATTGCTCAGATAGGCAAGCACATTATGACCGGTTACCGTGATGCGCTTCAAATTCACGTTGAGATCTATGATGTTTATCTGACTGCGACGCAACTGTTTCCACCGTTCGCCACGAATAAAAGCTACGGGAATGGGGGCATCCGCAACATTGCGGTGGAAGTCGGGGCGTGGATCTTCCACATCGGGGTGGGTGTTGGTAAACAATACGGCCAGAGCACCACGGGCATGCGCCAGTTTGACGCGTTGCAGCAGGTCGGCGTGCGGTGCAAACGGCGAATGCGGATTGTCGCCCTCAGGAGTACTGATTTCCATTAAAAAAATTTTCCCTTTGAGATCGGTAAGTCCTTTATAGCTATCGTAGTTCAGGGATGAAATTACCAAACCATAACCCACATCGACGATTGGACCGCGGGCGCGGCCATTGGCACTCAGCACCAATGGAAAGTAATCTTTTTCGAATTGCAAAGGGACTCCATTCAGTATGCAACTATTCTTTCCCTTGAGTTCTTTGCCCGCCTGATAAGTAAAGGGCTGCAGGTATGATTTTCCTGACGGGTCAAGCGACCATTTGCGAAATTCTTTAATGAGATATTTGTATGCCCGCTTTTCCCCTTTAGAACCGGTGAGGCGGCCTTGAAGCTTATCGCTGGCCAAAAAAGCGACGTGTTGCTGCAACCGGCTGCGCAGCAGGCTATCGTCGGGGTTGGAGGCCTTTAGACTGAACGAAACTGTTGCCAGGGCAACAAGGAACCATTGTTTCATAGTTCAAAAGTACGTTTCAGCCAAGCGTAGCAATAGGGTGCGTATGGAATCGAGCTGGGTCCAAGGAAGGAAATGGTCGCCATCGGCGAATTCGGTGATGTAAAGCGGTGCGTGCAGCATGCGTTGTGCATACGCTACATTTTCGGGTGGGACAATACGGTCGCGACGGCCATAGACATAGTGGGTGGGAACTGCAATGCGATTCCATTGGGGGGCAATAGCTTTTAGTTCGCTGACGTGTGTCATCTTTTCATGATAAGCACTGAGCAGGTTGCACGGCAATAAACGTTGCAACGGTGGCATGGCGGTTAAAAGGTCGTTGACAAAAAACTGCTTTTCTTTTTCTGGATCTATGGCCGGAGCTATGAGCACCAATGCTCGCAAATGCTGGGGCTGGTACATGGCCAGCCGAGCTGCAATCGGACCCCCGTAGGAGTGGCCTATTGCCACAAAGGGCTTTTCGGGAGCCACGAGTGAAATCAGAAAAGCCGCAAGCCGGGCCTGCTCTTCGATGGAAGGAAGAGCGGCGCCGCAATTCGAGTCACCATAACCCGGGCGGTCGTAAGCAACAAGCCGTGCCCGCCGCAATAGCAAACTGTCGTCACAATAGCGCACATAGTCGGTCCATGAACCCGGGGCGCCATGAATGAAAAAAAGGACCGGCAGACTGTCTTCTCCTATGGAGACAAAACGTATGGCCCGACCTTGCCAGGGCAAGGTGTCAATGATAGGTTGATATTTCTTGTCGCGGAAAAATTTTTGCAGTTCTCTGTCGCTCCACAAAAAGGTATCGGCGAGGGTGTAGCCGTAATAAAGCGGAATGGCTACCAGCAGGGCAAGCGAAACGAACAAAAAGTGGCGACGGCTGAACAGGGATTTCATTTACGGCAGAACTGAGCCAATAGGCCAAAGTTAAGGGTCGCCCACAGCAGAGGCTTGCCCCGCCATCATTGGTGTTGGTGTACAGCGCAGATTGTACGTATTACATTTTATATCATATGTATAAATTCCTACTCCGTTGAATAGACGCTGCGACGCAGGATAGGCGTGGTGGCGGAAGCTTACACCGGCCCTGAACTCATGCGTGTGCCTTCGCTGCTATGCTTAAAAGCAGGTTTCTGTGGTGGCATAAACACAGCAACACAATCAAACAGGAGGCAAGTGCTTCTTCTTTGCTCAAAAGCATCAAACTTCGGTTAGCAAAGTGGCAGAAACCGGATCAGCAGAACCAAGTAGCTCTTCGCTGTTACCCGATCAGGCGTTGACCAGTCGAGGTGGAGATCTGTTTGAGCTGTTTCCTCAGCACAATAGCGAAGGGATCGAGCAACTGTTTAACTTGAAGCTGGAAAAATTTGAGCCATCCAAAGAGCAAAAATCACCTTGTTTTGTTGCGCTGAGCTCAGAACCATTAGATCAGATGGCTATGTAAAGGCAGGGGGATGAAGCAGGACCTTACTTTAACGCTGGTGCAGTGTGAGCTGATGTGGGAAAATCCTCAAGCCAATCGGGAGCGCTTCAATCATTTGCTTCAGCACCTCAGTACGCCCACGCAAGTGATTGTGCTGCCCGAAATGTTCAGTACAGGTTTTAGCATGCGGCCTTTTGCGTTAGCTGAACCCATGGACGGACCCACCGTAGCATGGATGCAACAAATGGCCAGCCAGAAAGGTGCTGCATTATGCGGCAGCCTTATGATCGAGGAAGGAGGGCGGTATTACAACCGCCTCATTTGGATGGAGCCTTCGGGGATGAAGCATTGCTATGACAAACGGCATCTGTTCAGCATGGGCTCAGAAAACCAATACTACACGGCTGGCCGCAAGCGGTTGACGGTAACGTGGCATCATTGGCGATTGCGCCTCATCATCTGTTACGACCTGCGCTTTCCCGTCTGGTGTCGGAACGATGACGAGTACGACATCTTGGTGGTTGTTGCCAACTGGCCACAACGTCGCATTGAAGCTTGGAATGCCTTGCTCGTTGCACGGGCCATCGAAAATCAATGTTATGTAGCCGGAGTGAACCGTGTTGGAAACGACGGACATCAAGTTTATCACAACGGTTCAAGTTGCCTGATTGATCCCATGGGCAAGGTGCTGTGGCAATGCACGGACCGTGAAGAGGTTTACACAGCTACCCTTTCGGCATCATGGCTGCAGCATGTGCGCCAATCGCTACCTTTCTTGGGCGACAGGGACCGCTTTGAAATCATCACCTGATGAAGGCACCTCAGGAGCTGGAACAACGCTGGGTACTCTTACAGCACTGGCTCAAGGAGCGTTTTGGTCGGTTGCCCGACCTGAATGCCGTATTATTCCTGATTGGACTTCAGGAAACCGGCGTGCACAAAAGCCAATTCAGTAAGGAGGAAAAACAAGACTTAATGCATGTGGGGGTATGTACGGTCCTGAGCCTTTCGGGATACTATCGCCGGGTGCGGATTGATGTTGAGGGTTGGCCCCATTTTGAGATAGAAAAACCTTTGCCGCCTCTTTCCACCGATGAGCAAGAACTCTTGCTTAAGGAACATGTGTTGCGGTATTTTGAGCCGTATCTGAATAAAAAACGCTGAAGTCTGCCAAAGATGAACTGCTGGCTAAACTTTCGAGCGATGACTTATGTTCCACCCCCTTCTTTGGCATGCCCGTGGTGCTCCGGGCTGTGAAGAGGGCATCTCCCTGCTAAATGCTGCGATACCTTCCCATAAGCAAATTTCTTGGAAACGCCGCCGTACAGATTCATACGGCGGGCACATGATTTCATGTATTTTTCTGCATCCAATCCATAAAAATCATGATGCGGTTTTTTGTGATTCTGGTGGCATTGTTGCTTGTTTCTTTCAAGCCAAAAGAAAAGAGGCATACCATTGAAATCATCACCAACTACGGCACCATGCGGCTGATGTTGTTCAACGAAACGCCCTTGCACCGCGATAATATGTTGAAGCTGGTGCGTGAACGCTTTTACGACTCATTGTTGTTTCATCGTGTTATTAAAGATTTTATGATCCAAGGAGGCGATCCTGAGTCGCGTCATGCTGCGCCGGGCGCTTTGCTTGGCCGTGGCGAGATCAAAGGCGTTGGTCGTATTCCGGCAGAGTTCCGCAGCCATTTGATACATCAGAAAGGAGCATTGGCTGCTGCTCGCGACAATAACCCCGAGAAAGCATCCAGCAACTGTCAGTTCTATATCGTTCAGGGGAAAAAAATAAACGCCACGGAGCTGGAGGCTTTTGCGCAACGCAATGGCATGAACTATACAGCTGAGCAGCGGCGTATTTATGAAACAATCGGAGGCACCCCCCATTTGGACAACAACTACACGGTCTTTGGCCAGCTGATCGAAGGCATGGAAGTACTCGACGCCATTGCTGCTGTGCCTACCGATCGGAACGACCGCCCCTTAACCGATGTGCGCATGGTGATTCGGGAAGGCAAGCTGTTGAAAGTAAAATAGCTTGCTGCACCGGTAACAAACAGGCTTCATGCTGGCCTACGTCTTGCACCGCTTGCTGTGGTTTCTACCTACGCTGATAGCAATCACCCTTATTGGCTTTTTGATTCACACGCATGCACCTGGTGATGCGCTGCAGCGTTTGGCTGGCGGTGAGGAGCATGAAGCATGGCCGTGGCGTGAACAAGATCGACGGTTATGGGCTCAGCGGCTTGGGCTGAATCTGCCGCCCTTCTATCTGGCGGTAATGCCGCTTGCCTTTCCGGATACGTTGCATCGCATTTTTGATCGCAGAGAGCGCAGTGCAGCAAAGTACTGGCTGCTGCGCAGTGGCGATGCCGTTGCCGTAGAGCGCTATCGCCAGTTGCTGAAGGGGGCATTAGCTGACGCGCAACCCAGGCCGGGAATTTCCTTTGAACATCACGAGCAACTTCGGCTGGCACGCCAGCAACTTAGGGCTTTGTTATGGAGCCGCAGCGTCAGCGAAACAGATAGTTTGATCAAAGCACTTCAAGGGCTGCTGCAGCACGATAGCCTACTTTTTCGACAGACGGAACAGATTTTATCCGCTCGCCAGCAATTGGAAGCAGGCAATAAGGTGTGGCGAGCTTGGGTGCCCGTGGTTCGTTTTTACGTGCACAACCAGTATCACCGCTGGCTGTTTGGTGATGGGAATTGGCTTACGGGCGAAGGGGCAATGTACAGCCAGGGTGTGGTGCGCGGCGACTTTGGGCTGTCTTATGCCAGCCGTCGTCCCGTGGGAGAGTTGGTGCGCGACCGAATCGGTTGGTCTCTGCTGTTTGCTTTGTTGTCAACCCTGATTGCCTATTTGATCAGTATTCCTTTAGGTATACAGGCCGCCTTGAGACAAGGCAAAGCCTTTGATCACATCTCGTCGCTGTTGCTGTTTTCTTTAAATGCCATGCCTTCCTTTTGGGTAGCCAGCTTGTTGATCTTGCTGCTGGCAAACCCCTCGGTGTTGGCCTGGTTTCCGGCTTCCGGAGTAATGCCGCCGGCCGGCTATCCACCTCAGGCCAATCTGTGGCAGCGCCTGATGTTGACCCTTCCGCATTTGGTTTTACCATTGATTGCCTATACGTATGGTGCGCTTGCCTATCTCAGCCGGATTACCAGGGCCTCGCTGCTGGAAGCATTGCAGCAGGATTACATCCGCACGGCACGCGCAAAAGGATTACCTGAGCAACAGGTGGTTTATCGCCACGCTTTGCGGAACTCACTGCTGCCACTGATTACAGTGTTTGCGCAGGTGTTTCCTGCTGCCATAGGGGGTTCGGTGGTGCTGGAAACCGTGTTTTCTATTCCAGGCATGGGGTTGGAAGCGGCGCGGGCTGTCACTACACAAGATTTTCCGGTGGTAGCAGCCGTTTTTACCCTCGCAGGTTTGTTTTCGCTTTTGGGTTTTTTGATTGCTGATATCCTGTATGCTTTAGCTGACCCCCGCATTAAATATCGACGACGATGAGCGGGGGCCCCTTTTCCAGTGCGCACTTATGGAGGCAGCTGTGCCGCCAACGGCTCTTTGTGCCTGCATTAATAATCCTGGCTTTGGTGGTCATAGTGGCCCTTTTGGCACCAATTCTCGCCAACAACAAGCCCATCTATGTGCTTTATCAGGGACAACATTTGTTTCCGGCCCTGACCTTTAAAAAAGTCTATCACATTGCGTTGCCCGGCGGGCCACAGTTGCTCGCCGTGGAGGGCACCGATTGGAAGAGCTTGTCGGCCGATCGGATTGTTTGGCCGCTAATACCATATGGGCCAATGGAAAGTGATTTCCGCAGTGCGGGATACATGCCACCATTATTTCGACCGGAGGGTACGCCTTCGGCGCGTCATTGGTTGGGCACCGGAAAACGGGGGAACGATTTGCTTGCCGGCCTAATTCACGGAGCACGCACCTCACTCAACGTAGCCTTGGGAAGCGTGGCAATTGCTTTTTTGATTGGCATAGGCATTGGTGCCATAGGAGGATTTTTCGGTGATCGCCAGCTTCGGATTCGTCTTATTCACTTGTTCGCTGCAATCCCTGCCCTTCTGCTGGGTTGGTTTTATGGTTTTCAAACCAATCTGGTTGCTATGCTGTTTCCCCACCTGGAGCAGTCGCCTTTGCTGTTTTATGCTAAAGCAGGAATGATGTTGGCGATTGCGGGCATCGTGCTTTGGAGTGCACACTTGCTTTTTCATTCTTCATCGTTGTTTCAGAAAAAAATTCCTTTGCCTGCAGACACGCTGCTTGCTCGACTTACGGAAATTGTGTTGGCCCTGCCGCTGTTGTACTTACTGGTTACGTTGGCCGCCATGAGCCGCCCTTCGGTTTGGCATGTGGTCATCATCATCGGGCTGACGGGATGGACGACCATAGCCAGGTTGGTGCGTGCCGAACTGATGCGGATACGCGAACTCGATTACATAAAGGCCGCATACCTGCTGGGCTTGTCGCCCTGGCGCATACTGTGGCGGCATGCCCTACCCAATGCTTGGGCACCGGCACTCGTGTCGTTGGCGTTCGGCATTGGCAATGTGATTTTGGCCGAGTCCGCCCTTTCGTTCTTAGGCATCGGCATGCCGGCGGAGTTGCCGAGCTGGGGAGCACTCATCAGTGCAGGACGCGAAAACCTTCAGGCCTGGTGGCTGATCGTTTTTCCCGGACTGGCCATCATGCTGGTGGTGTTGTGTTGTAATATCGTCGGGGAGGCCCTGCGCGATGCGCTTGATCCGCATTATCATGGATTATAAATTTTTTGTTTTTAAGAACGCATTATCGCTTTTTCTTTAAGAAAAAACAACAGCCTGTAACTTGCAGCCATGCGCATTGGCATTGTCTGCTATCCTACGTATGGCGGGAGTGGAGTGGTAGCTACAGAGTTGGGAAAGGCTTTAGCTGAAAAAGGGCATGAAGTGCACTTCATCGCTTACCGCACTCCAGCCCGGCTTGACACGTTGGTCGAAAACGTTTTTTACCACGAAGTCACTTTTGCCGACTATCCGCTTTTTGAGCGGGCGCCCTATGAGACGGCTCTTTCCAGCACAATTGTAGATGTGGCGCGCTTTGCTCATTTGGATCTGCTGCATGTACATTATGCTATTCCTCATGCTGCTACCGCCTTCATGGCTCAGCAAGTGCTGAAAGCACAAGGGCTGTTTCTTCCCTACATCACCACCTTGCACGGCACCGACATCACTCTTGTAGGCCGCGATGCCACCTACGCCAGCGTGATGACTTTTTCGATCAATCAATCCAACGGAGTGACGGCAGTTTCGCAGTGGCTGCGTCAAGAAACGTTGAACAATTTTGCTATAACCCGTTCCATTGAGGTCATTCCCAACTTTGTAGATCTGCGCCGGTTCCGTAAATCCCCTAAAGAACATTTTCGAAGGGCTATTGCACCGCGGGGCGAAAAAATATTGTTGCACACATCCAATTTCCGTAAGGTGAAACGTACGGGCGATGTGGTAGAAATCTTCTATCGTATAAGCAAGCAGATGCCGGCGCGCTTGTTGTTGGTGGGCGATGGACCCGAGCGGCAACAGGCCGAGCAGCGGTGTCGCGAGCTGGGAATCAGCGACCAGGTGGTTTTTCTGGGCAAGCTGGATCCGGTGGAAGACGTTTTAGCCATAAGCGATCTTTTTCTCTTACCCTCAGAGACGGAAAGTTTCGGTCTGGCAGCTCTGGAAGCCATGGCCTGCCATGTTCCCGTTATCGCCACAAAGGTGGGAGGCCTGCCGGAGATCGTGCTGGATGGGCAAACAGGCTATTTATGTGCTGTAGGCGACATAGGGGATATGGCGGCCAAAGCTTTGTCGTTGTTAGGTGATGAAAGCCGGCTCAAGCAGTTTCGAGCGCAGGCAGCAGCCCAGGCGGAACGGTACGATATGCACTTGATTGTGCCGCGGTACGAAGCCTACTACATGACGGTGCTGCAGCAAGCAGGGGTATCAGAAAGGTAGGTCGTCGTCCTCAGGGGCCACAGGTGCTGCTGCACCAGCGGTGTTCTCAACAGCAGGCTGATCGCCTACGCTGATGCGCCAGGCACGAGCATCGGTGTACCAACGGCCATTGTATTCGCGCGACTCTAAATCGAAAGCTACCGTTACCTGCATGCCTGGTTGGAGCCGCGCCACGTCATCGGCGCGCTCATTCCAGCAAACGAAGCAGATTTTTTTTGGATACCGATCGTCGGTTTCAACCACAAAGCCTTGCTTGGTCCACCGGCCGTTGACCGAGGTCCCCTCTTGTCGGGGCAGCACCGCTACTACACGCCCGCTGATTTCCAGTGCCATTGAGATTTCCTTGGCGGTAAAAATAACATGATGAAGGTGCTGCTGGCTCATGAGCGTCCCGTTACTTTTGGACAATATTTCCACCGTGATTGTCCGATTGGTCAAACTCACGTTGCAGCCCGATAAAATTGACGACTTCATGCAGTTGTTTCATGAAGTGCGCAACACCATAGCAGCCTTTGACGGCTGCCACAGGGTTGAATTACTTCAGGATACCGAACGGCCATTTGTGTTTTTCACCTACAGCATTTGGGAAAACGAACACTACCTAAACCAATACCGCTTTTCAGAGTTTTTCAAGCAAACATGGGCACGAACCAAGCCGTTGTTTGCGCAGAAGGCAGAAGCCTGGAGTGTTCATCTGGTAGACCGGGCAACAGCGACCGGATTTTGATCGCTACCTTTCTAATCACGGTTTTTTAAACTGATTTAACTGCTAAACAACCAACGTAAAACCATCACAGGTTTTGGGTTATTTTTGCCCTAACTTATGATGCAATACAATACGCAGCGGCCGCGCTTGCTCATCCGTGAATATGGCCGCATCATCCAGAAGATGGTGGATGCCGTTGCCAAGATCGAAGATGATGAAAAGCGCAACCGGTTGGCCCGTGCTCTGGTTGAATTGATGGCCCAGACTAACCCTCAGGCCAAGCAAAGTGAGGAGTTTCGTCACAAACTGTGGGACCATCTGATCATGATGAGCGATTTCAAGCTGGTGGTGGATTCGCCTTACCCTTTTCCCGAGCGCCGCTCGATAGTAGTGGGCGGAGCCAAGCCTTTACCTTATCCCAAAAAGAACATTCGTTATCGACATTACGGTCATAACCTGGAAGCACTGATCGAGGCGGCAAAGAACCTGGATGAAGAAAAAAGAAAAGGTCTTGCCGTAATTGCTGCCAATTATATGAAGTTTTGCTATGCGAATTGGAGTAAAGAGACGGTCAGTGATGAGCTGATCAAGCAGGATCTTCGGCAGATGTCGGAAGGGGTGCTTACTTTGGATGAAGACTTCCGTTTCGATCCTAACTTTTTCAATATGAAGCTGGCGCCGCAGCATACCGGCAAAAGCGGCAAGCGCAAAAAGAAGATGTTTGTTGCCAAATTCCGGCGCAACCGATAAAACTTACCTCTCAATTCCCAACAAAGCTTCGACGTTCCTGACCGAAGGATGGAAGGGGGCGCGGGCTTTCTAAAAGCTTCCGGCCTCTAAGGACCAATAGGGTTAATGGAGCTAAAAAGGCACGGTTTAATGCTTTTGGCTGCATTTGGGGGTGGCATGCATTAAAACTTTTTTATCGCAATAAATTACGGGGGGGACGCAATGAATCTCTTAAGGGGAAAATAAAAATCGTTGAACATCTGTCAACGCTATAACAACAAAAGTGCCCTGTACAGCAAAACGGCATGGGCAGCAGTGCACCGCAGTTTTGTTTCTATCTTGCCTTGCTGACCACAACAAGACAAAGGCATGGAGCGGGGCAGCCGATTTCGCATAGAAGGGGGGCACCAGCTTAAAGGCACCATCGTGCCACAGGGAGCGAAAAATGAAGCCCTGCAGGTGTTGTGCGCATGTTTACTCACCGATGAAGCAGTAACCATACACAATGTGCCCGATATCGCCGATGTACAAACCCTGTTGCTGCTGCTTGCTGACTTGGGCGTAGAGATCAAACCACTGAAAGCAGGCAGCTATCGGTTACGTGCCCGGCACATCAATGCAGCTCATTTGTACACCCAGGCATTTGCGCAGAAGGCTTCACGGCTGCGTGGTTCGGTGATGCTGCTGGGTCCCTTATTGGCGCGTTGTGGTGAGGCCTACATCCCCCGACCCGGGGGTGATAAAATCGGCCGGCGCCGCCTGGATACGCATCTGCGTGGACTGGAACAACTGGGTGCACGCTTCACCTACGACGTGTGTACCAACAGTTTTACGGCCAAGGCCGACCGGCTGCGTGGTACCTATATTTTGCTTGAAGAAGCTTCTGTTACCGGCACGGCCAACGTGCTCATGGCCGCTGTGCTGGCCCGCGGCAACACCACCATCTTTAATGCCGCCTGTGAACCTTATGTGCAGCAGTTATGCCATATGCTGGTGCGTATGGGTGCGCGCATCAGCGGCATTGGAAGTAACCTACTTCGCGTCAAAGGGGTCGCCCAGTTAGGAGGGTGCGAACACACTTTGCTCAGTGACATGATTGAAGTGGGCAGCTTCATCGGTCTGGCCGCCATGACCCGCTCAACATTGCGTATTCGCAACGCTCAACCTCAACACCTTGGCCTCATCCCTGATGCCTTCCGCAAACTCGGAATTGACGTTCAGGTCGAGGGGGACGACCTCTTTATTCCTCAACAGGAACATTACACCATTCAGTCCTTTCTTGACGGCAGCATTCTCACTTTATCCGACCACACATGGCCGGGCCTTACTCCCGACCTGCTCAGCGTACTTCTGGTCGTGGCCACACAGGCGCGCGGTACGGTACTGATCCATCAGAAAATGTTTGAAAGCCGTTTATTTTTTGTGGACAAGCTCATTGATATGGGGGCACAGATCATTTTGTGCGACCCGCACCGGGCTGCCGTCATCGGCATTGATCGCCAGTATCCGTTGCGGGGAGTGGAGATGACTTCCCCCGACATCCGCGCCGGTGTGGCAATGCTGATTGCGGCCCTGAGTGCTGAGGGCGTAAGCATCATCCATAACATTCATCAGATTGACCGGGGCTACGAACGAATTGATGAGCGCCTCAATGCTTTGGGGGCCCGTATCACCCGTCTATGACAAACCATAGCTTTGCCGCGCTGTGCCGCGTCGGTTTTTGATTGGTGCTGTGGCCTTGTCTTGTATCGTCTTCCTTGCGTACTACATTTACGACTATTACCGTATTCCTGATGCGCCCGAGGGCCATCGCATTACGGAATTGGTATTGCCTGACCGCCAGGGGCAACCCCTGGCCCTTTCTTCCTTGCGCGGCAAGGTGGTGCTCGTCCATTTTTGGGCCAGTTGGTGCCCGCCTTGCCGTGAAGAAAATCATCATTGGGTAAAGCTGTATGATGAGCTGCATCCGCAAGGATTCACGATCTATAGCATCTCACTGGATCGGCACAGCGACCAGTGGCAAGCGGCCATTGAAAAAGATCGCCTGGCTTGGCCTTACCACGTCAGTGAATTACAAGGTTGGAAGGGTCAGAACGTCCAGCAATTCGGGATCCGCTCCATTCCGGCCAACTTTCTGTTGGACGAGCGCGGAAACATATTAGGCAAAAACCTCACTCCGGAACAGGTTCGACGCATGCTGCAACGCCGCCACGCCAACTGAATTGACGGCTACTTCAGATATTTTTCCAGCCACTGCTTGCGGCGCTCGTATATGTCGCGTACGTACGACGGCACACTCATCCAGTGATGTTGATCCGGATAAATCACCAGTTCGGTGTCAACTCCTAATACGCGAAGGGCCTGATACATCTGTTCAGAGTTCAGCAGCGGCACGTTAAAATCTTTTTCCCCACACATAAACAATGTGGGTGTTTTGATTTTGTGGGCCTGAAGAAACGGATAAGAATTTTCCAAATAGTTCTTGAGGTTACGCCAAGGGGTGCCCAATTCAAGCAGGTATTCCCGGATGTACTGATCGGTGCCGAAGCCAGCCAAGGCATTACCGATACCGGCACCACTGATGGCGCAACGGAAGCGCTGATCGCGGGCAATGAGAAAGTTTGTTGCGATGCCGCCATAACTCCATCCTTCTACGGCCAACCGCTGGGGGTCGGCAATGCCGCGGCGCACCAGCTCTTCCAAGCCAGCCAGATTATCGTCTAAATCTACACTGCCCCAACGGCCAAAGATGCCCAGGGCATGCTTTTGACCAAAGCCCGTGCTGCCTCGTGGATTCATGCTCACTAATACATAACCCCATGAGCCGTAGAGCTGCCATTCCTCATACCATTCGTTCTGGTTTTGAGCCGCAGGGCCGCCATGAATCTGCAAGACACATGGATATTTTTTTCCTTTTTCATAATCGTAGGGCAGCACATAATGCCCCTTGACGCGCGTACCGTCTTTACTATTTACTTCGAATTCATAGACCGGCAACACGCGGTGGCGCTGCAGCCAGGCCGTGTTGTGATGCGTCAGTTGACGCAACTGGCCGTTTTCTAAAGCATAGATTTCATAAGGTTTTTCTGAATTTGAATAGCGCACGACTATTCGACCCTGCTGCACGTGGTAGTCGGTAATGGTGTAGCGGCCTTCCAACAAGCGGGTAATGGGCCCGCCGTTACTGGGCATAGTAAGCAGCCAGAGGTTCTGATCGTCTTCAGCAAGAAAGTAAAGTTGTTTTCCGTCGGCAGAAAAGGAAGCATGAACGATGTTACGATCGTAGGTACGGGTAAGAACCGTGTGACTGCTGCCGTCGGTGCGTGCTACAGCCAAATGCTGCGTGCCGTAATAGATATACTTCAGCGGCCCCCCGTGAGAATATGCGATCCATTGACCATCGGGGCTCCAGGCCGGATAGCTGCCATGAGCAGGGTCATTGTCGGCTCCTTCGTTAGGGGTGACGCGCACCGGCGTAGCGCCGGCACGAGCCTCAACAATCCAGATGTCAAAGTTGTTGTCAGCATCCCAGTCCGGACGGGCGCGTTTGCTGACAAAGGCTATGCGACGGCCATCTGGACTCCATGAAGGAAGGTATTCTTCAAAATCATCTTCAAGTACTTTGACGGCCGAAGGGCTGTCCACATGCATGAGATACAGTTTATGCCGTTGCGTGGTCAGATAGCCGCTGTAATCTTCTTTGAAGTACAGGCGATCAATCACGATTGGCTTAGGCGTTTGAGTGCCTTCGATATAAGGCACGGTATCTTCTTCATAAACGATGAGGGCGAGGTGTTTGCCGTCGGGGCTCCAGGCATAGTCGGTGATGCTGGCGTGCAGATTAGTGAGCCGGCGTGCCTCTCCACCCAGCCGGTTAAGCAGCCATAATTGGGTGCGTGCCGTATCGTCATCGGTTAACTTTCGAGAGGACAGAAAGGCCAGATAGCGGCCGTCAGGGCTCCAGCGGGGATGGTTTTCATCTTCTTCAGGCGTGAAGGTGAGCTGAACGGTAGTGCTGCCATCGTAGCTTACCATCCATAAATCGGTATTGTATAAATCTTTTTTAATGTCCGTTGAGGTAACGGTATAAGCCACCCAAGTACCCTCAGGCGAAAGTTGTGGATCGCTTACCGTTACCAGACTGTCCAGACTCTCGATGGTGATAGGTAGCAGGCGCTGCTGAGCTGCACTAAGGCTTGCAGCAATGAGGCTCAGCCCTGCCATCCGCAACAAAGGCATCAGTAGCCGGGGTTTTGGATCAGGTTGGGATTGATGGTGATCTCGCGTTGAGGGATGGGATAAACCATCATGGGGTCGTTCCAGGCAAAAGAGCCCACCGACTGCCGCAGGCGCTTGATGTCGTGCACGCGAAGTCCCTCATGGGCCAATTCTAAGCGTCGCTCCAGCAAGATATCGTCGAGTGTTACGGTCGTGACAGCGGGTAAACCGGCCCGCACTCGTGTCTTGTTGTAGTCATCAACCGGACTGGCTCCAACCGCTGTGCCTAAGCGCAGATTGCATTCAGCCCGAATCAAATACATTTCGGCAAGCCGGATGATGTTGATATCGCCAAACTGATTGTTAAACTTACCGGTACGCCAGCGGTTTGCTGTTTTGAAGTACAGCGCCTTTCGGGTGTCGGCCGGGTCGTAAAGATCCAAGAAAGACTGTTTGATTTCAATATCGCCGCGGCCGCCGTAGGCCAAAGTGGAAAAATAGGTGTTCATGGCATTGATGCCGTCGGTTGCCGTAACAACGATGCCAAACACACATTCTTTGGTGAGGCCGTCGGTATTAAAAATTTCTGCATATGTGGGCAGCAGGCTGTACTTGCCTGAGCTGATGACGCGATGCGCTGCATCGCGGGCGGCTTCGTAATTCTCCATCTGCAGGTAGATGCGGGCCAACACAGCTGCAGCCGTGTATTTGGTGGCAAACACCTCATTGGTTGCCGGCAGCAGGGCTTCAGCCTCGGTTACATCGGCAAGGGCTTGTGCATAACATTCTTCCACCGTGTTTCGCGCCGGAAAAGCATTGTCGGTGGAAGCGGCCGAAGGGGAAGTGATGATGGGCACGCCCAACTGGGTGTTGTTGGTGCCGGCAACATATTGTTGTCCAAAAAAACGGGTGAGTTCGAACAAAATCCAGCCACGCAGCAACAAGGCTTCGCCCCGCACCCGATTGCGGTCGGCTTCTTTGACCACATCTATATGAGCCAGGATGTTGTTACAGATGTTGATCAGATTATAGGCTTCGACCCAAAAGCCTTCCACATCCACATTGGTGACCAGGATCTGGTGGTTGTAGATCTCACGGGGGGCTTCAAACGTGCCCAGCCATACGATTTCATCCAGGCCACCAAAGAGTTCTGCATTGCGCATGAGCTCGCCTCCAAACAGGGAAGAAGCGGACAAAGCATTATAGGCACCAATCAGCACTTGCTTGACACCCTCGTCGGTTTCCAGCGCCACTTCTGTGGATATGGCATCGGTAGGGGTGAGTTCAAGCACATCGGAGCAGGCAGCCAGCCCGAAGAAGGCAAAAAGAATTATGGCAAAAGTTTTCATGTTATTTCTTACAATTTCATGTTTACACCAAAAACAATGGTACGGGGCTGCGGGGCGCTGTAGAAGTCGAAACTGAAAAAGTAATTGCTCACGCCTCCGTCGGCCGACACTTCCGGATCCCAACCTTCGTAGCGCGTAAGCGTAAGTAGGTTATAAGCAGACATGTAAAGCCTCAATCCATTCAGGTGTGCCTTACGGCACCATTTTTCAGGCACATCGTAACCCAACGAGAAATTTTTCAGCCGCAGGTAGGAGCCATCGGACAAATAGCGACTGCTTCGGGCCTGGTTGCCGTTGTCAAAAAACAGGCGCGGCTCCGGCACGTCGGTAATGTCACCGGGTTGCTTCCAATAGTTCAGCGCTTCGACGATCTGGTTGTCGTAGGTTGCAGCTCCGCCGTTCATCCAATGGTCGCCGGAAAGGTGGATTAGATGACCAAAAACGCCTTGGAAGTTCAGCGTCAGGCTCCAAGCTCCGTAGGTCAATGTATTATTAAATCCACCTATAACTTTTGGGTTGGGGTCACCCAAAATGACCCAGTGGGCAGCGTTGTAATCGTTGGTGGTTTCCCGGCTGCCTTCTTCAGCGTTCACGTACCAGAGGGCATCGCCGGTGGCTGGATCTACTCCGGCGTACTCGGGCCCGTAATAGATGCCCATGGGATAACCTACTTTCATGACGTTAAGTCCGTCACTGCCGCTATAATCGATGATGTCTTGGCCCGGTGCAATTTCGACCACTTTGTTCCAATTACGGGCCACATTAAGACCGGCATTCCAGCTGAATTTTCCGGTGAACAGGTCGGCATAAACAGAAGCTTCGATACCGGTGTTGGTTACGCGGCCGATGTTTTGAGTCTGATAGGTAAAGCCTGTAGTAGCCGATACAGGCACGGCCAGCAACAGGTCGCGCGTATCTTTAAAATAATAATCTAACTGTCCATTGATGCGATCGCTAAGCAAACCGAAATCCAGACCGAGGTCGTATTGGGAAGTTTGCTCCCAGCTTAGATCTGGATTGGGAAGTGTGTAAGGGGAAAGGCCGGGCTTGTCGGCATAGGTGCTGACGGTAAACAGGCCTGCATATTGATAAGTAGCTATTTCAGCATTTCCGGTAATGCCGTAGCTGGTACGGAGCTTCAAAAAGCTCAACGTTTGATTGTTGTTCCAGAAAGGCTCTCGGCTTATCACCCAGCCGGCAGCCGCAGAAGGAAAGAACCCAAACCGCCGATTTTCCCCAAACTTGGAAGAGCCATCGTAGCGTCCGGTCAGGGTAAACAAGTATTTTCCGCTCAAGCTGTAGTGAGCTCGTCCCAAGTACGACAAAAAGCGGTACTCATCGCTGTTGCCGACATAATAAACAATTTGGGAGGCGCTGGAAAGGTTGTTCAAGTTATCGTTCGGAAAGCCTGTTCCATCAGCTTCAGAGTATTGCAGTTTGTACCGCTGGTATTCATTGGCGGCCATAAGCGACAAGGTGTGCTCATTCCATGTTCGCGTATAGTCCAGCAGCAGCTTGACATCGTAATTTTCCAAGGTGGAATTATATACATAACCATAACCCCCTACTGGTTTTCCCAGATCAGACTTTTTTCCGTAGTAGGCATTGGTGTTTAAGTTACTGATGTCGGCAGCGGCTTCGCCGCGCAACTTCAAGCCGGGCAACAGAAAATATTCGGCATATACGCCGCCGATGCTGCGCCACGTGACACTGAGGTTGAAAGAATTGTATGCATCAACCAATGGACTTTGATAAGTGGCATTCGGGTAATTGGTAAGCTCACCCGTAGAGTCGTACAGCGGAGTAATCGGAGCTTGCGCTACGATCTGCATCGGTGTGGTGAACTGATAATCGTTGGGTACGGTGTTGTTGGCATTGCGGATCAGATGAAGCGATAGGCCGGTGTTGATATTCTTACCTGGATACAGATCCAGGTTGGTGTTGATGTTGTACCGCTTGGCATTGTTGTCCAGCAAAATGCCGTTTTGGAAAGCGTAGCCGGCACTGAGGTAATAGGCGATGCGATCGCTTCCACCGCTGATGTCCAAGTCGGCAGATGAAAACGGGGCTTTCTGAAAAGCCAGCGACTGCCAATCGGTGCTGACCGGATTGTTCAGAAAATCGGTGCCGTTGGCAAACTGCGCCAAATCGTTGAGGACGCGCTGGGTGTATTTATCGATGGCCTCTTGTTCGGAATCAAAATTGCCCAAGCCCATTCGGTACGCATACTTACCTCCCCGCACGGCAGCGTCCAAAAAGTAGTCTACATACTGGCGGCCGTTCAGGAACTCACGCAGACGCGTGGGCTTGCTCCACCCTTGCTGAAAATCAAAAGTTACCTGAGGCTTGCCGGATTTTCCCCGTTTGGTTGTGATGATTACAACGCCATTGGCCCCGCGGGCGCCGTAAATGGCGGAGGCACTGGCATCTTTAAGAATTTCTACGGACTCAATATCGTTAAAGTCTAAATCGGCCAATGGGTTTAAGGTTATGTCCACCCCATCATTGATGTAATAGGTATTGATGGGAATGCCATCCAGGATGAAGAGGGGTTGGTTGCTGGCATCCATAGAGGTAGCCCCTCGGATGCGCACCCGTATGTCGCCGCCAACTTTACCGTTGTTGGCTTCAATGAAAACGCCAGCGGCTTTTCCCTGCAGGCCTTGTTCCACACTGACAACGGGCAACCGCTCCAGCATTTCCCCCTCCACACTGCTGATGCTGCCGGTAAGTTGGCTGCGAATCTGCGTGCCATAGCCAATGACCACCACCTCATCCATTAATTTTTTTTCTATGAAAAGCTGTACGCGCAACTGCTGTTCGGTGGTCACGCTTATTTCCCGGGTCTGGAAGCCGACATAAGAAAATACGAGTGTGGCGCCCGCCACAGGCACGGCGATTTCAAAGCGACCGTCGGCATCAGTGGCAGTGGCTATGCTGGTACCTTTGATCAACACGGTTACTCCGGCAAGCGGCTCTTCCTGTTCGTCCACCACAACGCCCCGCAGTTGCCGGGTTTGTCCGAAAACGATGACCGCCTGGAGCAGGCAAGCAACGAGCAACCAGTATTTCATAGTGGGCATGGGCTTAATGCATCCGAAATTTAGCTAAAACAATCAAGCAACTATGCCAGGCGATTTTTTTGCCTGTGACCCTGCAAAGTCAAGGTTTGTGTAGTTGGAGCAGCCGTTGTAATGTTTCACCTGAGCAGCGGAGATGGCCTTTTTGATGTAATCGCTCCAGCAAGGTTGCCCAAACGGAGCTTGAAGCAAAGGTTTCTCGAAGCATGGGAATGGCAGCATCCACGGAATTGAGGTTGATCAATGTTACCGCTGTCCAAAAGCGCATTTCGATCTTGTCGGGTGCAAGTTGCTGTGCACGGCTGTAGGCACTTAAGGCTTCGTCCATAGCTCCGCGCTCCAGCGCCGCGTCCCCACGGTTCATGTGCTCATAGGCCCGATGTAGCTTAAGCAGTCGCCGTAGTTCGACAAGGGGTTCGGGGTGGTCGTCAACTCTCAAATCCACCAGCCGATCTTTCCACACGGCACCCGAAGGTTTTGCTGCTACCACCAGCAGGGCAGCACTTTGCTGGCCCCGCAAGTCGCCGCCAGCTTGTTGGGCCGCTTCCAGAGCCGCCAAAAGCCGTTCGGCAAGCGGTCCGCTGCTGTGCTGGAATGCCTTCGCCATTTGTGGCCAGACGGAATCATTTATCATAAGATTTGCCTGCACGCAAAAGTTAGGCTCGCAGTAATGGCCGGCGGACTCAATGCATTTGCTGCCTGTCCAGGCTGCGGCCTGCCCTTGGGCATCAACAAGTGCGACTTGACGAACCTCACGGCCGGCATCTCCCTGCACCAGCAGCTCCAGTGCTTCTGGTGCTGAATAACCTTCGGCCAGCAAGGCCAGCCCTTCTTGACCGAAAGCAGGATTCACGAACGATTGGGTGGCAATAGCGCCTACACCTGCTTCGGCCCAACAGACCAGCGGACCGACGGCAAACCAATGTGACTGTACGGCCACCCCGAGCTCACCAGTAGTCGGATCTCGAGCTACTATTGAATAGGTGTGCACCGGCCGCTGGGCCAACACCATGGGGCTGAACAACAAAAAGATGAGCAGCAGATTCATATATTTTTTTCAAAAGATAAAAATAGCCAGCCTGTGCACTAAAGGTGTATGGGGCGGTTGGCCGTTGCGATCAGACATGCCTCTTTCAAGGCTTCAGAATAAGTGGGATGGGCATGACAGCAGCGGGCCACGTCTTCTGCACTGGCTCGGAATTCCATAGCTACCACCGCTTCCGCAATAAGGTCGGCAGCGCGGGCATTGACGATGTGTACCCCAAGCACTTCGTCGGTTTTTTCGTCTGCCAACACTTTAACAAAACCGGCCGTGTTGCCTGCAGCGCGGGCTCGTCCGTTAGCGCGATACGGAAACAATCCCTTTCGATAAGCTTTGCCCTGCTGCTGGAGTTGCTGTTCGGTAAAGCCTACCCATGCTACTTCCGGATGGGTATAAACAACGCCCGGGATTAGGCGATAGTTGAGATGTGGTTTTTGGCCGGCAAGCACTTCGGCCACAAAAATGCCTTCCTCTTCGGCTTTATGGGCCAGCATGGCGCCGCCAATGACGTCGCCGATGGCGTAGATATGGCTTGCGGTGGTTTGCAAATTTTCGTTTACCACAATGAATCCTTTTTCATTGGTTTTCACGGCGGCCTTTTCCAAATGCAGCCCTTCGGTAAAGGGCCGTCGGCCGACAGCCACCAAGCAATAATCAGCCTCAAAAAGTTTACTGCTTCCATCAGGCTGTTGCACGGTGACGCGCACTTTCTCGCCGTCGACGCTTGCACCTATAGCCCTGTGCTTTACATGAATGCTAATACCTAATTCGGTAAGTGCTTTTTTAAGCTCAGCAGCTGCATCGGTATCCATACCGGGCACCAGCGTATCAGCGTACTCCACCATGGTAACCTGGCTGCCCAGGCGCGCATACACGCTGGCCATTTCGCAGCCCACGATGCCCCCGCCAATAACCACCAGCGAGGCGGGCACCTCGCTCAAGGATAACGCTTCCGTAGAAGTGATGATACGCTTTTTATCGGGTACAATGCCGGGCAGGCTGGCCGGCTTACTTCCGGTAGCGATGATGATTCGGGTAGCCGTTAGCTCTAAATTTTTTTCAGGGGCCTGAACGACCAGCGAATGCGGTGACCGGAACGAAGCGTGGCCATGATAAATATCTATATTATTTTTTTTCATAAGAAAATTCAGCCCACGCAGGTTTTCTTTCACCACGGCAGCTTTGCGGTTCATCATGGCAGGAAAGTTCAATTCCACCTGCCCGATGTGGAATCCATGATGCTCCGCCCCCTTTCGAGCTTCGTAGTAGTGCAGGCTGCTGTCCAACAGAGCTTTTGAGGGAATGCAACCTACGTTGGTACACGTACCGCCCAATACACCATAGCGTTCGACCACAGCAGTGCGAAAACCAAGTTGGGCACAACGGATGGCTGCGACATAGCCCCCTGGCCCCGAACCGATGACCACGACATCGTAGTTCATAAAGTGACGGCATAAAGGTAGCTTCTTCACCCTCTGATTCCCTAAGCAGGAAGGAACTTTAGCTTCGTAGCATGATTCGTACCCTGCTGTTTTTCCTGACGCTCTACTCTGTCGCTCGTGGTGCCGGAGTGTACGGGACGGTGCGCGATGAAAAGGCGGCACCCTTGCCCTACGTAACTATCTATGTCAAAGGCACCGGCATAGGAACGACGACGAATGAAGAAGGACAGTATCATTTAAAGCTTTCCCCCGGCAACTACGAGATCGTTTTTCAGCATATCGGCTACCAGCGGCAGGTGGTTCAGGTACAAGTGCCTGCATCTGGTACAGAGGTCAACGTGGTGCTGATGAAAGAAGCCATAGAACTTCAGGAGCTTACCGTAACGGAGGGCGGGGAGGATCCTGCCTATGCCATCATTCGCAAGGCACAGGAGCGACGGCGTTACCACCGCGATCAGGTTAAAGCCTACGCATGCCATGTGTACATCAAGGGCGTACAGCGGTTAACCGAAATACCTCCGCGCATCATGGGTTTCAGTACCGCACGCCAAGGATTAGATTCTTCTCGGCTGGGAACGATTTATCAAAGCGAATCGGAATCGCAGTTCTTTTACCAAGCTCCGAACCGCACCAAGGAAATCGTCTATTCCTCAAAGGTCAGCGGTAACAATCAGGCATTCACTTGGAATACTGCTACCGCCTTTACCAGCACTTTTTACGATAACCTCATTTTTTTGGGAGGGGTCTCTCCACGCGGGCTGGTATCGCCCATCGCTGAGGGAGCGCTGTTGTTTTATCGCTACACATTACTGGGCACTTTTTATGAAGACGGAAGACTCATCAACAAAATTGAAGTCACACCCCGGCGAAGCGGCGACCCCGTTTTCCGTGGCTTGCTCTACATTGTTGAGGACCGTTGGAACATCCACTCGCTCGACCTTACGGCTACTCGTGAGGCGAAACTGGAATTCGTGGATACGTTGCGCTTTGTCGAAACCTACAAGCCGGTTAACGATACGGCCTGGATGCCTGCTACCCAATTGGTGCAATTCTCCTTTTCAATATTAGGGGTGAAAGGCCATGGCTATTTCTTAGGCATTTTTTCTAAATATGATCTAAGCCCGCGTTTCACCGACCGTTTCTTCAATGGCGAGCTCATCCGCATTACCAACGATGCCAACCGAAAAGACTCGGCATACTGGGAACAATATCGACCGGTGCCGCTGACGGATGCAGAGCGCCAGGAATATCGCCGGCAGGATAGTCTTCACCGCTTGCGGACGTCGAAAAGATACTTAGACTCCGTGGATCGGCAGCGTAACCGATTTCAACCCGAAGATTTGTTGCTGGGTTATACATACCGCAACAGCTACCGTCGGTGGAGTCTTGATTGGACCACGCCTTTATTGGGTTTATCGTTTAATGCAGTGGAAGGATGGAACTTGACTTTGGAAGGCAGCTATGAAAAAGACCGGGAAGATCGAACGGGTTGGGAGCTGACCGCTGCCGGCCGCTATGGTTTTGCTGCCAGACGAGTGGGCGCAAGACTGCAGGCAGAGCTCCGTGATGATCCATTTCATCAACAACGTTGGCGGGCTGGCTTGGGGTGGTATCCCCTGCAGGTCAATGAAGAAAAACCGATTGCGGAGTGGGTTAATGCGCTTTACTCCCTGTTCAAACATCAGCATCTGATCCGCCTCTATGAAAAGCAGTATGTAGAATTAGCCCATCGACGGGAATGGGGGAGGGGCATAGTGCTGGAGCCATCCTTGAGTGCGGCACGGCGCCGCCCCCTTTTCAACAGCACCGAATTTTCTTGGGCTTCTTCAGAGCCGAGGCGCTATGATGCCAACACCGATTTTGGGCTCGCTGCCGACACTTTGATTGAAAGCACGCTTTTTTCCGTGGCTCTTTCGGGCGAGTTGACTCCGGGACAGACCTATATCGTGCGTCCGCAGCGACGCATTGCTTTGGAAGGCAAATGGCCTACCCTACGCATTACTTACCGACATGCATTGGTGTGGCAAAAAGGCTTGGCTCATTTTGGAAAGCTGGAGTTTTCTACCAACGGCATCTGGTCGATGGGTTTGGCCGGCAAAGGACTGGTCTACTTCAATGCCGGTACGTTTCTTATCGACCAGCCTGCTTCGATTTTGGATTTCAAACATTTTGCGGCCAACCAAACCCTCATTGGCATCAATTGGTCCAGAGGGTACCAACTTTTGCCGTACTATTCCTATAGTTCCGATGGGTGGTGGGTTCAGGTGCATTACGAACAGCACTGGGGTGGATTTTTCATGAACAAAATACCGATAATTCGAAAGGTACGATTGCAAGAAGTGACCGGCTTGCACCTGTTGGCCAGCCCGGAATTGCGGTATGTGGAAGCAGCTTTTGGATTGGAAAACATATTAAAAATTTTTAGAATTGATTATGTTTGGGGTTTTGATCATACGGGGCAACAACGTCACGGTGCGCGCATTGGCTTATTGCTTACGGCGGCTTTAGGCAGTGAATAGGTGCTAATTTCGATTGCCGGTGGAGGCCATCGTTTCCCTTCAGTCCGTACGAAAAGCTTTTGGCCGTATTGTGGCCGTTGACGAATTAAGTTTTGAAGTTTTACGTGGCGACCTTTTTGGTTTTTTAGGTCCTAATGGATCGGGCAAAAGCACGACTTTACGCCTGTTGACGGGCCTGGTGCGCGCCGATGCCGGCCGTATTTTTCTGTTTGGCTCAGAGTTATCGCTGCATCGCCAGAACCTTATGCGCCGCATCGGTTGTTTGATCGAGCGACCTGACTTTTATGGCTACCTCAGCGGGCGGCGTAACCTTGAAATTCTCGCCCGGCTCTCCGGGGTGGATAATACTCATGCTCGCATTCGGGAAGTCCTAGAGCTGGTCGGTTTGAAGGGTCGTGAAAACGATTTGGTTAAAACTTATTCTCATGGCATGAAGCAGCGGCTGGGCATTGCCCAGGCCTTGTTGCACCGCCCCGAGCTGCTCATTTTGGACGAACCTACGGTAGGCTTGGATCCCCAGGGCTTGCACGACATCCGCCAACTGTTGCGGCAGCTTGCGCAGCAAGGCATTACCATATTGCTTTCTTCACATCTGCTGTCGGAAGTGGAGCAAATAGCCACACGCATGGCAATCATTCATCAGGGCAAGCTGCTGGCACAGGGCAGTGTGGCAGAGTTGCTGTCAGCGCGAGAACTGGTGGTGAAAGTAGAAACCGATGCGCAGGCCCTTGCGACATTACAGCAAAGCCGTTGGCAGCAGTCTTTGATTGCTGCCAATGGAATGGAGCTTCAGTTTCAGTTGTCGCGACAGCAAATACCTGAATTGGCGGCCTTTCTGCACCAACACCAACATCCGATATACCGCATCACCTATCAGCGGCCGCTGGAAGAATATTTTTTGCGCCTAACAGGAACTAACCTGTCCGCATGACCTTGATCCGTATTGAATTGTCCAAGGTCTTTTCCCGACCTCGCAGCTACATCGGTTTTGTCGTCATTGCCGTCATTGGAGCTATTTTACTCACGGGGCTTAGCATCGACGGTCAGCAGTACATACAGCTGCTGTTGCAGCAACTGGAACACTATGTGGTGATCCGGGGCAAAATCATCAACGGATCCTTGGGGGCCTGGATTGTTCTGCAAACGCTGATAGTACATATGCCGCTGCTGACAGCACTGGTAGCGGGGGACCTGATCAGCGGAGAGGCTGCTTCAGGAACGTTGCGGCTTTTAGCCACACGACCTCCCTCGCGCCGAGCCATAGTGCACAGCAAGTTCATCGCTGCCGCCTGTTACAGCGCTGCATTGGTAGGGTGGCTGGGTATCGTTGCCTGGGGTGGCGGCTGGCTGCTCATGGGTAGCGGCGACTTATTGGTGCTCAGCACCGACCGTCTCATCATTCTGCCTGCACATGATTTGTGGTGGCGTTTCGCGTTAGCGTTAGTGCTGGCAACGCTGGCTCTGACGACGGTAAGCGCATTGGCCCTTTGGTTTTCGGTGATGGCAGAAAACTCTGTCGGTCCGATAGTTGCCACTATATCAGTGGTCGTCTTGTTTACCATTATTGGTACCATGGAATTTCCGCTCTTTCAGCGCATCAGTCCGGTTTTGTTTACCACCCATATGGCCGTATGGCGAGAGCTTTTCTATCCGGAATTAGAGTTTAAGCGGATAGTTATCTCTGTTGCCGTATTGTTAGGGCACATCGCTGTCTTTATTGCTTTAGCTACCTACCTTTTTTCGCGAAAGGATATTTTGACGTAGATGAAACGAGTTGGTGTCTGGGTTTATTTGCTGTTGGCAACGGGCGCGGTGCAGGCGCAATCGAGCGGGCAGCTGGTGCAAGCCTTAGCCCAGCGTTATGCCGGCATCAAAACCCTGCGTGCTGATGTGGTTGTAACTACAGAAATTCCTTCGGTACAGATTAGTCCGGTCCAGGCAAAGCTCGTGTACAAGCGACCGGGACGACTGAGCCTGAAATCTTCCGGCATTGCCATCTTGCCCCGATTACCTTCCGGCTTTTCATGGGAAACATTAGCTGACACAACTCGGTTTACCGCCTTGTTGCTGCCACCTACCAATGAAGGCCATAACCGGCTCCAGCAACTGC
The DNA here is from genome assembly GCA_025056305.1 of Chitinophagales bacterium. Lineage (GTDB taxonomy): Bacteria > Bacteroidota > Bacteroidia > Chitinophagales > UBA10324 > JANWXQ01. The sequence goes on along the minus strand of JANWWJ010000004.1, from coordinate 205 downwards.
AGCTCATTCCGGTTGCAGACACCGGTGAGCTGATGCTGGCACGCATCTGGCTCAACGAAAACCTTTTGCCTGTTAAGAGCCAACTGACCACTCGCAGCCAGGGCACAATCGTTATTGAAAATCGTTATGGAAAAGCTGAACACCTGGGCTTGCCCGACCAGATGATTTTTATTGTGGACCTGCAGCAATTCAAATTGCCCAAAGC